>JBBKWB010000076.1:0-21750 GCA_037968755.1 Woeseia sp.
GGCTGCAGGAACGCCACGATGTCCACCAGCTGGGTCACGGTCATGACGTCATTGAAAATTGGCATTATCGATTCGCCCTCAATGGCAATTTCCTGCTTCATGATATTCCGCGCCAATCGATGCGATGGATTGATGACCGAGGTAACGAGTTCGCCGTAGGACTTGACCTTTGAGACTTTACCGCCAAGAACCAGCTTGACCGGACCCAGTTCAGTAGGCAGTGGTAACTCCACACCGCGAACGGAATGGCAGGCGGTGCATTGCAGCGCAGCGAACGCTTGCTGGCCTTTGGTTGCATCGCCTTCCGGCAGTACGATCTGTTGCTGCGGGGCAATGCCGCCGTCGCAGGCTGCGAGGAACGCAAGGACCATACCAATAGCCAGTAACCTACAGATTTGTTGCATTTCAGTCCCCTCAGGAATGTCTTGTATTTAAAAACCGGCAGAGCGGGTGACTGCCGTACAATTCACGACCGCAGCACAGTCTCAATCTACCGCAGCTACAGCATATCCATCACGGCACCGAGCTGTCTGTAAGTACTTTCCACAAGCGGAACGCAATGACCACGGTTGCTCGAAACAAATAATGCCGAACCAATTCCTGACATGATTTATGCCAGCTACACCACACGAGATAGCAATCGTGCATAATATGGCCACTATGAATACCTCGACGCCGACTGTATATATTGTTGACGATGATCAAGCGATCAGAAACGCTATGGAGTTGTTGCTGAAGTCTGTGGGCTTGCCATGCCGAATATTCGACTCGGCGAATGCCCTGCTCGACAAATACTCGGCGGAATGGCGTGGCTGCCTGGTACTGGATATTCGTATGCCCGGCATCAGCGGGCTCGAGCTGCGTGAAAAACTGGACGAGCTCGACAGCATATTGCCCATAATTTTTGTAACAGGGTTTGGCGATATTTCCATGGCCGTCGAAGCAATGCAGAAGGGCGCCTTTGACTTTATTGAAAAGCCGTTTCGCGATCAGGAGTTACTGGACCGAATTGCGGCCGCCATGCAGACCGACGACACTGCACAGCGCGAACGGTCCCAGTTACAACAGGTCACGGAACGCTTAGACCGGTTGACCAAACGGGAGCGTGAAGTACTCGAGCTTGTGGTCCGCGGCCAGCCCAATAAAATAATCGCGCACGAACTCGGCGTCAGCCAGCGAACCGTCGAGATACATCGCGCACGGGTCATGGAAAAAATGGAAGCCCGCTCGCTGGCTGAGCTAGTACGGATGTGTCTGACAATCTAACTAACGGTCGGCGGGTATTCGTGCCTGGTCGTTCGCACAGTCAATACACGTAGCCGCGTACGGGCATGCATTGAGCCGTTGCTCGCTAATCAGTTCGCTACAGCGCTCACAGCGCCCGTAAGTACCGCGGTCCAGGCGTTGCAGTGATGCGTGAATCAGCATCAGCTCACCAACCGCTTCGTTGCCCAGCGCGTCAACGACATCGTGGTCTTCCATCTCTTTAGCGCGTTCTTTTGAATCGGCGTCAAGTCGGCGGATCAGGTTCTTGTGAATACGCTCCAGCCTGCCCTCCAATTCCGTTTTCATGTGCAGCAAGCGCACGCGCGAGTTACTGGAACTAGCTGCCATCATGGACCACCTCCTCGTCATTCTTGTTGGCGCAAGTACAACCTGAAAGTGAGATCGAGCATATCCGTATTATCCGCAACCCGCTTTCCGCCGCCGCGGTGTACGTAGTTTCCGCTATTCATTACGCACGATGACGTATTGGCCCCACTGGGTTTGAAGCGTAGTTTCACATTATTACCAGCTGGTAATAATGTGAAACCATAAGAAGAGGCGTTCCCATGAAAAAGATTAAGCGGATCTTGTGCGTTGTTGATCCGACGAGCAAAGAACAGCACGCCCTTGAGCGTTCTGCCTGGCTTGCGAGTTGCAATCATGCTGATCTTGAACTCCTGATCTGCTTCTACAACGAGTTTCTTAGCGGAGACCGGTTCTTCGATTCCGGCTCTCTCAAAAAGGCGCGGCAGGAAGTCATTGAAGAACAGCAGAAACAGTTGGAGTCGATGGCCGAGCCATTGCGAAAGAAAGGCTTGAACGTGAGTGTCAACGCGGTTTGGGATCATCCGCTCCACGAAGGTATTGTCCGGCATGCCAAGTCCAGCAAGGCTGACCTGATAGTCAAGGACACGCATTATCATTCGGCGGCCGCGCGAGTATTGCTCAGTAACACTGATTGGCAGCTCATACGCACTTGCGAAGCACCACTGTGGCTCGTCAAGCCGCGTGAATTCCCCAAACAACCACTGTTTATCGCCGCCATCGACCCGATGAACCAGAACGACAAGCCGGCAGCGCTTGATGACGAGATCATCCTGACCAGCAAGCTGCTCGCTGGGAACTGCGATGGCGATGTCCGCGCTTTCCACTCATACGATCCGCGCGTTGCGATCGCGACAACGGCCGCAAACGCGTACTTGCCGGTATCACTGCCACTGCAGGAAATCGAAAAGCAAATGCGCGAACAACACGGCAAGCGTTTCCATGATGTTGCGGCCTATCATGGCATTCGGGATGACCATACCCACCTGGTTTCCGGCCGCACGCATGAAGAACTAGCGGCACTGGCCATTGAGCGGAATGCGGCCGTGGTGGTCATGGGTGCGGTCGCCCGTAATCGCTGGAAAAGACTGTTTATCGGTGCCACCGCGGAGCGGACGCTGGATCACCTGCCTTGCGACTTGCTTATCGTCAAACCTGACTGGTTTCACACGCCGCAGGAGATTCTCCAACCGAACGAGCAAGCCGCCTGAGCAACTTCGCCCCGGTGGCGATTGCCCGGACCATTGGTTCGGGCTTTTTTTTGGATGTTAACAGTGTGGCTAAGCAATAGACGTCAGAACATTGCGCCGATCTGCAACCAGAATTTGCGGGCGTCGCGCATACTGGCATCCGTCGCATTAAACGACGCCAACTTGAACAAGAAGTGATAGCGCTGTCGGAAGGAACGACCAATCGACAGATCAACCTCACGTCCCCACTGGCGGCTCCCCGACTCTGCCTTGAAATCGTGTCCTATTGCATCAACGGACCACGCGCCATGCTTAAAGTGCACCGTCAGAAAGCGATCTTCGATGCCCGCGTCGGGAGTTGCCAAAAACTGATCCGCCCATCCCTGAAACGCATGCAACGTTGCGAGTGGCGTACGAAACGCCTTGCCGGCGTCCGTGTTGTCGCCTCCCAGCAGCTCAAGGCCTGCACCCAATTTGAGTGAGTCTGATATTGCCAGAGCGGCGTCGAGGCGCAAATAGCCTGCCCGATAGTCCACGGGGGCTGCTGCCATTTCCTCCTGGGTGGCCAGGTCGGCCGTCAGGCTTAGTTCCTTACCGCTAACGGATAACTTGCCTTGTACGCGTGCGCCGAGTGTTGTTGTTGAGAATGCCGGTACGTCGTCGTTGTCAATGAGGTAAGCATAGGGGCTTAGCGACCAGTTCTGATTGAGCTTTACGGCCAGATTGAGAAGCTGGACAGACACATCGTGCCGTCCATCGGCCGAGCGATCACCGAAAATTCGGTCAACCCGAACGAGGTGGGCAAGCTGCAGATAATAGCGATCGCCAGGCCGGTAGCCCACGCTTAAGCCATTGTAGGTTTGCTCGTTCTGACGCCAGCCAACACCGCCTACGAATCGTTGATTGTCCAGCAGGATGCGTTGGCGACCAACACGGACCCGTAAATTCTCGCCATGCTGATAGTCCAGGTAAAGCTGATTGAGATCGGGACCATGTGGATCCGCAACGACGGGGTACGCCGTTCGGCCCGGACTCGTGCCGCCGCCACTATTGAAGTCGTCTGCCAGCACTTCAGCCACGTAATCGAACTCGGCAAAAGCGCTCAGCCCGTGAACGTCTGCACTGCGGTAATTCAGCCTAAGTCTTGCCGTTGACGCCTCGGCATTGCGGTCAAAGCCACCCTGATCCACAAACTCGAACCGGTAGCGCAACTCCAGAGCCGTCTTGCCTCCGCTTAGCGCGTCGGCTATCGCATCTCCTGCGCTTGCAGGAGCGGTACTGAATAACAGCGCAACCCCGAGTGCAACGATTCGCCGAAGTCGAGGCCACGTTGCGCCGCCGTCAGTACCGCACATCCGCCACCGATCAATAGACATCATTTATGGTATTGAAGATATTGAATTTGCCGGTAGGGGTGACGATGTCCGGCCCCTTGATGACATGCTTCAGTTTGCGGGTACGATCGTCAACGATAACCAATGCAGATTCTTCTTCCTGCCCGCTCCAGACCGAAAACCAGACTTCATCACCGGCACGGTTGTATTCCGGTTGCACAACACGCTTGGGGCCGGGCCCAAGTTCTGCCCAGGCAGCGATTGGCAATACTTCAAAGCCCGCATCGAGGTTGTCAATGTCGAACACGGCTACGCTTTGAGATAAAGACTCATCCGGGTTCAGCGGCGCATCCACCCACAAATTGCGGGATGTCGGATGCGATTTCACAAACAATGAGCCACCGCCCATGCCTTGCAGCACGCGCACAACCTTCCAGGCATTGTCAGGGTGCCCTTCCGGGTCGGTGCCAAGAAACGTAACGTTTGCATTGCCGAGCGCACTCGTAACCCAAACGGGCCCATACGTCGGGTCATCAATGTTCGCGCCGCGACCCGGGTGCGGGATTTTTTCCACGTCAATTAGAGCTTCGAGCTCGCGGTCGCGGGAATCCACTACTGCGATCTTGTCCGATTGATTGGCCGCCGTCATGAAGTAGCGCTTGCTGCGATCCCAGCCGCCGTCATGCAAAAAGCGTGCGGCTTCGATGTCGGTTATGGTCAGCGCGTTCATGTCTTCGTAGTTGACCAGCAGTATGTGGCCGGTCTCCTTTACATTGACGATGAACTCCGGATGTTCGTGCGAAGCAACAATGGCTGCGACGCGCGGTTCCGGATGGTATTCCTGGGTATCCACTGTCATACCCCGGGTCGAGACGATCTTTATCGGCTCAAGCGTATCGCCATCCATGATGGTGAACTGCGGTGGCCAGTACGCACCGGCAATCGCCAGCTTGTCTTCATATCCGCGATACTTCGAGGTCTCGACGGAACGCGCCTCGAGGCCTACCTTGATCTCGGCAACTATGGTCGGCTTTTTCATCCACAGGTCGATCATATCGACCTTGCCGTCGCGGCCAATTGTGAAGACGTAGCGGCCCGATGCACTGGGTCGCGAGATATGCACCGCATAGCCCGTTGGCAAAATACTGATAACTTCCTTGGTATCACCATCGATAATTGCTACCTGCCCTGCATCACGCAAAGTGACAGCGAAGAAGTTCTCGATATTGCGATTGTGCTGCGGACTGGTCGGACGATCTTCAGGCTTGATTCGCAGATCCCAGCTAGCGCGCATTTCGGCCATTCCGAACTCAGGTGGTTCCGGCGGCTCCTGCTGCAGGAAACGCGCCATGATATCGATCTCCTCGGCAGTCAGTTCGCCGGAGCTCCCCCAGTTCGGCATGCCTGCCGGGGAACCATAGGTGATCAACGCACGCAGATACTCCGTACCCTTGGGCGACGTGATGTCCGGTGTTAACGGCTTGCCAGTAGCGCCCTTACGCAGCACACCATGACAGCCCGCGCAGCGCTGGAAATACAGGCGCGTTGCAATGTTGTACTCGTCCTGGGTCATGGCGACACCATCCGGATTCACGACACCGTGAGCGTCCTCGGCCGGCAAGGCCAGCGGTGCACCCTGGTAACGCATTTCACTTGCGGTTGTACTGGTGTGCGGCTCACCGCCGGCACGGTCTTGCTGGCCAAGCTCAGCCCGCAACGCCGCCACCTCAGCAACGCTGACCGCCGGGTAATTATTGCCCCAGGCACTAAACACGTAGGACACCGCTGCAGCCAGGTCCGTATCGTTCAGATGCGCCATACTTGGCATTACACCGTTGTATTCTTTGCCATTGACCGTTAACGCACCCGATAGGCCGAACAGTGCTGCGGTCAGTACATCAGTGCGCCCGCCGTCCAGAAAATCCGACTTGGCCAGCGGTGGAAATGCGCCTGCCAGCCCTTCGCCGTTCGGCTGGTGACAGGCCGCACAATTTGCGAGGTAGATTTCTTTTCCGTAGGCAAGGACGTCCTCCAGTGCCGAGCCCTGAGCAACTTCCGCATCATGGACTGCCGTGGGCGACTGTGCGGCCGCCTCGCTCACGCTAACGACAGTTGCGATAACGCACAGCCACGACAATACAGCGGCTTTCGTGATCGATTGATTCTTGCCACTATTCATTTACTACTCCCGCAAAAGTCTGTTACCAGCTGTAATGGGCGCTTAGGCCGAAATTTCGTCCGGGTTGTGCAACGTAAGGTATGAGTACGTCATCCGGCGACAAGCCGCGTACGCTGGACCAATTCCACCAGGTCCTGTCCAGGATATTTCTGACACCGGCACGTAACGTCAGGTGCTCACCAACAGTCCGGGATCCGTATAGATCGAGTACGATATGACCAGGGGGCTTGAACAAAGCCGCGACTGTTTCATCACGGCGCTCCCAGGCCTCCGTTGCCGTCACTTGTAATCGCGCGCTGTAGGCGCGGTCGAGCGGTTGCCAGCTGACTCCAAGCACTGCCTGAGCCGGACCGACAGAGTTCAGGTAAGTGCCGCTCTCGCGATTTTCTCCACGTGCGCGGTACAGGGAGCCGTCGAGCTGGATATCCGCCGGCAGCGCCAGCTCCCAGCCAGCCTCAATGCCATCGATTCTGGCCTCGCGCAGGTTGCGTGCCTGGAACAAAATGCGGCCGCTGTCAGGATCAGTACCGATACGGACACGCGATTCGATAAAATCTTCGTAGTCTGTGCGAAACCACGCGACATGCAGTTGCAGCCACTCGCCCTGCCAGCGGATCCCCGCCTCGATACCGGCCGAGTGTTCGGAACGGAGTTCCGGATTAGGAACTGCGCGAATATTGAACACCGGCAACTCAAGGCCGATATTAGCGTCAGCATAAGGCGGCGCACGGAATCCCTGGGCGTATTGCAGGTACAAATCCATGCGATCACCGTGCCGATACGTTACCGCCAGCTTGGGTGAAAGATCCGCCTCGCTGATCGGCACCGGCGTGATGAATGGGTAGTCTTCGGCGAAAACAGCGTCGTCAAGCGGTCGCAATTTGTACCGATCCATACGCACGCCAGCCAGGAATGTCCAATTGCCAATACGCAGCGTATCTTCTGCGAACAGACCCCATTCGCTGGTTTCACTGTTTGGAAAATCACGTAACGGGAATGCCTCACCGAGAATTACGCTGCTGGCAACACCATCGACGAGGCCTGTTTCCAGCCCGTCGCGAAACTCCTCAGTCGATTGTTCCCGATACTCAATGCCAGCACTCAACCGGTGTTGAGTATCGCCAGTCTCAAGCTGGCGGTGCAGAACAAGCTCGCCGCCGCGGACGCTTTGTTTGAATTCGAAGAGCCGGTTTATTGCTACAGGCCGGCTTGCACTCGCCCTTTCATCGAGTGTTTTCTGCTGCGTCCATGACGATTGCTGATAGATGCGCAACACGCCATCGTCGAACCACTGTTCGCCACTACCGAACTCCCAGGTGCCGCTAAGTAGTTGCATTCGATTGCGGTCATCGCCGTGCAATGCTGTTGTACTGCGGAAACGACCAACCCCCAGGAACGAAACCAGCTCAGAATCCGTCGCTGAATCCTGATGGATCATATTCAGGCCCCAGCTGCCGGTTGCTGCGCTATCGAACTTCAACTTCACCAATGCAGAACGGCGCTGGTAGTCGCGCTGATCGATGCGTGGCGCCAGCGCGGAGGACATTTCGGCACCGTCGCGGTAGCTTGCGCCCAGCAAGACACCCCATTGCTTGTTGCTCAGTGCTGCCAGGCCGATGCCATGCTCGCTGCGGTCTGCATCGTGCTGCAGGTAGCCAAGTTCGCCGCCTGTCCCGCTACGGCCGGCCACGGTTGCCGGGTCCGGAGTTGTAGCGGCGACCACACCGCCTATTGCGTTGCTGCCATAGAGCGCCGAGCCGGGGCCGTGCAGAACTTCGATCCGCTGCAGCAAGCCGGCGTTGAGAAAATCCCGCGTGGCATTGGAGAAACTACCTACCGAAAATTGCTCCGGTAGTGGCACGCCGTCCAGAATCATTGCAACGCGATTACCGCCAATGCCGCGAATGGTAATGCCTTCGCTACCGAAGCGGGTTCCACTCTCTTCGCTGTCTATGCCAGGTGTGTAGCGAAAAATGTCGGCGGCGGATACCGCGATATCGGCTGCCAGTTGCTCCCGGTTGACGACGGTTACGTGTGCGGCAACCTCCCGAACGCTCCTGGCGCTCTTGTTCGCGACGACAACGATCTCGTCAGCAGGGCGTTCAGCCGACACCGCGCTTTCATCTGCGAGCGACAGCTGTGCGATGCCCGCATACGCAGAAATGACAAGAACGGATACGCGCCTGAGTACCGGGCAAGGCATGATTGGCACACCGTTCGACAGTTACAAAAAGATGCTGCAACAATGCCAGATGCGCCACTCGATGCTATACGTAGCTACACGTATAGTGTCGCCTAGTCAGTTTTGATGGTGCCGGACCGAATTGTGTGGCGCGCGTGTTCAAGGAGTTCGTCGGTATTGACCGGCTTGCTGAGCAACATGCTGTTACTGACGCGGCGCGCGTCATCGACCACTTTGGACGTATCGCCGCTCACGATGAACGCGGGCAGCTCGGTGTTGAACGACTGCCGAACCGCGGCCACTGCCTGCACGCCTGTTGAACCATCGATTAGATGGTAATCCGTTATTATCAATGCGGGTGGCTGTTCCAGGGCCGCGATGGCTTGCTCTGCGCTGCTTACGCTGTCAGCCGTAACAACCTGGTAACCTTCTGCGCGTAACAGCATCGACCAGGCAGCTGCGACGCTGCGGTCATCCTCTATCAGCAGAATGAGTTCTGAAGCAGCCGTATTGGTGCTGCTCGCTGTTATTTTTGTTTCGCCGACTGTCGGCGCATCCGAATCATTGACCAACGGGACGGTAACCGAGAAGCGCGAACCTTCGCCCTTTTCAGATAAGACAGTAACCGGGTGCCCTAGCAACTCAGCGAGACGTCGCACTATAGCGAGGCCCAGGCCAAATCCTTCGCTCGATGTGGCACTGTCTTTCAGTTGGTGAAACTCCCGAAAAATCGCTTCCTGATCGGCGCTGTCAATTCCGATACCCGTATCGGTGATATCGATGTGCAAGGAATGGTCGTCAACACGACATTCAAGAACCACTTCACCTACAGTGGTGTATCGAATCGAATTTGAAACCAGATTTTGGATAATCTCACTAAGAAGATTGGGATCACTACGGATGACTGCCTTGCATGCCCTGGCATTGAAGCTCAAACCCTTCTGCCGCGCCTGTCGGGTAAATTCCGCTGACAAGCGATCAATCAGCCGCTGCACCGGGAATTCTTCAACCTCCGGCTTGATGGCTCCTGCATCCAGCCGACTGATGTCCAGCAGCGAATTCAACAGATTCGTCATCGCGTCCAGCGAGTGCTGCTGGCTCTCAATCATTTCCAGCGCAAGCTCATCTTTTACGGTGCGCCGCAACGCACCTGTCAATAAGCTCAGGGCCTGCACGGGCTGTCGTAAATCATGGCTGGCTGCGGCAAGGAAAGCAGTATTGGCCTTGTGCGCGCGTTCTGCGGCCTGGCGCGCGGTAATCAGTTCGGATTCCATATCCCTGCGTGCCGTCACGTCACGAATAACGCTGGAAACGAAGCTTCCGGTAGCGCCTTTGACCGGGCTAAGACTGATCTCAACCGGAAACTGCGAACCGTCCGCACGCCGTGCGAGTAAATCCATGTCTAAACCCATCGGGCGCAGTCGTGGATCATCCGTGAATTTTTTGCGGTGCCCGACATGCTGTTTGCGAACTGCTTCCGGTAACAGCATTTCGATCGGCTTGCCGAGCAACTCATCCCTGCTATAGCCAAACATCTTCTCGGACTGGTCGTTGGAAATGGCTATGCGCCCGTTCTCATCGACAATGATCATTGAATCAGGCGCCGCTTGAAGTAGATGCCTGAAATAGGCCTCCGATGCGTCGCCGCCATCAACATCACGAATCGTGCTGGCCACGAGCTTCTCGCCATCGTTCTCCAATGGCGTAAGCGCGATCTCTACATCAAAGGTGTCGCCATTCTTGCGCCGCCCCTGCAGGTTAAGTCCGGATACCAGTGGGCGCGCATGCGGAGCCCCCCGGTACTTCTCACGGTAGCTGACGTGTTTATCGCGTGCGCCTTCCGGCAACAGGCTTTCAATCGGCTTACCCAGCATTTCCTCACTGGTATATCCGAATATCTGCTCGGCACCTGGATTAAAGAACACGATGTGACCTTGGCCGTTGACAACAATCATCGCCTCCAGTGTCGATCTCAGTAATTTATCTGCAGCAGCAGGCGATAATTTCAACTAGGTACTCCGCGATGTCCTGACTCAGGCTGGAATTGAACTTTGTCGGGGATGGAAGCATAGATCACTGGCCCCGTGCCATACGAGTAAATACCAGTATCGTTCTGGCAGCCGTTCACAGGCCCCGATAATGCAAGAATGGCAAGGACAGTGACTTTTAGCAGTCAATTGGCGCCGTGTCGGCCCAGTGCCTCCGCAGCCATCTGGGTGCCGCGAGTCAGCGCTAACTGCAAATCCAGTGTTCGGCCGTAGCGGCTCAGAAAGCCCGCGGCGAACGCATCGCCTGCGCCGGTCGTGTCAATAACGGTTGCGACCTCGGGTGCTGCGTGTAGAACTGTTGTGTCGCCGCGAAACGCGCGACAGCCTTCTCTGCCCAGTGTCACGACGAACGTGGCGTCGCGCTCCGCTGCCAGTACTTGCAAGCGAGCAATAATGTCAGACTGCTCTGCACGTAAACCGAAGAACCCGACGTCAATCCGCTGCAACACGGAATCAAGCAGATCGAAATCCGGATGTTCGGCGAAATCCGCGAAATCCACAGCGGTGAATGCAAGGTAGTCGGCATTCACGATCGACAGAAACATATCCCGGTTCTGCAGAAATGCCGGCATCGCGATCAACTCAGCGTCCTTCAAGGCTGCCAACAATGTTTTATCGACACGGAAATCGGCGAGCACGCCTTCATGATAGCCGATGAAATGGCGCTCGCCGTTCGCGTCCAGTTTTATTTCCTGCACCGGCGTCCTGCCCTCGAGGACTCTGAATTCGGCACGAATGTCGCTACCCACCAGCCGCTCGCGAACGAGTGCTGCATTCTCATCGTCACCAAGAGGTGCAACGATATGAATCTGGTCGTTCTCCGAAAAGCACTTGCGAGCAGCAAGTGCAAAGTTCAGGGTGATACCGCCGGCGCGGCGCTCGCCGGCAGGCTGGTAGAGGTCTACACCACAATCGCCAACGCACAGAACGTTCATGATCGAAGTTTCGCAACTACGGCGGCCAATGCCCTGGCTTTGGCAACGTGCACCTTTGCGTCGACCATCAGTGATGTGCCCACAATCGCGCCATCGCAGTCCGCAAGTAGACTGGCCGCGTTGCTAGGGTCCAGCCCGCTACCAATGATAACCGGCACGTCGAGTCCCGATTCACGAACACCGTCGCGCGCTTCGCACAACGCAGCTGTGGTTGGCGCGTCGCCTGTCGCATCACCACTGACCACAATCGCATCGGCACCGAGTAGCGCCGCGAGTCGCGCGGATTCCCGCAATGGCCGCGGCTCAAGCATAGTCGCGTACTTCACCTGGATGTCGGCAAGAATCAGAACCCGGTCTGCCTGCAGTTCACGACGAAAAGCGAGCAGCGCTTCGGGATCGATCGCGAACTCCCCAAATTCGGGGCGTGACATGCGATCAACGAAGTAATCGGTGCGGATAAAACCGGCACCTGCTGCCGCTGCAACCCTGAGCGACGCCTGCGGGTCGTTCAACAGGATTTCACAGCCCGTTTCAAATCCAGAAGGGTGTGCAATTGCGGCCTCGGTTACCGCAAGCATCGCATCGGCGGTCGCGTCGCTGGCCAGCACCTTATGCGGCTTATCGCCCTCGTTCTCCAACAGAATGCCATCCAGGCCAGCCGCCAGCATCGCCTCAAGGTCCGCGAGCGCATGTGCGCATACAACGTCAATGCCGGGCGACTCCGGATAGTCCGGTAGCGGCGGCAAGTGGCTCACGCCAATGATGACTTTGTGCGCGGGAAAGCGCTCGCGAAAACGACTCATGGTTATTCTGCTGGCCCGTCTGGCGATGGTGTGTCCGTCGGTTCCTGGCTTAAATTGCGCCTTGCAGCCAGCATGCGATAGACCGGTATGCCTGCCAGGGTCATCGCAACACCGATCAGGCTATCCAGCGGATTGAAAATAACCGCTGCGACCAGGAACAGCGACATGACGGACATAAAAATCAGCGGTGGCCAGGGGTACAACGGCAAACGCCACTGACCTGCATTCGACAAACGCGGACGCAGGCGAAAAATCGCGCCAACCATCAGTATGTTGATCAACTGAAAAGGCACTACAAAGAACGTTACGATTCGGGTGAATGATCCAAAGAAAAACAGCGCGCCAATCGAAATACCGGCAGCCATGAGAATGGCGCCAGCCGGCACGGCTGTCCGCGGTGACAGATGCGCGAGCGCATTGAAGAACGGCGCCGCCACAGTGCCCTTTGCCAAGGGCTGATATTCGGCCGCTGCAGTGTAATAGAGACGCGGCAGGGTCAGGATCAGTCCGCCCAATGCGCCGAAAATTGAAATGCCAACAAGATAACCCAGCAATACCGCTCCGTTGTCACCGAATGCGGCCGTTGCAACCCGGGTTGCAACGCCGGCCGGGTCCGCACGCATCTCTGCAAGCGGCACTACGGACAACCAGGCAATATTTGCAGCAAGGTAGATTAGCGTAATGCAGACCACGCCAATGCCCATCGCCAGTGGAAAATTTCGATTCGGGTTACGCACTTCACCTGCGACATGCGTGGCATCGATCCAGCCATCGTAGGTAAACAACACTATCGACACGCCGATGCCGATAAAACGCAGGAAGCCGACAAGTGAATCATCCGGGGCAATGTTCGCAGTTGTTGCGGCTACCTGAGCGACCGGTTCCGCAAGCAGCCAGGCGCCACCGATCAAGGCTACAAGGCCTACAACTTTAACAACGGTCACAATGATCTGCGCAGTGCCGCCCCAACCCACGCCAAGCAGGTTAATCAACGCAAACGCGCTGATACCGCCCGCCGCAAGGTAAAGCCCACTCGCATCCGGCATGCCAAGTGCGTCAGCGGCGAATGTGCCAAACAAAATCGCAACGCCTGCAATGGCTCCCGGTCCGCTTACGAGCACCATGATCCACGCCTGCATAAAACCGGCAAACGGCCCGAATGCTTCGGTCAGTGCATGATAGGCGACACCGGCGCGTGGCAATAAAACGGCCAGTTCCGCGAGCGTCAGGGCGCCGCACAAGGTAATCAGACCGCACACCGCCCAAAAGAAATACACCTGCCATTCCGCACTGGCGACCGCCGCAAGTTCGCCCGGCGTAAAAAATATTCCGGAGCCGATCATGTCGCCCATGACAACGGCGAGAACAGTGCTAAGACCCAATTTTCGCTGGAGGCTCATAGTAGTTCTGGCCTAGAGCACGCGGCTCAGCATGCGTATCGATACGAGCAACAGGAATGCACCAAACATCAGGCTGAGTTGCCGTTGCGATAAGCGGTGAGCAAGCGCCGCGCCAGCGGGTGCCAGCAGCCAGGTCGTCGGCGCGATGAGTGCGAATCCGATCAGGTTCACAAAACCCAGACTGCCAGGCGGCAATCGCGGATCTCCGAAGCCCGTCACGATAAACCCTATCGTACCCGGCAAACTGATAACGAGACCGAACAAGGCAGCCGTGCCGACCGCGCGATGAATTGGTTGATTCAGCAAGGTCAGCGCGGCAACGCTCAGAGTGCCACCACCAATACCCATCATGCTGGATATGCCGCCAATCGCGAACGGCACGCTGGTGATAGCCACACCGCGCGGCACGTCATTGGCAACAGTCTTGCCATCCAGTGGCAGCAACATCTTGATCGCGATGATGAGCGCCATGATGGCGAACACCAGCGACAGCACATCGCTGTGCACACGCGACGCAATCCATGCACCGGCCAGCGCACCCAGCAAGACAAATATCGCCCAGCGCCGCACCAGGTCGAAGTCGACGGCCGCGCGTCGATGATGCGCGCGCGACGAGGAGACTGATGTGGGAATGATGGTTGCCAACGAAGTGGCCACCGCGACGTGCATGCGAATAGCGGGATCCGTACCAACCACTGAAAGCGCTGCATCAAGCGCTGGCACAATAACAATGCCGCCGCCAATACCAAACAAGCCCGCCAGCACACCACCGACTGCGCCGGTTGCCAGCATGGCCAGCGCCAGCAGCAGCAACTCGTTCATTGGCAATGACGTCCGTTCAGCCGCTCAGTATCCGGGCGTGGTGGCGCAGGTGATCTTCCACGAACGTGGCGATGAAATAATAACCGTGGTCATAACCATCGTGCCGGCGCAGCTCAAGTTTGACGCCGCGCGCCGCGCACGCGGCCTCGAACAGGTCCGGATTCAATTCGGTCGCGAGAAACTGATCCGCCAGCCCCTGGTCGATAAGCAAAGTCGATGCCGGTACCGCGTGCAGATCTTTGACGATTTCGGTCGCGTCGTACTCGCGCCAGCGCTCGCGCTCGTCGCCAAGATAATTGCCCAGCGCCTTGTGACCCCACGGACAATTCATCGGGCTGCAAATAGGTGCGAACGCCGAAACAGATCGATACGTGCCAGGGTTTTTCAGGCCGATAGTGAGCGCACCATGACCGCCCATCGAATGCCCGAATATTCCCTGGCGACCTGCGTCACCACGAAACTCACTAAACAGGAGCTCCGGCAGTTCGCGCGTCAGGTAGTCGTACATCTGGTAGTGATGATTCCACGGTGCCTGCGTTGCGTTCAGGTAGAAACCGGCTCCAAGTCCAAAGTCGTACGCCTGCTGTGGGTCATCGGGAACGCCCTCGCCACGCGGGCTGGTATCCGGGCATACGAGCATTAGTCCCAACTCCGCCGCGACTCGCTGCGCACCGCTTTTGATCATGAAGGTTTCTTCAGTGCAGGTCAGACCGGACAGCCAGGTGAGAACAGGCACTGGCCGTTTCTTTGCCGCCTCCGGTGTGAACACCGAAAACTGCATGCTGCAATGATTGACGTCGGAGTTGTGCCGGTAAAAGCCGACCTTGCCGCCGAACGCGGCGTGTTCGCTGATCGTTTCCATGGGTTCCGCCGTTAGTGCGCCTCTTGCGCGGGCGCGTCGAGTGTATCGCCTGCTGCCGCGTCAGCCCCGTTGCATTACCAGCGTGGCATTGGTGCCGCCAAAGCCGAAACTGTTGGACATCGCCGTACGGATGCCGGCGTTGTCGACGCGCTCGGTGATTAACGGCATATCGCCCAATTCCGGGTCGCGGTTGACCACATTAATCGACGGCGCGATGAAATCGTTCTTGAGCATCAGCAGGCAGTGGATCAGTTCCTGCACGCCCGTCGCACCAAGCGAATGGCCGCACATCGACTTGCTCGACGAGAACCGAGGAATATCGGTGCCGAACACTTCTCGTATAGCCTGCAATTCTTTCGTATCCCCCACCGGCGTACTGGTCCCGTGGGTATTGATGTAATCGATCGGCCCGTCCACGGTTTCACGTGCGAGCTGCATGCAGCGGACGGCACCCTCTCCTGACGGCGCGACCATGTCGTAACCATCCGAGGTGGCGCCATAACCCACGATCTCGGCATAAATATCCGCACCACGTGCCTCGGCGTGCTCCAGCGATTCAACGACTACCATTCCGGCGCCAGCCGCAATAACGAAGCCATCGCGGGTTTCGTCATACGGACGCGATGCTGTTTCCGGTGCATCGTTGTACTTGGACGACAACGCACCCATCGCGTCGAACAGGCTGGCCAGGGTCCAGTCTTCTTCCTCGCCGCCACCAGCAAACACAACATCCTGTTTGCCGAGTTGAATCTGTTCCATCGCAGCGCCAATACAGTGAGCACTCGTGGCACAGGCAGAGGTTATGGAATAGTTAACACCCTTGATCTTGAACGGTGTCGCAAGGCAGGCAGAAACCGTACTGCCCATCGTCCGCGGCACCATGTACGGGCCGATTCGGCGAACGCCTTTGTCACGCAGGATGTCGGCACTCGCTACAATATTGGCACTCGATGCGCCACCCGAGGCAGCGATCAGGCCGCTGCGCGGATTCGATACCTGCGCTTCACTAAGTCCGGAATCGTCGATGGCCTGCTGCATTGCGATATACGAGTACGCCGCGGCATCGCCCATGAAACGCCGCACCTTGCGATCGATGAAATCGCCAATATCAAGATCGATGCCGCCGGAGATCTGGCTGCGCAGGCCCATCTCTTTGAAGGACTCATTTGCGCTGATGCCGGAGCGACCGGCACGTAATGATTCAAGCACCGCTTCGCGTGTATTGCCAAGGCAGGAAACAACGCCCAGTCCGGTAATTACTACTCGCCGCATTCGTAAATCCTAAAAATCGTCAGTGGACGTGAACAAACCAACCCGCAGATCTTCGGCCACGTATATTTCGCGGCCGTCGACTTCGACTGTGCCATCTGCAATTGCCAGCACCAGCCTGCGGGTAATCAAACGCTTGATGTCGAGCCGGAACGTAACGAGCTTCGCCTTGGGTAGTACCTGGCCGCTGAATTTTACTTTGCCCACGCCAAGCGCGCGGCCTTTGCCAAGGTGCCCGGACCAGACCAGAAAAAAGCCAACCAGCTGCCACAATGCGTCAAGCCCGAGACAGCCAGGCATGACAGGGTCACCTTCGAAGTGACATTTAAAAAACCACAGGTCGGGATTGATATCGAGTTCGGCGACGATTTCGCCCTTGCCATACTTGCCGCCGTCGTTGCGAATGACGCTAACACGGTCCGTCATCAGCATGTCCGGCAATGGCAGGCGGCCGCTATCCGGATCAAACAACTGGCCGTGCGCGCAGGCAATCAGTTCGTCATAGTCGTACGATGTTTTGCGATCTGGCGGGCAACCTTCGGTGCCACTACCTTTCTCAGTGTCGGTCATTCTTGCTCCGGCGCAGTAAGGCCTCTTCATGTGATCGTCGCGACGGCGACGGCGTGTATCTTACCCAACCACGACGGAAACCGCCCAAAAAATTGGTCCGTATGCAGTATGTGAATGACGCGCTGCAGCATAATTCTCACCTGCCGGTTGCTGCATGCCTGCTCATTCGGTACTCGTCACGAATCAGTTTCTGAGCGCCTGCTTTAACGAAACGGCAATGCGCTGTCTGCTTTGATTTCTTTCAAAACAATATTCGAGCGCACTTGCGATACACCCGGCAATTTGAAAATGAAGTTGTCGAGGAAGTGGTTATAGGCGTCGATGTCTTCGACGACCACGCGCAGGTGAAAATCCGCCTCGCCACTGGTGGCAAAGCATTCCAGCACTTCCGGATGCTTCAGGACCTCGGCCACGAAGTTTTCAACATGTCGGCGCTCGTGACGCTCCAGAGAGACCAGGGTCATGGAGGACAACATGAAACCCGCTTTGCGCGCATTAACCTGCACCGCGTAACGATCTATAACGCCACTGTCTTCCAGCGCGCGCACCCGTCTCCAGCATGCCGAGGCCGACAGGCCGACCTTGCCGGCAAGCTGCTGCATGGTGGTGCGGCTGTCCTTCTGGAGCTCGCGAAGAATGGCCCGGTCTTTGTCTGTCAGCATTTCGTTTTTCGTTTTATCTGAGATTAAGCAATATTTTACCGTTTTTTAATCTTTTTTGAAATGAACTACCGATATTTTCCTATAGAACGGGACAATTGGCATCCGCTTGCGTAGCAATTCTGCGATCATGGCCCACTACGTATAGCCGCCTTTCGAGGATTCGACATGGCCAGCCTGGCGCCACTGACTCCCTACCCGCTCGATAATTACGAGCTGGAAGACCGCTACCGGCGCGAATCAGGCCGGGTATTCCTTACAGGGACCCAGGCGCTGGTACGTATTCCGCTGATGCAGCGCACCCTCGACCAGGCGCGCGGTCTCAACACAGCAGGCTTTATCAGCGGTTATCGGGGTTCGCCGCTCGGGGCTTACGATCTCGAACTCTGGCGCGCCAAATCATTTCTGGAAGAAAGCCGCGTGAAGTTTCTGCCGGCAGTGAATGAAGACCTCGCAGCTACGGCTATTCTCGGCACGCAGCAGGTCGAAGCTGACCCGCACCGCACGGTCGATGGCGTCTTCGGCATCTGGTACGGAAAGGGCCCCGGCGTCGACCGCTCCGGTGATGCACTGAAGCACGGCAATGCCTATGGCAGCTCACCTCACGGCGGCGTGTTGGTGGTGGCCGGCGACGACCATGGCTGCGTCTCATCATCTATGCCACACCAGTCAGATGTCGCGTTTCTGTCCTGGTTTATGCCCAACCTCAATCCCGCCGACCTTGCGGAGTACCTCGAGTTTGGCCTGTACGGCATCGCGCTATCGCGCTACTCAGGCATGTGGGTCGGCTTCAAGGCGATTTCGGAAACGGTTGAATCGGCTATGTCAGTCGAATTGCCGCCGTACCCGCAATTTGTCCTGCCGACTGACTTCGTGCCACCCGCCACCGGCTTGCACATCCGCTGGCCGGATTTCCCGGGGCCACAAATCGAAGAACGAATGGAATCGAAAAAGGCAGCGACCCTGGCATTCGCCAACGCCAATCCAATCGATCGCAAAGTCTGGGAAACACCAAATGCGCGCTACGGAATTGTCACGACCGGCAAGGCGCATCTTGATCTGATGGAGGCCCTGCGCTTGCTCGGCATTGACCGCGCCGAAGCGCGCCGCCTCGGTATCGAAATCTACAAGGTCGGAATGGTCTGGCCATTAGCCCACGACGCAGCACTGGACTTCGTGCACGACAAACACGAAGTACTGGTCGTTGAAGAAAAACGCGGCATCATTGAGAGCCAGTTCAAGGAATACTTCTACGACTACCCGGGACGCAAGCCTAAGTCCATGGTTGGCAAAGAGGACGAGAACGGCAAGCGCCTGATCCCATGGACAGGCGAGCTGACGCCATTGCAACTTGCCAATATTGTTGCCAAACGACTCGATGCAGCGATGCCGGGATTGAATCTCAGCGCCCGCGCAGACGCGTTGACCAGACGCGACCAGCCAGCGATTGAAGTCAGCGGCGCAAAACGCACACCGTACTTCTGCTCCGGCTGCCCGCATAATTCATCCACCAAGGTGCCGGACGGTTCGCAGGCACTCGCAGGAATCGGCTGCCATTTCATGGCCAACTGGATGGACCGCGACACGCACGGCCTGATCCAGATGGGCGGCGAAGGCATCAACTGGATCACACGCTCCATGTTCTCCGGCGACCGGCACGCATTCCAAAATCTCGGCGACGGCACTTTCTATCATTCCGGTTCGATGGCCATTCGCCAGGCGATTGCTGCCAAGACCAACATTACCTACAAGATTCTATATAACGATGCAGTAGCCATGACCGGCGGGCAGCCGGTAGATGGGCCATTGTCTGTCGAATCGGTGGCACTTTCGGTGCGCGCCGAAGGTGTGCAGCGCATCGCAGTGGTTACCGATGAACCGGAGAATTTCCGTGCAGGCGATTTTCCACACGGCACCACTATTTCGCACCGACGCGAACTGGATACAATCCAGCGCGAGTTGCGCGAGATCAAGGGCGTAACGGTGCTGATCTATGCACAAACCTGTGCTACCGAGAAACGCCGGCGGCGTAAACGCGGCACGCTTGAAGATCCGAACAAGATTGTCGTTATCAATGATCTCGTTTGCGAAGGCTGCGGCGACTGTTCCGTGGAATCTAATTGCCTGTCTGTCGTGCCGAAGGAAACGCCGTTTGGCCGCAAGCGACAGATCGACCAGAACACCTGTAACAAAGACTTTTCCTGCGTGAACGGATTCTGCCCGAGTTTCGTCACCGTTGAAGGCGGTCTGAAGCCCAGCCTCAGCAGCACAAGCTCACCGGACTCGTTTCCGCAGGATAAACTCGCGGCGTTACCTATGCCTGAGGGCGGCGCCGCCATTGACAGCTATGACCTGCTGGTCACGGGCGTTGGTGGCACGGGTGTCGTAACAGTCGGCGCACTGATTACCATGGCCGCGCATCTTGAGGGCAAAGGTGCGAGCGTGCTGGATTTCATGGGCTTTGCGCAAAAATTTGGTCCAGTGCTCAGTTACATTCGCATTGCGGACACGCCTGCCAAGTTAAACCAGGTCCGCATCGACCTGCAGCAGGCCGACGCGCTGATCGGCTGCGATCTTGTCGTGAGTTCGTCGCCACAGGCTTCGAAGACCTATCGCGCCGGGCACACGCGCGTTGTACTGAATACGACTGAGATGTCGACGGCCGACTTTGTTCGGCATCGTGATGCCAGCCTGAATGCAAGCACTCGAATCGACAAGATTCGCGATGTCGTGGGTGCTGACAAGCTGTTTGCTGTCGGCGCGAATCAGCTCGCCGAAAAACTCCTTGGCAATACCATCTACGCAAACGTGCTGATGCTCGGTTTCGCCTGGCAGAAGGGTCTCGTCCCGGTATCGCTTGAGGCGATGCTGCGCGCCATTGAATTGAATAACGTGGATATCCAGACCAATCAACAGGCGTTCGGCTATGGGCGCATTGCCGCGGCCGATGCGAAGTTTGTTGAACAGCAGCTGGACGCGAAAGTTGTTGCCGCTGCTGCGACCGAATCACTCGAACAAATCATCGAACGCCGTCATGCGTTCCTCATTGATTATCAGGACAGGAAACTGGCCGACCGTTACCTCGCGCTCGTCAAACGAGTGCAGAATGCCGAAGCAGACATCGGCGGCACCGCATCCGCGCTTACCGATGCGGTTGCCCGCGCCTATTTCAAGTGCCTCGCGTATAAAGATGAATACGAAGTCGCACGTTTGCATACTGACACTGGCTTCCTCGAAGAATTGCGCCGCCAGCATGGTAAGCAGGCGAAGCTTCGCTTCCATCTCGCACCACCGGTGCTGAACAACAAACGTGACGCTCGCGGCCGGCCCCTGAAAAAAGAATTTGGCAGCTGGATGATTCCGGCTTTTCGCATCCTTGCACGGATGCGTCGCTTACGCGGTACACCATTCGACGTATTCGGCATGACTGCGGAACGACGAATGGAGCGTGCGTTGATCGGCGAGTTTGAAACTACAGTCGATGCCGTACTGCGCGATCTCGATTCCGGCAAACTCGCAGACGCAACCGCGATCGTACTGCTGTACATGGATATCCGCGGCTACGGGCCGGTAAAGGACGCGGCGGTTGCATCGGTGCGTAAACGTCTGGAAGATGCGTTGTCTGCCTACACGGCCAACCAGCAACAAGCCGCCTGACCCGGGCCGCTTGCTTAATCGGAAATCACATGGCGGCTAACGCGCCCGCAGACGGCTTGGCTTACGAATTCGACAACACACCGGACACCGGCTCAACCATGTCGGTCGCTGACGGTGTGCATTGGCTACGCATGCCGCTGCCCTTTGCGCTATCGCACATCAACCTTTGGTTACTGCAGGATGGCGATGAATGGGTCATTGTCGATACCGGTTTGCATACCGATGAGACGACCGACATCTGGGAAACGCA
>JBBKWB010000077.1:0-5707 GCA_037968755.1 Woeseia sp.
CGGTGGAAGCGGCACCGTTTGAGAAAGGCCTGTATGCATCAACTGAAATGCTAAGCGACGCCGTGCTTGGTTTGTTCGAGCGCGGCTTGATCAGGCGACCCGCCGACGAACGAGATGAAACCCTGATTCATGGTGGGTTCTTCATCGGCTCGAATGCGTTTTATGAGACGCTCAGGCAGATGCCGCCGGAACGCAGGCGACTCATTAACATGACGAACATCTCATTCGTCAACACCCTGTTTGGCGACGAGGCGCGCAAGCGCCGTCAGCGACGAGATGCACGATTCGTTAACGAGACGATGATGGCTACGCTGCTGGGCGAGGCCATTTCCGATACGCTCGACGATGGTCGTGTAGTCAGCGGTGTAGGTGGCCAGTTCGATTTCGTTTCGATGGCGCACTCGTTAGAGGACGCGCAGTCCATTCTCATGTTGCGTGCCAGCCGGGCAAAGGCAGGTAAGTCCCGTTCCAACATTCGCTGGTCAGGTGGGC
Organism: Woeseia sp.; assembly: GCA_037968755.1. Classification (GTDB taxonomy): domain Bacteria; phylum Pseudomonadota; class Gammaproteobacteria; order Steroidobacterales; family Woeseiaceae; genus Woeseia. The sequence goes on from JBBKWB010000077.1 coordinate 493, forward strand.
ACGCGACCGTGCCACGCCACCACCGTGATATTTTCGTGACCGAATTCGGAATTGCCGCAACGCGCGGCAGGACCGACATGCAGGTTATCGACGCCATGCTGCAGATCACAGACTCGGCCTTTCAACCGGCATTGGTGGCACAGGCGAAGAAAGCGGGCAAACTTGCGGCGGACTACCGTATTCCCGCCGCGGCAAGCAACAATTCGCTGCGAACAGTGCGGAACGTTTTTGAGCAAGCCGAACTCCGAACTTGCTTCCCGGAGTATCCGCTGGGGACAGACCTGACCACGGCGGAACAGCAACTCGTTCCCGCGCTCGAGTGGCTGCAATCCAGTACGGCCACTTTGACATCGAAGTTACGCGTGTTGTTTGCTGCACTCTTCACAAGCGAGGCACCAGCCAACCGCGTCGCACTTGAACGTCTCGGGCTGGACCAGGCAACGGGCATTCGAGATCGAGTGCAACGCCGCCTGGTCAACTACGCTTTAACCAGGACAGAAAAATGACCGCAACAGGAAAACGGCCGTCTGACTCGGCAGTGAACCAAAACGTGTACAAAGTCTTTCCGAACGACCTTAACTCGGAGTACACCGTGTTCGGTGGCCTTGTGATGGGGCTTTGTGATCGCACTGCCTTAATCGTCGCCGAGCGACACAGCGGCCATTCCTGCGTCACCGCCGCCGTAGACAGCCTCAATTTTCTGGCCCCGGCGCACTCCGGCGAGACGCTTATCCTGAAGGCGGCAGTCAATCGTGCCTGGCGAAGTTCGATGGAGATAGGTGTGTACGTTGCCGCTGAAGACAGCTTTCGGGGCAATACGCGGCACGTCGTATCGGCGTACCTGACATTTGTTGCGCTCGATAAGAATGGGTCGCCGATACCGGTGCCTCCGGTCCTTCCCGAAACCGATGTAGAGCGACGCCGCTTCGAAGCGGCAGAGGAACGTCGCGACGCACGCCTGGAGATGCGCGCGGCAAATAGGCGTTAATGTGATTCTCGGATAAGGCGTCGCGGTACGTTCCGGTAGTGATCTTGCGGCGGGCGGAATCGAACCGCCGTCTTCCGGAAAACCGGGGAACAGTTTCGCAAAAGCGTGCCAAGGTATGCCTGCCGCTCTCTGGATCACGGCACTGCTCAGCGGCGTTATTGACGCTAGCGGTGTAGTCAAAAACCTTCGCGTCTATCACTCTCCCGATTGTTCTGCCGCCCTAATTTAGAAGGCGTAGAATGCTCGCGCCCCGGCATGCTCTAATAAGGATTAGATGATGTCCACCTACCTGACGTTCGTCAGTGCGATGAAACTCCGTGCACCGTTACGCTTTCCTTTCTGCCTCGCCTTGGGGGTGGCACTTGTGTTTGCGCATGCCGCCAACGCGGAAGACATCGCTGCCCAGTGGCGCGGCGTAACACGTATCCAGGGTTCAATATTCATCGAATCCAAAGAGTGGATTGACGAGGAAATGGACCAGGTGCAAAGCAGCGAAGTGGCCGAGGTGCGCTTCGAGATGGCCGTCGATCGTTCTACGTCCCTGCCGCATATGACCTGGCGTGCCGAGTCGGCGATGGTCGTCGGTTCGCTACACCACCGCGGTCACAACCGGTTTCAAGGTTCGGTGACTAACGACGCTGATTTCAAAGGACCACCGGCAAACCTGGGTGACTTTACGATGTCCCTCGATACCGAGACCGGTGTCTGGCAGATCGTGTCGCCCGGTTTTTTGCAGGAAGAATACACGCGCCTGACCGTCTGGACCGGTCCCGATCCGCAAACCTTCACGACTGAAATGAACACGATCCAGAGCACGGTCTTCGATGGTACGGTGTCGGGAACGCCCGGGGTGACAATGGGCAAATCCGAGGTCGTTTATCAATACGACGGCAAGACCACCCGCGGCGGCGGCCGCACCGGCCGAATCCGGTTCTCGCCTGAGTTCGAGGACGTCGATCTCGAAATCACAATCGCCGACTACGCGAAGTGGCGGCCGCTAGGCTCGATCCAAAGTCCCGGCACGCCGGGCAACGGCGTGGTCGCGCGCGCGACACTAATGCCGAGGGACGGAAAAGACACGCCATTGCCGAAAGTCAAAGAGTTTCGGTTCAAGCTGATCGATACCTCGCGCGAGCCAGGTGTGTGCCTGAACTGGCCGCTCAACGCAAAAGATCAGGACTTCGACTTGCGCCTGGCACCGGCGCCGGCATTCGACGGAATTCTGTCGAATAACAATCAGGCCTTGGCAGTCAGCGAGTCGCAGGACGACAGGCAAGACCGTCCGTACGCGGAAGCCAAAATCGACAGCTACGATTTCGGTGCGAAATCCGAATTACTCGTAAGCGCGCTGCTGGAAGACGGCCGCGAGGTGAGTGGCGCAATGAAAGATGCAAACGGTGTGCAGGAAATCGTGCGCCTGCCACGGCGCCTCGGCGCCGACTGGATTGCGGCATCCTGGCGTGAGGACAAGCAGCTCGGAAAACTCGCAGACGACGATGACGATGAAGAAGTTGAGGGACAGGAGCACAACGGCGACGGCTTCACGCTGTATGAGGAGTACCGCGGCTGGGTCGAAAAAGGCCGGCACATCGAAGGCGACCCGAAGAAGAAGGACTTCTTCGTCTTGAACCTGATCGGCGCCGACGCGGAGCCTGGCATCGAATTGTTCGAGGACCTTTCGAAATTGCGCGTGCACTCGAAACTGCGGCGCAGCGAGATGTCACAGACGACACGCCTGATGAACGGCAATCATTTCAACGCACCACAGCGTGTCAAGCAGCACGGTGTGTGGGTGAAGGTTTACTCGCTATCGGACCTGGGCGACAGCGGCGCTGCGACGGTGATGCTGAAAAAGGGGGTGGTCGGCCGACCCGGCCTCGTCAAGGGGATTGGCATCCTGGCGCGCGATAATGAAGAGAGCTCGTTCAACAAGCCCTTTAACCTGCCGGCCGAGGACGCCATCTTCGCCTTCGATCGCGCTATCGCGCACGAGCTGCTGCATTCGGTCGGTGTAGAACATCATGGCACGGGTGATTACGAAAAGATCGTCGGCTACGCCTCGCCGCGCAATCCTTATAACAAGCTGGGGAAACCTTACTACGGCTCCGAGATGGGAAAGCCCATCGAGCTACTCGATGAAGCCGGTCACGACGTGGCTGCAAGAGATTACGAGGACTATGTGAAGTTCCGTCAGTTCATGGACTTGATTATGCTTGAGCGGACACTCGAAGAAGGACGGCAATACATTGCACGAAACGGCGCAGGGTATAACGGGATAAACAGCGCCGAACAATACGCCGACATAATGATTGAAATACTGGGCGTATTTCCATTCATGAACCTGCGCGGAATCGTCGGCATCGAACACGGCGAACACTCCGGCCACCAGGACTGCGTGATGCGCTACTCCTTTGCGAAATTCTACGAGAAAAAAGACAGTGCCGAAAAGACGCTCTACCTCGTGACGCCGGGCAGCGAGCGCATTGGCATGGAGATCTGCCTGACGCCGGCCGGTACCGGCAACAACGCCAGCAGCTTCAAACCGCAGTCGCGTTACGGCGATGCAACGAGCGCCGGGGGCAACTCCTTCGGCCAGATCTGCCCGAACGACGCAATCCCGCCGCGGGCGACGAACTGATGAACACGGGCAACCTGATCCCACGATGGAAACAGGCTGTGTTGGCTGCTCTGTCAATTGGGTCGTTGCTCGCCGCCTGCAGTGACGATGGCGCAAAAACCGATACGAAGAGTGATGCGATTGAGTCAACCGTTAGCGCCGGTGAACCGGCACAACAAATTGCAGCCGCGAGCGCCGCACCGATTGTTCCGGCGCCCAGCATTGCGATCTCCCTGCGTGGCGTCACCGACGATACCGTCGAACAGGGCGAACCGCTGCGCGTTGCCCTGCGCCTTTCCGTGCCGCGCGACAACGAGGAGCGCTTCGAACTCGCACCCGCAGAAAACACATGGGCCGATGCGATTGCCGTCGAACTCGTGCCAGTCGACGGCGGATCAGTCGTTGCACGCGCGGTAGCCCTCGGCAAGCCCGATAATTCGCAGGCGACGATCGACAGTCAGCACATTGCCGGCGGATTGTGGCACATTGACGCAGAGACAATGCAGGACATTCCGCCAGGCGACTACATGCTAAGAGCACGTCTTGTAATCATCGACGGCAGCGGTTGGACCGGCGAAGTAGTCTCCGACGACTTGCCGTTGCACGTGGTCGCGACGTCGGATTCTGCCGAGCGCGTGGCGCAACGCGCGATTAGTCTTGCAGGCGACGCCATGCTCGATGGCGATCTCGAACACGCTGCGACACTGCTGGATGCGGTGCTTGAGAACACGCCCGACGACGTGCGCGTTTTGACGCTGCGCGGCGCAGTAGCCGAGCGTGCCGGGAACATGCTGGCCGCAATGATCTGCGTAAACCGTGCCTTGCAGGCAAGCTCAAGGACCGGCACGGACCTGCCGCCGCTGGAACTGAACGCCCTGCACGATCGGGTGCTGTTGTGGCTTGCGTCCGAAAAACCTGCGGAGCAGGAAGCCCCACCCGCCTGGAGCTGGCCGCCGGCTGCTGTACTTATATCCGCCACCACGTCGCTGCCGACATTGCCTGCAAACCCGGCATCGCCTGCGAGCGCCTCCGCTTCTGCCACTACCGGTCCCGGCTCCGTTGTGCCGCCTGGCGAACTCGACGACGCAATCATCCTCGCCGACCCGGCCGGACAATGGGCGGTAAGTTCCAGCGCAGGCTCCGAGTACGGGACGACAAACTATGGCGCCGTGCAATTGATCGGTATACCGGATGTGAGTGGTTCGGGCGGCGATAGCGGTTACGCCTGGTGCCATAATTCGGCATCGACCGGGCTCGAATGGATAGAGCTCGGTTATGCAATGCCTGTATATGCCACCGAAGTGCGCGTGCGACAGAACAACGTGCCGGGAACGATCGTACGAGTCGAGGCTATTGAATCGGACGGTACCAGCCACGTGTGGTGGGAAGGTGTCGATCCGCACCGGCCGACCGAGGATATCGATCTCGCCTGGTTCGCCGTGCGTGTTCCGACCACGCCTTACCGGGTTGCGAAAATAAAGGTCACGCTCGACCTTGCCGCACTGCCCGGCTGGAAGGAGATCGATGCGGTGCAACTGGTCGCCGGAAATCAATAGGCGACGCTGAATATGCGTCCAGGCAGGTAAAGGCCGAAGGCTCGACCCGATCAA
>JBBKWB010000078.1:0-4676 GCA_037968755.1 Woeseia sp.
CCGTTGGTAACAGTGCTTCGCTATGCATACTAAGTAGCCGATTAGCGCGAAATTCGCCTGGCTAAACGAGGCGGTCTGGTAAGCTTCGCCGCCCTTTTAACTCCCGAGACTCAAATTAATGAAGGTTCGTACTCGATTCGCACCCAGCCCGACGGGAGTTCTGCACATCGGCAGCGTCCGCACAGCGCTGTTTTGCTGGCTATTCGCTCGTCACCATAACGGCTCGTACGTGCTGCGTATCGAAGACACGGATCGTGCGCGTTCGACAGAAGAGAATGTCGAGGCGATTACTGATGGCCTCGATTGGCTGGGTTTGCAGCAGGACGAGGGGCCATTCTTCCAGACTCATCGATTCGATCGGTACAAAGAAGTGCTGACATCCTGGCTCGAGCAGGGTCACGCCTATCATTGCTATTGTTCGCGAGAAGAGCTCGCCGACTTACGTGAGCAGCAAATGGCGGCGGGTGAAAAGACTCGCTATGACGGTCGATGCCGAAACCGTGTTGAGCCCCGCGTTGGCGTGGCGCCGGTTATCCGTTTTCGAAATCCGGACGCTGGTGATGTTGTAGTGAACGATCTGGTCCGGGGTCGAGTAGTATTCAGCAATGCTGAGCTTGACGACCTGATAATCGCGCGATCGGATGGTACTCCAACATACAACTTTACTGTCATCGTCGATGATCACGACATGGACATTACGCATGTGGTTCGCGGTGACGATCACTTGAACAACACGCCTCGTCAGATGAACATGCTGCACGCGCTCGGCGTTGAGCCACCACAATATGCTCATTTGCCAATGATTCTCGGACCCGACGGCGCAAAGTTGTCCAAGCGTCACGGAGCGGTTGATGTGCGCGAGTATCGCGAACAGGGTTACTTGCCTGAGGCGCTGCTGAATTACATGGTGAGGCTCGGTTGGTCGCACGGCGATCAGGAGGTCTTTTCGATTGATGAAATGATCAAGTTGTTCGACATAGCTGATGTCAATCAATCTGCGTCTGCATTCAACCCCGAGAAGCTCCGTTGGCTCAATCAACAGCACATCATAAATGCTTCATCGGAGCGGTTGGGTGGAGCTTTGACTCCGTTCCTTGAGAAGATCGGTCTCGACATTGCGAACGGGCCGGACGTGTCGTTGGTCGCCGACGGATTTCGTGAGCGTGCAGAAACGTTGCAGCAAATGGCAGAAAGCTGCCGATATTGCTTTGAGGAATTTGCCGAATATGACGCCAAGGCAGCCAAGAAAAATCTTCGGCCCGCCATATTGGAGCCATTGCAAGCCGCGCGAGATGCTCTGGCGCAATTAGGCGATTGGTCGGCGGACAACATCGCCAATGTCATTGACACGATCGCGGCCGAATTCGAAATCAACATGGGCAAGCTGGGGCAACCGGTGCGGGTTTCAGTAACGGGTGGCGCTGTATCGCCACCCATTGATGTCACTCTTTTATTGATTGGCCAATCACGAAGTATTGCCCGACTGGATCGCGCATTGCAATGGATCGATGAACGTCGGATGGCAGCTGATCAATAGACGATTAATGTCTCAGATTCACCAGCGCCGAAGGGCAAATTCCCTGGTTCACAGAGCGACTGATCCTCATCGCTTGACAGCGCTCGGCCGGCTACGTAAAGTCGCGCCTCCGTTGGGGCTATAGCTCAGCTGGGAGAGCGCTTGCATGGCATGCAAGAGGTCGGCGGTTCGATCCCGCCTAGCTCCACCAAAGTCCCTTCAGGATTGCGATTTACGAAAGATCGCAAGTCTGGACTGTTGCACAGTCCCCATCGTCTAGAGGCCTAGGACACCGCCCTTTCACGGCGGCAACAGGGGTTCGAATCCCCTTGGGGACGCATCAACATCTGCCAGCGCCGCGAGAGTCACAATCTGGCGGCGCCGCATTGAGCCGATGCGTTGCCAGCTCGTTGTTTGTCCGTGTCTGCTTCAGAGAAATCTAATTCCGTATCGCGCACAGTGCGCATGTTGAGTCTCATGTCCTTTCGCGGATGCCTGTCCACTTGTCTGCATCGTCAGGTTCCGGCTTATGGTCCCTGCCAAAGGGCTGGCCGTTCGTTGCCTACCCATACCGGATTATTTCCCGCCCCCGATTTGTCAGAGATATCACCCGGAGTGATGTTGATGTTCATGTACCAGATATTGGCGGCACCAGCGGTCGTCGATAGCGGTTGATTCGCTTCGGCTTGAATTTCGTCGATCGACAAGTCTTTTGAATAAATCTGAATTCCGCGCAGTACACCGTTCCATATTTCATTACTGGGAGCCCAGGGAGCGTCGCCCCAGGTTAATGTCGGACTTGGCGGTAGATCATTGCCCCATGTCGCGGGCGACGTTCGGCTGACTACATGGCTTGCATCTGTATTTGGCAAATCCCAATAAAACTCGTGATGCTTCTTGCCGTCTGCATCCGCCCAAACTCGAAGTGCCTGCGTATACCAGCGGTCGTATACAACCACACCATTTACGTAGTCGCGCTGTTCAACTGACACTTCCCAGAAGTGAGTGTTTCCATCCGGCGGATTCTGCGGGTACGGGTGTGTTCCGTAATAGGAGTCAGCGCCACCGCCAGGCTTCCACAAAAATGTATTGATATTTCCGGCGCCATCGTCGTTGCCCCAGAAGAACGTCGTGTAATAGCCCGATTGTTGCCTCGGAAATGCCTTCCAAATATAGGTTGCCGGAAAAATCGCGAGCGGATTCTCGAACTTGAACCGAATTGTACCTGTTGTCGCCGCACTGCCTGGAAAATCAAGACCGACTACGGCACCCGAATCCGTTACTGTGACAGTTGTCGAACGCGATGTAGATCCGCCTGCACCGGTGCATGCAAGGGAGAAGACATTCGTTGCTTGCGTCAGCGGGCCTGTGCTGGTGCTCCCTGATGTAGGCCTGCTGCCGGACCACGCTCCAGATGCGACACACGTTGTTGCGTTGGTCGTTGACCACGTTAGCATCGCCGAACTGCCGCTTGGGATCGTTGCTGGGTCCGGACTGATGGTTACGGTGGGAGCTGACGTCGACGAACCTACGGTAACGGTCACTGATTGCTGTGCGCTGCCGCCGCTACCACTGCAGCTTAGTTGAAAGATGTTGGATGCTGCGACGAGCGACCCAGAATTCTCGCTTCCGGAAGTGTTCTTGTTGCCAGACCATGCACCGGAGGCGGTACAGGAATCTGCGTTCGTTGAGCTCCAGGTCAGATTGACCGTGGCGCCGCTTGCAATGGAAGTTGCGCTGGTACTTAGCGACACTGTCGGTGCAGGATCTGCAGTATTGTCGGTAGAGCTACTGCTACAACCGATTGCGAGGTTGATTGCGAGCATCCAGGTCAAGACGCGAATACTTTGATACTTGCGAAGATTCACGATTTGCAATTCGATCTCCTAAACGACAGAAACAAGTTCGCATAGCTGCACGCAAAACATCATGGAGACTATTCCAGCCTGCACCCCCGTTCACGTACGATCGCAAAGATTCCGTTGAATAGCCCAGCGACCTACATTTCATACTTGAAACTTGGCGAGACAGCCAAGACGCTCGCATCTTACCTGATACGCAAAGTTGTCGCGTTGTGATGCGTTAGATTTTCAGGCCAACCCGCGCACTCTACGTTCCTGAACTAATTCATGTGCTTGGTAGACAGGTAAGCGGTTTTTGCAACGACACTGTCGTTAAACTGCGACAGAACTTGCTGAAATGTTTTCGCCAGAAAGCCGTGATTTCTACACTCCGCAGGACTCAATCGAATCGAATCAAGGGCCCAAGAATTGGCGCTTCGCACTTACATAAACAACAAGTGTTCACGAACAGAATTTTCGTCATCATTTTCCGAGCAGCCCAAATGGATCGTCGATGAAATTGATCGTCCGCGGTCTATTTGTCACGCGGTCGGTCAAATGTGTCACGTCGTCCTAAAAAAAGTGCACGAGTCGTTCGAATAAAAGACTGACTGCCAGCGGCATGAGCATTCGATTCGTGAATTGCGTCAGCATGCAGAGCCGCGCTAATTTCAATATTCCGAGCATTGCTCCAGATTCATATGTCAATCATTCTGGCATGCCAGTAGTGTTGCAAGCTCGCTCTTAAATGTATCGATTTCAATGTTCTGGGGCAGACGCTTGACTGACGGGAAAACCGATTTTACGGTGCGAACTCTGGACTTGTGCTGCCCAAGCTTGCAATGCAGTTTGTGCATCGGTTTCAATGACGAGTGCGAGAAATTTACTTTGTGATCTGGCAAAAAATCTGCTCGATCCGCTTATTGTTCAAAGTAGCATTGGAGCAAATCAGTCCCCATCGTCTAGAGGCCTAGGACACTGCCCTTTCACGGCGGCAACAGGGGTTCGAATCCCCTTGGGGACGCCATCCAAAACAAAACGACCCGCCTTGTGCGGGTCTTTTTGTTTTGGATGCGCGAAGCGCGCCCCGCAGGGGTGAGGATCGCGCAAATGCGATTCGAATCCATCCCCGTCCAGTCACCACACATACGAACGACCCGCCTTGTGCGGGTCATTGCATTTCGAAATCGCGGCCGGCATCGCCTTGCACACCCTGACATCGGCCAAAGTGGTCAATGCCAGGGCAGGCTGCAAGCCGCGAGTTCACGTGTTGTCATATCATGGCAAAACACGAACGAGGCTTAGACTTGTCTGGGTAC
>JBBKWB010000079.1:0-30563 GCA_037968755.1 Woeseia sp.
ATGATGCCGAAGCCCGCATCGCGAAGCTGGATAAGCATGTCTCGCGCCTGCGCAAGATTGTTGATGAGCATTGACTCCGTGATTTCCAGCCGGAATGTCGATGGCGCCAGCCCGGCCTCAGCAACCATTACCGTCAGCTCACGCGCCAGCGGAGCATGCAATAAATCCAGGGTAGACAGGTTGATGCTCAGGTAGCAGTCCAGGTTTCGCAGGTTCTCCCAGTCTTTCGCGTGGCGAATGGCTTCCCGCAGTACCCATTGCGTTAATTCGGTGATCAGGCCGGTCGATTCGCTGAGCGCAATAAAGCGTCCCGGCGGCAGCAAGCCTTCGACCGGATGCTGCCAGCGCACAAGACATTCGAAACCCTTAGGCTTGCCCGAGTGCGTGTGCACGATGGGCTGGAAGAACAAGCGGAACTCGTTGTTCTCGAGCGCCGACTTGAAGTCGGATTCGAGCTGGATCTGGGTGACCCGGTTGTCGCGGCTGTCGCTCTCGAACGATGACCAGCGCGTGTTATTCGCTTCTGCATCGCTGACTGCCGAGATCGCGTCATCCATCAAGCTTTCCGCGTAGACGAAGCCATCTTCAGCCGTAGCAATTCCAAGGCGCGGAACGATATTTACGTTGCCGCGCTGGTGTGCGTACACGCCGGTAATCTTGTCGCTGGTGAGCTCGGCTGCTACGCGAACTGCCTCTGCGGCGTCATTCCCGGGCAGCAGGATTGCAAGCTGGTAGTCGTTGATGCGGGCGACAAAGTTCTGCTCTTGAAGCGCGGCGTGCAGGCGTTTCGCAACCTGCGGGAAGATTACTGAGATCACGCTGTGGCCCAGTGTGCGCTCGGCCTTCTCTACGTCCTTGAGTCCGACAACAGCAATACTCAGCGACTGTGTCTCATTAGCGGCGCGCAACTGAGTGAGCGCCTCGTCAAGCCGCTCTACAAACGCCTGTCGATTCGGCAGGCCGGTAGCGGCGTCAGACACAGACAAGCGATGTACCTGGTCCTGAATCTGCTCGCGAGTTGCCAGTAGAGTAGCGAACTCATCATTGAGATTGATGAAGCGGGTATTCAGCGAGCTGAGATCCGATTGCAGGCTTTGCGGCCTCAGTGTTTGCCGATACAACACCAGCCCAAGTCCGTAACTCAGTACGACAACAATCAAATACAGTGACCAGCGTAGCTCACTCATTTGTGCGGCGACGGTACTGTTGTAACGCAGCTGCCAGGTGCCACCGGGAACAGGGAAGGTCAGTTTTTCATGTCGCGGCTCGCTACTGGCGGCGGCGCGATAAACGCTGCTGTTCTTGTGCTCCGCATCAGCCCAGTCGATTGCGATCGATTGCGCTTCTATGTGTGATGCCGGCAGCGTGCGAATGAGCGTGTCGGTTGGAATGCTGATTCCGGTCCAGCCATTCTCGTGTGCGGCCGTAACCAGGATCAGATCGCGACCTGTTGAGGTGGTCAACGGTGCGGATAGCCCGGGCACCGGTACGTTTCTGAATTGTTGTCGCAACGCCGGGTCGGCCAGCAAGGATTGCGGCTCTGCGTACAACTCCGTGCCGTCAAAATACCAGCGGACACGCTCGTTCTGCTGCCCGCTTGACGAATCTTCGCTGCCGGCAACAATCGCTGGCCACTCGCCGAGCGCGGCGGCGCCAGTAATGTCCAGCAAACTCGATTGAAGGTCGGCAACCAGTTGCATGGCGTCCCGCTGAGCGTCCTTGTCGAGGTTGGCGGAGCGCAAACGGTCGCCTGCGCGCAGTGCGGCAATACCGATCACCAGCATCAGCAGCCCGCCGGCCACAGGCAGGAACCATTTTTGCCCGGCACTCATGACCCCGGCCTCGTTCGGTCGCCAAGTGGCACTTTCAGCACAAAGGTTAATTCGCTGCGGGTCGTTTCATTGAGCCGCAAGACGTCAAACGTAGTGAGTAGGGTAAAACGACCGACTGGGATGCTTGCACCAACGTAAGCCTGTCGCGTTTCGATCGTGATGCCGCTGAATTGACCCTCAAGTTCGCCAAGCGTGATCGGGTTTCTGGTCTCGCCAATGTAGACGCCACCCATCCAGCTGACATTGCCGGGCTTGTTGAAGCGCGCGCCCAGCTGGCGCGTGTCGATTCCCGAGCCTACAGAGCCGATTCCATTCAGCGCGATGCTGACACCGGACTGGCTGGTCCGGGTCAGGCTAGCGCTGAGAACGTGACCAACGGTTTCGTCGATATTGATATAGGTGTCGCTAAGATCAGCAAACCAGGTGGGGTTTACTATCCAGGTTGCGCCGACAACCAGTTTGCGGGTGCCAAAATTTCGTTCGTCTATTTGTCCGGGCCCCAGAAATGCCGTTCCACTCAGGATCAGTGATTTCTTTATTCGCCTGTTTATGCCGCCTTCCAGCAAGGTCCACCAGGAATTGCCGACACGATGATGCGAGGCGCCGGCGCGGACTCCCTCCAAACCAAAATTGTTGAGTGTCCGGCTAACGGATACTTGCTGGCCACTTGCTGATCCCTGTGCGATGCCGCCGCTTACCCACAAGTCATCAGCGAGTACCGTCACGGGCAGCAGGCAAAGCATTGTCAGGATGAACCTATGCATGCTCAGGACAACGTTTTCGGATGCAGGCGGAACACGGTGAGCTCCATGTCGTCGCCGTCGGCGTAGAAAGATTCGCGACTCAGATCCAGCCGATAGTCGGAACGACCAATAGACACCGTGCGCGTGTGTTGCTTGCGCGCGCCGATCTGCCACCAGCCGGCCGGCAAAGGCAGCAGATCTGCCCGCCATTGATTCTTGCTAACCGGGAGCAGCTTCTTCACGGCCTGACTCATGTAAAGAATCCGTCCGCCACCATCAACCACCCCCGACAAGTCATTGAGGCCATCGACCGTGATCTGCGCGTAATCGTTCTCCTGCAGGTCCTCCATTGTGATGCGTTGGAATTCGTAGCCGTCAGAAGTGCCGGGATGAATTCGAATATTGACGAGTTTGTATCCGGATGCCGCGGGGAATACCTGGTGCGGCAGGCTGGACGATATTCCGGCATCGATGAGTCGAATCGCAGGGTGATCGTGCGGGAACGGCAAAACTGCCGTGTAGTGGCAGCCGATCAGGATATCCGGTGATTCCTCCAGCTCCTCCGCCAGCCGCGGACTAACGGCGATGACCTGGAATGACTGGCGATCAATGATTAACTCCAGCCCGTCGGTCTGGGTCAGAAAACTTTGTGCAAGCGACTGGGCGCGTTGGCCACTGGCACTGACGAAACGCAGGCGGTTGAACAGCCGGCCGACGAGCGCAATGACAATCGCCGATGTCGTTACGACGCCCAGCATGGCGAACGAGAATACGATCATGAACTGCAGTTGCGCGCTGCCGCCAGCCGTAACGCCGTAGCCGACGAATTGGTGTGAGGTCAGTGCGGGTAGTGAATCCCAGAATGGCGGAAAGCCATGCTGGTCCAGTTGTAAGCGCAGGTCGGCACTCGCACGAATTGCGACAAGCCAGGCAGTAACAATGGCGTAGGCAGTGACCGCGTACTGCACATGCAGGCGGGCGACCAGGCCCAACGCGATGACCGGCAAAGCAAAGAACATTGAGAAGGCAGGAGCGGCCAGGCCACCCAGCATTGACCAGATCACTGCCAGGCCAGTAATGGCCGCAACGTTGATCGCTGTATGCAGGAACACGACGCCGCTGCGAAAATCCACGTAGTCCAGAAGACGTGACAACACCTGGTGACAGACGGCAATACCGAATGTAGTCCACAGCACCGCAGGCAAATCCACAGTCAGTAAACCGAGTGACCAGGATGCGAGGTATGCGGCGGTTAGTACGATAAGCACCATCGGCCAACTTGCATCCAGCAGCAGACGACGCTCAGTCAGATCAACCTGCGGCGGCGGGTGATTAGTATTTTTTCCGATCTTCACGGCCCGGCCACCACGTACTGGCCGGACAAAATCTCGTTGTCGCCATTGTCGGTCAGAACGTTATTGGAGTGCCGCGGTGATGAGCGAATCAAATCCCTGTCGGGCAGCAGCAAATCAAGAATCCGGATGCCTGCCTGGCGGTTGTGCAAGGCATGATTGCCGTCAATCGTCGGCGTATCGCCGATGCTGATCAGGCCGTCGATCGTTTGGTTCGTTAATGTGTTATTGCTCAGCGCGGCAGTGATCGGCTCGCGGCCGACGGTAATGATGCCGTAGCCGTTCTCGTAAATTTCGTTGCTATCAACCTGCAGGCCTTTTGCATCAATTATCAGCATGCCCGCAAGCTGGTTACGTCCGACCTCATTCCTGACGACGTAGGAGTTGCTCAGGTCGGCCAGATGCATGCCGATGCCGCTGCTGTCGATGATTCTGTTCTCGGCAATATTCGCCCGCGAACTGATCAGGGTCAGGCCGGCCCGCGTGAAACCTGTAAAGCGATTGCCACGCAAGTCGACTACCGCATTTGCGGCCGTAAACGCATTCACGCTGCCGGAAAAACGGTTGTCGTGCACGGCGATGGTGCTGGTCTGCTGGCCGGGCGCGACGCCGAAAACAATCCACAGGCCGTTGCGACGGTTCGCCGTGAAGCGGTTCCCTTTGACGTCGACGCTGCCGTTACTGCCTTCGATCCTGACGCCATCGCGGTTCTTGCTGAACTGGCTATTGCTGATTGTCAGGCGTTCAGCGTCAATTGCGCTAAGTCCGACTTCGGCATTGCTTACTGCAACGTTGTCGATCGAGATCTGCGGGCCGCTGACAACGATGCCGGTGGCACCATTGGCATCCACCGCAATATTCGCAAGGCTGACATTCTTGCTGACGAGATGCAGCAGGACTCCCGTGGACTGATCGTCGTTTGTATTTCGAATATGCGTGGGCGTATCGAGCGCACCTGAAATGCTGAGGCCGTGTGCAACGGCTACGGGCGGCAGGCTGATCTCAAGCTCTATGCTCGGAACCTGCAACTCGATGGCTACGTGGTGATCGGCGCGCATCGCCATGAACAGTGCGCTGCGCAAAGTACCGGGACCGCGATCAGCACTGGAACCGACAACAATGATGCCAGGTACTGAGCTTGTTGACTTGCTCTCGCGCTCGGTCGCAATGAAACGGCCAAGCCCTGCCAATATCCCCAGTACGCCAAGAATGACGATTGGTGACCAGGTTGTCAGTTTGAGCTGCACTATTAACTCTCGCGGGTCGCGACGATCAGCTTGTGCCAGGACTGTTTCGGCAAACGAGAAGCAAGTGCCAGGTCGAACGGCAACGACAGTGCTGTTGCCGCGCCAATAGCTGCAACCGCGAGGGGTCGCGGCATGGAGCGTAAATACGGCAGAACCCAGGTCTTGAATGGCATTGGGTCGACACCGGCTACGACATCAACGCGAAATCCGTTGTTCTGCAGCACGTCGCGGTAGGCGCTCATCGGGCGTGCCCTGAAAATTGGACTATTGCAACGTACGTCGTCGTCCGACGGCGCTGCTTCGAGCAGCACGAAGCGGCCACCGGGGCGCATCTGGCTTGCGATATTGCCGAATGCCTGGTCGAAGCGTGCGTCATTCATGATGTGTTGCAGGACAGTGACGCTGACCGCGGCATCGAACTGGCGTCCTGACTTGAACTCGGAAATATCGGCAGCGTGCAGATCTGCGCTGAGCTCGTTTCGTTGCATTCGGCGATCGGTTTCTTCGATCATGGTCGGGCTGAGGTCAACACCGCAGACGCGATTACCGGAACGCGCCAGCTTTTCAGTCCAGCGACCAACGCCGCAGCCGATTTCGAGCACATCCGAATCGCGAATATCCTGCAGCCATGGCTTAAGTGCGCGCTGCTGGCACAGTTCGATCGAGCGGTTGTAGAAGCGCGGCATGCCGTACGAGCAGACAGCGGCAAGACCATCCTCCTGGCGAGCAAATCTGACGGCACGCTGCTCCCAGTATCCGGCCAGGGTGTCAGCTGATTCGAACATGGTGTAGTTCCTTTACGAGATTGTTGAGAGGAGTCATCACATGGCCGCCGATGCAGCTTCAAGAGACTGCGTTGCGTAGAGCTTGTCGTGCAGCGCATCGCAATCTTCGTCGCTCTCTTCGGTGCTGTTGGTACGGGACTCGATGATGTCCGTGATCGCTTTGATATTCGGTACCGCTAATCCCTCTGCTTCGAGGAGTGGCAATGCGGCTTCCACCCAGATCAACGAGCGTGTGCGCGATGGCATATGCCCACCGCGTGCGACGACTGTCTCAAGCCGGCGCACGAAGCGACGTTCAATCTCAAGGATGATCTCGCGGGCAGTGTCGTCGATCGGGAGAATCTTGACCGGTTGTTGCCAGGAGATGTCTGTGCCGGGCACATCGACCGTTTCGTAGATTGTGTGCGGTTGCAACGACGGGTCGCGGGCCATGGCCGAACCGGAAAACGGAATGATGTACGGGTACAGACCGACCTCACAGCCCTGCATGATCCAGTGATACGCGCGCGTTACGGTGGTATGTATGTCGGCTATCGAACAACGCGGCGAACTCATTATCAGGTCGAGGAACGGCGTCAGGCCAAGGCGTACAGCTTCGGCGAGGTTGGTGTCGATGTGCTTGAAGATCTGCGCCTTGTTGAACTCGGCCAGCACATTCTTCGAGAAACTTTCCACACCGAAACCGAGCACGCGGAAGCCGGCCTGCTTCATTATTGCCAGCCGTTCCGCCGTCATTGCATCGATACGATTCGTGCTGATGAACTTGAGGTGCTGGGGGAAGCGACCGCTTTGCTTGCCGGCGATGATGCCCTCGCATAGCGGGACGATGCGGTTGTCGTTGGTGAACACAAAAATATCGTCCTGCCAGATGATCGTGCGCACACCCGGCTGGGCGGCGATCACCCTGTCGATCATGGTCAGACAGTCTGCCGCATCGAGGCGCGTGACTTTGGCAACCTTGCCCTGAACCTCGTGCAGGAAATTGGTCGATGAGCAGAAGGTGCAGGCCATTGGGCAATAGTTCAGCGTGGCAATCCGCACAGAACGTATCTCCGCAAGGCGAGCTTCGCGTGCGGCCTTTTCAGTCAGGCTGTTTATCGCGTAGGCGTCTTCCAGACGCGCCCAGTATTCTTCGAACGGCATGCTCTCGTACGGCGTCCGCATTACAGCATCGCGGAACTCTTCGTAGTTCAGCGCGTAGCCATGCACGCGATGCACCTCACCACCCAACAATGGGACCGCGGTCGACTCGATGCCGAACAGCGCTTCGCCACGCTGCATTCGCGCCGCGATCTCCAACAGCGGTTTCTCGCCCTCGCCAAGTACCACGAGGTCAAGCTGGGCCAGCTGACTTACCAGGCCGGGGGCGAATGTAGCTTCCATGCCGCCGCCAACGAGCAACGCGTCCGGCAACATGTCGCGGGCAATGTTGCACAAGCTGAGGTCGTATTTCAGGGTCATACCGGTAGTCGAGGAGCCGATAACATCCCACTGACATCTCGTCAGTAGCGCACGGAACTCATCTGCCGGGTTGCCCTTGCAGTTGTTCGGATCAAATACCGTCGCGTTGTGGCCGTGGTCATTCAGGTAGCCACACAGACGCCAGACGCCCAACGGGGGCGCCAGGAATGTGTACTCGCCACAATGCGGATCGTAAGGACCAATCAGCATTACGTTGATCGGCCGGTTGAGCGCCGGGCGGGCCGCTACGCGGGGTGCATTTTTGTTGTTATTCATTTCGAGCTCCAATCTCGATCTGACAGTGTTGTGCGCCAGGTTTAATTCAATGCCGTGACAAGGAGGCCGGCGAAGTCAGCGTCGCAGGCGTCGCCGATGCCATCCAGGTCAGTGTCCAGCTGCGCAGGGTTGACGATAGTCGGGCAGTTATCGACCGCATCTGCTACGCCATCGTCGTCGTCATCGGGGTCGCAGGCATCGCCGAAGCTATCGCTATCGAGGTCAGACTGGTCACCATTGCTGATGATCGGGCAGTTGTCGTTGAGGTCTTCTACACCGTCACCGTCGACATCGAGATCGCAGAGGTCTCCAATGCCGTCGACGTCGAGATCAAGTTGCGCCGGATCGGGAATCAGCGGGCATACGTCGACCGAGTTGTTGACGCCGTCGCCGTCGACATCCGGGTCGCAATCATCGCCCTGGCCATCGCTGTCACTATCCGCCTGATCGGCATTAGCGATCAGCGGGCAATTGTCAGAAGTGTCTGGCACGGTGTCGCCGTCATCGTCTTCGTCGCAAGCGTCACCGTCTCCGTCGTTGTTCGTATCGGTTTGCGCGGGGTTGCTTACGGCCGGGCAGTTGTCCAGTGTATCGTCAACACCGTCGCCATCGGTATCCGTATTGGAATCGCAAGCATCTCCGATTCCGTCACCGTCGGCATCGTCTTGTCCGGGGTTGGCGTCAACGGGACAGTTGTCGCCGCTGTCGTTCAGTCCATCGTTGTCATCGTCTTCGTCACAGGCATTACCGATCCCGTCGCTATCGGCGTCAGCTTGATCCGCATTGGCATCAGCCGGGCAGTTATCCGCGACGTCTACAACGCCATCAAGATCGGAATCGGAGTCGCTGTCGCATGCGTCGCCAACGCCGTCATCGTCGCTGTCTGACTGGCTCGGGTTGCTGACAGACGGGCAGTTGTCGCCATCGTCGTGCCACATGTCGCCGTCGCGATCGGTGTCACAAACATCGCCCTCGCCGTCGTTGTCGGCATCGGCCTGGTCGGCGTTGGAATTGATCGGGCAATTGTCGGCATTGTCAGCGATGCCATCACCGTCCTTGTCCGGATCGCAAACATCGCCTACGCCGTCGGAATCCAGGTCAAGCTGATTCGGATTGCGTGCGGCAGGACAGTTGTCTACGCCATCATCGAAGCCGTCGCCATCACTGTCAGAGTCGGCGTCGCACGGATCACCCGCACCGTCATTGTCGGAGTCAGTTTGTGAAGGGTTCGATATGACGGGACAGTTATCGGTGCCATCATCAATACCGTCTGCATCGTCATCCGCATCACAGGCGTCGCCATCACCGTCAGAATCAAGATCAGACTGGTCCCCGTTGGCGATGACCGGGCAGTTATCGATCACGTCATCAATACCATCGCCGTCGGCATCCGGATCGCAGGCATCACCCGTGCCGTCAGCATCCAAATCGTCCTGGTTCGGATCGGCAACAATCGGGCACAGGTCAGTGGAGTTAGCTACGCCATCGTCATCGATATCGGAATCACAGGCATCGCCCTCGCCATCGGCATCCAGATCTTCCTGGGCGGCGTTAACTATTGCCGGGCAGTTGTCTTGCTGATCACTGATGCCATCCGCGTCGCTGTCCAGAACGGTTGTGGGGACGTCAGGCGACGCTACTTCGTCACCACAGCCAGCCAACAAGGCACTGAGTAGGACTGTGGCAAGAAGACGACCGTTTGCTGACAGAGGGTTCAAAATCATTTTTGCTCCGAGCGCCCCGAAATTCATCCTGAATCAGGGGAAAAGCGACTACGTATAGTTCTTAAGGTTGTTCAAGGTACATCGCTTGGTCGCGGGAGAACTTTAACGGAGTCGCAATTCATCGGAATCACGTATATGAAAAAAAATGAATACATATGTGTGGAAACGAGGCAACACGCGGCTTTTTCAGACGGAAGACCAAAGACATCATCCCGGCGAAGTATGACCCTTCAGAGGTCGTCGCAAGCTCTCGCAGGAAGCATTAAACGTGTTTTATATCAATAACTTAAACTCTGGATGTGAACCAGATCGCGGCACTACCAGCGGCGCAGTGGAGCCAGGCGTGGACGATTCGCGCCCTCCGGAAAAGTACTGCGGTACGCCAAATACTGCACACAGCAGAGTGTGAGTGCGATCACACTTTGGACATTGCGGCCCCGTTGGCAGTCCTGGCCGGACCCAGTAGCGGTGGCGTTGCAGCCCGCCGCCAGAGCGGCGTCCGGTCAGGCTCGGCTGGCTTTGCCACCCAGGACCGGATTGGCGTCGTAGTGGTCCGAATACACGCGAAACCCGAAGAGGCGCAGCGTGATCCAGTTCAGGTAGCCGACCATTGTGGGTACTACAACGATGATGCAGTAGAGGAAGAACAAGGGTAGAAACAGCAGCCCTCTCTGCATAGATTCCGCGGGCGTGACAAACACATAAGCAGCCACGGCGACCACCGTGTATTTGAAATAACAGGCCGCAAAAAAAGCGGGGTGATTGAAATCATTGTCAGGAATCAGATTGACGGCCAGCAGTTCATCAAGTCCGTTCAGTCCGCAATAAGCGAGTAACACTATGCTGGATAACTTCAGCGGCCATAGCAGCATGCCCAGCAACCCGAAATAGATTCCAAACTGATAAAAGCCGACTGGTGATCGCTCCATAATCTTGAGGATTTCAGCATGTCGCTCGGCGTAAATCTTGAACAAGCTGAACGACCAGCCGACTCGCTGCGAGAACCAACCGTGAAAAGTGCGTTTGCCGTCGGTCTGCAGGACGAGCTCCGGATCGTAAATAATATTCCGGCCGCTGCTCAGAATATTCACCGCGTTCTCGAGGTCTTCACCGTACACAGAGAGGCTGTGGCGCTGCATGATTTCATCAAGTACAGCCCGGTCGTAAACCGCCACACCCGACGTTACTGTCTGTGGCGACAGGCTGGATCTCCCGAGGTCAAACGATAGCGCGTATTCAATATGCTGCATCTCGGCAAGATTGCCGTCCGGGCGCACCGTGACCTTGGGGCACATCGCCGCGGCGCCTGAGTGCTGGAAATAGTGGATACGCTCGGCGAGGTTAGCCGGCAGCGAAACGTCGGGGTCCATTGCCAGAATCGTGCCTATCTCAGCCGGAACGATGCGCAGCAATTGCTTAAGTGCCGCGGGCTTTTTGACATTCGATTCCAGCGCGAGATAGCGCCAGCCGGAAGCGCGTAGCCTGGAAACGGTGTTGTCGGTCGACGCGTCGTCCACTATCCAGACATGCGAGCGAAACGGCTTCAACGATTCAAGAAAGTCGTCGAGATTGCGCTCCATGTTGTGAACCGAAACCAGGATTGCAAACGGTCTTGCCTTGCCGGTTGGTACCGGCTGTCCGGTTTGCCGACGAATAGTCTGATGCCGGAGCCAGAGACGGGCCGCTATATCGAAGCCGTCCAACAGAACTAGCGCGCTAACCAGTAAATAAGCGGGAATCGAAAGCCCGGCGTTTACGACCAGCGACACGACCGCGGTGATCGCAGCGACTGTCAGCATGCCGATAAACCAGAACGATGGTTTGAAGTTCGCTTGCGCCACGCTAACAGCTCGCCTGCTTTAGTCGCAGTGCGGTCTGGTTACCCGAGTTCGGCCCGGTACCAAAGATGCTGGCGGCCCGGATAATCTCCGGTGTCGCGCGCGGTGAATTGTTCATGTCGAGTTCCGATCTCGCTTATTAGCACAGGTATCGGCATGGGCTTGCTGAACTTGAGTAAGCACATTCCGTATGCAGCGGACGTCTACTCTTTATAAAGCAGCCACAATCATTGGAGGTCCGCCGATACCCGTACCGTAACGAAGCACGCACGTGAAATCGCCGACACGAATCCCAAACTGTGATCCAGCCGACGAAATTAAGGCGGATTGGTAACGTCGTGTGCGCAGCGACTCTCCGCGGTGAGCGCCGCTACTTATAGAGAAAAGGCGCTATGGAGGAGTGCAAGACCAGCGCTAGACACGATCGCCGGAATGCACTTCCCAGGGGCCTGCAAGCATGGCTTCCATGCTGGCGGATGTGCGACCCGCCGGCAGGCAGGTGATAAAGCCTTCTTGGGCACGCAGCCCGGGTGCGGCGACACAAGCATCCAGTGACGGGCCGGTACAAAAGGCGAACAACTGCCGGCCAGCAGCGGTGGCGCGTGCGGCAAGCGCCGACAGGCACGCGACCTTGTCCTGCTCTCGCGAACTAAGCCATTGCAGGCGATCGGTGTCCGCCGTTTGCTCGATAACGGCAACGGCATCATCGCCAATTCGCAGTATCTCAACAGGGCCTGGGCGATGGAGGATCTGGGCTGTCCAATCGTCCATCGAGGCGTAGTGAAAACCCGTGGCCGTGCTGCAGTGTACGTTGTGCAATGGATGCAGCGTGGCGGGCTTGCTGTTCTCCTCGGTTACCGTTGGCAGGTTTCCAATACCTGCCGGGACTGATGTCGACATCACGTATGCGGTGGGTATCATCCACGCGCCCGCGGTCTTCATACCTTTGCTGCTGTCATTGTCCGCGGTGACAAAGCCAAGCAATAACTCGCAGCCTTGGGTCGCGACGCGATTTGCGGACTCGCGCATCACGCGTGTGTAGTAACCGTGACCACGTGCTTCGGGATGAGTCCAGGCGCCGCTAATAACGCCCACGTTATGGATCCGGCCTTGCGGGTCGCGGAGTTGCCGATAATTGACCGCAGCACCGGATACCGGTTTGCCGTCGAGGCAGAGCACGGCCAGGTCAGGTGTTCTGCCAGCAAACGGTCGCTGCATGTACCAGTGAAACAGCTCCGCGTTCCAGCTGTCGCCAAAACTGAAGTTGAGCAGCTCGATGTAATCCTCGGGTGCGAGCCGCTCCGGATTCCATTCCATCTTTATCACGTAGCGCGTAACCGTTTGCTGATTTCACCCATCGACGTCCACCAGAGTGAGTCGCCGTAGCGTTGCTCCAGGGTACTGAAAAGCAGATCGAGGTAGTTGCAGTACAGGTCATCCATGCCATCGATCATCGTGTGGCCGCCGCCACTCTTAAAGATATGCGCTTTGATTGAGAGCAGGCCACCGCAATCGATAATGTCAAACGCACGTTGCGGCGTTGAGCTGGCCTGAAAGTTAGCACTAAAGTGCAACAAACTATTGGCTGGCAGATGCTGCGGATAGATAAGTGAAACCCCGCGTACGCCGCTCATGTCAGTTAATGCATCCTGAGTGACCGGCGTGTGCAGATCGCGACCCGAACTGACATAACTAAATTGCTCATCGCCGAGGGCTGCGGCCAACGAATCCGGCATATTCCAGGCAGGCGGCTGAAAGCCACCCGAGTGCTGCAAGCCGGCTGACTCAAAGATGCCGAGCCCGGTGCGCAACATGTCCGTACATTCGTCGCGGCTTTGATCCTGAAACTCAACGGCGAAGCGCGGCCCGGGATGCAAATGGTGCAGCCCATGCATCGCGACCTCGATGCGCGGCATGCGATTCAGGTAGGCGACAAACTCCGGGTGCCGATCAACTCTCATTTTGTCGGGTGGGTGAACGCTTGGCCAGATGGCCGTCCGGCGTAGTCCCGGTATATAAGTGAGTGGCGAATGTCGCCTTACGAGCCCTTTTGGACGCCAGTTCGGCGTGACAAACAAGGTGGCCTGCAGCCCCTGATGCTGATGCAGCAGCTTCTCGACCCGACCCAGCGCACCGGCACCCAGATCACCGCCGGTTTCGTAGTCATCCCGTGAGCTGGCGGGATGCACGTCATCAATGCTGAAACAGATAGCGGCCTTTTTGCCCTCTGGCAGCCAGTCCGGAATGGAAGATCGATCTTGCATGCGAGGCAGAATACCTTTGAAGTCAACGCACAGCCAAGGTATTCCCTTCAACTGCACGTATCCTGCCAGCGGGCCAAAGTCTCGCCCGCTCGGCGACGACGGCTATGGGATTCACGAATGGAGTCCGGCTAGGCCTCGCTGATTGCAGGGTGGTATCCAGTAAGCTGGAGCTGCGGCACCGGATGATGTGCTCGAACTTGTGAGGTTAACGGACAGCGGCGATACTAACCGTGTCCAGAATTCGAATTCGGGTAACCGTGATTGTCATGAAATGCGCATCACTAATTTTCTTGTGCCTTCTGTCGCTGCAGCACGGCGTAGCGTTCGCAGAGGAACCGCCGACGTACGCTGCTGAGCTGATCAAAACTTACGACGCGCCGGAAGCGCGGCAAGGCGTCGCGGTATCCCAGCAGTACTTCTACGTCGCAGACAGCCGCGCAATATCGCGGCGCAGTAGATCCGCAGGCGCTCTCGAAGCAGCATGGCCTGCCGCCGGCGACTCGAGTGCGCTTATTCATCTGGATAGCCTTCTCTATCTGGATGGTCGCCTCTATGCGGCACACTCAAATTATCCTCAGTTGCCAATGACCAGTTCGATAGAAATCTGGGATGCGGCAACACTGGAGCACGTTGACAGTCACAGCTTCGGCATCCTACGAGGGTCGTTTACCTGGCTCGATCGTCATGCTGGCTACTGGTGGGGTGCATTCGGCAACTATGACAAAGTACAAACTGGTCAGTCGGGAGCATACGGTCTGACCGACAATACTCATGTAGTCAAACTGAGTGATGATTTTGTCGTGTTGGAGTCATGGGTCCTTCCGCCACCAATTCTCGATCGAATGCGGCCAATGAGTAACTCGGGAGGCTCCTGGGGCCCGGATGGTTTTCTTTATCTGACGGGCCACGACCATGGCGAGGTGTATGTGATGCGCATGCCCGATGTCGGTTCAATGCTGGAGTGGATCGCTACGGTCGAGGTGCCGGTCATGGAGGGCCAGGGAATTGCCTGGGACCGATCCGCTGCCCGGCCGGAAATGTGGGGCATCCGGAAAGCGGACAGGAAGGTAGTCTCGCTAGCCATGCCGGCAATACCAAACGCCACGAAACAGGCGCCGAGCTCGCGTCAGCAGTGATAAACCGTCGTTACAGGATAGTCGCTGATGCAATCGCAGAGCATATCTATCGCGGCGAATTCAAAGTCGGCGACCGCTTGCCTCCCGAACGGGAGCTGGCAGAGACTTACGATGTTAGCCGTCCGGTTATTCGTGAAGCGCTCATCGCTCTGGAGATTTCTGGCCTGGTTGAGGTCAGACGCAGCGCGGGTGTGTACGTCAATCGCATTCGGGATCAACCATTGCAGGTCAATGTTTTTGAGCGCGGTGTAAACCCGTTCGAGCTGATCGACGCACGGCGCTTAATCGAATGCCAGAATGTAGCAGAAGCCGCAAAAATAATTACCGATCGGGAGCTGCTGGGCCTGGAGCAGGCGCTACAGCATATGAAAGACAGTTTCACGGACCTGGAACGGTACGAAGAATATGATCGCGGCTTTCATATACTTATAGCAAAGGCAGCGCGCAACACCCTGCTTACTGCTGTAATCGACAACTTGTGGGCACTGCATACCCGCGGTCGAATCTGGAACCAGCTGCACAAATTCATTCCCAGAGAGAAGCTACACGGCGACCGGCTGGACGAACACGTTGCGATCTACCAGGCGCTGAAGCTGCATGATCCCGACCGCGCCCGGCAAGCTATGGACGTGCATCTGTCACGCGCAAAAGAAACGCTACTGAACGCAGCAAACAAGCTTAAGGAAAACGACGACGAGAACGCCGCTCGCAAGCCGCGGTAAACCGTGTTTTTCTACTGGTAGTACGGCGCGCCACGTTGGGCGCGCTCATAACGCTCTCTTGACGTATCGTCCATTTTCTCGCGCCAGCTCGAAACGCCATTCACAAGTTCCGAGGCCTGTATCCGAAAATCGGTCCAGACGCGTTCGCCGCGAGTGTCAATGACGTTATACGTCAGCGTCGGCTCATCGCGAAGGTCAAATGACAGCAGTCCGAAGTTGTTACTGCCAAAGTAAACCTGTCGGATGCGCATTTCGGGAAAGCGACGGAGCCAACTATCAGATGTGGGCTGGGCGAGTGGCGACGTTGTCAGGTCATACATGTCGTAGCCGCCGTTCTCGGACCAGGGTATGGCATTCAGTTCGGCCGCATGGGTATCTCCTGATACCAGCACGACACCGCTGATGCGTTCGTCGCGGACAAAGTCGAACAGCCGGTTTCGTTCTGAAATGAAAGACGCCCAACTGTCGCCGCCGTGTCCTTTCGCAAGGCTCCAGCCACTGCCGGATACGAGAATCTTGAACGGCGCGGTACTTGCTCGCAGCCCTGCTTTAAGCCACTCAAGTTGACGGGAACCCAGCATGGTCTTTGTCGGCGAGTCATCTTCCTTGTTGGGATCACGGTAGTAGCGAACATCGAGGAAGAAAAAATCCACTCCGCCTATAGACTGACTGAAGAATGTGCCCGGTGCATCATGCAGACCGTACGAGGGGTTCGGCCAAAACGATTTGAAAATCGACAGGGCGGCCTGCTTCGTCGGGTTGGTTCGATCGCTATTGCCGTAGGAGAAATCGTGATCATCCCAGATCGCGAGTTGTGGAATGCGGGAGCCGAATTTCTGAAAGGCTGGCACTGAACGCTGCCGCTTGTATTCATCCGCCAAAACATCGGGATTTGCCGAGTCACCGTAAATGTTGTCACCCAACCAGCAGAACAAGTCAGGATCTACATTATTGAGTGCATGCCAGATGGGCTGAATGGAATCCATCGCGTAGCGCGCGCAGGAACCCAGCGCAACCGAGAAGGGTCGCATCTGATTCGGCAATGCCGGGGTGCGGAAGCCGAAAGGCTCCGCCGGTTGCACGTAGGGGTCTGATTCCCCGTCGACAAGAAACTCGTACCAGTAGCTCGTGTCGGGTTCGAGATTGTTCAGTTCAAACACCAACGCAAGGTAATTATCGGCATGCGGCCGCAGCGTTTCGGATCTAATCGCTGCACGCCCGCTGCCCGTTTTGGCATAGGCGAGCGTGACATCGAATCCTTCATTCGCCCGGCACCAGACACGGGCTGAGTCAGGGGTGACCGGCCCCAGCATTGGCCCTTGCAGCAAGCGACCTAGTCCATCCGTTTTCACGGCGGCTTCGACTGTGCCGGGCCAGCTCGTGACTCCGGCGAGCAAACCGCTGGCTAACGCAAACTGTTTGAGAAAAAGCCGCTTGGTAATCTTGATCATGTCGTGTTCCGACGAGTACGTAGTTACAGCAAAACCAGGCTCAGCAAGTAAACTGTCGCGGCTGCTGCGGTGCCTTCAATCAACGTCCCTACAGTCTGCAGCTGGTAGCCGGTTTTTACACTCATGCCAGTAAACTGAGTGACAACCCAAAAAAAGCTGTCGTTTGCATGACTGACCACCATCGACCCCGCACCTATTGCCACGACGGCAAGTGCCCGGCCCGTTTCGGAATCGAGACCCATTGTCGACAGAAACGGCGCAATAAGACTTGCAGTAGTAATAATGGCCACCGTTGATGAGCCCTGAGCGGTCTTCAACACAGATGCAATAAGGAAAGGCAGTATCACTCCAATCCCGATTGAGGAGACGAGTGGTTCGAGAGCCTCCCCGATTTGTGCGCTTTGCAGAACTTTGCCGAAAGCGCCTCCGGCCGCAGTGATAATAATTATCGGCGCCGCTGTCACGACGGCGTCACCGATCCAGCCGCCAGCCGACAGCATTTTTCGATGAAACTGTTTGGGAAGGTTCATGGCGAAGGCCACGCCAACGAGCAGGGCCATTACCGGATGGCCGACAAATGAGAGAACGTCGAACAGAGTTCCGTCACCAAAAGGGGCGGCGGGCAGTTGCGCGACGGAGCGAAGCAGGATCAGAATTATCGGAACCACTATAGGCATTAGCGCCGCCGCGACACCTGGCATGCTCGTGGGTGCTTGCTCTTCCGCAGGCGGAATCTGCATGTCACTGCTCACACGATTGTCACCGTCAAGATCGACCTTTGCGGCAACGCGTACGGCAAACAACCAACCCGCGAACAGCGCAACCAGCGAGGCCACGAGACCCCACAGAATGACCCGGCCCAGATCTGCGCCCAATATGCCCGCAGCGGCAACAGGGCCAGGAGTCGGTGGCACCATTGTGTGTGTTGCATACAACCCGAGACTCAGTGCAATTGCGCCGGCCGCAACGCTCACACCCGCCTTCTTTGACAATGCCTTGTTTAGTGACGAAAGGATAATGAACGCCGTGTCGCAATAGACCGGCATGGAGACAATGAAGCCGACACCACCCATGGCTGCCGGAATGTGTTTATCCCCGGTTCGCTTCAGAATGCTGTCGGCGAGCCTCAGCGCGCCACCAGAACGTTCCAGAAAAACGCCGATAATCGACCCGGCCAGAATGACGATTCCAACAGCGCCGGCCGTGCCACCAAATCCCGCCGCTATTGCGTCAATGACGGCTGATCCTGACATGCCGGACAACAGACCGAAGCCGAGAGCCGCAAGTATCAAGGCAAGAAACGGATGAAGTTGCAGACGGGTCGTTGCAAGCACGATGAAGACCACCGACCCCGCAACGAGAAGCAATGTGTACGCCATGACTATCCCTCGGTTTCGGCTAGTCGCCGATTAGCTTTCCATCGCGCCGGGTGATGGCTACTACGGACGGGCGGGGTGGTTCGTTATCGCGAAAATTCGGCCAACGGGTACTCGGCTTGAGGAAATTCGAGTCATCCTCATCCGCTGGATGTTGAACTGCAACGAACAGACTCTTGCCGTCCGGCGTGAAGCACGGTCCGCAAAGTTCAGCACCGCGCGGACAGCCAAAGAAATGCCGGGTTTGGGCACGCCGGGGTCCGGTGGTTTCGGCAGCCCAGAGTCCATCGTGAAAATCGAAAAGCGAGGCATTGTCAGTGGCAATCCAGATTCGTCCATAGTAATCGAACGCGATATTGTCCGGGTTACAGAACCAACCTGCATCGGTTATTCCCTCACCGTATTGACCGCGAGATTCGCTCGTTGGATCGGGGTCGCCAGCGAGAACGAATATGTCCCAATTAAAGTTGGTCGTCGCGTGGTCGCGATGACCATCGTCACCGGGCGCCAGGATTTCAACAATGTGACCCCAGGCATTGGCGGCACGTGGATTTGCACCGTCGGTTTTTTCCCGGCCTTTATTCTTGGTCAATGACACATAGGTTCGTCCGGTGACAGGATTGGTGTCGATGTCTTCCGGCCGGTCCATCGGTGTAGCACCCACAACGTCTGCCGCGATTCGCGTATCGATCAGTACATCACCCTGGTCGTCGAAGCCGTTTTGCGGTGTCAGGCCATTGCGGCCAAATTCCAGAGGCAACCACTCGCCGCGGCCGTCGTCATAAAACCGCGCCACGTACAGTATGCCGTCGTCGAATAGATCGCTGTTCGCTCGCCCGTTCGCAGCTTCGTAATTGTTGCGACTGATAAATTTGTATACGTACTCATCGATACCATCGTCGCCGGCATAAGCTACGAGCGGCTGTCCTTCCACCGCGACCACAGAGCAACCTTCATGCTGGAAACGCCCAAGCGCAGTGCGCTTCTTGGGTTCAGAGTGTGGATCGTAAGGATCAAATTCCACCATCCAGCCAAAGCGATTTGCCTCGGTTGGATCATTCTCAATATTGAACCTTGGGAATTCGCGGTACCACTGGCGACGTTCGTGCCCACCAAAACCAAAACGAGCGTGGTTGCGCGCTTCGCGTGGATGAGCTTCCTGGATCTTTTCAGGGTATCCGCCGAAATTGTAGCGAAAGTTTTCCTCGGCTATCAGTACAGTTCCCCACGGCGTTACACCGCCTGCGCAGTTGCCCATCGTGCCCAGCACGCGCGTTCCGCTTGGGTCGGCGGGAGTCTGCAAGCGCGCATGTCCAGCTGCCGGTCCTGTCATGCGCATCGGGGTCGACATGGTAAGCCGCCGGTTATACGGCGAATCCACTTCGACGCTCCAGGTACCACCTTGCTTCTGCACCTCCAAAATACTGTGGCCGTGCGCGGCCATTTCGACTTCGATCTGTTGTCGATTTATACCAGCGCCACTGTCCTTCCAGCCGGAGTAACCTCGAAACATCAGGTAAGCGTTGGTGTACTCGTGGTTGACGCACAGTAATCCGCGAGTATCGCTGTCCGGGGCCATGCCCAGAGCGGGCTCTTTTCCGGAGTCCGTCAACGGGAAATAGGCGATGAAGTCATTGTTGTATCCGAACTGCAGTGACTGCGCAGAGGCGGTTTGAAGATCGGCATTGAATGCAGGCGAGGCGTCAAACAGGCGATCACCCCACGAGACAAGTACACGCGCGTCGTAACCGGGTGCGACGTGGTGGGTTGCGTCGAGCATTCGCGGAATTTCCTCGAATGTGAGGGGCGGCGTTCCCATTTCTGGCAGGGTCGGTGACTCCTTGCTGCAAGATGCAAGCAGACCGCCAGACGAGGCGGCCGCGACTCCAACTGCGCCGATGCCTTTTAGCGCGTCTCGCCGCGTAAGAAATCTTGTTGCCAGAACACTGAATGACTCGCGCTTTTTCAAGGTAACGCTCCGTGAAACTTATGCTGTGTGCTCAGGATTGACGACGATAGCGCGAAAATCACTGACGTTTGTTTGCGTTGGACCGGTCCGGACCAGGTCATCCAACTTACCGAAGAAATATGACGAATTGTTGTTGTTAAGTTCAACTTCAGGGTCCAGATTGAGCTGCCTT
The DNA here is from genome assembly GCA_037968755.1 of Woeseia sp. Lineage (GTDB taxonomy): Bacteria > Pseudomonadota > Gammaproteobacteria > Steroidobacterales > Woeseiaceae > Woeseia. The sequence goes on from JBBKWB010000079.1 coordinate 20,349, forward strand.
GCGCGTAGCAGAGTATCTGGCCGAACTATGGCACCAGCGCAATCCGCGACACCGTCGAAGCCGTCGGTATCGCAGGCAAGCGCGAAAATTTGCTGGCTCTCCTCAAGATGTAACGCCAGAGACAACAGAAATTCAGTATTCGGACCGCCCGTGCCCTGTCTGTTCCGTACGTCAACGGTGACCTCTCCGCCGGACAAGATGACAGTAGGTTTGCCAGCCTCTCTAATCTTGAGTGCAATTTCTGCATGCTGTTTGGCCGCTTGCCTCGCATCACCTTCAATGCCGTCGCCGAGCATGACTATCTCGTACCCCAGTGCCCGTGCGTAATTATCCGCGGCGTTCAGTGCATCTTTTGGAACAGCGATAAGCTGGTGGCGGTGATTGACAGCCTCATCAGGCATCGCCGGCGGCGGACAGCGGGACGCGGCCTCAAGTACTGCATCCGGTATTTGAATGTTATAGCGACGGACGATACGTTCAAACTCCGCATAGGATGTCGGTTGAATAATGCTGGGCCCGGACGCAATCATCGACGGATCGTCGCTGACGACATCCGAGATGATCAATGTCTCAACACGTGCAGGGTATGCCGCTGCCGCCAGCCTGCCGCCCTTGATACGGGACAACCACTTTCTGACTGTATTGAGTTCCTGAATACTCGCGCCACTCATCAGTAATTCGTTGGTGACCTGCCTTTTCTGGTCCAGCGAAATTCCATCGATCGGCGCACACCACAGTGACGATCCACCGCCCGACACCAGGACCAGGACCAGGTCGTCGCTGCTCAGGTTGCTGACCAGCTCAAGTGCCCGCAATGCACCAGCGACGCTGTTCTGATCGGGAACCGGGTGGGCAGCTTCCAGAACATCGATATCGGGATGTGACACGAAGTCCGGATCCACATGGCCGTACCGGGTAACGACCAGGCCACTAATCGGCGTATTCCAGTTTTGCAGCGCGACTTTGGCCATTGAGCTTGCTGCCTTGCCGACCGCCAGCAGGACCGTGCGTCCACGAGGGCTTTCGGGCAAGCGCTGGCGCAGAGTGTTCTCCGCCGATACAGCACTGATCGCCGTCTTGAACATCGCGAAAAGCAGCGCATCAATGTCGTGGCCGTTGTGGGTCATGCTTTATATAAGCAAGTCATAAGATCTCACTGGAGATTAGCGATGGTAATGTTTGAACATTAATAATTGGTAAGACCAAAATGTTCAGTGGCAAGCCCAAGTATATTCATTGAACAATCGTAATCAATAGATAACAGTTGCGAAAGTAGATTTCCTGCAATATCGTATGACATCTTGTTGAGCTCGCATATCCAAATTGGTAAGACCAAAATAAGCAGTAGATCCGAGACGAGCACCATCGCGGATTTGCCTGTTTCAGGATCAGGGGGACGCTACATGAACGACAATAATTTCCATCGAGCAATCGGTACCAGGCACGGCATCAGGACCAGTGCGCACTCCAGTGCGCGGTGGCTATCGATGATCGCAGGTGTGTTTTGTTTTTCCGCAGCGCTTGCCGGTGACGTTGTCGGCGTTGTCAGCAATGCAAACCTTGATCGTTTCGTCGAAGGTGCCGTTGTTACGGTGCAGGGTCAGAACAAGCGAACATCGACCGATCGCTTCGGCCGCTATGTATTGCGTGATCTACCTGCAGGGGAGGCGATCGTTGAAGTCAGTGCGGGCGGCTTCGATAAGTTCTCCGCCCCGACACAGGTACCTGCAACAGGTCTCGTTACGCTCGACATAAATCTGAGTTCTGTGTACGAATCGATCGAGGAAATTGTCGTAACGAGTTCGCGGGTGTCGCAGTTGCTGGCACTGCAACGGAAACGCTCGGCAGAAAACATACTCGATGCGGTATCCGCCGATACCGTTGGCAAGCTGCCGGATTTCAATGCCGCAGAAGCCGTGCAAAGACTACCGGGCTTGTCAGTTGAACTTGATCAGGGCGAGGGGCGCTACCCGATTATTCGCGGCATCGATTCCAATCTGAATAACGTCACGATTGACGGCAATTCAGTTGGTGCGCCTGAGGGCGGCGGGCGACGTGTTGCGCTCGACGTCGTACCTTCCGATCTTATTTCAGTTGTCGAAGTTGTCAAAGCGGTTACGCCGGATCTGGATGGCAACGCAATCGGCGGCAATATCAATATCATCACCCGCAGTGCTTTCGATTCGCCGGATCCTTTCGCTTTTCTGAGTGGACGTATCGGCTACAACGACAAGAGCGATCGCGTTCCTTACGGCGGCAGTGCAGTTTGGGGATCACGCCTCGGTGCAAGTGAAAATATTGGCGTTGTTCTGGCCGCAAGCTATTACAACAGGCGCTACAACACTAACCTGATTGAAGGCGGTGGCTGGGCAGAATTTTCGCCTGGCAATTTTGCGCCGGAAAATTACAAGATTTTTGACTACGACATCGAGCGTGAGCGAATTGGCATTAATGCCAACATTGAGTACCGGCCAACGGACGAGTCGCTGTTGTATATACGTTCGATTTTCAATGAGTTCACTGACGAGGAACAACGCGACCAGCTGGATCTTGATGCTGCTCGCGGAACCCAGACTGCTGTCTCAAGCACCGTAGTCCAGAATTCACAAGGGCGCGCGTCGCGCGAGTATCGGCAGAATGACCAGACGCAGCAACTCACCAATATATCTCTGGGTGGCGAGCTTACTCGTGGTCGATACGAGTGGAGCGGCAGCTATACCAATGCACATGCCGAAGAAATTACGCCGCGTCGCGTGGACTGGGAGTACCGGTCGTCGGGTGGCGCATTCCCGAATACGATTGATGTAGCACAGGACTACTTTCTCGTGGACGCTGGCACGGCCATCAATGACCCTGCCAATTATCCTTTCCGCCGCGTGCGCTTCCGGACCGACGGTATCGAAGAGGATATAGATACGGTCCAGGCCGATCTGCGCATCGACACCGAGTTTGGTCAAAACTCCGGTTACCTGAAGTTTGGCGTGAAGTATGGACTGCGCGACAAGTTCAGAAACCGTGAGAACCAGGACTACGAGGACGCGAGCTCCTTTACGCTTGCCGATAACGGCTTGTTCAATCCCGGTCCCGGAGATTTTCTGGATGGTCAACATCCGCTCGGAATCGTGCTCGACTTTCAGGGCCACACGGACTACTTTGCCGCAAACCCGGGGATGTTCGAGTTCGACGCTGAAGGTTCCGCGGAGAATTCGATTGCCACTGATTACAGCATCGAAGAGGACATACTGGCGGGTTACGCGATGGCGAGTGTGAATGTGGGGGTCTGGGCGTTCACCGGTGGCGTCCGTGTGGAACAGACGGATGCAAGTTATAACGCGTTCTTTATTGACTTGCCCTCGGCCGACCCTCTGAACCCCGGGATACCTATCTCGGGCGCGACCAAATACACCGATGTGCTGCCAAGTTTGCACATGACGTATCGACCGAACGACAACATCGTCGTGCGTGCGGCATGGACCAATACTATTGGACGTCCGAACTACGAAGACGTAGTCCCATCGCTGGAAATCGAGGACGACGTAGGCTCGTCAGGCAATCCGGAGCTGGCGCCTTTCGAATCAATGGGGCTGGACTTGACGTTTGAGTACTACTTTGAGCCGTCCGGCATTTTCTCAGTCGGTGTGTTTTACAAGGACATTGAGAACCCGGTCTATACCCGGCGAACTGAGAATGTTGTGATTAATGGCATTCCGTTGCTGTCGTTGAACCGGCCGGAGAACGCCGATAGCGGCAGCTTGCTCGGGCTTGAACTGAATCTAGAGCGGCAATTCGTCGGTCTGCCACATCCTTTCGACGGACTCGGTGCGTCAGTCAACCTGACGTTAATTGATTCGGAGGTAAACGTCTTCGGGCGTGAGGCGGATAATCTCCCGTTCATTCGACAGCCGGATACAATCGGCAATATCGCGGTCTTCTATGCCATAGGTTCATTGGAAGCACGGGTTGCGATGACTTATCGCGATTCCTACCTCGAGGGAATTGGCGGCGACACACTCAGCGACATCTATTTCGACGACCGCACACAGGTTGATTTCAAGTTGTCCTATGAGGCGACGGAAAGCCTGTCACTCTTCGGCGAGATTCAGAACATCAACGATGCCACTCGCCGCGAATACCAATCGGTGTCGCACCGGCTCGCAGCCGACGAGCTGTACTCGTGGACGGCCCTGTTCGGAGCAAGCTACGCGTTTTAGCTGATGCGCTGAGGGATTGCGGGCTAACCTCCGCAATCCCTCGCATTTGCCGCTTCACCCACAGCATCTGATTTACATCACTATCCCCCCGCATATCCATGCGCTAGAATCCGCTACCCACAGATGTGGCCCTTGCAGCTCAGGTTGCTGAAAGCCAAATGCCGTGTGGTGACATTGTTGAGTGCGGCTATCCCAGGACCAATCGCCACCAGCCGAAAGGCCGGACCTGCGCGCCGCCGAGGGGTACAATCGCTCCCCGCAACTGCGAACGACAAAAATCACAACCCAATCAAGCGCCCGTAGCTCAGCTGGATAGAGTACTGCCCTCCGAAGGCAGGGGTCACAAGTTCGAATCTTGTCGGGCGCGCCATTTTTCCCTTTGTTTCAGTAAGTTGCAGACCTCGTCAATGAGCCCTGCCTCTTAGCGTGGCAAGTTGCCACGTTTTTGCCTCAATTCCACTACGTTTGCGGCGAATCCCGTTCTCAGCGCGGTGCTGGGCCTGGCATCGACGATTGCTTCCGTCCATTTCAGCAGCGTTCCAAGCTCGGCCGCAGAGTAGTGCGTCGTGATTTCGCCGTTGGTGTGCCCGAGCAGAGCTTTTCGATCCTCTAGCGGGGCGCCAACAGCTCGAAGCCGATGTCCGAACGTATGCCGCAGATCATGAAACCGGATCGGCAGCTTGGATCTGGCTTTCGCCTTCTTCCAGCTGCTGTTCGAGAGCCTCCTGAGCGGCTCGCCTTTCCAGCTAAACACAAACTCCGAATGTTCACCGCGTCGCTCATCCGTCACCCGCCGGGCAACGGCATTCAGAACCACGACACGCTCTTCGTTGTTTTTTGCTTCACCTTCGGGCAACACAAACACGCTGACACCGAGTTCTGGCACTTGCACTTCCCATTCCCAACAAAGCTTGGCGATCTCGCCTGCTCTGCAGCCAGTGTGCAGCGCAAACAAAATATGCTGCTTCAGGTGGGGTGGACTCTTCGCCAACAGCCGCTTTTCCTCGTCTTTACGATCGAGGATTACCGGGAGACGCAGTACCTGCACAAGGACCACCTGGGTTCGCTGGACGTGATCACGGATGCGACCGGTGCCCTCGTCCAGGAGTTGTCGTTCGACGCCTGGGGCCAGCGGCGGAACGCGACCGACTGGTCGGCGCTGACCTCACTCCAGCTCACGGGTTTTGATCATTCCCGGACGACGCGCGGGTTCACCGGGCACGAGATGCTGGATGAGGTGGGTGTCATTCACATGAACGGCCGCATTTACGACCCGAAGCTCGGGCGGTTCCTGCAGGCCGACCCGTTCGTGCAGGATCCGCTGAACACGCAGAGTCTGAATCGTTACAGCTATGTGTGGAACAACCCGCTCAATGCGACGGATCCGAGTGGGTATTTTGTCAGTTTGATCGTCGGAGCGATCATCGCGGCCAAGGGCGTAACCGACATAGCTGTCGTAGCGGCATGGATGGCCGCTGCCGCAGCGACGGAGACGATCATCGCCGGCGGCAACTTCGCCGATGCTTTCCTGTCCGGGCTATCAGCAGCAGCATTCGCGGGAATCGGTGCACAGTTCCAGGGAGCGTTCGAGTTGGGCTGGGCGAGTGCGGGCGAGGTCATTGCGTTCGGGGCAGTGGGTGGAATTACCACCGCGATGCAGGGTGGTAAGTTCGGGCATGGGTTCCGATCGGCCGGGCTTGGGGCGATACTTGGCGGGGCTATCAGCGACCAAGCCGACCTTGGAAAGAAGCTAGGCGCAACAGGCAGGAATATTGCAAAGGTTGTTGTTGGTGGTACGTTGTCTGAGATATCGGGTGGCAAATTCGCGAACGGCGCAGCCTACTCAGCATTTTCTGTCGCCGCGCAAGCGCTGGCATCTGATGAAGTGCGATCACCGACTGGCGGTGGCAACAAAGAGGAAAATCAAAAAGATGAGATCTATTCTAAGTCTGGACCTGGTCTTTTCAGTAAGGCGCTGAACGTTGTTGGTGACGTTGCCGGCAAAATTTGGAACCTTCCAAACACGGCAATTGGTGCCGTGCTCGGTGGCGTCGGTCATGTAACCGGTGAGATCGGTCAGGCCTTTGGGTTTTGGTCGAGAGAGCCAACAATAAGTTTTGGCAACAACGCCATTCAGTTCGAGAATATTCCGTTCGGCAATGGCGCGCTGACTCTTGGCAACACCATCATCTACGGTGGCGGGTTGTCGCCATCGGATGTCGGCCATTGGTATGGGGATAGCCGCGTTCTTAATCTTGGTCGCCATGAGATGGGGCACACATATCAGTCTCAAGCGTTTGGGCCATTTTATATACCCGCCTACTTATTACGTGGCGGCATCAGCGCTTCGAATCCGTTCGAGAGAGGCGCGAACAACTACTCTAATGGTGGAGATTGGTGGCCATAATGATTCGTCGAACCCAGTCAAGATTGATCACCTTTGCGGCACTATTATGGCTCACGGCATGTGATCCGGCCGCCCCTTTATTTTTGCGAAACGGCATGGCGGAACCGGTAATGATCCAAGCCACGTTTGAGGGCGAAATGAGGCGCGAGGCATTACTTCAACCTGGAATTAGAATGGCCTTCATGCATCCAACAGGCAATATTGAACACCTTTCGGTCTTGTCCAAGGGCGAGGTGATTCACGAGTTCGATAAAGCTGAGCTCGAGCGTATGGCGCAGTCTGTAGCCGATCCTCGGCAAGTCACCTGGAATATCGAAGCAAACCAAATCAGGCCGTTAACCCAAACAGAGCTTGACCGGTTAAATGATCAAAACTGATTTTTAGTTCAGTAATGGACAGTTGCGTCCGTCCATTGGCGTCATATCGGGCGTCGTATTGTTTTGTTTTGTCGTGTTTGAGGGGACCCTCAAGGGTCGCCTGATTTGCGAGGAGACGAACGATGAGACGATGGGATAGCTTGGTAGACGCCTATATAGAGGAGTATGAAGCCCGCGGTATCAACCCGGCGACGATCGAGAACGCCCACCGGGAGCTGTTGCGGTGGGGCAGCTGGATGAAGCGGCGGAGGCCCAAGCCGCACCTTGAGGAGATTGGCCCCGAGCTGCTGGTCCGTTATGTCCAGGGCCGTACTCCCTTCAAGTCGAAGGCAACGGTCTATTCGTTGATGAGCCGCATGCGATGTTTCGGCGACTTCCTGGTTCGCGAAGGTGCCTGGCTCGACAACCCCTTGAAGTGGATGCATGGACCGAAGGTGACACCGTATCACCGCATGCCCAAGCGCATCGGCGCGGTGGACATGAAGTCGCTCTGGCAAGCAGCGGCCTCGGCGGGCCAGACAACCTACCGCAAGCACCTCGGCATCACGTTGTTGTCATTGCTGTATGGCACCGGCTTGCGGCGCGGCGAGCTGCAGCGTCTGGATGTGTCGGACTGGAACCGCGACGACGGCACGCTACGGATCGACGGCCGCAAGACGGGCACAGAGCGCTGCGTGCCGGTGCCGAGCATCGTCTACCACTGCATCGAGACGTACTTGCCACACCGCCACAACCAGCTTGAGGCGCAAGGACGGATCGACCAGCGAGCGCTGTTCGTGAGCAAGAGCTGTGGCCGCCTGGCCGAGCAGGCCGTCAGCAACCTCGTGCACCGCACCGCGAAGCGTGCCGGCGTCAAGCTGCACAGTCTGCATCAGTTTCGGCACAGCTGCGCATCCGACATGCTGGCTGCCGGCGTCCCGATCCCGGAGGTTCAGCGCACACTCGGCCACAGTTCCGTGGCCACGACGATGCGCTATTTGCACATTGCTGATCCCGAACGGCACGAAGCAATGAAGTTGCATCCTTTGAACGACTGGCTGACAACGGAGGTCACCTGATGACCCGACTCGACCCACTCATCGAGGGCTATCTCGATTACAAGAAGGACGTGAACAAGGTGGCGCCCGGCACGCTCAGAGATATTCGGTCCAGCCTGAACCGGGTCCTGCGGCAGCTACAACAGGTGCAGCCGGACGTGCCGCTGTGGCAGCTCTCGTTCGAGGACTACCTGCGTTACGTGGAGCTGGAACGCCAGGCGGATGCCAGCCCGCGATGCATCAACAAGTACATTACCCACGCCCGCGGACTGCTGGAGTATGCCCGTCGTTGCGGTCGTGCCGATCGCAACGTGCTCGAAGGCTTCTTTCTGCAGGACGGGGAACGACGCTCGCCGCCGAGGTCGCTCACACTGGCCGAAGCGCAGACCCTGATCGAGGCCTGCGATCAGACAACACGAGAGCAACGCCGCGACCGCGTCATTGTGCTGCTGCTCTACGGCTGCGGCCTCAGAACCCACGAGCTCTGTGCCCTCAACGTACAGCACCTGTCCATCGAGCGCCGGGAGATCAACGTCATGACCGCCAAGGGCGACAAGCCCCGCACCGTGCCAGTGCCGGGTGCTGTGTATACCGAGTTGCTAGCCTATCTCCACGAACGTGGCGGCAAGCGCGGCCCCCTGTTTAAGACTTGGGTGAAGAAGACACGTATTTCCAACAAGGACGTTGGCCATGTGATTGGCCACGCCGTACAGCGTGCCGGGTTATCAGCCGATATCAAGGCAAAGACCCTGCGGCACAGTTTCGCAACGCACCTGATGGACCGCGGTGTCGACCTCGGCATCATCGCATCGCTGATGGGGCATCGCAGCCCACAGGAGACCGGTGTGTATCTGCACGTCCTGCCGTCGCGCAAAGAACAAGCAACGACCACCCTCAACCCGGGAGATGCATCATGAAGTGGCGCTACTGGATCAGCTTGTACACGCAGACCCATTGCACGGCCCGCGGGCTCAGACCGAAGACCATCGCCGCGTACGATGCAACCCTCCGGCAGTTTCATGAGTACGCGCGGATCGCGCTCGACGACAAAGCACCCGATGCACTCGCCGCCCGCGATGTACTCGAGTACGTGCAGCACTTGCGCGACGTGCGCAAGAACGGCGACAGTGCCGTCAACCGCACCGTCACGATACTGAAGAACTTCTATCGGGCGATGGTGGCGATGGGGTATCTCGACTCGTCCGACAACCCAATGATCGCGTTCCCGTCGGTAAAGGCGGCACGCAAAAAGTTGCCGGTGACCTATACCAACCAGGAGATTGAGAAGTTGCTCTCGCTACCGCCCGAAGACACCGTTCTCGGACTTCGTGATCGCGCGATTCTGGCACTTCTTTATGGCACTGGCATTCGTGTGTCGGAGTGCTCCGGGCTGCGCATCACGGATGTCGATTTCGAAGTGCGCACCGTGAGTGTTGTTGGCAAAGGAGGGCATGAACGGACCGTTCCTATGAACGAGCGTGTTGTGCACGCAATGTCGTTGTACTTGCACTATCGCGGATCCGCCGTCCCAACCGCGCCGTTCTTTCGCAGCCGGCGTGGCAACGCAATGTCCCGTGGCGCGATCTACGAACGGGTTCGCACCTGGGGCTATCGCGCCAAGATCACCAAGCGAGTTTCACCGCACCGTTTGCGACACACGTTCGCCACGCACCTTGTGAGGAACGGCGTTAACCTGGTGACCATTCGTGACCTGCTGGGACACAAGCAGATCACCAGTACACAAGTGTATTTGCACTCAACGGCTGAGGATCTTCGACGTGCCGCTGAGAAGCATCCAATCGGCAAGCTGATAAAGACTATCAGTCATCTCTTGCCCGATGTGACGTTGCCGTTTCAATATGCGCCGCGTCGAACAGGCTACGGATAGCCGCTAAAACCGGCAAAACAGGCTCATGATTTGGCCATCGGCAACACGTGCCGAGGCCTCGTCGTAGCTGCGATCTGAAAACAGATGCGATACGACGATTGAATCAACGACGGAAGCATGGTTACACTCTGTGAAATGCAGAGTTTGCAGACAAATTCGATAAAACCGACTAAGCACTTTTTGGGAGGCAAAACAAAACGACGAATAACGCCCCGACGAAATCGAACTAAATATACCTTTAGTTGGGTTCGGCCATGTTCCGGTCGGCCAATAGCATGGTATTGGACATGATATT
>JBBKWB010000080.1:0-135676 GCA_037968755.1 Woeseia sp.
AGCGTGAGCGGTGGCATGCGGTTTCGTGAATTCCGCTTTGCCGATACGACAGTGGTCGTTGCGGCGAAAGAACTGCAACTGGCCCTCAACCTTGATCTGCTACCGATCGGCGTTACCGTCGAAGGCCTGCAAGTTGACGGCTTGAATGTCGAGCTACTCGAATCGGCAAGCAGCGACGATGCCGCATCGGCTGCGCCTTCCGTGCGCGACGTATTCCAGGGGCTGCGCTTGCCGGTACCCGTGCATGTGCGGGATCTGCGCATTACCGATGCGACTGTGCTGAACGCTGGCGAACCCGTGTTGTTGCTTGAGCATCTGGAGTTGGACGCCTCGCTGCATGAGGATCTGCAGATCGAACGTTTGCAGTACACAACCACCGCATTGCGCGCGACGCTCAACGGTACTCTGGAGCTCAGCGATCCGTTCGCCGTAACCGCAACAATTGCCGCTGACGCGATCGTTGAAAACGAGGACGGCAGCGCGACGCCGCTTGCATTGTTGCTTGAGGTTAACGGTGATTTGGACAAGCTCCTTGTTGACCTGCGCTCTACTACGCACGCACTGACCGTTGCAGGCTCAATTGCAGCCGTTGACACGGCGCCCGAGTTTGACCTCGTAATAAATGCGAGTGAATTGCAGTGGCCTTTGGCCGGTGAGCAACCGGCCGTCGCGCTGGCCAGACTGGAATCGCAGTTGACCGGCAAAGTGAGCGATTATCAGGTGCAGTTCGCAGCTAGCGTGCACACCGATGCCAGCGGTGCGGTGGACGGGAACGGTCAGTTCAGCGGTAACCTGCAAGGTTTGCAGGTGCAGCGACTGGACCTGAAGTCAGCGGATGCTGAGCTCCGTTTGCACGGCGATCTCAATTGGACAGAGGCGTTTTCCGCGGCTGCGAAGATAGATCTGCAACGCCTGAATCCACACCGCTGGCTGGCCGCCTGGCCGGAACAAGAGTTTCTTACGGGAACCGTTGATGCTGCGTTAACGGGATCGAGATTGCAGATTGCCGGTATTGAGCTCAAACAATCAGGTGGTACAGCAGCGGTCAGCGCAGAGGGCGTCATCGATATCGACAACGGTGTCGTCGATGCTGGATTGCGCTGGACGGCACTGCAATGGCCACTGGCCCCGGCCGTTGCGGAAGTCGACAGTCGCGAGGCGCGCCTGACAATTACGGGTACACCCGAGAACTGGACCTTGTCCGGCGATATTGCGGTTGGCGCAGGCGAGTATCCGGAAGGTCGCTTCACGCTCACGGGCGGCGGTACGCAAGAGGGTTTGCAACTCGTTCTGGATGACAGCCAGGTGCTGGGTGGAAAAGCGACCGGCAAGCTTGCCTACAGCTGGATTAATGAAAATGCGTTCTCCGCTGAATTGCAGACCAGTGACCTGCATACCGCGGCACTGTTGCCCGAATGGCCGGGCCAGATCAGCAGCCGGTTTTCCGTAAGCGGACAGGCCGCGCCGTTCGCGATGGACCTGAAAATTTCGAGCTTGTCGGGACAATTGCGTTCCCGACCAATCGCCGCGAAGGGCCGCATTCGGCTTAGCGCACAGCAGTTGCGCGCTGACGCGCTGGAATTGCGGACCGGGCAGTCGCTGCTGCAACTGGATGGTGATTGGCAATCCGCGGACGGCATGCGTTTCGTTGTGGACGTCGAATCGCTCGGCGACCTGCTGCCAGCTGCTGCTGGCCGCGTGCAAGGCAGCGGTCGGATTACTGCTGGAGAAGAATTGCCCCAGGTAGAAATAGAACTGACCGCAGACGAAATACGCTGGCAAGACTGGCTCGCTGAGCGGATCGAATTGAAGAATGCACCGTCAGCTGCCGCGCAGCCGTTTGCATTGGCGCTTACCGTTCAGAACCTGGTGCAGGGAGATCGCACTCTCGACTCGGCAGGTTTGACGCTCAACGGCAGCCTGCAGCAGCACACCCTGGCGCTGCAGCTTGCCGCCAGTGACCTGCAATCGTCCTTGTCGTTGGCTGGCGGCCTTAACGACTGGCAGGAACCGACGAATGCTGTCTGGAGTGGAACACTCCTGACGTTCAGCGCACAGCGCGCGGACGACGTTGCTATCAGCTTGCGCGAGCCCACGCCGCTGTCGCTTGCCAGTACTGCGGTCTCACTGGGCGAAGCCTGCCTTGTGGTCGCGACCGGCGGCGATATTTGCCTGCACGGTGACTGGGCGAATAGCGGCCGCTATTCGGCGGCCTTTGCACTGAACGCCATGCCACTCGACTTGCTACGCGTTGCCACCGGCAGTGATCTTGAGTTTACCCAGACGATCGACGGCACAGTCGAAGTCGAAACCGGCGTTGGTGGGCGCTTGTCCGGTAAGGGTCGCATCGACATTACACCTGGCCTGATCCGCAATCAGTTTGACGAACGCCTGACCTTGCGAACTCGTGCCGGTTTCGCCTCGTTTGAACTAGCAGAAGGTCAGCTGCTGCACGGTGCTATTAGTCTGCCTTTTTCGGATGCGGCGGAGATCAGTGGTGAATTTCGCGTCCTCGACATCAGTAGCGGGCGCGCCAGTGCGGTGGAAGGCGCGCTGACCGCGAATATTCGTGACATTGGCGTCGGCGCACGCATCGTGCCGGTCGTTGATGACGCCAAGGGCAAACTGGATGCCGATATTCGTATTGCCGGCACGCTCGCGGAGCCCTTGTTTTCAGGCGGCTTGACGTTGCGTGGAGGACAATTTGCCTACGACCCATTGGGTCTGCGGATCGAAGAGATTGAGATCGACAGCGAAATTCTTCCCGGTAATCGCATTGAACTGCAGACTACCTTTCGCGCTGGCGAAGGGCGCGGAAAACTGTCCAGTAGCGCCGATTATTTGCAGGGCCGCAGCGCCGGACTGGAGCTCGCGCTTACTGGCAGCAATCTTACGCTCATCAACCTGAATGACTTAAGTGTCACTATCGATCCGGATGTGCAGCTGGGCCTGCGCAATGATGATGTGAGCATCAATGGTCGCGTCGCCATTCCGGCTGCACGCCTTGCGTCTGTGAACCTGATCAACGCCGGCGAAACCGAGAGTGATGACGTGATATTTATCGGCGACGAAATTCCGGTCGAAGCGGCAGTGGCCGAATCTTCATCCCCGTTGCAATTCACCGGTTCCGTCGAGCTTGAATTGGGCGACCAGGTCATCATTGACCTTGATGTTGCGGAAGCTCGCCTGCGCGGCAAGACTCGCTTCACCTGGAACGGGCCGGTACTGCCCACGGCCGCTGGCGGCATCGAGGTATCGGGAAAATTTGAGGCTTACGGCCAGCTTTTGGAAATTAGCGAAGGCAACGTTCGTTTCCCGAATGTGCCGGCAGACAATCCGGAACTGCGGATACGTGCGGAGCGGGAGATTTTCGGCAATTCCCAGGTGCGGCGTGCCGGCGTGCTGGTCTCAGGTACCGCGCAACGACCAACTATTGAAGTCTATACGAACCCGGCCACCACCCAGGACCGCGCGATCACCTTGCTGGCGACGGGCAGCGACTTCAATTACGAGCAGGGTGTGGGTGCAGTGGACGTTGGCACCTACATTGCACCGAAACTCTATGCCAGCTACGGCATCGGCCTGTTCGACAAGGAAAACGTCATCAGTGTGCGCTACGACCTTGCCAGTGGCTTCGGCCTGAAAGCCACCTCCGGCAAGCGCGCGGCGGGAATCGACATCAGCTACACGATCGAGAAATAAAATCCTGTTGACATGCTGAATCAGAATGGGCATTCTGATTCCATGGTAAGAAACCGAACATTCGAACCGGACTCGGCACTGCACCGCGCTATGGAGCTGTTCAGCCGCCGCGGCTATTCCGATACCTCGATGGACGACATCGTCAAGGCGACCGGCGTCAGTCGCTACGGCCTTTACAGCACGTTCGGCAACAAGCGCGAGCTGTTTGAGCAGGCCCTGGAGCGTTTCGCGGCCGAAATGGCGCAGCGCGGTTACCTGCGCCTGCTGGACCCTGGTGTGAGTATTGAGGACATTCGGGCGGTGTTTATTGACCGGATTGATGACCTGTGCCAGAAGCCGGTCAGCAGCGGCTGTCTGCTCTGCCATACAGCCATGGAGCTGGCGCCGAATGATCATGAAATCCAGGAAGTTTTACAGCGCTTTATTCGACGCTCGGCGAAGACCTTCAGTGTCGGCTTGCAGACCATGCAGAAGCAGGGACTGGTATCCGCCGAACTGGATACGGCCTCGGCTGGCGAGTTCCTGACCGGCGCTATTTTTGGACTGACCGTCATGGCGCGCAGCGGCTTCGATCGCAAGACCCTCGAGGGTTTTGTCGATAACACGCTGGCGTCAGTTACGCGCTAAATAGGGATAAATTGTTGGCGGCGACAGCGCCGTTTTTTTTGACATAGGCAGAACGAGTGTTCTGCAAAGAAATTCGCCGGATGTCCGGCATACGTGAAAGCCGGATTACCCGGTTTTTTCAGGACTAGAACAGAATGACTGTTCTGTTAGAGCAGGCAAAGCCTGCGAACTTGGGAGAGAAACAATGATTGCAGCAATAGCCAGGAAATCCATGGTCTTCGCACTGCTGGCAGCGTTCGCGCTGCCGCTGTACGCGGCGGACAATTACAACGAAGCGGTTGAGACCTGCATCGAAAGCGTCAACGCCGAGCTTGATCTCGACAACGCAACCCGCGTCCGGCACCTGATCAACCACGTCAAAGGTACGGGAATAGGCGATGTTTTCGAGATAAGCACATCGGTGTTTGCGCCGGGCAAGACGCGTACTTTCGCAACCTACTGTGTCGCGTCTGGCAGCAACCTGCCAGTCAAGTTTCGATTCAACGAAACCAGCATCTAGGAAGACAGGCATCGTCCGGCGAACCGCAAGGTTCGTTCGGGCGATGCTACTTCGGCGCATGCTTTTGGACTGTGGTGACACGGCCCGTTGCGGTACAGTAGCGCGATGAAAATAGATCGACTGCCAGCCAACGCGGTGCTCGCCGCAAACCGAATCGAACCGTATATTCGCCAGACACCACTGGAGCATTCGCCGTTCTTTAGCGAACAAACCGGCGCCAACGTCTGGTTGAAGCTTGAAAATCTGCAGATCACCGGATCGTTCAAGGCCCGAGGTGCGTTCAACAAGCTGTTATCCATGTCCGCGGACGAGCGCTCAAAGGGCGCGGTAACTGCATCCAGCGGCAACCACGGCGCCGCGGTGGCGTATGCGATGGCGCGGCTTGGAGTCGAAGGTGTGGTATTTGTGCCGGAGCAAACGTCCAGCACCAAAGTAGACGCCATACGTCGTGCCGGCGCGGATACCCGCTTTTTCGGGACTGACGGCCTCGATACCGAGTTGCATGCCCGCGCGTACGCTGCCGAGCATGGCATGCACTATCTGTCGCCGTACAACGATGCAGAGGTGATTGCCGGGCAGGGTAGTTGCGGTGTTGAGTGTGCCCGCCAGACTACCCGCCTGGACGCGATTTTTATTGCCGTTGGCGGCGGCGGCCTGATCAGCGGTATGGGTGGTTTCCTGCGATCTGCATTTCCCGCCCTGGAGGTGATTGGCTGTCAGCCTGCCGCGTCCGCAGTGATGGCCGAATCAGTTCAGCGTGGCGAAATACTGGAACTGCCGAGTTCCCCGACCTTGTCAGATGGGACCGCCGGTGGCGTGGAGAGCGGCGCATTGACCTTTGAGTTGTGCCAGAAGCTGGTCAGCGATTTCGTGTTGGTCTCCGAAGAGCAAATAGCGTCAGCCATGCGCGATTTCATCGACGCGCATCACATGCTGCTTGAAGGGGCGGCTGGCGTTGCGTTGGCGGGCTTACGCAAGAAAGCGGCCGAGTACCGTGGCAAGAATATTATCGTTGTAATCTGCGGTGCAAACATCAGCCGGGATACGCTTCGCAAAGTGATATGACATTACCGGGTGGGTGGGAACTGCCGTGACCCCTGGTACTCCAAGGTAGCTTTGGGCAGGACCTGCTGATGACTTCATACGCACGCACTCTGGTATTCCTCTTGCTGCTGGTAGGGGTGGCCGATGCCAGCGAGCTCGCGGTCGTCAACGTCAATGTGGTTACGATGCAGGACGAGCAAATCCTGCGCGGCCAGACTGTCATCATCGACGCGGGGCGAATTCAGCGGATCGGTCCGGTCAGCGATACCGAGGTGCCTGAAGGCGCAGAACTCGTAGACGGTACCGACCGTTACCTGATGCCGGGGCTGAGCGAGATGCACGGGCATGTTCCCGGCACGTCTAACCCGGAGCTCAACCGGGTACTCACACTCTATGTGGCCAACGGCGTCACCAGCGTGCGCGGCATGCTGGGGCAAGCAGCACACCTGCCGCTGCGCGAAAAAATCGCGCGCGGGCAGCAACTGGGTCCGCGACTGGTGACGTCCGGGCCGTCATTTAACGGCAATAGCATCAGCAGCCCACGGCAAGCTGCGCAAATGGTGCGCGCGCAAGCGAAAGCCGGTTACGACTTCCTGAAAGTGCATCCCGGCTTGTCGCGGCAGGAGTTTGCGACCATGGCCGAGGCGGCCAACGACGTTGGTATACGCTTCGCAGGTCATGTGCCGGAAGATGTCGGTGTCGACGCGGCGCTCAAGCTGGGCATCTCCAGCATTGATCATCTCGATGGCTACATGCAATTGCTGATGCCGGCAAATACCGACCCAAGCGGTGGCTTTGCAGGCTTATTCGGATTATTGCTGGCGTCTTCGGCCGATGCGTCGCGAATAAACGGAGTGGCATCAGCAACGGCTGCGGCGAACGTCTGGAATGTCCCGACACAGGCCTTGTTCGAGCACTATGCAAACGCGGAGCCTGCCGAATCTATGGCGGCCTGGCCTGAAATGAAATACATGCCTGCGGCGACCGTGCGCCAATGGACCGCGTCCAAAAGGCAGTTACAGGGCGAGCGAGATTTTTCGGCAAGTAATGCAGCACGGGCCATCGAATTGCGGCGCACATTGATCAAGGCTTTACACGACCATGGCGCGGGCCTGCTACTGGGTTCCGATGCACCACAATTATTCAATGTGCCGGGCTTTTCCATTCATCGCGAACTGGAGTTCCTGGTCGCGGCAGGACTGACGCCGTTCGAAGCGTTGCAAACAGGCACGGTGAATGCAGCTGCTTGGTTTGGTTTCGAGCAGCAAACCGGCACAGTTGCAGTTTCTCAGAACGCCGACCTTGTGTTGCTGGACGACAATCCGCTGGCGGACATCACAAACAGCCGGCGAATTCACGCTGTCATTCTTCAGGGACGATTTCTGAGTCGATCGCGACTGGATGAATTGCTGGCGACCTTCGCGCGTCAACTCTGATCGCGGTTGCGCTCGGCGCGCGAGATTTCCTGATCGCTGTGTTGCTGCTGCGTTACTGCCGCGTACTTTGCCGGGAGATCGTCGTCGACGAACTGCGCCAACGGCGCCACGGTGACGCCGTCGTTCACGGCGAAAAATAATACAAAACTGTAGCGGGGTTCACGAGTTATTCGAACACGGTGGCCGCTCGCACTAACACAGCCGTTCGTCCAGTTTTCGAGCAAGTCGCCGAACAAGACCGTCAACTGACGATTGCGGGAAGGGGCGTCATGCCACTTGCCTCGTGGATCCCGTAACTCGAGTCCTGCCGCAGTTTGATAGAGCAGGGTGATGCATTCGAAATCAGTGTGGGCGGCAATGCCGACTTCGTTCGCTGCGGCTGCCTGTTGTTGTCCCGGATAGTGCAGCATGCGCATCGTGCTGCGGTCCTGGCTACTGCAACGTTCACTCAGGAACTTCGCGGGTAAGCCAAATGCACTGGCGATGGCGTCCAGCACCGCGAAGCCGCACGTGCTGAGTTCATTCCAGGCCGCACGGCTTGCTGCATGAAAACCTGGCAGGTCCGGCCATACACTGCTGTACAGCGGATCGTGCGCATCCCGCTTCGGTCGGCCGCAATCAAAGGATTCTACTCGTGCACGCGTACCTGGCTGGTACGCCGGTTCGCCATACAACGGCATCCAGCCGTGCTTTACGGGCTTGTCGTTGACGGCGATGGCCTGCTTACGTGGGTCGTTATCATCAAGTTCGAAAAATTCGCGCATGGATTGCAGCAGCGCGATGTCCGCACCGCTTGCGGAGAATGCGTTGTCGATGAGCAGGTGCCCCCGGTTGCTCGCCGCTGCCCGAATCTGTCGGTGCAGGGCACTGTCAGACGGGCCCGCATTGCACAGCTGTTTGTAGTCGATGACGACGGCGTCAGATTGCACGGGCGGTACAGCCCCGGTAGCGGAACGCATGTTTGCTTCCTCGCAACAGGTAACGAAAAGAAATCTACCCCAGTCGGCTGGCGAAAGGTACGCCCGCAAGGCAACCGTTCGGCGCTCCGCGGCATCTTACTCAAAACAACCGGGTGTAAGCCCGTAGCCGGGAACCACATTATGAAAATTCTGATCATCCTCAGCGCGTTCGCGGCCACCCTTGCGCATTCGGCCGGACAAAACCATGAAGAGGTGCGCGAATTGCGCCTCGACACAGCGGGCATCAGCGAACTGGATATTCATTCTGGTGCTGGTTCGCTCGATGTCAGGGGTGTAGCCGGCGCGAACAGCGTGCTGGTTACCGCGACAGTAGTCGTACCCGGCGCCGATGCCGATGAAGCGGCAGAGCTAACCGCAAAGTACCTCGAGCTCGATCTTGTTCGTGAAGGTAACATTGCTCGATTGACAGCGAATTTTGCTTCCCGACCGAATGTGTTTTCCGCAAGCCCGCGTATCAATCTCGATGTGCGCGTACCCCGTGGTTTGGCTCTGCGCATTGACGATGGCTCGGGAGAAATCGATGTTCAGGATATGGGCGCGGCCGTTGTTGTAGACGATGGCTCCGGCGCCATGACTCTGCGCAACATTACAGGCCCCGTTAAGGTCGACGATGGTTCCGGTGCTATTCGAATTGAAGATATTGAATACGATGTGCAGGTAGTCGACGGCTCCGGCTCTATCAACATCAGGCGGGTAAACGGCAGTGTTACCGTCGACGATGGTTCGGGCAGCATTGATGTGCACGATGTCGCCGAAGACCTCGTTATTCTTGACGATGGCACCGGCAGCCTGAATTACAGTCAGATCCTCGGCAAACTTGATAACCGCAGCTAGGCCGAGCTTTACCGGCCGCTGGCAACGGGCGTCAGCGGCCTGACATAAGGCCTCTGCAATCCGAATCAGGCTAGCCGCAGAGGGGCCGTCGCCGCCAGGATTAACACTGGCAGTCCTCAGTCGTATACTCTCCAGTACAGGCCGTGAGGTCCGGAACGCGGGGCGTGGGCCCAAAGCCATGCCATCGCGAAACCGGTATCTCCGCCAATAACAACAGGGGGAGATCGATGAAGCTAGTGAGAAACCTGCTCGACGCCAAAGGTCACGACGTATTGTCGATAGCTCCGGAAGCTACCGTGCTTGATGCCGTCAAGCTGATGGCCGAGAAATCGGTTGGTGCGCTGCTTGTAATGGAGGGCGAACGGCTTGTCGGTATCGTCACCGAGCGCGACTATGCTCGCAAGGTCATCCTGAAAGGGCGCGCTTCCGATGACACGCCGATTCGCGACATCATGACCTGCGATATCGTCACCACCAGCAGCAACAGCAACATACAGACGTGCATGAGCCAGGTGACGGAAGGCCGCATTCGTCACTTGCCCGTAGTCGACGACGGCAAGGTGACGGGCATCATTTCCATTGGCGATCTCGTCAAGGCAATCATCGCCGACCAGCAGGAAGAGATTAACCAGCTCGGGCAATACATCAGCGGTTGAAAACGGGCAGATATCTACCCGTAGCGTGAATGTTGCGAGATTGACCCAGCGGTCAAATTCTCCTGTCCGCTGAATCTTCCATCGTTGCTATTGTCAGAAGCTACGTTGGGCAAGGGTTTCCAGATGGGCTGCGGATAGCCGCAGTTATCGGCCCGCCATGCATGTCCGGCAGCCTGCAGCCGGCATTCTTCCTCACAGAATAGTCTAGAATTACAGGTACCAACGGAGATTTGCGCCATGCGCCGTAGCGTAGCCATCCTGATCACTCTCTGCATTGCACCAGTCTGTTTCGGCCAGGGCGCTGAGCGCATGAAGAGTGACACCGGACCGAAGACGGTCATCGGTCCGACCAACATCGATTTGCACGATGGCGCCCAGGCCTTGCTTGCCGGTGAGGCGAAGGCTGGCGTGAGACTTACCTTGGCCGGATTGAAAGTAGCCGTAGGCCGGCGCGAAGAAGAAGCGGCGCTGTCCAATCTCTGCGCGGGCTACATCCTGCTGGAAAACTTTTCTGAAGCTAAGAAGTATTGTGACCTGTTACTGGCGCGTAATGATGAAAACTGGCGCGGCTACAACAATCGGGCGGTCGTCTTTATCAAGACACGACAGTACAGCCATGCCGAGCAGGACCTGCTCCGCGCCGAAGCACTGCGCCCCGGTGCGCATACCTTGAAGGTTGCCCGTGCCATGTACATGGACGCGGTACATCCGGTTGCCCCAGAAGTGATCGTCGATGACCGTGAATCGGTGAACAATGATGATGCTCCGCAATAGCCGCATAATTCTGGCTGCGGCCGTCGCTGTGTTTTGCCTGCTGCTGTTGCTGCCGCCTGCCGCATCGGCCGACGAGGCGGATGCGGTACAGCGAACCCGGCATGTCATCGATACCTCTACAGACCGCACCCCCCTGCGTACGTCGTTTCCGCGCTATCCGCGTATCGCGCGACGCGACCGCATTGAGGGCGAGGCTACGGTATGTTTTCGCATAGATCTGCATGGGCGGATTCGCAGCGCGCGCATTCGTGAAGCCAGTCACGCGATTTTCAAGCGACCGGCCATGCGCGCGATTCGCGAATCCAGTTTCGAACCGCTGGCGCCAAACGAAGTGCTCGAAAACGGCAAGACCTGCCGCACCTATCGCTTTCGCCTTGAACCGGTACTGGTGGCCAGCCAGTAGCTGAATCGTCGCCGGAGATTCCCTGCCAAGCAGTCTTGGATCACGACGAGCTGGATGCGTGTAACGTGAGGCCGCTATGCCGACAAAGCCCTGCCGCGGTCGCTAATAGATGCCGGCACGACCGATGTAGTTGGTCCCAGTGCCGAACCAGAGTTCACCCGCCGGCTCGAAGTAATACATGTTACGAACGGTGTCGCCGCCGCTGGGAATGTCGGTGCTGGAGATAAACGAGCCAGTACGGGAGTCGAAGCCCACCAAGCGGTTCGGCTTCATGCCTGATTCAATAATCCAGATCCTGTCGTCGCGATCAACGGCCATGGCATAGGGCTCACTTTTTTTCTCGCCCGGCATGGCCCATTCCGCGAATTCGCCACTTTGCGGATCGTAGCGGCCAAGAAAGCCACGCTCGTAGTCAGTCCACCAGACGTTGTCATCGGACGTGGTGACCAGCCGTCGCGGCCGTGCTTTCCGGTTGGGTAGTTCAACTTCGCTGATGAGCATCGTGTCGGGATCAACATGCAACAAGTGATTGCTGCCAAACGCGGCCACCCAGGGCTCGCCTTGTGAATTAATGACTATCCCGGACGGGAGTGCTTTGCGCAGGGCGACGTCGATAAGCTGCACCTCTTCCGTGGCAACGCTCAGCTTGCCAATGAAGTTGCCATCCTGAACAGTGAACCAGATGTCGCCCGCGGCATCGAAAACCAGTGTGTGCGGATCCCTGGCTTTGCGATCCGGCATCTCGACCAGGTGGCTGCGGCCGGTGGCCGGGTCGAGCTGGCCGATGTGTCGCTGGCCGCTGCCGGCATACCAGATAATGCCCTCGGGGCTGACGACCAGGCTGTGGGGTTGACTGCCGCGCTGGAGATCGTAGCGGCTGAAATCGCCGGTTTCGGGCCGCAGGTTTGCAACATAATCGCCGCGCTGGCCGACAAACCATACCCGGCCGCGCTGATCGACATACGGGTCGCTCGGCTGCGATTTCTTCCATGGCACCAGCCATTCGCTGATCTGGACAGTGACCGCATTCGCCGCGCAAGGCCACACCAGAACTAGCGTGAGCCCGATAAGTACAGTCCGGATGTGCATTCAGTCGCCCCCGTATTTCGCCGCATAGCTCACGCTAATCGTGGTCGCAGAGCTGCATTATACGTCGGCTGGCTTCAGCCATGTCGTGACCTGTGCCTATGATTCCCTCGTCGTGTCCCGCCAAAACCGCGATGCCATCGGCCGAAAACGCGCTTTCCCGGTAAATTCGGCGGAATTCCTCCGCCATTTGCGGCGTGCCGCAGGCGACCCAGCGGCTGTGGTTGGCAGCTTATGCAGCAGGCGTTGCCAGAGGGCTGCGCTGTGGACGTGTACAACGGCATTGATGTTCGGGTCGAGCTCATACAGCGCCGCATGGGTCATCGATTCCGACGAGGCCCTGATCGGGCCGCGGCACGTGACGCGATTGGCGTCGATGTCGTAATCCGTTACCAGCGCATAGTGTTGTTCGTCCGGATCTTCAATGTGGCCGGTTTGAGTGCCGCTGATGATGAAGTGACCTTTTTGCCTGCTGCGTACACTGATGTTGCCGTAGCCCACATTCAATTCCGCGTAGTGGCCAATTAAGCCGGCAGCGTATAACGGACGCCGCCACTTGCGGAGTTCGGCAACGCCGATGGCAGTTGGCGAGTCGGCCTCGATCCATTCCAGATCGAACTTGATATAGCCTTCATCAATCATGAGGCGCGGCGCGCCCGTTCCGGAAACAAGCTGCTGAGACCTTGCTCGCTGGCTTCACACACGCCGCATTCTGTTATCAGGCCAGTGATGAGCCGCGCAGGTGTAACGTCGAACGCAAAATTACTGATTGGCGTGCGTTCACCGACAGTGACGACTTCCAGCAGGTCGTCGCCATTGCGGCCCCAGATATGCGAGACCTCGCGAGGATCGCGTTCTTCAATCGGAATTTCCCGTATGCCATCGGCGATGTCCCAATCGATCGTGGTTGAAGGCAGTGCGACGTAGAACGGAATATTGTTGTCGGCGGCGGCCAGCGCTTTGAGATAAGTGCCAATCTTGTTTGCAACATCGCCATTGCGGGTAGTGCGGTCCGTGCCGGTAATGCACAAGTCTACTTTGCCGTGCTGCATCAGGTGGCCGCCGGCGTTATCGACAATCAACGTGTGTGGCACGCCGCTTTCTGCCAGTTCCCACGCGGTCAGCTGCGAACCCTGGTTGCGTGGTCGCGTTTCATCAACCCAGACATGCACATCGATGCCTTGCTGAAAGGCCTGGTAGATAGGTGCGGTAGCAGTACCCCAGTTAATGGTAGCCAGCGAACCTGCATTGCAGTGAGTCAGTATGTTGACCGTCTCGCCATTCTTGCGTTTGGATATCTCGCGGATCAGTTCGAAACCATGGCGGCCGATACCGAGCGAAATTTCGACGTCTTCGTCGCAGACAGCTTCTGCTTCGGCACGAGTAATCTGCACCGCGTCTGCGGATTCGCCAGCTTTTTGCAGCGCGGCACGCACTCGCTCGATGGCCCAACGCAGATTGACCGCTGTCGGTCGCGACTCAGCCAGCTCCCTCGCGGCCTGCGCGATAAACTCCGCGGCGTTCTCCCGACTACGCGATTCCAGCGCCGCAAGATAGAGACTCCATGCCGCAGTGGCGCCGATCAGCGGCGCGCCGCGCACCAGCATGTCGGCGATTGCACTGATGCCATCGCGGTATGTCTTGAGGTCGCTTACGACGTATTCGTGCGGTAAACGGCGTTGATCAATGATTTGTACGATGCCGGGATCGTCCGGGTGCAGCCAGATTGTACGAAATTCTTTTCCCTGGTTGAGCAAGACAAAAACCTCTTGATGCGTACGCGAGAGGCGACCATTCTAGCGCCGCGAGCCGGCCGCCGCTCTGTCGATTGGCGCGCTGGCGCCCGGTAGAAGCGCCAGTACGTGACGGCGTCGCTGCGCGGGCAAGGTTTGCGGGCGCTAAGGTAGCGTCTGGGCCTGCGTGCAACGCAGGGGGGGGGGCTGATAACAGTGCAAGGGAGGGATTCTGAGGTGACGAGAGTTTGCTGGCAGTGGCCGAAAGCCGTTAGCTACGCCGCGCTTCTATTGTTGTCCGGGCTGGCCTCAGCGGATGACAAGCTGCCGGAGCCTCGGCAACTGGAGGCCGAGAGCGCTGTAATTGGCACAGTGCGGATCGACCGCCAGAATGTTTTCAACCTCTCGATCCCAGAGGAAAACAAAACACTCTACAGGCTGGCTAATCGCCTGCATATGCTGACCCACGAAGAAGTCATTCGGCAGCAGTTGCTGTTCCGGTCTGGCGATGCGTATTCCGAGCGCCTGGTCAATGAATCGGAACGCCTGTTGCGGCGCAACGAATACCTGTACGACGCTCACATCACGACGCTGCGATACGAGGATGGCGTGGTGGATCTTGTTGTAAACACGCGCGACGTGTGGACGCTGATTCCTGGCTTCTCAATTTCCCGCAAAGGTGGCGAGAATCGCACACGCGTATCAGTCTCCGAGAACAACCTCCTTGGGACCGGTGCCGCGGTCAAACTCGCCTATATCGATGACGTGGATCGGGAGTCGCTGAGTTTCGAATTTGCGGACCGGAATATCGGCGACAGCTGGACTGCATTGCAGTTTCGGGTTGCAGACAACTCGGACGGCGATAGCCTTTTGTTGCGCGTGGTGCGGCCATTCTATTCGCTGGACAGTCGCTGGTCGGCAGGAATCGAGTGGCTAATTGATGATTCCGAAACGCGTTTCTATGATCTTGGCGATGAAGTGGCGGAGTATCGCGGTGAGTCGCGGCTTGCCAGCGTATTCGCCGGCACGTCGAAGGGGCTGCAGAACGGTTGGCTGCGCCGATACACGGTCGGCGTGACGTTCGATGAACGGAATTTCTCGAATACCGCCGACATGCTGTTGCCACAGCTCTTGCCGGGCGATCGCAAGCTGGTTTATCCCTGGTTAGGTGTTGAGCTAATCGAAGATCGCTACGAAACAACGGCCAATCGCGACCAGATTGACCGTACAGAAGATTTTTTCATGGGAACCCGACTGGCGGGCCGCCTGGGTATCACCAGCGAATCCGCAGGCTCTGATCGCGATGCACTGATCGTGGCCGCAACGGCAAGTCGTGGCTTCGGTGATATTGATCGTCGCGCGCTGTTGCTGCGCTCGTCTTACAATGCGCGCCTTGAAGACGGCAGCCTGATTAATTCGTTGTGGCACGCTGATGGGCGCTACTACCGGCAGCACTCTGACAAGAAGCTGTTCTTTGTAACGGTGTCAGCAAGCCTCGGAGAGAAGCTGGATCTCGACAATCCGCTACAGCTCGGAGGCGACAGCGGCTTGCGGGGCTACCCATTGCGCTACCAGGTTGGTGATGCCCGCGCGCTGTTGACGATGGAATATCGCTACTTTACTGACTGGTATCCGTTTCGACTGGCACGCATTGGCGGCGCCATCTTCGCGGATGTCGGCCGTGTCTGGGGCGACAATCCGGCCGGCGGCGGCCAGCTTGGCGTGCTCAAGGATGTGGGAATAGGCCTGCGTTTCGTGCCGACTCGCGCCAGTGGCCGCGAAGTAGTGCATCTCGACCTCGCCTTTCCGCTTGATGGCGATAACTCGATCGACAAATTGCAGATACTGCTGGAGTCCAAACGCAGCTTCTGATCAGCGTGTTGCCTGCGCGGATTTCAACGTATTTGCCATCAGCATCGCGATGGTCATCGGTCCGACGCCGCCAGGCACAGGCGTAATCGCGCCGGCAACGCTTGTTGCCTCATCGTAGGCCACATCGCCGGTCAGCTTATTTCGTTTCTCGCCGTTGTCATCAACTTCGATGCGGTTAATTCCCACATCGATCACAACTGCACCCGGCTTGATCCAGCTTCCGCGAACCATGTTGGGCCGGCCTACCGCAGCCACCAGGATGTCGGCGCTACGAGCCAGCGCCGGCAGTTCCTTCGTGCGGCTGTGGCTGATCGTTACCGTGGCATTGGCGGCAAGTAACAACGCCGCCATCGGCTTGCCGACGATATTCGAGCGCCCGATTATTACCGCGTTAAGCCCCGACAAATCAGAACCCAGCTGGTCCTTGATCATCAGCATGCAACCTGCCGGTGTGCACGGAACGAATGCGTTTGCTGTGTCGCCCGCTGTCAGTCGGCCGATATTCTCGAAGTGGAAACCGTCCACATCTTTCTGCGGCACGATCGCCTGTGTAACGAGTTGCTCGTCCATGTGTTTCGGCAATGGCAGTTGCACCAGTATGCCGTGCACCGCAGGGTCGTTATTCAAGGTCGCAACCAGCTCAAGTACTTCATCCTGAGGTGTTTGCGCATCCAGCTCGTGCAACACCGAATGAAAACCACAGCTCTCAGCCATACGTTTCTTGTTCCGCACATACACCTGGCTGGCCGGGTCGTGGCCAATAATGACAACGGCAAGACCCGGCGTGATGCCACGCTCGCTCTTCAGCGTATCGGTTTCTTTGCGGATAGCATCGGTAAGCTCGGCCGCTTTGGCTTTGCCGTCAATTCGTGCGGCTGTGGACATTATTTTTCCCGAAGTCGGATGGTGGTTGCGCGAAAGGCGCAGATGGTACTGCCGTGTGGCGAGCAGGTAAACCGTAGGGATGACAGTCGCGACCTGATCTTGCGCTCAGCGTCCGATCGCGCTTCCTCGACTCTCAATGTCACTGTCGATGTAAGAGAAGGTGTTCGGCTGAGCCCTTTAGGGGGAATAAAGCGGACCTATTCAATGGTGGCGTTCGGCCGAGTCGTCTAGTTGAAACATAACGAAGCGAGTGGGAGCCATCCCCCTAAAGGGCTCAGGCGGGCGCCTTCTCGTGGGCTTGCCACTTCTTTGGCGCTGTTGCCGGTTCTGCATTGTGGAATTCACGTGCCAACCGGTCGGCAGCGCCTCCCGCGACCTCTTTGGAGGGATGGCTCCCTTCGGTCCGCTTTATTCCCTCCAAAGAGGTCCCGAGAGACGCCGCCTTAGTCCAGTCCTAGAATTCAGGGCGGAGGCTTCGTTCGCTGTGATCCGACGCTGACTCGAAAATCAAGTTGCGCCTGTCACGCTCTGGAGCTGATTTGCCGGATGCTACGACACGCCCATTGCGCTCTGAATGTTATTATCGCGCGGCATTTTCAGCGGAATCGAGTCATGTCCAACTCTTCACCATGCAGATGCCGGGTGTTGTCCACACATCGGCCTATTGTCGCGCGTGGCCTTGCGGCGGTCTTTGCGGCGCGACTCGACAAGGTGGTCGGACGTGACCGGGACGGATTCTTCGGTGTGGCCGCTGAAACGTATCGATGGTGGGGCGCTTGAACGCTGGCGAAGACTGGTTGGGGCGCTGGCATGAGGGTCGTATCGGCTGGCATGAGCAGGGTGGTAGCGCGGCGCTCAAGGAGTTTTGGCCGACGCTCGCGCCTGACAGCAGGGTGCTGGTGCCGCTCTGTGGCAAGACTGTGGATCTGCTGTGGCTTGCCGATCGCGGGCTTGATGTTGTTGGAGTGGAGTTGTCAGAGATTGCCGTCGAGGCATTCTTCGCTGAGCAGAATCTGGCCTTCCGGCGTGACGACAGCGGTTCATTGCCGGCATGGACTGCAGTGGACAAGAAATTAACGGTGTACTGCGGCGATTATTTCGATTTTTCCTGTGACCCCTGCGATGCCCTGTTTGATCGTGGCGCGCTGGTCGCGCTGCCAGAAACATTGCGTCCAGCGTACGCCGTGCATACCAAGACGCTGCTAAAAACGACCGCAAGTCAGGTTTTGGTAACCCTCGAATACGAACAACAGCGTGTTGCGGGGCCGCCGTTCTCGGTGCTTGCTGACGAGGTGCTGCGCTACTGGCCGGATATGCACCGCGTCTGCGAGCACAACGACATTGCTGCGGCACCGCCGAAGTTTCGCCAGGCGGAACTTGACGAGTTTCTGGAAGTAGTCTGGCGCACTGACTGATTCCCGGGGTTGATCGTCAGGCATTCGATACTGGCACAATCGCGTGGAAATTAGTCGCGCTCGCCGCCACGCGGGCCGTAAAAAATTACCCACGCATGAAAATCATCACTGAAGTCGACGAAGCGGTGGCTGACGCCGGCGGGTACGAATAGCGCCTCACCCGCTTCGAACGGTTGGCGTTTGCCATCCAGTTCAAAGCTGCCGTGGCCTGAATGCACGATGTATATCTCGTCCTGATCGTGCGGTTTTTGCGGGTCTGTGCCGCGCGGTGCATAGCAGCCCAGTTCCAGCGTGCCGTGGGCTAGTAGTACGCCGTAGTGGTCGTCGTCACTTGCCTCAATCGCTCGCATCGCTGCGCCAATAGTCATGCGTTCAGTCACTGCTGTCGCTCCTCGCAGATATTCTCATCCGCTGCAGATTGCCCTGGTCCACTTTTTCGATCCGCACTAATCACGGGCGAACAGTATGCCGGATTTCGTTTTAGGACCCTATGGGTAGCAGGTCTGACGCTGTGCGATACTCGAAGCATGAAACCTCGCATCTTGATCATGTTGACCATTGCGGCATTGCCGCTACTTGCCTGCAGCCCGGAGCCGCAGTGGCCGGGCTCCGTCGCGGGATTGCTTGAGTCGCAGCCGGAGCGCTTTGCGAGCGTGTTGCAGGACCCGGAAAAGTACCGGGTACAGATAATCTATACGCAGATAGATCGTGATGCGGATAATGTTCCTCAGTTTCGTTCGTACGAGTATCGGCTTAATGCGGACGAGTATTTTTATCCCGCGAGCACGGTGAAGTTACCGACAGCAATCGTGGCGCTCGAGAAGTTGCGGCGACTCGGCATACCGCGCGATGCGGTGATGCTTACCGGGCGGGAAGCAGACTTTCAAACGATCGCTGACAGCGACGAAAGTGCGCCGGGCGGACTGCCCAGTGTCGAGCACTATATACGCAAGATACTTCTGGTGAGTGACAACGACGCCTTTAATCGTTTGTACGAGTTTATCGGCCAGGAATCACTGAATTTGTCACTTAAGCGCCGTGGCCTGGCGAACAGTCGCATTGTCCATCGCCTTGAAGTGACCCTGAGTACCGAACAAAATCAGTTGACCAATCCCGTGCGTTTTAGGGTCGATGGCAAAGAGATCTATTCGCAGGATGCCGTGAACAGCCAGGTTAGTTTTGTCGGTTCACGACCGCAGTTACTGGGCGTTGCCGAAATTATCGATGGACAGAAGGTGAATTCCCCCAAGGATTTCTCTGTAAAGAACGCTTTTCCGTTGCAGGATCAGCACGACTTGATGCTCGCCCTGATGTTTCCGGAGACGGTCGATAGTGCGCGGCGATTCGACTTAAGCGACGATGACTTCCGCTTTCTGCGCCGCTGGATGTCGACCTACCCCGGCGAAAGTGGCATCGCGCAATATGCCGATACAAGCACGTATCCCGCGGGCTACGTGAAATTTCTGCTGTATGGTGGCAATGCCGAGCGGATCCCTGAGCATATCCGGGTCTTCAACAAGGTCGGTGATGCCTACGGATTCTTGACCGACACAGCCTATGTCGCAGACTTTAAAAATGGCGTCGAGTTCTTGCTGGCAGCGACCGTCTACACGAACGCGAACCAGACGTTCAACGATGGCGAATACGAATACGATGAAATTGGTTTGCCGTTTCTACGGGACCTTGGCCAGGCAATTTATGAGCTGGAATTGAAGCGCACGCGCGAGCACAAACCGGATCTCAGCCGCTTCGAATTCGCGGCGCGTGGCATGCTGGCCGAAGACTAGTCGGCTTCCGGCGGCCCCAGGGGGCTGGTCGGGCAATTCTCGGTTTCCATCGAGTAGACGACGGCTGCTATGCGCCAGCCGGCCTCGGTTCGGATCAGGTTGAAACTGTTGACGCCACAGTGGTGGAATTCGCCATCGACGTAGAAATCATACGGCGTCCACGCGCTCGCCAGGTCGCCATCAATTTGCACGACCGGGTTCCAGATGCGTTCCAGTAGTTTGCTGCTACCGTTGCTGATGCCGGCAGCGTAATCGGCATGCGCAAGGCGGCCGACTTTCAGCTCGCCGCCTTCCCGTCGATAGCCAATCAACTCACCTTCTGCCGTCAGTAATTCGCCGATGGTCTCGCCATCGCGCGCCTGCATAGCGACGAAAAACCGGTCGATGACCTGTAGTACATCTTTCTCGTTATTTCCGGGCTGCGCGGCAAGCCCGGCCAGGCCGCACAGGCTGAGGGAAAAAATCAGGAATCGCATGCGGTCTCTCCGGTGGCTGCGGGACTACTTGCGGCGCAGGTCGCGTACCTGGATGCGTTTGGGTTGCCCATCAGCGGCGCGTTTCTGCTCCAGTTCAAACAGCTTGGTCGCGGCGATCAGCTCGCGCAACTTGGCGTAGCCGTAGTTGCGTGGATCAAACTGCGACGATTGCTTCGCGATGTTGCTGCCGACCGGCCCAAGCTGCGCCCAGCCGTCATCGTCTGATGAAGCATCGATGGCATTGCGAATGAGATTAATGAGGCGCGTATCCTGCTTGAGTTTGGCCGCAGAAAATCGGGTAATCTTTTGCGGTTCGTCTTCGCTGCCGGCGCGCAGGACCTCGGTATAGATGAATTTGTCACACGCTGCCGCGAACGGCGCTGGCGTTTTTTTCTCGCCGAAACCGTAGACCGTAAGGCCGGCTTCGCGAATCCTTGACGCGAGGCGAGTGAAATCGCTGTCACTCGAGACGATACAGAAACCGTCGAAATTAGCGCTGTAGAGCAGGTCCATTGCGTCGATGATCATGGCACTGTCAGTCGAGTTCTTGCCCTTGGTGTAACCGAACTGCTGAATGGGCTGGATTGAGTGTTCCAGCAGCAGCTTCTTCCAGCTACCAAGGCCTGGTTGGGTCCAGTCACCATAAATTCGTTTCACACTCGCGGTGCCGTACTTCGCGATCTCGGTCATCAGCCCCTCGACAATAGATGCCTGGGCGTTGTCGGCATCGATCAATACTGCAAGACGATCGGCTGAGTCAGATTCCATGTGTGTTCCTTGGTATTTGCGGTAAAGAGGTTCTTTGCGAGCGAGCCGCTAGCCGATCAGCATGCCGGTCAGCACTACTGCCCACAACACGATCAGGACAACAAGGCTCGCGGCAAACAGGCGCAGGCGCAGTATCACCCGGTTCGAACCGAGGTGCACATAACTGTGTGCGAATCGCCCTATGACGTATAACCATGACAGCGCGATCGGCAGTGTTCCGGCCTGGTTGCTTACGTAGGCGATAATGATGATCGCATAGTAAAGAATCGGGGCTTCATAAAGATTCAACAAGTGCCGTGAGTAAATTCGCACCTTTTCCGGTTCCTTTAAATTCTCGTAGGTCCGGTAAGAACGCGGGTCAACATCACCCGCTTTTATTGCGACAAAGCGCAAAGCCGCGAGACGAAACTGCACAAACATTGTGAGCGCGAACAGAGCAAACGCCGGGTAGAAAATATTCATCATGACTGCACCATTCCATCAGGCTGACCGTCTTGCAAGAGTGCTTCTCGGGCATAGAGCCACGCAGGCAGTGCGCACGACAGACCGATCAGCAGGTTAAGAGCAATAAATAATATGGGCTGCGGGCCGCCGTGCAGCGCACGCTCGCGAAACATCGCTACCCAAAACACGAATGACGAAATGATGAGGTCAGCACCGAAGCCGCTGGCGGCACCGTTTGCGAATACTGCTTGTACAAATGCCAGCAGCCCGAATCCGGCGCTCTGAAAGTGCTGCAGGAAGAATACATACGGGACTACAGTGCCGGCGATCGCCAGCAAGAGATACGTTGATCTTAGTGTCATGGTGGATTCCCTCTGTTTCGCGCATAGCTCGGGAAGCGGCTGGATGGACCTACGTAGCGGTGCCGATTGCATCCCGACGTGCCGTCACTATACCGGTCGCCGACGCCGGATGCGCGTTCGGTCGCGGGGCATATGTGCAACGAATCAGATTGTCCGGAGTGAGTCCAGGCAGCTCACTGAAACATTGGCAACCGAGTACATAGTTCGTGATGCCAAGCGCCGCGCACAATGCTTCGATGATTCAAGCAAGACCGTTTCAAGGGGAGCGTCGCGGGCGGAATGCCCCGGATATGCTGTATGCCGCAGGCGGAGTTCAATCGTCCAGGGTTGTGCGTACTGCCCGGCTGAGTTCTGCGAGCGTGAAGGGCTTGGTCACAAAATGCCGCGGATCTTCATCGATGCCATGACGGGCAATCAGGTCCGCAGCGTAACCAGACATATACAGGACTTTGATTCCGGGCTGCATGGCGCGAATTCTACGCATGGATTCCGGGCCGCTACTGCCGGGCATGACGACGTCGCTGAGTACGAGGTCGATTGTGCCTGCATGCTCTTTCAGAACTTCAATTGCATTCGCACCCGAATCGGCTGATATCACATTGTAACCACGACGCTCCAGCATGATCTCGGCGACCTGGCGGATTTCCTGCTCGTCCTCTATGACAAGGATGGTTTCCGAGCCACGGTGTACGGGATCAATCCTTTCGCTGCGCTGTTGTTTACCAGGCGCAATCCGTGGCAAGAACACCTTGATGGTCGTTCCTTTGCCGGCTTCGCTGTACACAGTAGTGCCGCCGCCGCTTTGCTGAACAATGCCGTAAACGGTGGATAACCCAAGACCGGTACCTTTACCTGATTCCTTGGTTGTGAAAAACGGTTCGAAAATCTTTCTTCGAGTAGCCTCGTCCATACCGATGCCGGTGTCACTAACCGACAGCACTACGTGTGGGCCGGCTTTAAGGTCTGTCTGGTTACTGACCAGAGCTTCGTCGAGCATGACGTTCGCAGTTTCGAGAATCAGGGTGCCACCCCTGGGCATCGCGTCACGACTGTTGAGTGCGAGGTTTAGCAGTACCTGGTCGATCTGCGTTCTGTCCACCCGGGTGGTTGCTGCGTCCGGGGCTGGTCGAAACTTGACGTTGATATTCTCGCCAATAAGCCTTTGTAAAAGCGGTTCTACATCGTGCAGGACATCGTTCAGGTCCACGATGACCGGATTCAGTACCTGTTGTCGGCTTAAGGCCAGTAGCTGACGCGTCAACGACGCCGCCTGCTCGCCTGAGCGCAAGATGGTGCCTAGTTCGGTGCGCATTGAGTCGTCGGTGGGCACCCGGTCAATCAGCAGCTCAGTTGTGGCATTGATTACGGTCAGGAGGTTGTTGAAATCGTGGGCGACGCCGCCGGCAAGCTGACCTACGGTCTCCATTTTCAATGATTGCTGTAGCTGCGCTTCGAGCGCATTGCGTTCCGTATTGTCGCGCACGCTGGCGGCGGTCATCGGTCCCTTGTCAGTCTCCATCGGACTCAGGCTGACTTCGGCAGGAAACTCGCTGCCATCCTTACGTCGGCCGCGCAAAGTGGGGCTGCTGTTGATCATTGGGTTGTGCATGGGCTGGGACGCATAAGTTTCGCGAAGTCTTGCGTGCGTATCGCGCAGATGCTGTGGCACCAGGAGCTCAATGGGCTTGCCGACCAGTTCCTGGCGGGTGTAGCCGAACATGTTCTCGGTGCGTTGGTTGACCAGTGAAATATCGCCGCTCGTGTCCACCATGATGATGGCGTCCGGGGCGAACTCGAACAGGTCCTCGAATTGCCGTTCCTTTTGTTCCAGCCGTTGTTGCGCCCGTGCGCGCTCGATCGTTGACCAGGATCGTTCGACAACATCCTGCAACAGCGCAATGTCACTTACACTCCAGTCGCGGGCTTCGATCTGGTGCACGGCCATCATGGCAACGAGGTTGCCGTACTTGATTAGCGGGCAGCAGACGATCGCATTGATGCCTATAGATTGAAAAGCATCGCCGCCGGTAGCGGGCGTCAATTCCTTGTCGACATTTCGAATGACCAGCACCTTGCCGCTGCGCATTGCTGCAACTGCCTGCGGGCCAAACAACTCCAGCGAGTATTTGCCTACCGAGGTATCACAACCGTCGGTGTAGTCGTGCTGGATTGTAAAACTGTCATTGTCGTTCTCGACATCCGCGTATGCAGTGCGCGACGCGCGCAAATGTTGCCCGAGCAGGCGGGCTGTGACTTCCATGATCTTGGACGGGCTAAGTAGCTCACGGGTCACTTCGCCGAGATTGTTCAGGAAGCGCAGGTTGTTCTCTGTCGCAGTCAGCTCGCGGATGGAAACATCGATGCCGGAAATAATGATGGCTGATGTGCCGCCATCGCTGCCGCGTTTCGGCACGAAGGTGAACTCGTAGGTGTGACGACCGGCAACGGTGAGAATGTCTATTTCACAACGTACAGGTTTGCCGCCGGCCGCTTCCGCTATTGCGGCGCGAATTCGCTGATGAGCGTCGGGCATGTCGGTAAACCAGCCGCAATCTGCAAGCTGTTTGCCGGCAACGTCCTGCCCTTTCAAGTTGCCGAGGGCCAGCGCACAGACGTTGGCATCCAGCACCGTGCCGTTACAGTCGGTGAGAGTGACGTAGGCGCCTACGTCGAGGAGTTCATTCCTTAAGGTCTTGTCGGACATACGCTGTGATACCGGTCGGGCAGGGTTCTCTGTTGTCGTTGATCAGCTGGAAATGATAGAGCCAAAGTCCAGCAAAATCAGAGACGTAGCACACAGATTAGTCGCCACGGTGTCCTTCCGCCAGCGATTTGCCAGTTATCCAGAGCGGCTGGCGCTGCGGATCGACACCATTGGGCGCACCGTGACGTGCTGGTGACGGAGCCAGGGCAGCCAGCTGGCGGGAGCGCTCAAGAGGGCGGCCGCGCCGTGGGCGTGAAATCGACGGCGAGACTCAACTGTCGAAGAACACGACTTCGCCGCTGTCCAGGCAGTATTCCGCTCCGACCACCAACAGGCCATCGTCGGCAATGAGCTTTGTCAATATTTCAGAGTCTTCGCGCACGTGACGCACCGACGCGCGGACATTGGCGCGCACGGCGTCACGCATCACCGGTTCGTTCGTCGACGCCTTGCTGAGAAACGGTTCTACGGCGGGTCGAATGAACTCCACGATGGTTCGCAGACTGCGTGACGACTCCTGTAACGGGTCACGCAATGCAGACAATGCTGCGTCCACTGCGCCGCAGCGCGTGTGACCAAGAACAATGACCAGGCGGGTCCCAAACGTGGATGCAGCGAACTCGATGCTGCCAAGTTGCGATGGTGCGACGATATTGCCAGCAACACGAATTACAAACAGGTCGCCCGGACCCTGTTCGAAAACGATCTCCGCGGGCACCCTGGCGTCGGAACAGCCGAGAATAATTGCGAAAGGTTCCTGTTCCTGTGGCAGTGCCAGCTCGCGCTGTGCCTCGGCGCTGGCCACGTTACCCTGCGCGCGCGCCACAAATTCACGGTTGCCATCACGGAGTCGTTGTAGCGCCTTGTCTGCCGATATCATGCTGGCAGGTTAGCAGACGAGGAGCCGGCCGTCGGCAAGCTGCGCCATAGGCCTAGTCATTGATTTTGACTGCGTGGCCGCCGGCGACCTGGAAAAGCATGCCAAAGGTGACGCTGAGGGAGATGCCGACGCCCGCGCCAACAGCCATGTTCTGCGTGGCAACACCAATAGCCGTGCCGATTGCGAGACCGAGTCCGATCGCCGCTGGTATACGTTTCTGTCGCTCGCTTCTCACTCTAAGGTCCTGTTTGCGCGGTGATTTCGAATGGCCGGCATCTTACTATCCGCGTTAAGCGAACACCATGGCGAATCTCCCGGTCAACGACGTCACGACATGCAATCAAAAGACTTTTGGCGGATAATGTCGCCTCTTTTTTGCCTGCATACGGAGAATTTCATGGCTACAGCAACGGCGCGACACATACTGGTGGACACTGAAGCGCAGTGTCAGCAACTCAAGGACGACATCGCTGGCGGTGCCGATTTTGCCGACCTGGCAAAGCAACACTCGTCTTGCCCGTCCGGCCAGAAGGGCGGCGATCTTGGCGAATTCGGCCCCGGCATGATGGTTAAGGAATTCGACGAAGTGGTATTCAGCGCTGACGTCAATACTGTGCAGGGACCCGTAAAGACCCAGTTCGGCTACCACCTCCTTGAGGTCACCAGTCGCAGCGACTAAGCGTCGGCCCGGCTGCCGCGCACGTTGGCTTCAGGCCACGTCGCGGGAGCGCCGGTCTGGTTGAGACAAGTCGTGATGTTTCAGCGGCAGTTCGCGCAGGCGTTTGCCGCTGGCATCAAAAATCGCGTTGGCGAGGGCTGGCGCGATTGCCGGAGTGCCGGGTTCGCCGGCGCCACCCATGCGCTCGCCACTATTGATGATGTAAGTCTCGATTGTCGGCGCGTCATTCATGCGCACCATCTGGTAATCATGGAAGTTGCTTTGCTGCACGGCGCCCTCGCGGATGGAAATCTCCCCGTACAGTGCTGCCGTCAGTCCATAAATAATGCCGCTCTCCATTTGCGCGCGCATACCGTCAGGGTGCACGGCGTAGCCTGCGTCGACCGCACAAACTACACGGTGCGCGCGTGGCTTGCCGTTTGCGATCTCCACCTCAACAACCTGCGCAACGATAGTGCCGAACGAGCGATGAATGGCTATGCCACGTCCCCAGTTCTCCGGCAATTCGCGCTGCCACCCGGACTTTTCCGCGGCCAGGTCGAGCACCGCGCGAAAACGCGGGTTGTTGGCCAGCAAATCACGGCGGTACTGGTACGGGTCGGCATTCGCCGCAACCGCGAGCTCGTCGATAAACGACTCAGTAAAGAACGCGTGCAGGGAGTGGTCAACGCTGCGCCAGAACCCCCACGGTATGTGGGTTGAACTCGTTGTATAGCGAATCAGCTGCTTGTCTATGCCATAGGGTATGTGGGTTGCTTCCGCCGGATCGTGTTTGTCGACGTAACTGTTTTCCCAGGCAAGTGGCTTGCCGTCGGCGTCAACTGCAGCGCGAAAGCGACTGATATTGGCCTGCCGGTAGTGATCATGGCGCATGTCTTCCTCACGCGACCAGATCAGTTTGATGGGATACGCTGATTCTGTTGCAATGCGCGCAGCCTGGATCGCGTAGTCAGAAAATGCACGTCGGCCGAAACCGCCACCAAGATATTGGTTGTGCACAGTGACGTCGTCGGCGTCGATCTCCAGTGCATCGGCAACCTCGTGAGCAAAACCCAGCGGGTTCTGCGTGCCGGTCCAGAGCTCGAATTTACCATCGCGCATCCACGCCGTGCAATTCATCGGTTCCATGGTTGCGTGTGCGAGGTAGGGGACCCGGTATTCGGCATCAATGACTCTGGCGTTGCTGTCGAATGCTGTGCTGGCATCACCCAGAGCGACATCCGTTTCGTACGAGTCGTCCGCTGCTGCCTGATCGAGAACTTTCGCGAACTGCGAAAAAATATCACCTTGGTCAACGCGCTCATTGCCGCTCTGGGTAAAACGAACGTCGAGTTTGGCCAGCGCCTGCTCCGCTTGCCAGTAGCCGTCTGCAACGACAGCGACCGCATCGCCCAGATTCACAATACGGCGGACACCAGGCATATCCTGGACAGTGGTTGCATCCAGTGACTCGACTGCAGCGCCAAACACAGGGGCGGCACGAACAGCCGCATATTTCATACCGGGCAAGGTAATGTCGATGCCGAAAAGGGCCGTCCCGTCGACTTTTTCCGGTACGTCGAGGCGTGCTGGTGACGTGCCCATGATTGTAAATTCGTCAATGTTCTTGAGGCGCGGTTTAGCCGGTGCCGAGATCTCGGCGGCGGCTGCCGCCAACTCGGCAAAACGGGCGCTGCGCGTGCTGCCGGCGTGTACGATCATGCCGCGCTTTGCCTGCAGCTCGCTCACCGGCACATCCCATTCTGCTGCTGCGGCTTGCAGCAACATGGCGCGCGCTGCGGCGCCGGCGATTCTCATGGCATGCCGTCCGGTTGCCTGTACCGAGGTGCTGCCACCGGTAATCTGCAAGCCCATCATCTTTGTGGCAGTCAGGAACACGCCATCGACGGTGTCGATCAGGAACGTCGGCAGATCCGGTTCACCCAGCGCAAAGCCTTTCGCGAGCGCATAGTTTGCGTATTCCTTGTGTGCCGGCGCTTCCATCATCCGCACATCATTCCAGTCAGCATCCATTTCGTCGGCGAGCATCATAGCCAACGAGGTATGCACCCCCTGGCCCATCTCCGCGTGCGGAACGACGACCGTAACGGTGTTGTCCGGTGCCAGTTTCAACCAGACGTTAAGTACAGTTTCCCCGTCGTCCGCGATAATGCCGGCCACCTTGTCGCTGCGGTTTCCGGGGCGAATGGCGATACCAACAGCCAGCGTGCCGCCAGCGATGATGCCGCTCGTAATAAATGCACGCCGGGTCCACTTACCCATGCTGCTGCTCCTTGCTCGTGGCTGCATCCCCGGCTTTGTCGGTTTGCTCCTGCGCGGTCATGCTTGCGGCGGCACGCTTGATGCCTTTGCGAATTCGTCCGTACGTACCACAACGACAGATATTGCCGCTCATTGCGAGGTCAATAGCCGCATCGTCCGGCGCGGGATTTTTCGCGAGCAACGCGGCAGCCGACATAATCTGCCCGGATTGGCAGTAGCCGCACTGCGGCACTTGTTCATCGATCCATGCTTGCTGCAACGGGTGCAGGTCAGCAGGTGACGACAAGCCTTCTATCGTGGTTATTTGCTGGCCGCTTGCGGCTGAAACCGGCGTTACGCAAGACCGGATCGGAGCGCCGTTGAGATGCACGGTGCATGCGCCACACTGGGCCATGCCACAACCAAACTTGGTGCCATTGAGCCCCAGTTGCTCGCGCACAACCCAAAGCAGCGGGGTGCTTGGGTCAACATCCAGTTCGTGCGTTTCACCATTAACAGTAAGGGTCAGCATCAAAATATTCCTGCGAGCTACGGGCCGCGTGACGTCCATCACGGGCCACCATTTGCGGTCAGAAGAGGGTACGCCAAGCCTCAGACGCCAGCAAATGCACCCGCTGCCAGGGGCAGCAAGCATACGTTTCGGGCTAGAATGCGTTCTTGCTCAGGCAGCACAAGGTAAGTCAGAAGCTTGCTAAAGAAATATTTGCGCAACTTGAAGGGTCTGACGATCTTTGCCGGCATGACGGTGAATACCCTATTCTGGCTCGTGCCCATGTTGTATCTGGCGCTCGTTAAGTTGCTGCTGCCGATAGTTGCCGTTCGTCGTACGACAACCCGCTGGCTGATGTGGCTGGCCGAAAACTGGGTTGGTGGCAATGCGCGGCTGATGAAGCTGGTGAACGACACGCGTTGGGATGTGAGCGGCATGGACGAGCTGCGCCGCGACGAATGGTATTTGCTATTCGTCAATCACCAGTCCTGGGTCGATATCATCGTTTTGCAAACTCTGTTTAACCGGCGCATTCCGCTATTGAAGTTTTTCATCAAGAAGCAGCTCATCTGGTTTCCGTTTTTGGGTCTTGGCTTCTGGGCTCTCGATATGCCGTTCATGGAACGTCATTCGAAGTCATACTTGGCGAAGCACCCTGAGAAAAAGGGCAGTGACCTGGAAGCGACACGGCGCGCCTGCGAGAAATTTCGGCACGTACCGACGTCGGTCATCAACTTCGTTGAAGGCACGCGATTTAGCGAAGCAAAACGCGCGCGACGTGGGTCGACGTACCGCAATTTATTGACTCCGCGCGCCGGAGGCGTCGCGCTGGCGCTCTCGTCCATGGGCGATATGTTTTCATCGGTACTTGACGTGACTGTGGTGTATCCGGGTGGTGCGCCAAAATTCTGGGATATGCTATGCGGTGAGCTGGAACACGTAGTCGTTGAGGTTCGCGCGCGAGAAATAGAACCGTGGATAGTCAGCGGCGATTACGTCAACGATCGCGAGTTTCGCCGCCAGTTTCACCGCTGGCTGGGTGATATCTGGACGGAGAAAGATGCACGCATTGATGCGCTGCGGCAGGAGCGGGAGATCGACGCCGACTAGGCTGCGGTTCGTGCAGCAGGCCGCGGCCAGTTGACGTACACTGACAACTGGATTTCACGTTGGAATAAGCAATGTCAGACCATCGAAATTATGACACCGTGGTATTTGATGTGCGCGAAAATGCAACGATGCTGTTCTTTGCGCGCACCTCGGAAGAAGGTGAGATTGACGACTACCTGTTGTTGATGCGCGGTGATGGCGACGA
The DNA here is from genome assembly GCA_037968755.1 of Woeseia sp. Taxonomy (GTDB): domain Bacteria; phylum Pseudomonadota; class Gammaproteobacteria; order Steroidobacterales; family Woeseiaceae; genus Woeseia. The sequence goes on from JBBKWB010000080.1 coordinate 30,114, forward strand.
GGTTGAACATTCCATCTATATAGAAATCAACGAACAACAATTCGCCGGGCACAACCTGATCCGCGAGGCGCGCATGAATGACAACATGCTGACGCTATCGTTACACCAGCCTGCCGCCGAACTAAAGGGCGAGAGCGAAATCGTGCTGACTTACGAAGGTTCAGCGGGCAATAAGGCTAGTGTGGAGGCTGGTGCATTCCGTGTACTCGGCGAATGCCTTGCCGGCGGTAACGCCTGACGCCAGCATGCTGGAGCTGCGCCCCAACTGCGAGTCGTGCGATACGGATTTACCGCCCGAATCGACCGAGGCCATGATCTGCACATTCGAATGCACATTTTGTACGACGTGCGTGCACGAAAAACTCGCCGGCATCTGTCCCAACTGCGGCGGTAATTTCGAGCGGCGTCCCATCCGGCCGGCCGATGCTTTGCGCAGGCACCCGGCGTCTGCCAAGCGAGTTCTAAGTGGCGGACAATAAGCGCCAGGACCCGGATTGGAATGTCTATGTGCTGCGCTGCGGCGATGGCAGTCTCTACACCGGAATCGCAACGAACGTGGAACGGCGCCTGGCGGAGCACCGGCACAGCGACAAAGGTGCCAAGTACCTGCGTGGCCGCGGCCCATTGTCCCTCGCGTTTACGTGCGGTACGGGTGACCGGAGTCACGCCAGCCGCGCTGAACACCGCATCAAGCAACTGTCCAAAGCAGAGAAGGAGGCGCTACTTCGGGTGCCGGATAGCCTGCAGCGCCTGGTCCGGGAGTGCTGACCGCTTATGCAGAGTGAGCGAACCGCTCGGATTCAGTAAAGGACGATCGGCTTGCCCAATGGCGGCAACAAGACTTCGACCGGATGTTCCTCGTCTGCTGCAAACTCATCCAGCCAGTCACTGCTGGTAACTACGTCATCCAGCAAGTCCGGAAACAATGCCAGTTCTCCGAAGGGCTTCGTGAAATCTTCAAAGTGAATCGGAAATACTTTGGCGACACCGGTTCCGCGAACGATTTCCTGCCAATACTGCTGACTGTAATCACGTCCCTGGCTGGCGAGGCCGGCAATACTGACCATGGCAACGTCGGCCGACTGACCCGCCAGTTCATCGGCAATGTAGCCAGCGCTGCCTTTGACCAGGACGGTGCCCGCCGGATGTTTGATCAGCACCGAATAAGTAGCACCGCTTTGCCATGCGTTGACGCGCGCCGGCTGAGTTAATGTCTGGTTGATGTGTCCCGGGAAAAAATAACCGTCGCCGCGTAGCAGTGGCACGTGCCTGGACTCGAGCAAGGTAACAGTGAAGTCACCGAAAAAACGTGACTCACCGAAATTAAGCGTCTGGTACTGGTCAACCGGTACGTTGCTGCCGCGAGCAATATTGGCGGTTGATTCCGAGCCAAGGATCATCGCGCCAGTGCGATTGGCGACATGTCCGGCGTCGATTGCGTGATCAAAATGTGAATGCAGCGGGACAATCGCGGCCAGCCGGTCAATGTGATATTCATCCAGGACCAGGTTGATCTGGGCGATGTCCGAGGCAAGTGGGCGTAGCGAAATAATTTCTGCGACGCTGTAACGCGAGAACGTCGCATCGGTGATGATCTGGGTTTCGCCATCATCGAACAGCAGTGTGCTGATACCCAACCAGGTGACACTGACCTGGCCGATTTCCTTTTCGGCCGGTTCGGCAATGCGCAATGGTATGTCGCCGGGTTCGGCGCGCGTCTGCCATAACCAGGCGAGCGCGACGCTGCTCGTAAGCAGTGCTACGAGCACTACCACGACACTTGTTCTGATCCAACGAAGCACGCTTCCCATGCGCTGACTGTAGCATCAGATACCGGGATCGCGGTTATCGATCTAAGGCGGCTGGCCTACCGCCATGCGGGCAAGGTGCCCAGTCAGTGGCGCAAGATAGTTACCCGCTGCGTAACCGATGAGTGCCATCAGTATGGATACCGGAACGAGGCTGGAGCGGTGGAAGGCCGCAACAATCGGTGCTGATGCGGCGGCACCGATATTGGCGGCCGACGCGATTGCGGCACTGTGCACGTCCACATGGAAGATACGGGCACCTAACAGGCAGAAGGCACCGTGGATGAAGATCCAGATAAACGCACCTAACAGGAATGCGGGTGCCTGCGCGAAGCCGGCAAGTGATGCGCGTGCGCCCATGCCGGCGACAAAAATATAGATCAGCGCGGTACCCATTGCCGTTGAATTTGGCAAGCGTGCGACGGGCGTTGCGGACAGGCTGAGAGAAATGGTTGTAATAAGCAGGATGCGCCACGTCGAGTACGTCAGCATTCCCGTCAGCTGCGGCTGCGATGCCTGGGTCCAGGCGAACAATCGCTCTGCAAGGGCGCTGGAAACCCAGGTTACGCCGACGGCTATGGCCACCAGGAATATGTAGTCGCGCATTTCCGGAGCCGCTTCGTCTGTGACTTCTGCGGCGGACGCGTCGTCCATCATGCGCAGCCTTTCAGCCGGCACTTTCGCCCAGGCATTAAAGCGGTCGGCAAACTTTTTGGAGGCCAGTAACAATGGCAACCAGACGATGTACACCACGTTGTCGGCAAGCACTGCCAGGCCGAACTGCTCTGGCGGCGTTTCAAGCATGGCGCTCGCCGCGGCCATGTTGCCGGTTCCGCCAATCCAGCTTCCGGCCAATGCGCCGAAACCTTTCCAGGCATCGGGCGCGAGCCACTGGTGCACGAGCATGTAGGAAACTACGCCACCCACCATGACGCCTATGGTGCCCATGAACATGACCAAAATTCCTTTGCCCATGATCCGCACAGCAGAGCCGACATCGACCTTGATCAGCATCAATACGATGAATGCGGGGAGCGCGTAATCATTAAGCCCCGCGTACACGGGGGAATCATAGGGAATTACATCGAGGTTATTCAGGAATACCGGCGTTGCGTAGATAAACAGCAACGGCGGTACATACTGGAACAGTTTGAGTGCACTGACTTGTTCGACCGCAAACCAGAAGGCGGCGACGGCACACAAGACGGCGAGGACGCCACCGGGAGAACTGATCAGATCCGCTTGCGAAGGGTCCATGTTGTCGTCCGGGTCCACAATAGGTGCCCGGAGTATAACGAAACCACACCCGGACTGACGTCAGGGAGCAGGGTACGTTAGGTAGCGAGGTGGTTTGCGCCAGTTTGTGCGCGCCGCGCCCGCAAAAAAAGCGGGCAAGTGCATTCGTGCGGCCTCGCCGTCAGCCGAAACTCAATTGAGCAGCAAAGTCCTTGTGCGATTCGGCATCGGTACGGGCGGCAGCACGCAGGCTTAGCCAGGCGGCCTCCGGGTCACGCGCGCACAGTGATTCGTTCTGGTAATGCTGTAACCAGGATTGCAATTCGGAGAGTTGAATAACGTTGTCTGCCGGCGCGACCGAGAACTGTGTGTCGCCACAGAAGACAACAACGCTAACTACTGGCATGTCGTTGACAGCACGCGCTATCGCCTGCGTGCGCCCCTGGTTCTGAATGACAGGGTTCAGAAAGCTGAAACGTTCGACGCCGTCGACATAAGACCATTGCGGATCCCTGTCAGCCCCGAAGATCATGCCATTGCAGGTTTTGGCGCGAATGCAGACGATGCCAGCGGACGTCAGTACCGCGTAGTCGATGCGGGTCAGGCCGTCGCAGGCACCTGGCAGAATGAAATTGCCGAGAAACTCGAAACCGTTACGACGAATCAGTCGCTGGATGCGCTGCCGGCCTAACCAGCGGTTCGCGCTCTGCAGCAGAGGCAGCGCACGATTGTGGAGTAGCAGTGCCAATACGATGCCGGCGCCAACAAACAGCAGAAATGAGGCCATGCCGCCGCCACCCAGCCCTGTTTGCGGCGCAGCCGCGCTGGCAGGCGATGCCAGGACCAGGCTTGTTACATAAAGCAGCGTAGTTTTTTGCAGAGTCAGTTGCATGCAGGAAGAGTAGGCCAGTCGCGCGTCGGCGTCGGCGCAGCAGGTCACGTTTTCGATTTCTGGCCGATTCAGTGCCCAGCAGTGCTTTCGGGAGGCGGGTAGGCAAGGTAGTAGTCGTCAACTTTCGCGACACGAAGCTCGACACCAAATGTTTTGCTCAGGTTTTCTTCCGTCAGTACGTCGGCACGTTTGCCGTCGGCAACAATCCGACCCGCGCGCAAAAGAATGACGCGGTCGATCGCCGGTGGAATCTCATGCACAGCGTGAGTAACCAGCACGACATTTTTGCCGGCCCTGACCAGGTTCCTGATTCGCGCGAGGTAGTCAAAGCTGGCCGCGATATCGAGCCCGGCCGTCGGTTCATCGAGAATGAAGGTGTGCGGGTCGTGCACCAGGGCGCGCGCCAGCAGACAGCGGCGTTGCTGGCCGGTCGACATGTGCTGTAGCGGCGTATCGGCAAGCTCCGCAACACCCAGTTCGGCCATCGCGGCGCGGGCGCGTGCAACCTGCTGTGGACGAATCTGCTTCGCGAGGATGCCGTGCACGCCGACACTCGACAGGAAGCCCGATACGACGACATGTAAGCCGCTGGTCGTCGGCCGGTAGCGGGTCTGCAAATCGTGAGAGACGATGCCGATATGCGCGCGCAGTTCCCAGACATTCCAGGTCTTGCGACCGAGAATCCGCACCTGCGAGTCAGCGCTGGCGACCGGGTAAATTTCCCGATTCAGCACTTTCAGCAACGTTGTTTTGCCCGATCCGTTCGGTCCGAGTATTGCCAGTTGCTGGTGTTGCGGTATCTCGAGGTTCAGCTGCTCGAATACGCGGGTGCTGCCGCGCCAGACGGTGGCATTGCGGATATCAATAAGTGGCGCGGTAGCGGGATCAGACGTAGTCATAAAGCGTTAGTTTCTGTGGGATAGGTCCTGGTTGCCGGCTGCAATCTGCGGCCGCTGCAGAGCGTCGCTTACGCGTGCAAGTCGCGGCACCGCCGCGGGCTCGCCGACTGTCCGCTGTAGGGTAGCAGCACGGGCCGGCGGATTGCACAGCTGCATTATCGCAGGGTGAATCATTGCCGTTGCATTGTCATTTTCCAGGTCGCGTGCGACGTTCACCACGAGCGGCTCAAACGGCTTGCAGTCGCCAGCGACCCTGGCGAAACAATATTACGGCCAGCACGGTGAGTAACGATTCGCTGATCACAATGGACAGGAAAACACCGTTCGGGCCCATGTTGCCAACGGTGGCCAACCAGTAGGCAAGCGGTATCTGGATAATCCAGAAACAGACGAAATTCATCAGCGATGGCGTACGCGTATCGCCCGCGCCATTGAGTGCCTGGATAATGATCATGCCGACCGCGTACATAGGGTAGCCAACGCCCATGATGCGCAAGCAATTCGTGCCATAACGCAGGATCTCGGGATCGTCCGCGAACAGTCCTACAATCTGCGGCGCGAATATCAGCAGCAAGATGCCGAGAACGGTCAAGAACCAGGCGTTATAGCGGGCCGCGGTCCATACGGATTGCTCCGCACGATCCGCTTTGCCGGCACCCAGGTTCTGCCCAACCAGCGTCGCTGCGGCATTACCGAGACCCCACGCGGGCAGAATCGCAAATTCAACCAGTCGCAACGCAATAGTATAGGCGGCTATCGGTGCACTGCCATACAAGGCAACAATCCGCATGATGGCAACCCAGCTTGCTGTCGCAATCAGGAACTGGCCGATGCCACCGAGGGAGATAGAGAGTATTTGTCGAATGATTCCCGTATTCAGCTCGAGATGCCGCCAGTGAAAACGCAGCCGGCCCTTGCCGCTGAACAAATACCAGGCGAGATACATAACGCCGGTGCCGCGACCGATCGTGGTCGCGATTGCGGCACCCTTGACGCCGAGCTCGGGAAATGGTCCCAGGCCAAATATCAGGCAGGGGTCAAGAACGATGTTGAGGGCATTCGCGAGCGCCAACGCGCGCAACGCCACAGGAGCGTCGCCCGCACCACGAAACGCTGCGTTCAGCAGGAACAGGAACAGGATGCTGCCGGAGCCGCCAAGCAGAATGCTGGTGTAACTGCCACCGGTGACGATCACGCTTTCGCTGGCGCCCATCATGACCAGGAGATCAGGCGCGTAAACGGCTCCCGCCAGGCCTATACACAACGACAGAGCAAGCCCCACCCAGATTGCCTGACCGGTAACCACCGCGGCGGCATCCGGTCGCTTTTCACCGATGCGCCGGGAAACCATGGCGGTGACGCCCATGCCAAGGCCGATCGCCACCGCATAGAGCAGCATCACAAGGGCTTCGGTAATGCCCACGGCTGCTACCGCATCGGTGCCGAGACGAGAGACAAAAGCAATGTCGACCACCGCGAAGACGGCTTCCATCGACATTTCCAGCATCATCGGGATTGCGAGCAGCCCCAAAGCGCGGCCTACCGGACCGCGAGTAAAATCCGTTTCGTTGTCTGCGAGAGAAGTCCGAACGAAGCGACCTGTGCGTTCTAAAAGGCTAGATTGATCTTCTTGATTCTTGTAAGTCATGGTGTTGTTCTTGCCTGTCTTGACTGGGCGCCAGTAATTTCAACAGGCGCAACAGAGATTTCCGGAACCGCATGGCCGGAAACGATTCAATACAGGAACGAAACGGGCTACGCGATGCGCGTGGCGGGGCGTGTGACGGTCACGATTACAGCAAACGGCAATCTGGCAGTCGCACAGCCGAGCCAGGCGATGACAGTGGTCGGCATTGTGGATGCAATGTTATTCATCGGAGGCTCGGTAGCGGGCGTTGCCCGTGTGTAGACTTACAGGCGGAATGCTAACCGATCGTAGAAGATTGTCAACGCTCTGCGGCTGGACGGTGATTAGCCGAAGTAGTGATGCGGAATGCAGGAGCGGCAAGAATGAGTCAGGGGATCTGGGTGGCGCTGGCAATAGTTGCTGGTGTTTGCATATACGTAATAGTCAGGGTAATTGAGTATGCCCGGCGGAGCCGCGAGCAGTGGCAACAGGTTGACCGCAGCAAACTGCGCGAATGGGAGGACGATGACGAGTGGTAATGTTGTGCTGGGAGGGCCCCCGGGTTTTTCAATTACACTAGGCCCCCGCGCAGTCGAACGCTATGCTGCAGTCCCGGCGTTGATGTGGCCTTCGGCGTTGGCGCTGTTGCGGTACGGAAGTAGTATGCGCATCATCAAAGTGGGCAGCGATGTGCTGTGTCTGCAGCTGGAGTTCAGCTTGCCGACTTCAAGGCCGCGCAGAAATTAGCAAAGCGACAAAAGTGGAGAGCTGAATGACTACGTTTGGCAAACGTCGATTACTGCCACTGCTGGCGAGTATTGTACTGCTGGCGATGGCTGCGTGCAGCGATGGAAACAAGAGCGACGGGACGGACAGCGCGGCTCGCGCAAACGTTGACGCGATGTCTCGCGAACATGCGAATGATTCCGCCACACCGAGTCCGGCTGCCGGCATCGCACCGGGCAGGGCGGTAGTTGCGGAGCGCTTGCCGTACGCTGAAGTGGATGAAGAACTCGTCTACGGTCATTTTGTATTTCCGGCCGACATGGTTGAGCCATTGCCGGCCGTTATCGTTATTCATGAGTGGTGGGGACTTAACGAAGGCATCAAGGCGATGGCCGACCGAATCGCAGCCGAAGGCTACATTGTGCTGGCGGTGGACCTGTTCGGTGGTGGCGTCGCCACCTCACCTGCAGAAGCGCGCGACCTGATGCTGAAAGTGGTCGAGACCCCGGAACCTGCGAATGAGAACCTGCGCCAGGCGTTCAGTTTTTTGCGCGATACGGCCGGGGCGCCGAGCATTGGTTCTCTCGGTTGGTGTTTCGGAGGCGGTTGGTCTTTGAACGCTGCATTGTTGATTCCGGATGAGCTGGATGCCGCCGTCATTTACTACGGCCAGGTCACCAATGACGAGGAACGGTTGCAGGCGCTCAATGCGCCACTACTTGGAATTTTTGCTGCGGACGACCGCGGTATTCCGGTCGCGAGTGTGCGCGAATTCGAGACGGCGCTTGAGCATTTGCGTAAAGACTTCGAGATTCGTGTATTTGATGGCGTGGGCCATGCATTTGCTAATCCGACGGGCAACAACTACAACCGAGAAGCGGCTGAGGAGGCGTGGAGCATGACCACCGAATTCCTGCAGACGCACCTGACTTCGTCGGCCGAGTAGAGTCTGATGGCGAGCTTAATCGTCGATGCCGGCGGTGTCCGCCGGGACATCGCAGACCAGCGTCACTGCCAGCGCCGTGGACACGTAGGTAATGTGTTCTTGCTGATCGGCGCTGCAGATCAGCGCCGCTTGCGCTGACAACGCGGCCGCAATGGTAAGCGAGCCGGTCCCGTTCAGCCGCACCGGTCCTGGCTCCGGGCTAGCCAGCGCAAGGTCGGTACTATCCTCCGCAATTTCGCAAAAACCGGATAATGGCAGGGGCGAAAGCTGCGCTGCCGGCACGCTTATCCCGGTCTCGATTGCAGGCAGGGCATTGCTTAATCGTTCACCGGCGAACGTGACCCTGCTGTCCGCGATGCTGACGGATAGCCCCGCCGGCAGCCATTCGGCCCCACAGTCGGGCTGCAACAGAAATTGGTAATCGAGTCGCGGCAGACTGTACAGGGAACGTCCAGCAGCCCGCGGCGCCACTTTGACCAGTGGCGTATCGACGGATACCGTCAGTGAGTGTAATGGTGCTTCAGCGCTGCTCGCGAGCGGCACAAGCAACCAGGCGATCGGGAACATTCGAATTCTCATCAGTCCAAGGCTACGATAAGAGAGCAAGAAAACAAGTATCCTCATGCTGACAGGCTTTGTCAGCACAAATGCGTACTCACCGACAACGGGCCAAGCGCTGCAATGAAACTGGCATATCAGGTCACCTATCGCTACGCGCGGCGTATCGTCATCGCATTGGTTGGCAGTACTGTTCTGCTCGCAGGCTTCATCATGATCATCACCCCCGGTCCAGCCTTTATTGTCATACCGATCGGGCTGGGAATCCTGGGGCTCGAGTTTGCCTGGGCTCGTCGCTGGCTGGCGAAAGTACGCCAGAAAGTAAGCGAGCAAACAGCGCGTGCACGCGCAAAACGCGCGGCCGTGCGGCAGCGGGATTCGACAGACGTCGGTAACTAAGCTTTAGAAAAAAGAAAGGAGCCAGAGAACAAGACCAGACGTGGTCTTGCTGGCCGACCCATAGTGGGCCGGTCTCTGGCTCCCCAGCGTTCGCGGCAAGAAAGGGGGGAATATGCCGCCGGACCGTCCTGGCCCGTCTTCGCCAGCCTCCTGGCCAGCGTTACATCCGGGGCACGCGGGCCGGCACTCAAGGGGGGGGGAGAGATGCCGGAGCCGCGTATTGCCACCGAAATTGTCAACAGGTAACCCGATCAGTTACCTGCAATTCGTACTGAAGTGCGGCCAACGAGCTCGATATCAAGATCAAGCCTGGTGACTGCTCGAATGCGGAGTGCCGCATCGTTTGCTGCCGCGCGATTGGCGTTTTCGGCCACTGCGCGGGTTTCATTCTGCGACGTAGCTGCCGGCAGGCTGGTCACGTCGTCGGCGGCCATTACGCTGACCGACCAAAGAGTGATTCCTGCAAGCATCAGCAGCGTCGAGATCGTGGTGCCCAATTTACTGTTCATCTCTGCTTCCTTTGCATTCCTTCGGGAGCGTCCATACGGTTTCCGAAGGTAAAAACTAACTAATTACAGTCAAATCTATTGCATGGACCGTGCCAACTTTGAAAAGATAATATTTACAATGACTTAAGCGATTCAGGCTGATTACGGAATTTCGGGAATTACGAAATATCGTAGTGACAATCACGAAATTCCGTATAAACTGCCGCGATGAGCAAAATCGACGACTACCAGTGGCTGTTCCGCAAAGCGCCTGCCATGGCGACTTCAATCGGCGAGGACGGAAGCTATCTCGATGTGAACGATGCGTTCCTGGATCGCCTTGGATACACACGGGCGGACATGCTTGGGGAACGACCGGCGCGCTTCGTGACCGTCGAAAGCGCCGAGCGCATCCAGAAAGAATTCATACCCATCTTGAGACGCACCGGCAAACTGGTCAGCAAGCCGATTTCCTTCGTAGCGCGCAATGGCGAGATCGTTAATTGCCTGACGAGTTCTATCGTCGAGCACGACACTGACGGCGCTGTACGGCGAACCATAGCGATGTACACCGAACTCGACGTACAGGCGCGCACCAACCTTAAGTATCGCCAGTTGTATCGGTCAACGCCGGCGATGCTGCACAGCGTTGATGCAGAGGGTTGTGTGGTTACCGTGACCGATCACTGGCTGACCAAGATGGGCTACACGCGCGCAGACGTAGTGGGTCGTTCCATCAAGGATTTCTACAGCGAAGCGGACAGGTTGCGCGTTACCGAGGGCAAGCTGAAGGAAATAATCAGCGGCGGCGAGTTTCAAAATGAAGCCCGGCAAATGGTGACCCGAGACGGTCAGGTACTGGACCTTGTTATGTCCGCAACCTCGGAGCGCGACCCATCAGGCAAAGTGCAGCGAATGTTGGTCGCCTCCAAGGATGTGACGGAACGCAACCGGGTTGAACGTGCATTGCGGGATTCACTCGCCGAGAACGCACGATTGCAAGAAGAGCTGGAACGGGAACGTGACTACCTGCGCGAGGAGGTTAACGTCACGATGAACTTCGGTCGTATTGTAGGTCAGAGTCCGGCGTTGAAGCACATGCTGTCGCAGGTTGAAGCCGTGGCACAGACGCCCGCGAGCGTGCTGATTCTGGGTGAGTCTGGTGTTGGCAAGGAGCTGGTCGCGCGCGCCATCCATGCGCGCAGTCCACGCGCAGAAGCGCCGCTCGTTAAAGTGAACTGTGCATCGATCCCCAAGGATTTGTTCGAAAGTGAATTTTTCGGGCACGTCAAAGGCGCATTCACCGGTGCTCACCGGGACCGCGTCGGTCGATTTCAGTTGGCCGATACCGGCACCATTTTTCTTGATGAAGTCGGCGAAATTCCGTTCGAGTTGCAGGGCAAGTTGCTACGGGTCCTGCAGGAAAGCGAGTTCGAGCGGGTTGGCGATGACGTAACACGTTCGGTCAATGTTCGAGTCATTGCCGCCACCAACCGCAATCTCGAACAATTGGTCGAAAATGGTGACTTCCGCGAGGACTTATTTTATCGCCTTAGCGTGTTTCCTATTGAGGTGCCGCCATTGCGCCGTCGCAAAGAGGACGTTGTGCATCTCGCGCAGCACTTCCTGGAGCACACGTGCCAGGATTTCGGTCGCGAGCCCATGAAACTTACTCGCAACCAGGTCGAAGCCATACGCGCCTACCCGTGGCCAGGTAATGTGCGCGAGCTCAAAAACGTAATCGAGCGAGCGGTAATCCTGTCGCAAGGCAGTGTGTTACGGCTGGACCTGTCCCTGCCTGAATCTCGCGAAATGTCGACGCACGAGCCTGTTGCACCTGTCGCCGTTGAGCGCGACACTGTGCTGACCGAAAAGGAGTTTCGCCAGCTACAAAAACAAAACGTGATTACAGCGCTGCAGCAGGCAGACTGGCGAGTGTCGGGCAAGAACGGCGCCGCGGAAATGTTGGGTATCAAGCCCACTACCCTCGCTGATCGAATCAAGTCGCTCGGAATCAAGAAGCCAGCCTGACTGTAATGAACGCAAGGCGTCGGCGCCGGTCACAATGCCAGTCACCATCGATACAAGGTCATCAGGGGGAATTTGTGAAGCTTGTCTTGTTGTTCGTCGCACTGGTTACCATGCCAGTGTTGGTCTCCGCTGCCGCCGGTCAAACATTGCCATTGCGGGTTCAGAGCGCACTTGCACACCGGAATATTCCAGGCGAGAGCCTCAGTATCTACGTGGAGAACCTTGCCAGCGGTAAGGTCACTCTGGCATGGAACGCTGAGCGTACGCGTACCCCCGCATCAATCATGAAACTGGTAACGACCCTGGTCGCGCTGGAGAAGCTCGGCCCAACGTATACCTGGAAGACCGAGGTCTACCTGCAAGGCGAAGTGGAAGATGGCAACTTGCGTGGCAACGTATGGCTCAAAGGCTATGGCGATCCCTACCTGGTAACGGAACGCATGTGGCAGCTGCAGCGCCACTTGCACCAGCTGGGTGTGCACCGCATCGATGGCGATCTTCTGCTGGACGACAGTTGGTTCGAGGTCGGTGATTACGACCCGGCGGCGTTCGACAGTGAGCCGCTGCGTGCCTATAACGTTGAGCCGAATGCGTTAATGGCCAACTACAAAGTCGTTCGCTACCTGTTCACCCCGGATCCGGACGGGTCCGGCGTGCGCATAGAGCTGGAGCCGCATCTCGACAACGTACAGATAGTCAATCAACTCGCTATCGGCAATGGCGCCTGCCGTGGCTATCAGCGCGGGATCGCGATCGCGCCGAATGAAAGTTTTGACAAGTTCGTTTTCAGTGGCCGCTTCCCGGGCGGCTGTCGCAAATATTCCATGGGCCGCACTGCCCTCAGTCACAACGCGTATACCTTCGGCTTGTTCAAATCTCTATGGGAGCAGTCGGGCAGCGAATTGACTGGCGGCTGGAAGCGGACGCTGGTGCCAGAGGGGCTGGAGCCGGATTTTACATTCACCTCACTGCCGCTGTCCGACATCATCAACAAGGTCAACAAGCACAGCAACAATGTCATGGCGCGGCAGCTGCTGTACACGCTGGCAGCCGAAGAGTACGGGCCGCCCGGTACTGAAGAGAACGGCCGCAAGGTGGTCAGCAACTGGCTTAACGAACGGCAGCTCGGTCTAGGTGAGCTGATGCTCGATAACGGTGCAGGACTTTCGCGCGATGCGAAAATGACTGCAGAGGGAATGGGCGCTGTGCTGCGCTACGCCTACAGGAGCCGCTTCATGCCCGAATATTTGTCATCGCTGTCCTTGTCCGGGCTGGACGGTACCCTGTCACGGCGATTTCGCGACGCGGCACTGCAAGGTGTGGCGCATATGAAAACCGGTTCACTGGATAATGTGAGCTCCATTGCCGGTTATCTGCTCGGGCGTTCCGGAGATCGCTTTGCCGTGGTCGTCATGTTGAATCACCCGGATGCCCATCGGGGTACCGGCGAGGAGATTCAGGATGCGGTATTGCGCTGGCTGCGCGATCAATAGCCGCGGCCAGCAAGCCAGTCTGGAGGCGCGACAAAGCCTGTTTCCTGGCGCCGTGAGGCTTGGCCGGGAATGTTGCGTTTGGTTCTAGTACACTGCGCGGCATCAAGGCGGGCAGGTATCTTCTGTACCTGCCACGGGCACGCCACGGAGATAATGATGCGAGTAAACACAGCAATCCTGCTGCTGGCACTGACACCTTTGGTGACCTTGGCCGAAACGGCCTACGTCACGGACCAGCTGCGACTGGGTTTACACCGGGCCGCGGATACCAGCGACCGGTCGTTCCGAACCCTTGAGAGCGGCCAGGAAATGGAGGTACTTAGTCGGGATCGCAACTATGCGAACGTACAGCTCCCGGACGGCACGATTGGCTACGTTAAAGCGGCTTACCTCGTTGATGATAAACCCGCCAAACTCATCGTCGCCGAATCTCAGGCGGAAACGGCGAGGCTGCAGCAGGAGTTGTCGCGATTGCAGGCATCGTTTGCGCAGCCTGCAGCAACGATAGCGTCGCTGGAGCAACGCCTCGAAGAAACGGCGACGGCACTGACCAGCAGCGAGTCGCAGGTAGTGGAGCTGCAGGAACAGAATGACGAGTTTGTCGATCGCTACAGCGCGTACAAATTCAGTTTGCCGTTGAAATGGGTTGCCGGTGCATTGCTCGTGACCGTGCTGGCCGGTTTTCTGGGTGGCCTCTGGTGGACTGACTATCGCAGTCGCAAGCGCCACGGTGGTATTCGAATCTATTAGCCGGCGTCGTCGGACGAAGGTCGCAATACAGGATTACTCTCAAGACTGCGGCGCATTGCCGACTTTGGAGTTGAACTCACTGCCGGCTGGCAACGACGCGTCAGGTAACGTGCGTCTGCGGAGCTGAAACGGAGTAGCGGCCGTCGTCATCGCCATAATGACCGGACGCCAGAATTCGAATGCTCTCCACTTCTTTCATGATAAGGCGAGCCCGGCTGATTACCTGGTGACCTGCAACAGTAATGCTGTCGAGGCTCTTGCCTCTGCGGCTGAACAGTTGCATGCCAAGCTCTTCCTCAAGCAATTTTAGTTGCTTGCTCACCCCAGGCTGAGAGGTGTACAACCGTTCGGCAGCAGCAGTAATGTTCAGGCCGTTGTCGACGATTGCGAGAAGATACTTCAGTTGTTGTAGTTTCATTCTCGTTATTCGAATTATTTGCCACAGACTGACAAAAATAGACCGCTGGCCGAGCCGAACGTTTCAGCGAATTCGGCCAAAAAACGCTTGTTTGCGCTATTCTTTAGACCATTCAGTTATTTATCTGGAAATTCTGTTGGGTATTAGCCACAGATCGACAGAGCAGGCGGCAGGCAGCTCCGTTTACGCCGCCGCGCGTCCTGGCTTATTGTTCGGTGCTGAATGAACCATGTGACTCTGAATTCCAATCACTTTGCTTTCATCAGAAGGGATACGAAATGATCTACAACAATATCTTGGAGACAATCGGCAACACTCCTGTCGTACGCTTGAACAGAATGGCTCCGGCGCACGTTGAGTTGTACGTCAAGATTGAATCATTCAATCCCATGGCTTCAGTCAAGGATCGCCTGGCCTATGCCATCATCAATGACGCAGAACGGCGCGGTAAACTGAAGCCTGGGCAAACCGTAGTAGAGGCCACCTCAGGAAACACCGGCATCGCACTGGCAATGGTTTGTGCAGCGCGCGGATATCCGTTTGTTGCCGTCATGGCAGAATCGTTTTCCGTTGAGCGGCGCAAGATCATGCGAGGCCTTGGCGCGAAAGTAATACTGACTCCGGCGGCGGAGCGTGGCACGGGAATGGTGAAGAAGGCAGCGGAGCTTGCTGAAAAACACGGTTGGTTTCTCACCCGGCAATTCGAGAATCCCGCTAACCCCGAGTACCACCGGCAGACCACCGGTCCGGAGATATTGCAGGATTTTGCCGGACGTCGCCTGGACTACTGGGTAAGCGGTTACGGAACGGGCGGCACGATGACCGGTGCTGGCGAAGTGCTCAAACTGGCACGTCCATCAATTCGAATTGTGGCAACCGAACCGGCGGCTGCAACGCTGCTGGCCGGCGGCGAATGGCACCCGCACAAGATTCAGGGATGGACCCCGGACTTCATTCCGGGCGTGCTCAATCGTGACGTATTCGACGAACTGCATGCTGTCAGTGATGAGGATGCCATTGCTGTTGCGCGTCAGCTGGCGGCCGAAGAAGGAATTTTCGCCGGCATCTCGTCCGGCGCAACCTTGGCAACTGCAATACAGATTGCTGAAAAGGCCGAGAAAGGCTGTGTGTTACTTGCCATGCTGCCCGATACCGGTGAGCGCTACCTGAGTACACCGCTATTCGAGGGTGTTAATGAAGGCTCCGACGATGAATGGCTGGCCAGCCTGAACTGAGCAAGCAGCCGGGCACGACCCTCGTGCCCGGCCGTGCATAGCCCACAATTCCCGTGTAAATCCGTCGTTTAGCAGCGATTCGACGATCCTCCTGAGACCTCTGTCACAGCCAGCTGCCCCCTTGCGTGGCACTGTTTGCCAAATCCGCATTACTCCTGAACTTTCGTTCGTGACATCGGGGTGTCAATCGCAATGACGGCAGAGGTGCACAGCATCAGTAGCCGCCGAAATATCGGCAACGTAAAAGGCTTGCTGCACTCCCTGGTGCCGCGTGCCACTTGCTTCGCATACTACGATCTCAGCCGCAGCTGCGTTTGGAGTAGCGATGGCGCTGACGACTACGAGCTCGACAATTTTGTCACCGACCTTCCGGAAGAAATTCTGCAGGGTACGGAACCGGAAGCGGTTTTCCTGCGGCGGACTCTGCCTTCGGGAAGAACGATCCTGCTGTTGGCAGTGGCGGGTGATGAGGGTGCAGGACTCGGTGTTCTCATCGCGATCTTCTCGCGCAACGCCGGTAAAGCATCCTGGTTTAATCCAAACTTGATTCGCGACATCCTGCTACCAGCAGTCGATGTCATACGCGACAATCTCTATCTCAGCATGAGTCTGCAGAGCTCCGAACGACGCGCCAGCGCAGCTGAAAGCGAGTTGAAGCTGGTATACAAGCTCGACGAAAAAATTCATGGCACATCGCGCAGCCATAGCGGTCTCGCGCAGCTGGTCGGCCAAAGCGGCCGTTACCTTGGCATCGCCTACAGCGTGTTGTTGTTGCCAGCAAAGCGCATTCGAATCAGTGCAACGCACTCCAGCTGGAAGATGGTCAACCGCAAGTCACTTGATAAATACTTGCTGGAGACCCTGTTTCCGAAACTGGACGGACAGCGTGAGCCGGTGGTATTCGAAGTGCCGGCAACCGGCGCGTCCAGTAGTCCCGCGGACCAGGGATACCAGGTCATGTTGTGCCCCTTGTATGATGCAGCCGGCAATGTAGAGGGCGCGATAGCGCAGCTCGGCAGGGTTTCGGGCGCGACCTTCACTGCGGAGCATGTGCGTTTCATGTCGCATATTGTGCGCAAGGCTGAACACGTCATTACCCAGTCATTCGACTCGATGACGGGCCTGATGAACCGTTCCGGCTTCGAGGCACAGATACACGAGTCGATCAGTTCACTCGAGTCGAAGTCTGACGTTCACCAGATGCTGTATCTCGATCTTGACAATTTGCAGCTCGTCAACGATACCTTCGGCCAAAGTGCTGGCGACGACGTGATCAAACGCTTTGGACAGCTAATCGATGAGCAACTGCCGCGCAATGGTGTCGCTACTCGCCTGACGGGTGATGATTTTGCAATTCTGCTGACGCATGGCAGCGACGACGATGCGCTGGAGCTTGCAACCGCCCTGCGTCGCAACAGTGACCAACTTCGTTACCTGAAAGGAGACCGGTCGCTGCAAGTAACGGTCAGTATCGGTATCGCGCCTTTTGATACGCGCAGCAACGATGAAAGCCAGATTCTGACCGCCGCCCGCATTGCTTGCGATTCCGCCAAGGATCATGGCCGGGATCGAATTGAGGTGTATGACCAGCAGAACCAAAGCATCATTCGTCGCTTCGACGATATGCACCTTGTAGCAGAAATTCAGAAAGCACTTGATGCAGATGGCTTTGAGCTACAAGCGCAGCCAATTGTTGCGCTCTCGGACAAAGACAACACGCCGCGTTTCGAGATCCTGCTGCGCATGCGAGATGCGGAAGGCAAGCACATTGCCTCAAGGGCATTCTTTTCGGCGGCGGAACGCTACCAGTTAATGCCGCAGATTGATCGCTGGGTCATTTCAACCACCATTTCGAGCCTGCGACCGCACCAACAATTTCTCGATGAGACTGGCGCGGTGTTCGCCGTAAACCTGTCCGGCCAATCGCTGGGCGATGACGACATCCGCCGGTTTATCGAAGATGAAATTGACGCATCCGGCATTGCCCCCGGTTCCTTGTGCTTCGAGGTGACTGAATCGGCGGCAGTAGCTAACAGGCGCAAGGCACAGGCCTTCATTGATGCGTTGCGCGAACGCGGGTGCAGGTTCGCGTTAGACGATTTCGGTGCCGGTCTCAGTTCTTTCGCTTACCTGAAGAACTTCAAGGTCGACACGTTAAAGATCGACGGTAGCTTTATTCGCGATATCACAGAAAACCAGATTTCGGAATCGATGGTGGCCGCCATTACCCAGGTTGCGAAGGTAATGAAGCTCAGTACGGTCGCCGAGTATGTCGAGAGCAACAAGATCAAGACGCTATTGCGCAAACTTGGCGTCGACTTCGCTCAAGGTCATGCGACCGGCAAGCCACGCGCGCTTTCGATAGTGCTGGACGAGCTAACGGGCAAGGCGAAAGTGTCGGAAGCCTGATCGTGCCAGTCTAGAAAATTTCCGCCTCCAGCCCGGCCGCCAGTAAACCACCCAGTTCCTCGCATTCCACCAGGCGATTCTCGTCGAATTCGCCAACGATCAATACCGGCTCGTGCACCTCTTTCAGCTTCAGGCCGGTCAGAATGCGGGTAATACTATTAATAGCACCGCTGCCGTCATTGCCTGCGCGAATAAACAATGCATAGGGCATGCCGGCCAACTCGGTTTCACAGGGATAGTAAACCCGATCCAGGAAGTACTTGAGCGCCCCGCTCATGTAGCCGAAATTCTCCGGCGTCCCAAGTAGCAGGCCATCCGCCCAGCGCAAATCGGTCTCGTCGGCCTCCAAAGCGTCTTTAAGACGCACCTCAACGTTGCCAATGTCCGGATGCCGGGCGCCCCGCAGTACAGCCTCGGCCATTTTCTGCGTTGACCCGGATTGAGAATGGCAGACGATCAAAAGATGTTTCTGTGCTGGCTCGGCATTGCTCATGAAACACTCCGGCAGAGTCCCGCCGCTTGAAGCTGGCTGCGGGCCGACCATGTGAGCGGCGCAGTCAATCGCGCCGATTATTTGCTATGCATTTTCGTTAGACTGGCGCGAATGTCCGAAGACCTCAAGCACCTGGCCAGGCCATCAACTGAGATTCTGCCGGCGCCGTTGCGCCCGGCCGTGGAATCGTGGCTGGAGCATCTGTGCGATCGTTACCCTGACGCCATCGAAGAGTTGACGGCCACGGCGCTGGATCCGGACCAGCTTTTGCAGTTTGTCGCGATCAGCGACTTCGCCGGTCAACAGGTGCAGCGCAACTGGCCCTGGTTTCTCGCAGCCGCGAGCAGCGGGGAGCTCTCGGCAGTGCCGCAACCTGACTGGCAGCAATTGTCGCAGGATGCGGGCGAAGACGAGTTCAAGCAGCAACTGCGCACACTGCGCAATTGCAGTCTTATGCATATCCTGTGGCGCAAGTTGCACGGTGGTGCCGATCTCGACGAGACGCTGGGATCGCTGTCCAGCCTGGCCGATACCTTAATAGCGGCGAGTGAAGGTTATGCCCGACGCCAGCTGCGCGGCCGTTTCGGCGATGTTTTGGATGAAGACGGCCAGCACGTTCCGCTGGTGATCCTGGCAATGGGCAAGCTGGGCGGGCGCGAGCTTAATTTTTCCTCCGACGTCGATATTATTTTTCTGTATCCGCGCGACGGTGACAGCGACGGCAGTCGCGTATTGTCAGCGCAGGAATACTTTACGCGGCTCGCACATCGCGTCGTTGCGCTGCTGGAAGAGTCGACAGAGGATGGGTTTGTCTACCGAGTTGATACCCGGCTGCGACCCTTTGGCGACAGCGGTCCACCGGTGGTCAGTTTTGCGGCGCTCGAGTCGTACCTGCTGAATCACGGTCGCAGCTGGGAACGCTACGCATACGTCAAGTCGCGAGTCATAGTGCCGGCAGTCACGGACGCAACTGTCGACGCGCTGCGTAACGAATTGATCGAACCGTTCGTTTATCGCCGCTATCTTGATTTTGGCATCTTTGAATCGCTGCGCGACATGAAGGCCATGATCAGGGTCGAAGTGCAGCGCAGGGAAATGGCGCAGAACATCAAGCTTGGGCCAGGCGGCATTCGCGAGATCGAGTTCATCGTGCAATCGTTGCAGCTGGTGCGCGGCGGCAGGGTGCGCCGTCTCAGGCGACGCGACCTGCAAGGCGCATTACACGCATTGGCCGAGGCTCATGGCTTGCAACGCAGCGAAGCAAAAGGATTGCACCGGTCTTACGCGTTCTTGCGACGGCTGGAGAATTTTATCCAGGCCATGCGCGACCAGCAGACCCATGACCTGCCGGAGACCACAGAGGACCAGGCGCGATTGGCGCTGGCCATGGGCTATGCAGATTGGGCCGCGCTGGCCGCCGATATTGTCGAGCATCGCCACTACGTCAGTGAACGCTTTGCGGAAGTTGCATTTCGCGGTGATCGGGGAGGCGATCCGTCAGAGCTGGCGTCCGGAATCACGACGCTGTGCGATGCAGATGCGGACGCCGAAGCCTGGCAGGCATTGTTCGCGCAACACGAATATACCGAAGCGCCGGAAATGGCCGCTGCGATAAGCGAATTCTTGCTGGCGCGCAGCACGCGGCAGGCAGACGCGACCGCACGGCGACGGCTGGATCAGCTACTGCCGCCGATGCTGGAATTGCTGCGGGGAAGAGCCCAGGCTGGGCTGATACTGCGCCGCCTGCTGAATATTCTCGCGCAGGTATTGCGCCGCAGTGCCTACGTTGCTCTGCTTAATGAGAACGCGTTCGCGCTGCAGCGGCTGGTTGATCTTTGTGAGAAAAGTGCCTACCTCGCCGAAGAGATCGGGCGCTTTCCAATGCTCCTCGACGAGATGCTCGATCCGACCCTGTACTCGCCGGACAGCGTGGCCGATGCCCTGGGCGAGAACCTTGCGGGGCGCCTTGCAAGCCTTGGTGAGGTCGACAGTGAACGTCGCGTAGAAGTCCTCGGCCAGTTTCAAAGAGCCACTCAGTTTCGCGTTGCCGTCGCGGACTTCAGTGGCGACCTGCCGGTAATGAAAGTAAGTGACCGGCTGACAGAGCTTGCGGAAATCGTACTCGCCGAGGCGCTGACGATTGCCTGGCGTGATCTCGTGGAACGTTTCGGTGAACCGCGATTCGTCGAGGATGACGACAACCGCGCGGCGGGTCTTGGTGTGATCGCCTATGGCAAGCTGGGTGGCATAGAGCTGTCTTATGGCTCGGATCTGGATCTCGTCTTCCTGCACAACTCGCGCGGCAGCGCGCAGGAAACGAACGGTGCCAAGGCGCTGGACAACGGAATGTTTTTTGTTCGCCTCGCGCGACGGCTGGTGCATTTCCTGACTATCCAGACCGGCTCCGGTGCCCTGTACGACGTGGATACCCGCCTGCGCCCCAGCGGTAAAGCGGGACTTATTGTTACCAGCGTCGAGGCATTTGAGCGCTATCAGCGTGAGAACGCCTGGACCTGGGAGCATCAGGCGCTGCTGCGGGCGCGACCGGTTGCCGGTCACGCGGGCGTGTCACGGGAGTTTGAGCGAATTCGAACAGAAACGCTGATCGAGCGGGTCAATCGCGAAAGCCTGCAGGCTGATGTCACCGGCATGCGCGAGAAAATGCGCAAGCAGCTGGATACCAGCAACGCAGGCCATTTTGACCTGAAGCAAGGTGAGGGCGGCATAGGCGATATCGAGTTCCTGGTGCAATACCTCGTGCTGCTCTATGCCAGCGAGCATCCCTCGGTGATCCACTACCCGGATAACATTCGTCAGCTTGGTACCCTGGGCGCCGCCGGCTGTCTGCCTCGTCCGGCGGTTGCGGACCTGCAAAATACGTATCGGAGCTACCGCTTGCGCCTGCATCAACTGCTGCTGGATGAGCAGCGCCCCTCTGTCGCAGCCGGCGAGTTCGTGGCGGAACGCGAGCTTATTAGAAATCTGTGGCAGCAATACCTGGGCTAGGAGTCTGCGCGGCAGCAAGTTGTTCCACTGCGAAAGCACCACAGCGGTCCAGTTTTTTGTTCTTTTTCGTTGCGTAGACCACCATGGGCCTCAAAAGAACCGAAAACGGGCTTCGCTGTGGCACTTTCTCGCGACGGGTTTTCTGCCGCGCAGACTCCTGGCCAGCAGGCCGGTTAGCGATGCAAGCGGCGGCATTGCTATAATCGCTCCCTTGATTCTCAACACTCAGGTGAAGTCAGTGACAGCCATAGCAGGGACGGTCGATCAGAATCTGATTCAGGCCAGTTCGGAACACCGTTACGACGTGCAGCAGAAGGATTTGCCGCTGTCCTGTCCAATGCCTGGCATGTACCTCTGGAATTCGCACCCCAAAGTTTACTTGCCGGTGGCCGAAACAGGCGAAGCCAAGTGCCCGTATTGTGGCGCACAGTATTTCCTGACAGACGCTGCGTGAATGCGCGGCAACGCTGTGGTGCAGTGAAATGCATGTAGTTACGGGCGGTGCGGGCTTTATCGGCAGCAACCTTGCGCATTCGCTTTGCAACGCGGGCGCCCGTGAAGTGCTCGTGGTCGATGACCTGACCGACGGCCATAAATTCAGCAACATCGCCGATCTGAATATTGCCGACTATATGGATCGGCAGGAATTTCTTGAGCGCATCAATAGCGATACCGGTTTTGTAGGCCAGATAGACGCTGTGCTGCATCAGGGCGCTTGTTCCGCGACGACGGAGTGGAACGGCCAATACATGATGCAGAACAATTACAGCTACTCGAAGACCCTGTTGCATCGGTGTCTTGAAGCGGACGTCCCGTTGATCTATGCCTCGTCTGCTTCCGTATACGGTAGTTCACAGGCCTTTAGTGAGCAGCCCGAGAATGAATTGCCGCTCAATGTTTACGGCTATTCGAAACTGTTATTCGATCAGTACGTGCGCCGACTAAAGCTTGGCTCGCAACAGCAGGTTGTTGGCCTGCGTTATTTCAACGTCTACGGACCGCGCGAGCAGCACAAGGAATCAATGGCGAGTGTCGCGTTCCATCTTAATCGGCAGCTGCAGGACACGGGCGAAGTGCGTCTGTTTGCAGGCCATGACGGTTATGCCGATGGCGAACAGCAGCGCGATTTTGTTTACGTCGATGATATTTGTTCCGTGAATCTTTGGTTCCTTGAGCATCGTGACGTGTCCGGCGTGTTTAACGCAGGCACAGGTCGCGCGCAGAGTTTTAATGATGTTGCGCGTGCCGTGATCGATTGGCATGGCACGGGCAGGATTTGCTACATCCCGTTTCCCGAGCATCTCAAAGGCGCATACCAGAGTTACACTGAGGCCGACCTGACCCTGTTGCGGAAAGCCGGCTGTGACGTTGAGTTTCGTGGCGTTGCCGATGGTGTGCGCGACTACCTCGACGCATTGGCCAGCTGACCGGAAGCACCTTGAGCAAGCCGTCGATACTCGTCGTTGGCCCCTCCTGGGTTGGTGACATGATCATGGCGCAGTCGCTGCTGAAGTTGCTGAAAGCGCGCCAGCCGGACTGCGCGATCGATCTGCTGGCACCACTTTGGTCATTACCTGTCATTGCCCGTATGGCCGAAGTGCGTAAAGGCGTCGTCTTGCCGGCCGGGCACGGTGAACTGGCATTCAGCAAGCGCTGGCAGTTAGGACAGTGGTTGCGCGCAGCGGAGTATCAGCGCGCGATAATCCTGCCGCGCTCGATGAAAGCGGCGCTGGTACCCTGGTTTGCCGGCATCCCCGTACGCACTGGCTTTCGAGGCGAAATGCGCATCGCAGTGGTCAACGACCGGCGGCCGTTCGACAAAACAGTGTTGAACCAGACCGTGAAACGATTCGTCGCGCTGGGCCTTGCGAAGGGCGAGACCTTGCCGCCGATACCGGAGCCAGCACTCGACGTGTCGGTCGAAAACCAGACGCGACTGTGTGCGAACCTCGGCCTGGATCGCACCCGCCCCGTTATTGCGTTGATGCCGGGTGCCGAGTACGGCCCGGCAAAATGCTGGCCCCTGGAGTCCTTTAGCGGCCTGGCAGCAGCGCTTGGGCAAGCCGGGTTTAACGTCTGGGTGCTCGGTTCGGCGAAAGAGCAGGCACTGGGCGAGGCAATTGCCGGGGCCAGTGACGCACACAACTTATGTGGACGCACCGAGCTCGTTGATGTCATCGACCTGTTGGCAATGTGCTCGTTTGCTGTCAGTAACGATTCGGGCCTGATGCACATGGCGGCCGCAGTCGGTTGCCATGTCATTGGCATCTACGGCTCGACCACGCCGGATTTCACGCCGCCACTGACAGCGCGGCAGACGCTGCATTACCTGGCGGTGGACTGCAGCCCCTGTTTCAAACGGGAATGCCCGCTGCCCGATCCCGCCCAACAACTACGCTGCCTCCGGGAAATTAGTGTGGATCGTGTATTCAAGAGTATTGTAGATAAATAAGCTTAACGTGCTGCGTAAATAAGCTATTTTCGAGAAAAATCGGCAATTGGGAATCTTGTTCAATCCCCGCGCAGCCAGGCTCAAAATGACATTCAGAAACTGTCGCCAAAATCTGGAAAAATGCAGCGAAAATCCAATAATGTCGGAACATGCCACTGGCGCAGATTGCGGAATGGTGCGGGACCGATGGTTGGCAGTTAACTTGTCGTTAAAATCGCGAAAAATTCGCTTAATATCTAAAAATATCTTAAAAATTCTAAAAACGTTCGAAATTCTCAGCCAGCCGATAAATACTCATCTCAAGCACTCATAGCCGCAGTAAAAAGTCCATATCGTCAGCTAAGAGTGCTAAAAATATGCCAAAAATCGGCAATTATCGGTAATTATCCGTAAAATCGTAATTTCTAGCCTTTGCCTGACAGCAGCTGGTCCAGTCGTTCGTTAACCTGCGCGAGGCGAATCAGCCCCATGGCGCCCGGGTCGCGCACGCGCTGTCCCCAGCGGAGCTCGGCCGGCGACTTGCCCAGGTATTTCTGCACCGCCTCCGGGTAGGCATTCACGCACAAATCGCGGCTGCGATAGGGCCCGGTCCGGTCTGGGTTGGAGGCCGCATACAGTCCAATCACCGGCGTAGCCACCGTCGTGGCCATGTGGGCCGGGCCCGAGTCCGGGCACAACAGGCCGTCGGCAACATCGATCACGGCCAGTAGCTGTTTGAGCGTAGTGGCCCCCATCAGGTTCGTGACTCCGGGGCCTGCAAGTTTGCAAATAGTCGCAGCGTATTCCTGTTCAAGCGCACTGTTGCCGCCGGTGAGGACTACCTTGCAGTTGAATTTGCTTTGCGCGTGGCGTGCTGCTGCCGCGTAATTTTCGGCGCTCCAGTTGCGAAAGTTGCGCGAGCGCTGACTGCTGCATGGGCTGATAACCAGCAGCGGTCGTTCATTGCTGTGGAACTGGCGTGCAAACTCCCGCTGCTGGTCTGACAGTGGTATGTCCCAGCGCAAATCCCGTTGCGGTACTCCCAGTATCCGGGCAAACGACAGCATGGCGTCCTGCACATGCTGGCGCTGCTCCTTCGCGATGCGTCGATTTGTGAACAGCCATTGGAAATCACGAGCGCGCGCAAAGTCGTAGCCGATGCGCAGCCGCGTTCGCAAGGATCGATATATGAAATTTGCGCGCATGGATGCGTGCATGCACAGCGCGGCATCGAACTGCCGGCCTGCCAGCTGTCGGCGTACGTCTTTGTAAGCGGCACGACCTTTAGATTTATCCAAAATGATAAACTCGACGTCGGGAATATCCGCCATCAAGCTCGCTTCTGTCTTACCGATGATCCAGGTGATCCGGGTCTCTGGCCACGTGTCCTGTATGCTGCGCACAACGGCCAGCGCATGGCAGGTGTCGCCAATGGCCGAGAGACGCACGATACACAGACTGTCCGGCGGCGCTTGCTGAAACATGTAGTCCAACCAGTGAAGGACGGCCAGAATTGAGCGACACCGTCAAGAAGACCAGAACCGGCGCCATCCTATACGATACCGCCATCCTCAACCAGATTTCAGAGGAGCGCTTTAGCGCGCGCGGCTGGAAGCAGGTGCAACCCGTTTCCGGAAACCTGCGTGCAGCCGGTCGCGGTCAAACCCTGATTGTCAGAGATGAAGATCAGGAATTCGTGCTGCGACATTACATGCGCGGCGGGCTCGTCGGCCGGCTTGTTCGCGACGTCTACGCGTGGGTTAGTGAGGAACGTACTCGCCCGTTTGCCGAGTGGCGAATGCTCTACAAGATGCGCGAGATGGGTCTGCCTGTTCCGCGCCCGGTGGCGGCTCGCTACAAGCGTTCCGGAACCTTTTACTCTGCAGATTTATTGACCGAGCGCGTGCCGGGGATAGAGCCGTTGTCGCAGCGCATTGCGAATGGCCGCTGCTCGCCGGAATTCTGGCAATCGCTGGGTGCCGGTCTGCAGCGTTTTCACCAAAAAGGTGTTTGTCATGCGGACCTGAACGCCTACAACGTGCAGATAGGCCCCAAAGACGAGTTATGGCTGCTGGACTTCGATCGCGGCACGATCAGAAAGCCGGGCACCTGGCAGGCGAACAACCTCGCGCGACTGCATCGCAGCCTGAAAAAAATCCGCGGACTGGACCGGACAATCCGCTGGACTGAGAACGACTGGCGGCAACTTCTGGACGGTTACTTCCAGTCATCCAGGTCTGCGTAGTAGTCGGGCAGATCAGCCGGCAGGTTCTTGTACTTGCGGTGAATCCAGTAGTACTGCTCAGGGCAGAGTCGGATGCGCTCTTCGAGCAAACTGACATAGCGTTCAGTGTCCTTCACGGGATCATCACTAGGAAAGCCGTCCAGCGGTGCGAGTATGTTCAGTTCATAACGGCCATTCGCGAGGCGTCGAGGAAAGTACGGAATGACGCGCGCCTTGCCGAGCCTGGCCAAGGTGCTTGTGGCGGTATTGGTCATCGATGGAACGCCGAAGAACGGGATCGCCGCGGATTGCTTCAGGTTGTAACTCTGGTCCGGCGCATACCACACTGGCCGACCCTCGCGCAGGCTGCGCACCATACTTTTGATGTCATTCTTTTCGATCGTGCTGCGCGCCGAACGCTCCCTTCCTGTGCGCAGAATCTCGGTCAGGAACGGATTGCGGTGTTTGCGATAAACGGCGTCAAACGGCGGGCAGTTCAGGCTCAGTACCCGACCGCTGATTTCGAGCGTGGTGAAATGCGCGCTCAACAGAATAATGCCGACACCGTCCGCCGCTGCCTTTTTGATGTGCTCAGTGCCGTAAATATCAGTGAGCGCGAGCATCTCGCGATCGGATGCCCAGCGCCCGAGGCCAAGCTCAACCAACGACATTCCCTGCGCTTCCATATGTTCGCGGGCAAGTCGGTTGCGCGCGGCTTCGTCGAGTTCAGGAAAAGCGAGTGCCAGGTTGCGGCGAATGATTGCGCGTCGACTCGGTACCAGCCGATGCAATGCCCGGCCGAGCGCCCGGCCAATGGCGAGTCGTACCGCGTGCGGCAACAGGCAGACGCCGCGCAGCAGCAGCAGGCCCAGCCAGGCTAGCCAGTAGTTGGGTGTCCAGAAATGAAAGAGCGGCTTGCGCCCGGGTTTGCTCATCGGTGTCGTTTGTTAAAAGTGCGCCGCGAGTGTAACGAGAGCACGGTGGTGCGGGCAATTTTAAGGCGCGATTATTCCGAGATGCCCTCGGTGTAGCCTTCGCTGGATTCAACCTCGTCCTGGGCCAGCGGGTCACGATCCGGGTCTTGCTGTGGCGGCGCCTGCTCCGTTTCAATGCCCACATGAAAGGCGGCAAAGCCTGGCATGACTACCTGGTTTCGTGCCATTCCGATAATGCGTCCCGAGTAGGGCGAATACAGGTTTGTTGTCGCGTTATTCATTGGATCGGTAATCGAGCCGAGCAGGTCGCCGCGACGCACGCTGCTGCCGAGACTAACGTCGGCTAGCAGGATGCCACCGCGATTCGCGCGCACCCAGGTTGAGCGGTAGTAGACAGGCTCCGGGTCGCCCCACAGGCGGCCGCGCTTGACCATGCCCAAGGTGTGCAACAAGGTTTCAATGCCTTTGACCCCGTGCTGGACTTCTTTGAGTTCGAGTTCAGACGGCCCGCCGGCCTCCAGCGTTACCGTGGGCACACCCGCAGCGGTTGCGGCATGCCGCAAGGTGCCATTAGCCGGCGTGCTGTGCAGGATAACCGTCGCGCCGAAGCCCTGTGTGATCGTGACAACATCCGGATTGCGCAGGTCGGCGCGCAGTTGCGGCAGATTAGTGCGCTCGAATGAACCGGTGTGCAAATCAATTAACGCGTCACAGTGCAAAACGATTTCGGTAAAAAATGAATGCGCGATGCGCGAAGCTGAGCTGCCATTGCGGTTACCCGGGAAATAGCGATTGAGGTCGCGACGATCAGGCAGGTAACGCGAACCACGGCGAAAACCTTGCAAGTTGACGATCGGAACACCGATTACGGCGCCAGCGAGCTTTTCCGGAATCAGGTCGTGCATCACCCGACGCACCATTTCGATACCGTTCAATTCGTCGCCGTGCAACGCGGCTGTCAGACACAGGGTTGGCCCGGCATGGCGGCCATTGACTACCAGCACCGGAGTGGTGACCGGAACGCCCTCGAACAATTCGGTGGCCGCCCAGGCCAGCCGTCGATACGTGCCTGGTGGTACATCGACCCCAAGCAGGTGCAGGCTTTCGGCTGCGTGATCGGCGGTGGTGACGGCGTTAGCCAGCGGTACGACAGGGACAATGCGGTCACTGGCGTCAACCACCGGACTCTGCAGGGTGTTCGTTTCAGCTACTTCTTCGCCAGCTGCTTCTTCGGAACGCGCTTCGGTAATCCGGGTCTCATCCAGCATGGCGAGCTGGGTGTTGCCGCTATCCTGCTCTTCCGCGGCGTACGCAACTGTGCAAAGTGACAGCAATGCCATCAACATTAACAACGATTTCTGCAGAGAGAGATTTAGTGACTTCATGGGCATGTGGCCGTGAGGCAGCACGTAACGGAATTCGTTTCCGGGTTTCGACAGTTAGGAAAATGCCCTATAAAGGGCGCGAGTTCTGTGAACTGTGCGGTGTTCCCGCATTCAGCCCGATAAATCAAGTCTAATAGGTACCGATGATAAGTCCTTTTTGCAAACTACGTCTCATTACTTTTACCGCGGTTCTCGCATTTTCTGGTGTGCAGCCGTCGATTGCCGCTGACGATATCTTCCCGCTTCCGCCTGAACTGAGTCGGGATGTGGAGTTCTGGCTATCGGTGTTTACCGAGTACTCCACGGATGAAGGCCTGTTGCACGACAATCGCAACCTGGCCGTCGTGTATGAGCGTGTCGCCATGCCAGCCAGTGTTTCGCGGCGCGAGCGTAACCGCCGCGTCGGTGATCGACGCAAGCACTACCAGGCCATCTTGCGCAAACTGGGAAAAGGCCAACGGGACAACCTCAGTGCTGAAGAAGAACGAGTTCTGGCGCTCTGGCCGCGCAATGTCAGCAACAATGAGCTGACCGAGGCTGCCGGGCGTATTCGTTTTCAGCACGGCTTGTCGGATCGTTTTCGCGAGGGCCTGGAGCGTTCGGGTCGCTGGCGTGAGCATGTGAATGCGTCGTTTACTCGCCTCGGCGTGCCGACTGAGCTCGCCGCGTTGCCGCATGTGGAGTCTTCCTACAACCCCGCAGCGCGTTCGCACGTCGGTGCATCCGGGATCTGGCAGTTCACGCGCGGAACCGGTCGCCGCTTCATGCGTATTGATCATGTGCTCGACGAACGCAACGACCCCTACACGGCAACAGTGGCGGCGGGCGAGTTGCTGGCCTACAACTATTCGATTCTCGGCAACTGGCCAATGGCAATTACTGCCTACAATCACGGCCTGTCGGGTGCGCGCCGGGCAATGCAGGAATTCGGTGCTGAAAATTACGCGCAGATCATGCGCGAATATCGCGGTCGCACGTTCGGTTTTGCCTCGCGCAATTTTTACGTCGCATTTCTGGCCGCACTGCGAGTCGACCAGGATCCGGAAAAGTATTTTCCTGGTGTACAGCGGGAGCCAGCACTCAACTACGACAGCGCAGTGCTGAAGGCTTTCCTGCCGGCCGATCAGCTCGTGAGCCTGACCGGGATCAGCAGCCGGGAGCTTGCCAGTTTCAATCCTGCCACCCAGGCAACAATCTGGCAGGGCAGCAAGCATTTGCCAAAAGGCTTTGAATTGCGTGTGCCTGGCGGCCGTCTGGCTGAACCCCTGTCCGAGCTGCTGGCGAATGTTGGACCTACAGTGTGGCAGCAGGAACAATTGCCGGATCTGTTTCACACCGTGGCGCGCGGCGACACCTTGTCTGAAATTGCCGAAGCCTACCGGACCCGGGTCTCGACCCTGGTTGCCCTGAACAGCCTTGGCAGCAGTAATCGCATTCGCATCGGCCAGCAAATCAGACTGCCCGCGGCGGGCCCGGCCCCTGTGGTGGTTGCAGCGGCGCCCGCACCTGTTGTTCAACCAGTACCGACACCAACACCAACACCAACACCAACACCTGTACCTGCACCTGCGCCTGAACCGGTGGCGGATGATTTGCTCGTCGCTACTGCCGAGGATGAACAGATCACGAATACCGGCGCGTTGCCGGATCAGGTCGATATGGGCGACGATGCAGACGCAGCGGCCGAGCAACGCACCAGCCTGTTGTCCGACCCCAGCGACTACACAGTGGCTGCTGACAAGTCCATTGAAGTACAGCCGCTGGAAACCCTGGGACACTACGCCGACTGGCTGGAAATCCGCACGCAACGCCTTCGCGACATCAATCGCCTGGCGTTTCGTGCCTCTGTCGGCCTCGGTACCCGCTTGAAACTCGACTTCAGCAAAGTCGACGAGAGTACTTTTGAAGCGCGTCGGGTTGCCTACCAGCAGTCGCAGCAGGATGCCTTCTTCCGTGACAATACGATCCGCGGCGTTACCGAACACACCGTCAAGCGCGGCGAGTCCGTCTGGGTGCTGGCACTGCGCCAATACAAAGTGCCGCTATGGCTGTTCCGACAGTACAACCCGCAACTCGACGTGCATAACGTCCTGCCGGGGACCGTCGTAAGGTTGCCGATTCTTACCCGCAAAGAAGCATGAGCCGCGTGCTCTGGTGACCGTCGTCCTGCGCTTTCTGCCGGTGCTGTTTGTGACTATGGCGGCTATTGCGTACGTCGGCCATGTTGAAGGTCGTGACGCCTACATTGTGCGCAACGCGTTGCCGATGCTGGTATTTCTGCTGCTCGCAGCTGTCTGCCTGTATCGCGGCGGCGGCCGTTGGCGAGCTGCAGGCTGGCGCTGGCTGTTGGGCACGCTGGGTTTCGCCATACCGGCGATGGGCTTGTCGTTGTATCTGCACCACGGTTTCCAGACGGACCTGAACGGTATGTACAGCGACGCTGTGTACCCGCTGGAGCTGTTCCGCTTCCTGCCTGCGTATACCCTGGTGGCAGGCGCCATCGGTTTTGCGATCGGTTGGATCATCGGCCGAAACGAACTATGAAAAATCGTAATTGCCATCGTTCGGATATATGGCAAGAAACTGCGACATGAAGTATCGGTATTGCCATCGGCTGGCTCAATGGTCGAGGCTTGCGACATGAAATATCGGTATTGCCATCGCCTGGATCACTGGCGGAGTGTGAATTGTGCCATTCACTAGACAGTCTGAGTCTGGTAAATTTTCACGCTGAGATTCGCGGAGCGGCCTATGCCTGTAAGCAATAGACAATCACGTGCGCGCCTGCTGCCGGCAATGCTCGGCTGCCTGTTGACGCTCGCGGTAACGGCGGACGGTTTCGCCGACAGCGAATTTCCGGTAGCAGACGAAATCATTGTCGAAAAGAGTGCGCGCAAACTGCATTTGCTAAAGAACGGCGAGCCGTTTCGTAGCTTTGATATTGCGTTAGGCGTGGCGCCGCTGGGCGATAAGGAGTACGAGGGCGACGCGAAGACTCCGGAAGGTCGTTATCTGTTGGACGTGCGCAATCCGAACAGCGACTTTTTCCTGTCGATGCATATTTCCTATCCCAGCCAGCAAGACCGGCAGCGCGCCGCGCAGCGGGGCGTTGATCCAGGCGGGCAGATCATGATTCACGGCCAGCCCAATGAGCCGACCTATTCGGAGGCTTACTACGGCAGCCAGGACTGGACGAACGGCTGCATCGCGGTATCCAACTCAGACATGATTGATATCTGGCTGATGACGCCGGATGGCACACCCATCGAAATTCGCCCATAAGCTGCAACGACGCAACGACGCAACGACCGGCCATTTCTGTACATTTCGAACCTAAAGTGCAACGCAGCCGCGTTACACTCCAGCACCTCTGCAGACAGCAATCCGGCGTTTACGCCGCAAATTCAGGAATCCCTACGTGCATGACGCCAAAATAGTGACGAGCAGCAGTATCCGGGCCGACAGCGACATGACCGTCGATGCCGAGGTTTGGCCCGAGGGCAGCCTCGAGGTGCTGTCCCAGCACGAGGCGGACCAGCTGCGTAACGCTGGCCAGGGCGGCCTCTACACCCTGCTGCGTCGCTGCATGCTCGCGGTTTTGAACTCCGGCGGCAATTCTGACGATGCGCGCGAGGTTCTGGGCCGACACAAGGATTTCGACGTTCGCTTCGAACAGCAGGACCGTGGCCTGAAAGTCGTTTTGAGCGGCGCGCCTGCGTCGGCATTCGTTGACGGCCAGATGATCCGAGGTATTCGTGAACAGTTGTTCGCGGTGTTGCGGGATATCGTCTACACCCGAAACGAGATCGACTCGAGCGGTCGCTTCGACCTGCTGTCCTCCGAGAACATCACTAATGCGGTATTTCACATCCTGCGCAACGCGCGGGTATTTCGCCTGCCCGCAACCGCCGACATGGTGGTTTGCTGGGGTGGGCACGCCATCAGTCGTGACGAATACGATTACACCAAGAAGGTGGGCTACGAGCTTGGCCTGCGCCGTCTGAATGTCTGCACCGGCTGCGGACCTGGCGCCATGAAGGGGCCTATGAAGGGCGCAACGATCGGCCACGCCAAGCAACGCATCGGCAATGGTCGCTACATCGGCATTACGGAGCCTGGCATCATCGCCGCGGAATCGCCTAATCCGATCGTCAACTCACTGATTATCATGCCGGACATGGAAAAACGCCTGGAGGCCTTTGTGCGCGTGGGCCACGGCATCATCGTATTTCCGGGAGGCGTTGGTACAGCGGAGGAAATTCTGTACCTCCTTGGCATCCTGATGCACCCCGATAACGAGCATATGGCGTTGCCGTTGATCCTGACCGGGCCGGCAAATCGTAAAGCCTACTTCGAGCAAATCGACGAATTCATCGGCAAGACGCTGGGTCCGGCCGCGCAGGCCCGTTATCAAATTGTTATCGATGATCCTGAGGAGGTCGCCCGGCAGATGTTGCACAGCCTGGCGACGGTTCGCGAATACCGCAGAGAGCACGGTGACGCGTTCTATTTCAACTGGCGCTTGCACATCGACCACGATTTCCAGAAACCGTTTACGGCAACGCATGATTCAATGCGGGAGCTGCAAATCACCCGCGACTTGCCAACCCACACTCTTGCAGCCAACTTGCGTCGCGCGTTCTCGGGCCTTGTGTCCGGAAATGTGCGCGAGGACACGCTCGCCGCAATCGAAAAACACGGGCCATTCGAGATATCAGGTTCTGCGGAGATCATGAGTTTGCTCGACAAGTTGCTTGCCGGTTTTGTCGCTGATGGCCGCATGAAACTTGAAAGCGATCGCTACACCCCGTGTTACAAGGTGCGCGTCTGATAGCTCACAAAGTGCACTGTGACGTGCTTCTCGTATTCTTTGCCGGGGTCCCTTTATTAAGTAAAATGCACATGTAAAACTTTGAATAATAAAGAAAAAATGCCTAATTGCATTGTGAAGCAGTTCCTGTGATTTTGGCTATTCGCGACATACTATTTGTTCACAGGATGTCGAGAGCAAATGGCTATGCAAGACAGCAAGGATCTCAACTGGCGCGAAGATTTCAGCGACGATACTGATGCCAAGGAAGTGCGTCAGGAAATACCTGAACCTGCAAACGACAGTGATGGCGCCGACGGCTGGCAGCAGTATCGCCGCTGGATATCCAAAGCTCCCGCGCCGCGCACACGCCGCAGTAGCATCGATCCTTCGTTGTATACATGGAAAGGCTATCGCTCGTGGACGGAACAGGTAAAGCGCAAGTGGACCGATAACCAGGATCCGTGAGTGCGCATTCGTCGAATGGTTTGCACCGATCGATTAGCCCGAAAAAATACTCAGCATGTTCGGCCGGCTCTTGCCGGCCGGTTTCGTTTTGGGTAAGTCGACAGGACTCACTGCGGACATTCTTCGCGCACGACTTCCAGACAACGGAGTACAGTTGAACATGCAACTGCCACTCCCGTTTGCCAACGTCAAATTGACAAAATATTGGTAGCGGTTCTCCTTTCCGAAAATTACTTCGCGATTGCCAAATGCACGAAAAAAGCTGTGACTTATCTCACGGCAAGTTCGGCTGCTGCTGGCTATATTTCGCACAACACGAACCATAGTGAAATGAGACGAATGCTGAATAACACCGCCAAACCTGAATCGCGCACAGACACGATCAAGAATGATGCAACCCGGCAACGTTGGGAGTTATTTCATCAGGCGATTGCGCATGCCAAGAAATCCAATTTCCTGGCCTTGGAAGAACTGGAAGATAACGGCGACGCTAGGCCGACGCCGTTAACCTCTGTCGCTTCCTGATTCGACTACTCGCGGCCGTTCAGGTCGTATCGGGCGCCGCTTTGGCTGCCCACACACGGAGACCGGGAATGGAATGTGTACTGCAATGGCTTGATGACCTCGATGACCTCTGGTCTTCGCTGGCGTCACATGCGGAGCACATGCGCCGCATAGCTATAGCGTGTGCTGTTCTGCTTGGTTTTCTGGCGTTTTGTGGCATTGGTGCTGTCCTTGCCTTCCACAGTCCGCCACTTGCGCTGGCACTGGTCTGCCTGATGACGGTCACCGCGCTGTATCGCGGCACGGTAGTCTCCCGGAAATCAGTAGCCCGCAGCTAGTCCGCACTCTGTGTCCCCGACGCCTGATACTGGCGATTCCGGCCCTTCAGGCCTTGAAATAATCTCGATCGATACTATGGTGTGCTCCCCTGCGCATCGCAGTTGTTTACCTGTATTGATATTGGGAGAGATTTTTCGTGAGCGAGCAAGAGAGCCGGCAAACCCTGGGTTTCCAGACCGAAGTGCGGCAATTGCTGCAGTTAATGATCCATTCGCTGTACAGCAACAAGGAAATTTTTCTCCGCGAGCTGATTTCCAATGCGTCTGATGCTGCGGACAAGCTGCGCTTTGAGGCGCTCGAGCAGCCAGATCTGCTGGAGGACGATGCTGACCTGAAGATCCGCATCGAGTTCGACGGCAAAGCCAAAACGCTGACCGTCATCGACAACGGCATCGGCATGTCCCGTGACGAGCTGATCCAGAACCTCGGCACAATTGCGCGATCAGGTACCTCCGAATTCCTGCAACAAATGACTGGCGACAGCAAGAAAGACGCCCATTTGATCGGCCAGTTCGGTGTAGGCTTTTATTCTGCATTCATTGTCGCCGATAAGGTCACCGTGGAGTCCCGCAGGGCCGGTCTTGCGGCCACCGATGCCGTGCGCTGGGAATCCGATGGTGCGGGCGAGTTCACGGTTGAGCCGACTGAGCAGGCAGCTCGCGGAACCCGGGTCACCCTGCACCTGAAAAAAGAGGCAAAGGAATACGCGGAAGCGCTGCGCCTCGAAACCCTGATACGAAAATACTCAGATCACATCGCGTTCCCGGTATTGCTGCAGGGCAAAGAGGACGAGGAAGCGCGTTCGGTAAACTCGGCGACGGCGCTGTGGACCCGGCCGCGCAGCGAGGTAAAGGATGAGGAATACCAGGAGTTCTACAAACACCTGTCGCACGATTTTGCTGATCCCCTCTCCTGGAGCCACAACAAGGTTGAAGGCAAGCGCGAATACAGTAGCTTGTTGTATATCCCTGCCAATGCGCCGTTCGATCTCTGGAACCGCGAAGCACCGCGCGGCCTGAAACTCTATGTCCAGCGTGTGTTCATCATGGATGACGCAGAGCAGTTCCTGCCGCTGTACCTGCGCTTCGTTAAAGGTGTAGTGGATTCCAGTGATCTGCCGCTGAATGTCTCACGCGAGTTGTTACAGAAGAGCCCCGGCCTTGATGCCATGAAGGCGGCGCTGTCGCGGCGCGTTCTCGACATGCTCAACAAGCTGGCGAGCAATGAAGCGGACAAGTTCAAGACGTTCTGGAGTCAGTTCGGCCAGGTTATGAAAGAAGGCCTGGTTGAAGATCGTGAACACGTTGCCAAGCTGGCGAAATTACTGCGCTTTACCACCACGCGCAGCGAAGGTGAAGCTCAGGATCAGTCGCTGGATGACTACATCGGGCGAGCAGCGGAAGGTCAGGACAAGATTTACTACATTCTTGCCGAGAACTATGAGACGGCGAAGTCGAGTCCGCACCTTGAGAAGCTGCGGAAAGACGATATCGAAGTTTTGCTGCTTTATGATCGCATCGATCCATGGATGGTCGATAATCTTACGGAATACGAGGGCAAGACATTCCACGATGTCAGTCGCGGTGAGTTGGCGCTGCCGGACAGCGACGACAAAGCGAGCGATGAAGCGGCCGATGATGAACATAAACCGTTCATTGAGAAAATCCAGAAAGCCCTGGCAGAACGAGTCGAAGCGGTGAAGGTGAGCCAGCGACTAGTGGATTCTCCCGCCTGCGTCGTCGCCTCGGATCAGGATCTGTCGCCACAGATGCGGCGCATGCTGGAGGCGTCGGGACAAAAGTTGCCGGAGTCGAAACCACAGCTCGAAATCAACGTGGGGCATCCACTGGTGCAGCGATTGGCGACTGAGTCGAACGACAATCGCTTCGACGAGTTGTCGAATATCGTCCTTGACCACGCGCTGTTGGCCGAGGGCTCGCAGCTCGATAATCCAGCCGAGTATGTTCGCCGCATGAACCAGTTGTTACTGGATCTGCAGAGCGCGCCAGCAAGTTGATCAGTTTGGCTGGTTGTTGTTGCGCATGTGCGGCACAACCAGCCATCGTTCAATCAGGCCGAAAAACAGCTCTGTGATGATAGCCAGCCCGGCTGCTGGCAACGCGCCTTGCAGGATCAGGCGACTATCATTGAGCGCCAGTCCGGTCACGATCGGGTCACCTAGTCCGCCAGCACCGATAAATGCCGCCAAGGTTGCCGTACCTATGCAGATAACAGCCGCTGTGCGAATGCCGGCGAGCACGTGCGGCATGGCCAGGGGTAGCAGCACGTAGCGCATTTCCTGCAGCCGGGTCATGGCCATTGCCGCGGCGACCTGCCGGTAGGCAGGTGGAATAGCATGCATTGCGGTGACGGTGCTGCGCGCGATGGGCAGCAGGGAGTAGAGAAACAGGGCAATGATGGCCGGTTTCTGGCCAACCCCGGCGAACGGGATCATCAATGCCAGCAAAGCAATTGACGGGATCGTTTGCAGTAGCCCGGTGACGTAGAGGAACGCGCTCGACAAGCCGCGATGCCGGTGCACGGCCATGGCAATTCCCACTCCGACAACGATTGCCAACAACAGGGCAGTCGCCGTCAGCTTCAGGTGTCGCTGGGTATTGCGCAGCAACTGTGGCAGGAAACTCTCTGACTCGTAGTCCGCCGTAACCAGGTTCTCTTCGCGCAAAAAAGCGGCTGCGACGTCGGCGATGCTGTTGTCCGAATCGAGTGCCTGCAGGTTAAGCGCCTGCATTCGTTGGTTGTCTATGCGGCCACTCAATGTTTGCAATACGTCGACCGCGGCGTCGGGCAGTTGCTCGTTCGCGATGTAGGCTGCCAGGTAGCTTGGAAAATAATCGAGATCATCTTCAAGCAAAACGAGCCCCGTCCGCAGGATCTCGCCGTCGGTCGAGTACGCTGCCGTCAGGTCGATGTTGCCCTGGCTTATCGCATCGTAGGACAGGCTGTGTTCGATGCCCCGCACAGTTTGTGGCAGCCCATAACGTTGCTTGAGCGCCGGCCAGCCGTCAGCGCGATTCAGGAATTCGTGAGCGAACGCGACGCGTAGATCCGGGCGCGAGCGCAAATCAGATATCTTTCTGATGTTCTCTGCTTCCGAGAATTCGCGGGTAACTGCCAACGCGTACGTGTTGTCAAACCCGAGCGGATCAAGCAATCGCAGATTGCGTTCCTGAAGTGCGGCGCGGATGTCCGCGATGTCGTGCAGGTCCGGCCGGGCGAGGATGACTTCAGTAATGGTGCCGGAATACTCGGGATACACGGTGATAGCCTTGTTGCGCAACGCCTCGTAGCTGATTTTCGTGCCGTTCAGGCCTGCCCGGCGCTCGACATCGAAATCATGTGCCTCAAGCAATTGCGCGGCGATTTCCGAAAGCAGGTAATTTTCAGTGAAATTCTTGCTGCCAACGATAATGGTCTGTGCGCTGGCGCTGGCACCCAGCAGTAAAATCATAATGACCATGGAACAACGCATTACTGGGTCACTCCGCGCAATGCAGTCACCAGTTGCGCGACATAGTTATTCACCGGCGCCGCCACAACTTTCTCTACAGCGCCATGCTGCTGTACCCGGCCGGCTTTCATCACCACGATGTAGTCCGCGAGATTGATGGCTTCTTGCGGGTCATGGGTAACGAGAATGGTTGAGATCGGTTCGGCCGCCTGCAGCTTGAGAAACTGCTCATGAATGCTGATGCGAGTCATAGTGTCGAGCCCGGAAAAGGGTTCATCCAGCAACAACAGTTCAGGGCGCAGCATCATGGCCCGACACAGCCCGGCACGTTGCTGTTGGCCGCCGGACAGTTCGTGTGGCCAACGCGGCAACACATCTGCGGGTAGCTGCATCAGCTCAAGCAGCTCGTCAAGACGTTGCTGGCTTTGTTCTTCGTCACGTTTATCGACGCGTGCGGGCAGCAGGATGTTGTCGCGTATACGCAAGTGCGGGAACAGCGCCACATCCTGGATTGCGTAGCCAATACGCTTACGTAGCGCGGCCGGATTGGCGTAGTCAATGTCGGCACCGAGCGTGCGCACCGTTCCGGAGTCGGGGCGCAGCAAGCCGATTACCAGCTGGATCAGGGTGGACTTGCCGCTACCACTGGCGCCGAGCACTGCAGTAGTCTTCTGCCACGGCAAGCTCAGATTCAATTGATCGAGCGCGACAACTTTGCCGCGTTGCAACGAGACCTCGCGGAACTCCACGGCACTGTCCGGGTTTTTCCTGTCTTGCATGCGTTCCAGGTAACTGTTGCAGTCGCCCTGCTGCGGATTTGCGTGCGCCCGCTAAGTTGGGCAGAGTCTCCAAAGCGTTGCTCGTCGCCAAGGGGAAAACCGAACATGAGCGTCAACAAACGCCAGGTTCAGGGTGCGCGCACGGCTCAGTGACGAACAATATCAGGTCACGACGAACAAGGGTACGCAGCGGCCGATGAGCGACCACCGTGCAGGCGACGCATTGCTGCAGTGTCAGGCGCGGACTGCGCCCGGACGCGATCACGCCGCCGCAATAATACAGGTGCCAGGGACAGCCGTTGCCGTGGCATCATGCGTGGGCATTGCAGCAAGCCTGGGCATAAGCGATTAGAATCGCGTGTTCCTGGCGTTGCAGTAATATTTTGAGCTGGCAACGCCAGTAGGTTATTTCATTTTTCAGGACTGGATTTGCTATGAGAAATTTTCAACTGGGCGTTACCTTTGTATTGATGGGTTTGCTGACGGGCTGTGGGAGTAAGCAAGACGCAACTCCCGAGCAGTCGGCGCCAGCGCCAGCCGCTGCCAATGAGATCGTGCCGGGCCTGACCGCGCGGATAATTCAGGCGGGGGACGGCGCGGTAGCCAGCGCTGGCCAGACAGCGGTAGTGCATTACACGGGTTGGTTGTATGACCCGGAATCCGCTGACCATCGCGGCGAGAAATTCGACAGCTCCGTAGATCGCGGTCAGCATTTTCGATTCCCATTAGGCGCCGCTCGCGTCATTCGCGGTTGGGATGAGGGCGTTGTCGGCATGCAGGTTGGCGAGATTCGTGAACTCACGATTGCCCCGGAGCTCGCCTACGGCGAGCGCGGTGCCGGCAACGTCATTCCACCAGGCGCGACCCTGGTGTTTCAAGTCGAACTGGCAGACCTTGAAGACCGCGAAACAGCAACACAATAGGTCAGTTCTGTTCCAGGCGAAATTCGATACGCCGGTTGCGGGCACGCGCGGCCGGCGTATTTCTTGAATCCAGAGGTTGGGCTGATCCGAGTCCGTTGCTAAGCAGCCGCTCGCGCCTGATGCCGCGTGCCACAAAGTAATCGGTGACCGCCATTGCGCGGGATTTACTCAATTGCACATTCGTGGTTTCGCCACCGGACGCATCGGTGTGGCCGGTAACGGCCACGCGACTGCCAGGACAGTCCGCCGCGATCTCGATCAATGCGTCGAGGAACGGATAAGACGCTGGGCTGAGCACGTTCGAGCCCAGTGCGAAGCGCACCTCGCCACTCGCTACCGCTTTGCTGAATTGTTGCTGGCACAGCTCGGCAAAACTCAGGCGATCATCGTATGCGACGGCCTCGTTGACGATCAGCATATCGGAGAGCAGGGTGCGTTCCAGCCGCGTCAGCGCCTGCCCCCAGGCGGCAGGGTCATCGTAAACTCCTTGCAAGCTCAGCACCGCAGGCGAGACCGAGGCTTTGCCGTGCCGGGTCATGGCAAGCGTACGCAGCGTCTGTTCGGTTACCAGGGACCATCCGGGAGGTGCGGGTACGCCAGCTACAAGGTCAAAGCGCTGGTCAAGATCTGCGAATAATTCCGCGCTCAGTGTGCGCAGTATCTCCTCGTGCGCGCTGGAGCTCGTTGTGCCAGTTACGACGATGCTGTCCAGCGTGCGCACGATGTTGAGCTGAGCAGTGGCAGCAGCGAGTACGGGCAGCAATGCCAGCAGCATTAAGGACAGCGACACAGGCAGCCACTTGCGGCGTTCTGCCGCACCGTTCGAGACGACTGGTTTCACGTGGGGTCGCGGCTGTCTTTGTGCTGCAGGACGCGTGCCTGGCCGATCCAGTCCTCGCGATGTATGCGCGATTTGAAGCCGCGGAGTTCGCCCGCAACCCGGTCGATATCGTAGTCATTCATCGTGGCGATCTGACCGAAGCGGTGGAAACCCAGCGTGTTCAGCGTTTTCTCGATGGCCGGGCCTATTCCCTTGATCCGCTTAAGGTCGTCGCGCGGCACCTTGTCAGCATCGGCAAATCCGCTCATGTCCGTTTCGCTGGTGTCGTCGTACTGGTCGTTGGACGCATTCAGGTCGTCCAGCGAGGCGTCAGCTATCGGTTCAATGCGGGTTTCATTTGATGCTGCGCCGGCCTCAAGGCTAGCGACCCGTGCATGCGCACGTGCCAATTCAAGTTCGAGCTCCTGTGCCTCAAGATCGCGCAAGCGATAGCGCTCAACCAGAGGTGGTATGCGTTCCTGCCATTTGCCGAGTTCGCCCTTGAGGTGTGCGATTTTTTCATCCTTGGCACGTAGTTCGGTGTCGAACGCGTCCTGGCGGACGTCTGCAGTTTCCACTTTGCGGCGCAGCTTCTTGTATTGCACTGCAGCGATTTCGAGTTTGTTGCGATAGCTTCTGAGCTTTTCCTGCAGCTGGTCGCGCAGTAACAACGTTTCCTTTAGTTCTGCGGTGAGGGCGCCGGCGCGCTGTCGCTGGTCTTTGCTCGAGGCCTGGTACTGGCTGTTCTGCTCCATCAGCCGGGTGTTCTGCCCGGCGATCCGATCATGCTCCGTGCGTTGTGCATCGATCTGGTGTTGCCAGCCCGCGCTGATGGCTAGCTTCTCGCGGGCAGCTCGTCGGCCACGCAAGTACCAACCCAAAAGGGCCGCGAGAATGGCGACTGAACCCAGGATGCCAACAACGGGCATTGTGATTTGTGGCATCTAAGGAGTCCTTATGCGCTGCTGGGCCGTTCTGTCCTGGGTAGCTCGTCGCCCGGATGATGCCTCAAACATGCTGTATCCCGCTGCTCGCGCTTGTCGGTACCTGGCAGGGTCCCGCGTCATCACGCTGTGCGAATAATTCTATGTCAATCAAAGCCTCGCAAGCCAGCAATGCCGGATCCGCGACATGCGCCAGCCTGCGGGTCATGTATCATCGGCTGCTGATCCGCGACAGGCAACGGCACAAGGAACCCCCTGATCCATGGACGAACATCATATAGTTCTGGCGATTGTCACTGTCGCCGGGCTCGGCATCGCGGCGCAATGGCTGGCATGGTGGTTGAAGCTGCCAGCGATTGTCTTGTTGGCTGCGGTTGGCCTGGTGATGGGACCGGGACTCGGCTGGATTGATCCCAGTGCTGACTTCGGTGTCTATCTGCGTCCCGTCGTCAGCCTCTGCGTGGCCATCATCCTGTTCGAAGGCGGCCTGAGCCTGCATCTCAGCGAGCTGAAAGAAGCGGCGACAGGAGTGCGCCGCCTGGTTTACCTTGGTGCGCCGCTGGCCTGGGCGTGTTCGTCACTTTGCGCACATTTTATCGGCGGCCTCGACTGGCCGGTCTCGATTGTATTCGGGGCGATCATGGTGGTCACCGGGCCAACTGTCATCATGCCGATGTTGCGCCAGGCTGCACTCAACCGGCGCACGGCGTCGTACCTGAAATGGGAAGGCATCGTAAATGACCCCATCGGTGCCTTGCTGGCCGTGCTCGCATTCCAGTTCTTCATCTTCCAGGGCAGTGGCAGCGGTTGGCAGGAGGTATTGCAGGGAATCGGCCTGGCTATCGTCTGCAGCCTGATACTGGGCGGCTTCGTTGGCTGGGCAATCTCCCGCGCGATTCGCGTTGGCTGGGTGCCCGAATACCTGAAAAGCCCGGTACTGCTTGGCCTCGTGCTGGTGGTCTACGCGTTATCCGACA
This sequence comes from Woeseia sp., assembly GCA_037968755.1. Classification (GTDB taxonomy): domain Bacteria; phylum Pseudomonadota; class Gammaproteobacteria; order Steroidobacterales; family Woeseiaceae; genus Woeseia. The sequence continues at coordinate 72,539 of JBBKWB010000080.1, forward strand.
TGATTCAGAAGGAAGCCGGGCTGCTGGCAGTCACGATCATGGGCATCGTGGTCGGCAACATGAACCTGCCCGGTATCGGCGACATGAAGCGCTTCAAGGAATACATCACGATCATGCTTGTGTCGGTCGTGTTCGTTTCGCTGACGGCGGACCTTGATGCCAAATCTCTGATCGACATAGGCTGGCGCGGCGTTGCACTGGTTGTCGCGATCATGGTGATCGCGCGGCCAGCCGCCATCATGCTGTCAACCATTGGTGCTGGCATGCAATTCAATGAACGTGTGTTGCTAAGCTGGATTGCACCGCGCGGTATCGTCGCGGCGGCTACTGCCGGTTTGATGGGGCCGCGCCTTGTCGATGCAGGCTACCCCGCCGAAGTGCTGTTGCCACTCGTATTCGCCATCATTTTCGCGACCGTTTTCAGCCATGGCCTGACCATCAACTGGGTCGCGGCGCGGCTTGGCCTGTCATCACGACATCGCGACGGCGTACTGATCGTTGGTGCATCCCCATGGACTGTGGCGATGGCGCAGGTGCTGCGCGATATGAAAGTTAACGTACTGCTTGCTGACACCTCATGGCATAACCTGCGCGAGGCGCGGCTTGCCGGGATCCCGGTTTTTTACGGCGAGATACTGTCGGAATTTGCCGAGGAGTCTGTCGAGCTTGCGCATGTCCGTACGGTACTCGCGGCAACGCGCAATGATGCCTACAACGCATTGGTGTGTACGGCATTGGCGCCGGAGATTGGCCAGCGCAATGTTCTGCAACTGGCCATGGGCGGCGGCGACGACGACGAAGATCCGAAGGCGCTGGCGCGGCCACGACGTGGTGGTGTTGCCTTTGATGCCGACGCAGATTTCGAGCTGCTATGGCGTAATCTGGTGCGCGGCTGGAAATTTTCGAAGACACGCATTTCGGAGAATTACACCTACGAGCAATTCTGCGAAGACCGGCATGCTGATGCGATTGAGATTCTGAAAATGAACGAGGACGGCAACGTTGCGTTCATGGCTGCCGAGCATTCGGTGTCGTTGGACAAGGGTGCGACCATCGTCTCCTTTGCGCCGGAAAAACACGCGAAACCGAAGGAGGTCGTCGATGCCGAGCCCGCCCCGGCCTGAAGGATTGTTCATCGACGGCCCGGCCGGTCGTCTGGAAGCCTTGCTGGAAACACCACAAGACGATACGCGGCCCGGCTCGGTTCTGGTTTGCCACCCGCATCCTCAGCAGGGCGGCACAATGCAGAATAAGGTGGTGCATACGCTTGCCCGCGCCTTTGTGCGTTGCGGTCTGCGTGCATTGCGATTCAATTTTCGTGGTGTGGGCAAAAGCGAGGGTACATTCGACGAAGCGCGCGGCGAGCTCGACGATGCGCTGGCAACGCTGGCTTATCTCAAGAAGCACTGGCCGGACGAACCGGTCTGGATTGCCGGGTTTTCATTCGGTGCCGCTATAGCCATTCGTGCGGCCGCCACGCAAACGCCCGCTGGCCTCGTCAGCGTGGCGCCGGCTGTGTACCGCTTCGCCAACGACCTCGGCGTGCAACCTGCTTGTCCATGGTTGATCGTGCACGGTGATCAGGACGAATTGATACCGGTGGATGAAACCATCGAATGGGTCAACACAATGGAAGCTGGACCCGAGTTGCAGATATTCCCGGATACCGGGCATTTCTTTCACGGCAAACTTGTCGAGTTACGGGAGACGGTGGTGCAGTTCGTAGAGAGCCAGCAGGCGGCACGTCAGTAAGTGCGACAGGCGATGCCGATGATGTGTGGCTAAGTGTGATAGTCGCGACTTGATCTTGCACTGAGTGTCCGAACATGGAGGGCAGTCGCCGAGGCCTGCGACCCTGCGACGGACTAAGGCAGTGTCTCCCGGGACCTCTTTGGAGGGAATAAAGCGGACCGCAGGGAGCCATCCCTCTAAAGAGGTCCCGGGAGACGCTGTCGAACGGTTGGCACTATGCTTCGACAGCGGCAAAGCAAAACAGCCAACATCAATTCGGTAGCAAGCCCTCCGAGAAGGCGCCCGGCTGACCTGTTTAGGCGGATGGCTCCCTTCGGTCCGCTTTATTCCACCTAAACAGGTCAGCCGGACGCCTTCTCTTACATCGACAGTTACCCGGAGTTTTTTGGGACGGCGATCGGACACCGAGTGCAAGATCAAGTCTCGATCGCCACGGCTCAAGCGCCTGCACGTTGAACGCAATCGCGTGGTGGCGCTTGAAGTGGCTAGGCCCCCCCATTCCAACAGTCGCGGCCGCGGCCGTTTTGTGGGTCGGTGTTCAATTCGCAGCCTGTCGAGACAGGCAAAAAAAACCGGGCAAAGCCCGGTTTTTGAATATCGATCAAAGAGAATCGATATCAGACCATGTCTTTCAGGCCTTTCAGTGCCGCAACCTTGACGGTCTTTGACGCTGGTTTTGCCTTGAACATCATCTCTTCGCCAGTGAACGGGTTAACGCCCTTGCGAGCTTTCGTTGCTGGCTTCTTGACGACGCGCATTTTCAGGAGACCTGGAATGGTGAACAGCCCAGGAGCGGCGCGACCACCGAGATTCTTCTTGATCTGTGCCGAGAGAGAATCGAATACAGCACCGACGTCTTTCTTCGTCAGACCAGTGTCTTCCGCGATGCGGGCGTAAATCTCAGATTTTGTCGGCGGCTTCTTGGTGCTATCGCCGGCCTTTTTCTTTGCTGCCATGAAAAAGTGACTCCTGTAAAAATAACAAAACGGGCGTTGCCCGCGACTCAAAACCTGCGCGACGATATCACAAGATGGCAGGTCGGTTAAGCGAAAATGCTAAGAAATACCGCAAAAAAACAGTGTTTAGGAGAAATTTCGCTCCGCGGACGTCAGTTCGTATAGAACTGGCGCTTGAAGCGTACCTCAATCGACTCATCCTGACCGTCCGGAGTGACCGAAATATCGAATACGAGTGTTTCGCTGTTGGCGACAGGAATCTCCCCAATGTAGTAGATCGCTTCCTGTTCCTGAATTTTGCGCATGGTGACGTTTTTCATTTGCCCGGTCAGGTTGACGGTTTTCACGGTCACTGCGCCGGTTGCTGAGGCGCCACCGTCCTGGACGATAATAGAAACATTCAACATTGCACGGTTCTTGCTGCGCACGATGTTGTACTGACGGGCAACTTCCGGGGGCAATTGATCGGTGGATTGCGCACTGAAATGAATCGTGTAGCCGTCCGCGCTGACTGACGATGCTTCGGCCGGTTGTGCCTGTGGCACTGTTGCAGATTCCCCGGGACCTCCACAGCCTGCGAGCAACAAAACAAGACAAGATGCAAAGAATGCTGTTCTCGGAATCATAGTGTTCTTTCCCCCCGCTGAAGCCCGCTCAATTTCGTGCTCACTATAGCCTGTTTTCCCCGCCTGTCCTATGCCTCGACGGAATTTATTGCCCGGACGATTGCAGGTCATCCTGCAGACATTTGAGGACTTTGCCCGGTTTCTTGATCAGGACTTGTTTGCTCCGCGACGATTTGCCGCGAACAATCTCGACAGCCGACTTTGGCACTCCGAATGCTTTCGCAAGTTGCCTGATTACATCATGATTTGCCGCGCCATCCGCCGGTATGGCGGTAGTCCGCACACGCAGCACGCCATCAAGCATACCTTGCAGCTCGTTACGCGCTGCACGCGGTATAACCTTTATTCGAATGAGCAGGTTGGCATTCGCAAGCTTGCTACTCACACCGCAAAGGGTCGCAGGGAGTCGAGAAATATAGTACCGGCCTGCAACAGGATGATCGCGAATATTGGCGAAATATCGAGCCCGCCGAGCGACGGAATGATTTTTCGAAACGGTCGCAATACCGGCTCAGCCAGCGAACTGATCATCGCGACGATCGGGTGATAAGTTTGTGGCGCGACCCAGCTCAGGATGACACTGATCAATACAACAAAGAAAAACAGCTGCAGGCTGTGCACGGCGAGCTCGATGATAGTGACCAGGCCAATCGTAATGGGGTCGTATATGCGCCCGCTCAGCATCAGAAGCAGAAGTATGGTGATCACTTGCAGTACGACCAACACAAGCACGGTCGCTGTATCCACACGGCCCAACGGTGGTAGCACGCGGCGTATCGGCATAATCGCGGGCGAGGTAATTTTCAGAATTCCCTGGGCCAGAGGATTGCGAAAGTCGACCCGCAATACCGGCATCCAGAAACGCAGCAGGAACAATAACAGCAGCAATTGAGAAACCGCGCCAACGATAAAGTACAAAGCCTGGGTCATGTTTTTTTCTGTCCGGTGGATGCGCCTGTAGCGGCTAATTCTGTTGCACGATCACGCGCTGCCAGTATGGCGCCGGCAAACATATCACGAACACCGCTCGCCTCCAGGTGTTCGAAAGCAGCGGTAGTTGTTCCGCCCGGCGAGCGCACCCGGTCGATTAGAGTCTGCATCGGCTCCTGTTCGGCAAGTGCCAGCGATGCCGCACCGCGCGCCGTCTCGATCGCAAGAGTGCGCGCTATCGCCGGGTCGATGCCGAATTTCACGGCGGATTCGATCATCACATCTATAAGCCAGTAAAAATAAGCCGGTCCTGTGCCGGAAACGGCAGTGACCGCATCAATGAGTTCCTCGCTATCCAGCCAGACAACCTGGCCGACCGCGGACATGATCTTCTCGGCGAGGTCGCGCTGACGGCTGTCTGCCTGGGTATTGGCAATGAGTGCGGAGACGCCCTGGTCGATGAGTGCGGGTTGGTTGGGCATGACCCGGACAACGCACAGGTCACCGCCCAGCCAGGATTCGATATCCGCAATGCGCGGCCCGGCGGCGATGGACATGATCAATGGTTTGCGCTGCTGCACGGTTTCCGCGAGAGCGCGGCAAACCTGTTGCAGAATCTGTGGCTTCACTGCGAACAGCAGAATATCGGCAGCCGCCGCAACCCGATTATTGTCGTCGGTAACGAGCGCACCGTACAGTTCTTGCCGCAAGCGCTCACATTGTTGCGGAACAGGTTCCGCGATCAGCAGGTCCGTTGCATGCATTCCGCCACGCAGCAAACCGCCAGCGATTGCCCGTGCCATATTGCCGCCGCCGATAAAGCCCATTTTTTCGTTAATCATTCGTAGCTCGCTCGCATGTTCTTGATTCAGTTCCGACGCTCACCAAACAAAGCGGTGCCAATACGTACGATTGTTGCACCTTCATGAATAGCCGCCTTGTAGTCGGCCGTCATGCCCATTGACAGCGTGTCGAGGTCCAGACCGCGCTCAATGAGATCTTGCTGCAACCCGCGCATTCGGGCGAACGGTTCACGCTGTTCGTGCAGGTTGTCGCGCACTGCAGGTATGCACATCAAGCCGCGCAAGCGTATGTGCGGTAATTCAGCAACCCGCATAGCGACCTCGGCAAGCTCTGCCGGGCGCAATCCGGACTTCGACGACTCGTCATCGATATTGACCTGCAAGCACACCTGCAATTCGCCCGCGTGTGGCGGACGCTGTTCGCTCAGGCGGCGCGCTATCTTCAGCCTGTCGATTGTATGCACCCACTGATAGTGCTCGGCGACGACCCGGGTCTTGTTGCTTTGCAGGTGGCCGATGAAGTGCCAGCAGAGATCGTCGCGATCCAGCTCAGCCATCTTGTCGATGCCCTCCTGAGCGAAGTTCTCGCCGAACTGCCGCTGGCCCGCCGCGACGGCCGCCACGATGGCATCCACGGGCTGGCGCTTGCTCACGGCGAGCAGCTGCACGCTCCCAGGCGGGCGGCCTGCGGCCTGTGTCTCAAAGGCCAGCAAATCTTGGATTTTTCGAAAGTTTTCCGTGACTTTTATCACGTTTTGCTCGCAGTGCTTCGCTATACTAGGCAGCTCATTCGGCCGGGTTATGGTAAGTGCGGCCGCATTCATTCCAGAGGGAGAATCATGGCAGTCGACGTCGCGCAGCTATTGTCGTTTACGGTTAAGAACAATGCGTCTGACCTGCACCTCTCCGGCGGTGTCCCGCCCATGATCCGGGTTGATGGCGACATCAAGCGAATCAACATGCCGGCGCTGACCCACAAAGATGTCAATAGCATGGTGTACGACATCATGAATGACAAGCAGCGCAAGGACTACGAAGAATTCCTCGAGACTGATTTCTCCTTTGAGATTCCGAAACTGGCGCGTTTTCGTGTCAACGCATTCAATCAGAATCGCGGTTCGGCCGCGGTCTTCCGTACCATTCCATCTGAAATCCTGTCGCTCGAAGATCTGGGCGCACCGGGTATTTTCAAGGATGTCTCGATGCATCCGCGCGGCATCGTGCTGGTTACCGGCCCAACCGGTTCCGGTAAGTCAACGACCCTGGCTGCCATGGTCGACTACATTAACGACAACAAGCCCGACCATATCCTCACGATTGAGGATCCGATCGAGTTTGTACACGAGAGCAAGCGCTCACTGATCAATCAGCGCGAAGTGCATCGCGATACCCTCGGCTTCAACGAAGCGCTGCGCTCCGCGTTACGTGAGGATCCGGACGTCATTCTCGTCGGCGAGCTGCGTGACCTTGAGACTATTCGCCTGGCGCTGACAGCCGCGGAAACCGGTCATTTGGTCTTCGGCACCCTGCACACGAGTTCCGCCGCGAAAACCGTTGACCGTATTGTTGACGTGTTCCCCGCAGCCGAGAAGGAAATGGTTCGGGCCATGTTGTCCGAGTCACTGCGCGCGGTAATTTCACAGACTTTGCTTAAGAAAATTGGCGGCGGACGCATCGCCGCACACGAAATCATGGTCGGTACGCCGGCCATTCGAAACCTGATACGCGAAGGCAAGATCGCGCAGATGTACTCGGCGATTCAGACCGGCCAGGGCCATGGCATGCAGACGCTGGATCAAAACCTGACCGAGTTGATGGCCAAGGGGCTGATAACCAAAGAAGAGGCTCGCTTCCGCGCGGTCAGTAAAGAAAACTTTTAAGCGTTAACGCAGTTAATTGAAGGGCTGGAGATACCGGGAATGGAAAGAGAACAAGCCGTACGACTTACGCAAAACCTGCTCAAGAAAATGGTTGAGAAGGGCGGCTCTGACCTGTTCATTACAACGGGCTTCCCGCCGGCTATCAAAGTTGACGGGTCGATCCACAAGGCAACGGACGCACCGCTAACCTCGGAACAGGCATCCATGATCGTCCGTTCGATTATGAACGACAAACAGATCAAGGAATTCGATTCGACCAAGGAATGTAACTTCGCGATCAGCCCGCAGGGTATAGGCCGTTTCCGTGTCAGCGCGTTCATCCAGCAAGGCATGTCCGGTGCAGTACTGCGTACTATTACCACGGAAATTCCGACGCTCGGCGATCTGGACTTACCCCCTATTCTGAAAGACGTGGTCATGAACAAACGCGGCCTCGTTATCGTAGTCGGTGGTACGGGCTCTGGTAAGTCGACAACCATGGCGGCCATGATCGGTCACCGCAATGAGCATTCAAAAGGCCACATTATTTCGATCGAGGATCCGGTCGAGTACGTTCATCCACATAAAGGTTGCGTTATTACCCAGCGGGAAGTGGGCGTCGATACCGAGACCTGGCACGCGGCATTGAAAAACACCTTGCGGCAGGCACCTGACGTTATCCTGATCGGCGAAATACGCGACAAAGAGACCATGGAATATGGCATCCAGTTCGCCGAGACCGGTCACCTGTGCCTTGCAACCTTGCACGCGAACAGCGCCAACCAGGCGCTCGATCGCATCATCAACTTTTTCCCCGAAGAGCGCCGCGCACAGCTGCTGATGGACTTGTCTCTAAACACCAAGTCCTTTATTTCGCAGCGTTTGATACCGCGCGAGGGTGGCGTGGGCCGAGTTGCGGCGATGGAAATCATGCTGAACTCGCCGTTGATTGCGGACCTCATTTTTAAGGGCGAGGTAGGGCACATCAAGGAAATCATGGCGAAATCGACTCGTCTTGGTATGCAGACTTTTGACCAGGCACTGTACTCACTGTACGAAGATGCTGTTATTTCTTACGAAGAAGCAATGCGCAACGCGGATTCCAAGAACGAATTACGCTTGCGAATCAAACTGGAAAGTAAGCGCGAGTCATCGCTAACCGACCAACAGGCAGAAAGCCTGCGAATCATGGAAGAAGATACTGCGCAGACCTTCTGAGCAGAACCAGGGCGCATGCAGCGCAATAAATAATGAATGTAAAACCACTCTTCAAGCTGATGGTCGAGAAAAAAGCCTCTGACCTTTTCTTCGCGCCATTTGCGCCAGCCAAAATCAAGATCGACGGCAAGATCATGCCGGTGAACAAGCTCGAAATGACGCCAAAGATGGTCAAGCAGGCAGCTATTGAGCTGATGGACGAAGACCTGCTCGAACAGTTCACGCGTGACCTGGAAGTCGATTTCGCTATTTCGGAACCCGGTCTTGGCCGCTTCCGGGTCAATGTATTTCACCAGCGTGGCAACGTGGCGATGGTGCTGCGTTACATCACGGCGGAAATGCCGGTGCTGGACGATCTCGGCATGCCACAGCAGCTTAAAGAGCTGGTCATGTTGCGCCGCGGACTGATCTTGATGGTTGGCGCAAGCGGCAACGGTAAGTCGACAACCCTTGCTGCAATGGTCAATCACCGCAACGAGAAGACCTCATCACACATTATTACGATTGAGGACCCGATCGAGTTCCTGCATCCGAACAAGCAGTCAATCGTCAACCAACGCGAAGTGGGGCTTGATACCAAGTCCTATGCTGCCGCCATGAAAAGTGCCATGCGCGCCGCGCCCGACGTCATCCAGATCGGTGAGATTCGTGATCGCGAGTCAATGCAGTCTGCCATCGACATGGCGGGTACGGGTCACCTCGTAATGGCAACCCTGCATTCTAACAACGCACCGGAAACACTGGACCGCATCATCAACATGTTCCCGCAGGAGCAGCACGCGCAAGTGTTTCTCGATCTGTCGCACTACCTGCGTGCCATTATCTCCCAGCGCCTGGTGCGCTCACGCACCGGCAAACGGGTCGCGGCAATTGAGCTTATGCTGAACACGCCGCATATCAAGGACCTGATTCTGCGCGGCGATATCTCCGAGGTTAAGGAAGCACTCAAGAACAGCGGCGAGAAAGGCGTGCAAAACTTCGATGACGCGTTACTCGACCTGTACAAGGCCGGTACGATCACGCTCGAAGAGGCCATGTCACACGCCGATTCACGCTCCAACCTGGAAGCCAAAATCAACTTCGGTTAATCGGGGAACCGGTATCGCGGTTATCGATTTGCGGGGAATACCCTGGCGGCATCGAATACCGGACCGTCGACGCACACCCGTTTCATCGCGGGGCCGTCGTCTTCTTCGACCAGCACTGTACAGCCGGCACAGCCGCCGACGGCGCAGGCCATGAATTCTTCAAGCGATACCTGGCACGGCAGCGCATAGCGCTCAGCGAGCCTCGCGACGGCTTGCAACATCGGCGTTGGGCCGCAGGCAAACACTTCAACTTCCGCACGTTGTGTCTCGTCCATCGAGGCCAGCCACACATCAGCGAGCTCGGTCACGTAGCCCTGGAAGCAACCAGCAAAGCCTGCAAGACTCGCGAGCCGCGACGGGTAGCCCCATTCCTCGATCAGCGGCATGGCGCGATTCGTCCCGGCATCGAGCCAGTCGCAAGCAATTGCAGAACGTTGCTCGGCAAACGGAAACGGCAGCTCGGACCCCATCAATATCATAGGCCGCCAGTCGCTGGAGTCAGCGCGTAGCGCTTCCGCGAGAAACACCATCGGCGGTATCCCAACGCCACCGCCGATCAACAGCGGGCGGCGGCGAGCCGGATTTGGCGCAAAGCCCTGGCCGATAGGGCCAATGATGCTGACTACATCGCCGCTATTGCGACTGCCGAGCAAGCCCAGCCCGTCGCCAACCACTTTAAACAGGACCTCGATCCAGCCAGCCGCAGCGTCGACCCGCATGATCGACAACGGCCGCCGCATCGGCACCGCGTCGTCGCAGCGAATGTGCGCAAAGCTGCCGGGTGTCGCGCGGCTGGCGCACTCCGGGGCGAGCAGTCGCAGTACGAATTGCTCGCCGGGAAAGGTTTCTACACTGAGGACCTTCGCATCTTCGACAAAAATGCTGTCGCGATGTGGCCGTGACGAATTATTCATGCGCCATTGCGGCCGGTTACCGCGCACAGGATCGCCATGCGTACTGCGAGACCGTTGGTAACCTGTTGGGTAATCACGGAACGCGGGCTATCGGCCAGGGTCGATTCAATCTCGATGCCACGATTCATTGGTCCTGGATGCATTACGATCGCGTCTTTGGCTGCAATCTGCATGCGCGCTTTGCTAACGCCGTAGTTAGCAAAATATTCATCGATTCCGGGAATGCCGTCGAGGTTGCCGATGCGTTCCCGCTGAATTCGCAATGCCATGACGACGTCCGCATCTCGCAGACCCTCATCAAGGTCGCCGACGATGCGTGCGCCCGGGAACATTTGCGGATCAGGCGCCAGCGCCGGCGGTGATACCAACGCCAGTTCACCAACACCCATGGTAGTGAGGCCCTCTGCCGCCGAACGCGCAACTCGCGAGTGTGCGATGTCGCCAACGATGGCAACCTTGAGCCCGGCGAAATCACCTTTATGCTGGCGGATGGTCAACAGGTCCAGCAGACCTTGCGTCGGGTGGGCAACATCGCCTTCGCCACCATTAAGAATACGCACGTGGTCATGGACATGGCGCGCGATATACGCCGGCACGCCAGCGCCGGCGTCGCGAACGACGAATACATCGACCTGCATCGCCTGCAGCGTGTAGATCGTGTCGAGTATGCTTTCGCCTTTCTTGCGCGACGAGGTGTTGACGTCAAGATTGAGTACATCGGCGCCGAGTCGTTTCGCCGCGAGTTCGAACGAGGCACGCGTACGGGTACTGGGCTCAAAAAACAGGTTGGCGACGGTGCAGCCGGCGAGCGCCTTTGAGCGAACCGGGGCTTCGCCCAGCGGGCTCAGCCACTGTTCGGCTGCATCGAGCAGGGCAGTCAGCTGGGCTCGATCAATTCCACGTAACGACAGCAAATGCCGCAAGCTGCCGTCCGCATTGAATTGCAGACCGGTATCGTGCGCGGCGCGTTCTGATTCTGTGGCAGGTGTGGCTGTCATCGCGGCGGCATTCTACTTGAATGCACGGCTGTATGCGCGTCAGTCAGGAATCTTGCCTGCCAACCAGCGCTCGGCAATACAGGCGGCCGCGGCGGCATCAATTTCACCCTTGCTGATACGCTTGCGACGACCGTCGCGGCGAGCGGCGATGAGTTGTTCGCTGGCGGCCTGCGAGCTGTAGCGCTCGTCCACCGTCTCGATGGGTCGTTGGTAACGGCTGAGGCAGACGCAAAATTCGCGAATCGGCTCAAGCAGGGCGGGTGGCTTGCCGTCGGCCGTCTGCGGCATGCCGACAATCAGCCTTGATGGCTGCCATTCCTTGATGAGGTGGTCGATGCGCGCCCAATCGGGCCCACCAGCGCCATTGCTGACCGTGTCCAGGGCGCTCGCAGATTGGGTAACCTGCTGACCAACGGCCACGCCGATTCGTCGCAAACCGAAATCAAAGGCGAGGACCGTCTCCGGACGAAGGTGACTGTCAGGCGTGCCCGGCATCGGGAGCCAGTTGGCTGATATCTATGCCGAGGAGGCGGGTGGCGAGTTGCCAGCGATCTGCGTACGGGGCGTCAAAAATAATCTCCGCGTTAGCAGTAACGTTCAGCCAGCTGTTCGCAAGGATTTCGGCTTCCAGTTGGCCCGCTTCCCAACCGGCGTAGCCGAGTGCCACCACAGATTTGTCGGGGCCTTTGCCCGCTGCGATAGCGTCGAGGATATCGCGCGACAGGGTTAGCTGAATGTCCGTCGAAACGTGTACCGAACTGTCGAACTGGTAGCCCGCATTGTGCAGGACGAAGCCGCGATCCTGCGCTACAGGGCCGCCATTCAACACCGCTGACTCGGCGAGGATAGGGTTATCACAGCCTATGGAGAGCTGCTCGAACAGCCCACCGAGCTGCAGATTGAGGGGCCGGTTGATAACGATGCCCAGCGCACCCTCCTGATTGTGTTCACAGATCAATGTGACAGTCGAATTGAAATTGGGGTCAGCCATGCCGGGCATGGCGATCAGGAGCTGGTTGTTCAGCGCGCCGGTCATTTCCATGTCGACAGTATCGGTCCTCGCAGAAGAGAGAACAACCGGCCTACAGTGAGCTGGCGGCCGTCGTAAGGCCGGTGCCGCTAAAGCGCCATTTATACAGAAAGTTGAGCTGTGGATAATCCAGGCGCACGGCTTCCGGGAACGGGTCGAACGGCGAGGCTCTGCGCAGGATATTCAATGCCGCCTGGTCCAGGGCATAGGATCCGGAGGAGCGCACAATGATGACTTCCGCCAGTTGCCCGGAGGCGTTAATCGTTACCTCAAGAGTGGGGCTGCCAGTCAGGCCGCGCAGCCCTGCCTGTTCCGGGATGTACTTGCTGCCGACCAGTTCGATCTTGCGTTTCCAGCGGTCCACGTAGCCGGCAATACTGGATTCGCGGGTATCTGCGCTGAGCAACACCGGTTGCCGGTTCTGATCCCGGACCAGGAAGTTTGCCTCCTGCTCCTGGGGTAGCGGTAAGGTCGTGTCCACGCCGGCTTCGAGATAGGCGGCACGACTATCGTCAGCCTGTGGATCATCACGCGGCGTGTCAGATACCTGGCGGTCCCGCTCTGCGCGAGTAGTCAGCAGTTGATCTGACGATTCCTGGTGACGGGTCGCGTCACGCAGGTCGCGGGCATCAAGATCGCCGATATTGTCTACAGGAACGTTGCTTTTCGCCGGCGCTCCGGGGCGTGCTGATTCATCGGTGTTGCCGCCGCCTTGCTGGCTGGCCTGTGCCAGGTACGCGGCGTTGTCGTCGCGATCGTAACTTTTGTCCGGGTCAGCAACGATGGTTACTTCGAGCGAGACAGTATTGGAGGGCAAGCTGTCGAACACAGCGTTAAAAGTGATGCCAATGATCAGAATGCCGTGCACCAGGGCGGCCAGGAAGAGCATGGGTGGCAGGCGATCCGGTTTCGAGTCCAGATCGAGCTTGATCTCGTCAAGGTCGCCCAAGTCGGCGATTCCGCTGCTCACTGTTTCAGCCATATGCACTGCGTTATCAAAATATGCATTCATTGTGACACATCGCGCCGCTACGGCCGCGCTGCTACTGCTCTGACAGCCAGTGTACGCGGCCTGCCATCGAGGGAGTGAGACGCAGATCGCCGTTTGCCGTGATCAGCAAGGCGTCATCAATGCCGAGGTCAGCACAGAGTTTCTCGAAGCCCGCGCTGCCGGCGACCAACAACGCGGTCGCTGCGGCGTCTGCCAATACAGGGTCGCGACTTACGACGGTTACAGAGGCGCTCTCCGTCGCCGGCTGGCCGCTGCGTGGATCGAGCACATGCATATAGCGTGTGCCGGCATACTCGAAGTAGCGCTCATAGTTGCCTGAGGTAAGTACCGCTTCGCCGGATTCGGCTTCCAGCCACGCTATGGCCTCTTCGCTGCCAGGTTTGCGAATGCCGATACGTGCCGGCCGTTGTCCGGCACGCCCGGCTACCAGCAGGTCGCCACCGATGTCGATAATGGCATTGTCGATGCCGCGAGCCCGCAGCCGGCGGGCGGCGTCCGCCAGAATGGCACCCTTCGCAATGCCGCCCGGGTCCAGGACGACGCGCGGGTCGCGGCTTTCGAGACGCAAGCCGGACCATTGCAGCGACGTGCTGCTGGGCGGCGGCTGAGTATAAGCGGCAACCTCAGAAGCAGAGGGCGGACGCCAATTGTCGCGCAAGATATCGTTGAATCCCCAGAGTTCTGTCAATCCGCCCAGCGCCGGATTGAACAGGCCGTTGGAACGACGCTCAAGTTCACTTGCGCGCTGCAGCAAACCAGCAAGTGGCGCGCTCACCGGCGTTGCCTCGCCATTGGCTATCGCCATATTGATGCGTTTGAGTTCCCCATCGGCCCACGGGTACCAGTCCTTTTGCAGCGGCTGGAAACTGGCTTCGAGCTCAGCTGTTGCCCGCTCCGCGTCGGCTGTGGGTACGCCGTAGTAGCGCAGCGTTACGAGAGTGCCAAACGCGGCTAACGTGTGACTGACCTCCCTGGTTCGCGGCTGGCAGGCCGATAGCAACGCCGCGATGGCGCAGCATGCAAATGTGCTGTAGCTAGCGGCGCGCGCTGTCGATCGCATCAAACAACAGCCCGGCAATGTTCAGGTCAAACAACTTGTCCAGTTCGCGGATGCCGGTCGGGCTGGTGACATTAATCTCGGTAAGGTAATCGCCAATGACATCGATACCGGCAAACAACACGCCCTTGTCGCGCAGCACCGGACCTACCCGTGAGCAGATAAAGCGGTCCCGCTCAGTCAGTTCGCGGCCTTCGCCGGTTGCGCCCATGACGAGGTTGCCGCGGTTGTCATCGGCCGAGGGAATGCGCGCAAGCGCATAGGGCACGGCTTCGCCATTTACGATCAAAATGCGTTTGTCGCCGGCCTTGATCTCCGGGATAAATACCTGGGCCATTGCGTAGCGGTGCCCGTTGTCGGTCAATGTTTCAAAGATGACATTGGCATTGTTGTCGCCTTTTTTGACCACGAAAATTGAGCGGCCACCCATGCCATCCAGCGGTTTAACCACTATATGTTCGTGCTCCAGCAGAAACTGTTTCAGATCGGACATCGACCGAGTGACCAGGGTCAGCGGCGCACAATCAGCAAACCACGCTGTATACGCTTTTTCGTTCATGTCGCGCAGACTTTGCGGCCGATTTACGACCAGGGCGCCTTCCTGTTCGGCGCGCTCAAGTATGTAACTGCTGTAGATGTATTCCATGTCGAACGGCGGATCCTTGCGCATCAGGATCACATCAAGGTCGCCCAGCCGAATCTCGTTACGCTCACCCAGCGTAAACCAGTCATCATTGTTGTCACGAACCTGCAGGCGTCGCGACCTGCCGGTGGCGACGCCGGCCAGCATCCGCAGATCGTCCTGCAACAGGTAATGGATCTCCGCACCACGGCGCGTCGCTTCCAGCAACATGGCAAGCGAGCTGTCCTTCTTTGGTGTTATCGACTCGATTGGGTCCATAACGACACCTAGTCGCATCGGTTTATCGGGCATTGTGCTGCAGTCCTCAATTTGGGGTCTGAAATTTGCTGTTGCCGGGGCGCTTACTATACAGCTTGCAGAGCTGGCTCCATACCGTTGCAGCGGCTTCGGATGGAGCACTCCAGAGGCGGCCAGAATGCCGGATCAGTCTGATTGACATACAAAAACCGGCGCGTGGGCGCCCTGTCATGGCGACCCTTGGGGCAATGTGGTACAAGTCGTTTTGCGGGCAATTATTATGGCAAGACAGGCGTGATTTGCCGTGATCGAGTAAGGGAGGCGGCGAGCGAAACTGTCCTGCGACAGTTGGGCGAATGCCGCTTACTTATCACGGCGAAATGCTGTCTGGCACTCTGCCAGCACAACAACAGAGATGCGGTCGAGTCCGGACCGCTATTGGGCGAGGAATTCCGGTGTCAAAAAGTGCTACTCAAGGTCTGAACGGACTGAAGATTCTGGTGATTGACGATAGCAAGACGATTCGCCGCACGGCGGAAACCCTGCTTTCGAAAGAAGGCTGTCAGGTGTTTACCGCCGTCGATGGCTTTGATGCGTTGTCAAAAATTGCCGATCATCAACCGGACCTGATCTTCGTCGATATCATGATGCCGCGCCTGGATGGTTACCAAACCTGTTCGCTGATCAAGCACAACAAAATTTTCAAGGATACGCCGGTCATCATGCTGTCCAGTAAGGATGGTTTGTTCGATCGCGCCCGCGGCCGCATCGTTGGTTCTGAACAGTATCTGACCAAGCCGTTTACGCGCGATGAATTGCTTGGCGCAATTTCCACGCAGATGGCTTGACGGCAAAGCAAATACTCAAGGAAGTACAAATGGCAACAGTTCTTATTGTTGATGATTCGCCGACGGAGTTGCACCTGTTCCAGAAAATGCTGGAAAAGAATGGCTTCGTGGCCCTGGTCGCCGATAGTGGCGAGGAAGGCCTGCGCCAGGCGAAATCCGGCGCGCCGGATTGCATACTGATGGATGTCGTCATGCCTGGCATGAACGGTTTCCAGGCAACTCGCAAACTTACCCAGGACCCGGCGACCGCGAACATTCCGGTCATCATGGTCACGACCAAAGATCAGGAGACCGACAAGATCTGGGGCATGCGCCAGGGTGCCGTGGAATACCTTGTTAAGCCGGTTGCCGAAAAAGACCTGGTAGCGAAAATCAATGAAGTCATGGTCGGCTGAATGAGTACAGCGGCCGACCTCACTGCGCTCATCGAGCAACCCTTCGACCTGCTGCAGGAGCTGGAACGACGCAGCCGCAGTGCGATTGCGGGGCGTGGCACGGGTGATCTGCCGGAAGAATGGGTTGGTATCGGCTTCAGGATCGGCGATGAGCAGTTTGTTGCCAGTCGCGAAGAGGTCCGCGAAGTACTGATGTTGCCAGACAGTATTACCCGCGTGCCGGGCTCCAAACGCTGGGTTTTGGGTATTGCCAATTTACGCGGTCACTTGTTGCCGCTCATTGATCTGAAGTTGTACCTCGGCAGTGGCAGAACGCCGCTGCGGCGGGTCAGTCGCGTTATTTCCGTCAATCATCGCGACGTGCCTGCAGGCCTCGTGGTTGACGAGGTGCTCGGCTTCAGGCGCTTTCTTGATAATGAGTTTTCGGCTGAGTGGCCGGAAACGGTTGTGCGCTGCGACCGCTTTATACGCGGCGCATACAAGCGAGGCCCGGACGTCTGGCCGGTTTTTGGATTATACGAACTGCTCGAGAGCGGTTCATTTTTGCAGGCCGCAGCTGACTAGCGCGCCGGCAAGCTAACTTATATCGAGTAGTTACAGAATTATGGCTGACAAATCAGAAAATTCTTCTGCGTTCTCGTCGCTGGCACTGCTGGCGATCTTGTTACTGCTTGCGGCGGCCGGCGCAGCCTGGATGCAGGGGACGCGTACGGATGTGGCCGACCCGGGCATGGCGCGGCTCGCGGCCTTGTCACAATCAATACCGCTGCACGCAACAAGGGTGCAAAACGGTAATGCGAATTCAATCGCAGCACTGCGCAATGATTTGCAAAGCCTGACTGCAGCACGCAGTAGCGGCAGGGCGCCGGGTTCGCGTGCAAACTGGGATGCACTGGACACGCACGGTGCCAGTATTGTCGCGCGCGGCGATGCGTTGCAGGCAATTGCTGCCGCAGTGGCTGCAACGAAACAAAGCTCAGCCGATTTGCAAAGCGCTGCCGACGCTCTGCTGGGTGCCTCCGGCGCTACCAGCGCGATCCAGGGCTTCCAGCAAACGGCAGCAGAGCTTGCAGACGAGATGGCCGGCTTTACGATGAGCCGCAATCCGCAGCAAGCGGCAAGCGATATCTCGGCCGGGATCGCGAGCCTGCGTGATCTGGGCAACGCCCTGGCGGGCACTGGCAGTAGCCTCGATGTGGCACCGTTGGCGAGTGCCGATCGCGAATTGCTGGTGCCGCTGGATGAGGCATTGCAAACGATCGAAAGCAGTGCCGCAACGGTCACAGCCAGTGCGTCGGCGGTGGCTGGCCTGCAAAGCGATACGCGCGCACTGCAAACAGCGGCGGATGAATTGCGCTTGAGTGTACTTGATGCCGCACCGGCGACTGAGAGTTCCTTACTTGACCATCCGTATCTGATTCCGGGATTGCTGGCGGCAGCATTGTTGCTGGTCCTGATGATGGCCATCCTGCACAGCCGCAGTGCGGTATTCGAACGTGCAGCGAAAGTGCAGGCCGAACAGAACGAACGCAATCAGCAGGCGATCCTGCGCTTGCTTGACGAGCTTGGCAGTCTTGCGGATGGTGACCTGTCCGTCGAGGCGACAGTAACCGAGGACATTACCGGCGCCATCGCCGACTCGATTAATTACGCGATTGAGAAGTTGCGCGAGCTGGTCGCGACAATCAACGAAACGGCGATCATGGTCGATTCGGCGGCCAAGCAAACCGAGAGCACGGCCGTGCATATGGCGCGGGCAGCGGAAAATCAGAATCGCGAAATTACCGCGGCGACCGAGTCCATCGTATCGATGGCCGGTTCAATTGAAGAAGTATCCGGCAATGCCGAGCGATCCTCAGACGTCGCACGTCATTCGGTTGACGTGGCCCACAAAGGTGGCGAAGCAGTGCGGCGCACTATCGACGGCATGAATACCATTCGTGAAACGATTCAGGACACCTCGAAGCGAATCAAACGACTTGGCGAGAGCTCGCAGGAGATCGGCAACATCATTGAGCTCATCAATGACATCGCTGAACAGACCAATATTCTGGCGCTCAATGCTTCCATCCAGGCCTCGATGGCTGGCGAAGCCGGCCGCGGATTTGCTGTCGTTGCCGACGAAGTGCAACGCCTGGCGGAGCGCTCAACGAATGCCACCAAACAGATCGAAGTCCTGGTGCGCACGATTCAGGCAGACACCAACGAGGCCGTAGTATCAATGGAGCGCAGCACAACTGATGTGGTGGGTGGCGCGTTGCTTGCCGAGAACGCGGGTGCCGCTCTCGATGAAATCGAGCAGGTCTCGAACCAGATTGCGAGCCTCGTGCAAAATATATCCGGCTCCGCACGGCAACAAGCCAGTAGCGCGGCTGACGTGACCCGTCGAACAACCAAGCTTAAAGAAATCAGTTCGCAGACCGGCAAGGCGACTACCGCCACCGCTGCGGCCATTTCCAAGTTGTCCGAACTGGCTTCGCAATTACGCAAGACGGTCGCCGGCTTCACTTTGCCGAGCGCCGCCGTACAAGCTTCGAACCTCAGTGACGCGGCTGGCGCGGAACCGGCGAACAAGGAAAAGGCCGCGGGCTAAGCCGCAGAGCCACTATCGATGAGCGGTAAAACGGACTCCCGCAAGCAAGCGAGCAACAGCAGCGTGACAATGCGCGCGCTGGGCCTCGTCAGTGACGAGTTGCTGGAAACAATTCGCGCTGCCCATTTGGAGATCGAGGAATGCGTCGATGGCCGTGGCGGCAATGCCGCCCTGATGCGTGCCAGCGAGCTGCTTCACCAGGTGCGCGGCGCGTTGCGCATGACCGAATCCTACGGGGCTGCGCTGCTGACTGAAGAAATGGAAGCCGTCTGTGCGCACCTGGTCAAGTTGCGCACGCCTGCCGGCCGCGATGAAGGAATGGATGCCCTGACCAGGGCAATGGTGCAGCTGCCGGCCTACATCGAACGCTTGATGGGCGGCGGCCGTGACATCGCGCTGGTATTGCTGCCCTTACTGAACGATCTGCGCGCGGTGCGTGGCCAGCCACTGTTGTCAGAAGGCACCTTATTGTTGTTGAACCTGTCGCCATCGCAACGCACTGGCGACAAAAAAACACGCAAGACCAGCGGTGAAGATCCCGCTGTAGTGGCGGCGAAGTTGCGACCGCGTTTTCAGCTTGCGTTGCTGGGACTTATAAAGGGCGGCAATGCAACCCAGCACGTCAAGACACTGGCGGCTGTTGCCGCGCGACTTGAAGCGTCTGCCAACCGCGAAGAAATGTACCAGCTTTGGTGGATACTCGGCGGCGTGCTGGAATCGCTGGGCAATGGCGGCCTCGAAACCTCTGTGGCCGTCAAACGCCTGCTTGGTCAGGCCGACCGGCAGATCAAACGACTCATCGACGACGGCCCGGAGTTTACTGCGAACCAGGCGGTAACCGATCTGCAGAACAACCTTCTTTACTACGTTGCACGTTCCGGCAATGCCGGTCCGCGCATCAGCGAGATTCGCGCCGCCTTTAACTTGTCGGAATTGTTGCCCGGTGATGAGCAAGTAGCACACGCCAGGGAGAGCCTGTCGGCGCCCAGCGTGAAGTTGATGAAAACGGTTGGCGCAGCCATCAAAGAAGATCTCGGCCGCGTTAAAGATGTACTCGATATCTATGTCCGTACCGGTATGGAGAAATCCTCCGAGCTGGTGCCGCAACTCGACTTGCTGAAAAAGATCAGTGACACCCTGGGTGTGCTCGGCCTGGGTGAATTGCGCGGAGATATTGAAGCAGAGATTGATCGACTCAAGGCCGTGGTACGCGAAAGCGGCAATGCGAGCGAGGCAACCGTTCTTGAGATCGCATCAACCTTGCTGCGGGTGGAAGACCGCCTCGACCAGCAACTCATCAGACTGATCGCGCCACAGGGTCCGGCAGCGGACGACTCGGAGTCTGACCTGTCCAGCGATGACGCTGACTACAAACAGGTCGCCGAAGCGGTCATGCGTGAAAGCATCATCAACCTCGCGCGAATCAAGGAAACATTCAGCCAGAGCATTACTGGCAGCGGTGATTCACACGGCATCGACAGCGTTCCGGCGTTGGTGCGCGGAATCAAAGCCGGCTTGCTCATGCTTAATAAAGCGCGCGCCATGGCGGTCTTCGAGCGTATTGGTGACCTGATCATGCTGGCACTATCCGGCGACGGACCGCGACGTCTCGAGCAAAGAGAAATGGATCGGCTGGCGGATGCCATCGTCAGCATCGAGTACTACATGGAAACGGTCAGGGCGGGCCGCAAAGATCCCTGGTACATGCTCGACAATGCTGAAACCTGTCTCGGCGTCCTGGACGGACTCGAGAAGCGGCTACGCGCCCAGAAAGACGACCCCGCACCACGCGACGCCGCGGAACGCGGTGTTGCTACTGCGGATGCTGCGCGACATCACACCACGTCGGTTATCGACGAAGCACCGGTGGTCGCGAATGATGCAGAACACCTTGATCCCGAGTTACTCGAGCTGTTCATAGAAGAGGCAAGGGAAGAAGTCGCAACGATCAATCAGAACCTGCCGCAGTGGGCCGAGCACCCTGATGACATGGAGACGCTGATTACGGTTCGGCGTTCGTTCCATACCTTGAAGGGCAGCGGCCGAATGGTCGGTGCGGAACGAATTGGCGAGTATTGCTGGAGCCTGGAGAATCTACTCAACCGCTTGATCAATCGCACGCTCGCGCGCACGCCGCCAATGGTCAAATTTGTATCGGCGGCTGCAGCGATCGTGCCTGAATTGATAGAGCAGCTGGAAGTTGGCAGTGAACCGAAGTCGGATGTCTCGCTGATGCTGGCGCGTGCCAACGCATTTGCCGACGGCGATCCGAATGCCGCAGTGCTTACGATAACGCCAACCCCGGACGCCGTAACGGCGGAACCCGAAGCGCTGGAAATGGATCCAGTGTTGCTGGATATTTTTTCCAAGGAAACAGCCGGTCACTTGCAGGCGATTCGCGACTATATTTCTGCATGCGAAGGACACCGACCGCCGTTCCCCGTTACCGACAAGCTGCACCGTTCCTGCCACACCCTGCACGGTAGCGCGAACATGGCCAACGTGGATCGTGGCGTCGCGGTAGCAGGCGCGCTTAACCGCTATGTACGGCGCATCTATGACTACCAGTTGGGCATTGATCAGCCAGGTCTGGATGTGCTGGAACAGTCCGCAGCGGCAATAGAGACCATCGTTGCTGATATCAACCAAATCGGTCGCGATCGCCAGGACTATGCAGAGCTGATTGAGCGTTTGATCGCGCTCGCTGACAAGGTTGAGCCGGAAGAAAGTGCGGACGATTCTATGGAGGTTGCCGCGCCCCTCATGCCCGACGAGCCACTACCGTTGGCGCCGGAAGAGCCGGTGGAAGAGGGTGATTACGACGCAGAAATTGCCGCTATCTTTTCGGAAGAGGCGGGTGAGTTGCTCGAAGCAGCAGACCGTGCGTTGGCGTCCTGGAGTAAGGACCGCAGCTCGCGCAATCTGGTTGAAGAATTGAAACGCCACTTGCACACGCTTAAGGGTGGCGCCCGTATGGCTGGCATTCCGGCCATGGGAAATTTGAGTCACGAGCTGGAAACCCTGCTGATCGGCATAGACGATGGCCGGGTGCAGCCGTCGGAGAAAATTGACGGTCTGTTACAGCAAAGCATTGATGAGCTGCACCGCATGCGCGACAACGTGATCGCCGGCATCGCTGTGAAGCCGGACAGCCGGTTGGAAGAACGTATTCGCGCCGTCAGCCTCGGTGGCGATACTTCGATCAGCGAGTTCGACGCGGAGACATCTGACACTGCACCGGGTGAGTTCTCGGCAGAACCCGACGAGTCAGTCAGCATGACGATTCACGGTGGGGATGCCGGCGCTCCGGTGTCGCCCGAGTCTGCCACAGAGGATGAATTAGCCGCACAAGAGGCGGCAGCAGCCAAGCTTGCCGACGACATCGTAGGCCTTGACGCTTTCTCGCCAGCTGCCGACGACATGGCAGCTAAAGATGAACCGGTTATAGAAGATATCGGTGACGCCGATAGCGACCTGCCAACGACCGCGGGTGCTGAGGAATTGTTTGCCGAACCTGCGCCGACGCCGGACGAACAAGCGGAACCGACAACGAAACCCGCTGCGACAGAGTTGCCAGAAACTGACGCAGACGCTATCGACGATCAACTTAGTGAGCGGCGCATTATGCGTGTCGCCGAATTGGGTGATGCTGCGGCAGCGCGCAAGTCGGGCGGCCGCGAGCAACGCCAGGAAACGGCGCGCATCGATGCAGATTTGCTGGAAGATCTGCTAAATGCCGCCGGCGAGATCAGCATTTATCACTCGCGCCTGAGCCAGCAGATCAACACCATCGAGTTTCACGTCGAAGAACTCGAGCAAACTGTTATTCGGTTGCGCGAACAACTGCGTAACCTGGAAATCGAGACCGAAGCGCAGATCATGCACGGCCATCAGGACACCCTGATCGCCAAGGACTTCGATCCGCTGGAAATGGATCGCTATTCCAATATTCAGCAACTGTCGCGGGCCCTCGCTGAATCAGCGAGTGACATGGCGAGCCTGAAGGACCTGCTACGAAACCAGACGTCGGAGGCAGAAACTCTGCTCGTGCAGCAGTCACGGGTTACCGCGGAGCTGCAAGACGGCCTGATGCGGACCCGCATGGTGCCATTCGAACGCCACGTACCACGCCTGACCCGGCTGGTGCGCCAGGTCGCGACCGAGGTGGGCAAACGCGCTGAGCTGGCCGTCGAAGGCGCGTCAGGCGAGCTGGATCGGCAGGTACTCGACAAGATGCTGCCGCCGTTTGAGCACATGATGCGCAACGCGGTTGTGCACGGCATCGAAACACCCGAGCAGCGCCAGGCAGCCGGCAAACCGGCTAATGGTCGCATCACGGTTCGCCTGCATCGTGAAGGTGCGGAAATGGTGATCGACGTCGCCGACGACGGCGCCGGCCTGAATGTCGATGCGATACGACGCAAAGCGTTTGAGCGCGAGCTGCTGCGCTCGGACAGCAAGGTATCCGATACTGAAATCATGCAGCTGATTCTGACGCCGGGCTTCAGCACCGCAAACACGGTAACCCAGTCAGCGGGACGCGGTGTAGGCATGGATGTCGTTGCCAACGAGGTGAAACAGTTGGGCGGTTCGCTGCAGATATCCTCGGTGATCGGTCAAGGCACAAATTTCACTATCCGCTTGCCATTTACACTCGCCATCACCCAGGCACTCGTCGTGCGCACGGGCGACGAGGTCTACGCTCTGCCACTGCCTACCGTGGAAGGGGTTGCCCGTATCGCGCGTGCGCAATTGCAGTCCATGTTGCAACAGACCGAACCGGTCTACGAATACGGCGAACAAACCTACCATTTCCGGCATCTCGGGATGTTCCTTGGAGGGCAGGCCGCCAGCTTGCCGGACGACGACAGTTTCGTGCCGGTGATACTGGTACGGGCCGGTGACCAGGCGGTCGCGCTACTCACTGACCAAATGCTGGCGAGCCAGGAAATCGTGGTCAAGTCGCTGGGACCGCAGCTATCCAGCGTACGTGGCATTTCCGGTGCCACGATTCTGGGCGACGGGCGCATAGTCCTGATCCTCGATATCAGTTCGCTGGTGCGCAGTGGCATGCCCATCGTCGAAGTAAAGAACGCAGCGCCATCACCGGCAGACGAGCGACCGCTGGCACTGGTTGTTGATGACTCGATCACGGTGCGCCGGGTTATGGAGCGCTTCCTCACCCGCAATGGCATGCGGGTCGTTACCGCCAAAGACGGCATGGATGCAATCAGTGTATTGCGTGACGTCACACCGAATATCATCCTGCTCGATATCGAAATGCCGCGCATGGATGGCTACGAGTTCGCGACGCATGTGCGCAATGACGAACGGGTATCCGATGTTCCAATCATCATGATTACCTCAAGAACCGGTGACAAGCACCGTGCGCGCGCCATCGAAATCGGCGTCAACGATTACCTCGGCAAGCCCTACCAGGACGCGCAGTTGCTTGAAGCGATTGCGCGCCTGCTTGAAGAGCGCGGAGTGCACCTCGGATGAGTGAAGCGAGCGAAGAGCTCTACAGTTTGCTGGTCCCGCTCGCACAGGACAGGCTCATCGTGCCACGTGCCTGCGTTGCGGAAGTTGTGCGTTACATGGAGCCCGACCACATCCCCGGCAGCGAGCCGTGGCTGACGGGTACAGTGACCTGGAGCGGCAGGGCATTGCCTGTTGTTTCTTTTGAAGCGGCGATCGGCAAAGAATTGCCAGCCGTAACCGGCCGCACCCGAATCGTCGTCTTCTACTCCAGTACAGGCCAGGTGCGCGAAGGCTACTTCGGTATCCTGACGCAGGGCTTCCCGCAGCTCGTGCGGGTCAACCGCGAAGTGCTGAAACTCGACAAGCGCGACGGCTGGCCTGCCGATGCACCCGTCCTGTGCCAGGTAAAAATGATCAACGAATACCCGCTGATCCCCCACCTCGAAAAACTGGAACAAATGATCAGCCGCGACACGCAGTAAGTGTTGTCGGATTGATTGCCCAGTGCGGCAGTAGAGGCTGGATTTTCCTTCGATGTCGGGCCGAACTCCCTAGATACTCAACGTCACCGTCGATGCAAGAGGAGGTGTTCGGCCGAGCCCTTTAGGGGGAATAAAGCGGACCGAAGGGAGCCATCCCCCTAAAGGGCTCGGCCGGACGCCTCCTCGTGGGCTTGCCACCTCTTTGGCGTTGGAACAGGTTCTGCATAGTGGAATTGACGTGCCAACCGGTCGGCAGCGCCTCCCGCGACCTCTTTGGGGGGATGGCTCCCACTCGCTTCGTTATGTTTCAACTAAACGGCTCGGCCGAACGCCACCATTGAGTGGGTCCGCTTTATTCCCCCCAAAGAGGTCCCGAGAGACACTGCCTTAGTCTGTCGCGGCGTATCGAAGTCAGAGGTTGACTGCTGTGCTCGAATCCCGAGTAGACATTCAAATTTCGGCAGTCGGCGCTACGCCAGATCACCCCATAGTGCCTGTGCAAGCGTTAGCACGCTGATGGCGGCCGTTTCGGTTCGTAGCACTCTCGGCCCTACTGACACCGCTTGAAAACCAGCGTCCAGTGCGCGCTCCTGTTCTTTGTCGCTGAAGCCACCTTCAGGACCAATCAGAAATTCTACTGCTGTGGGTTTGATGTCGAGTCTTGTGAGGCTCGTTGTTGCTGTGGGCATCAATAGTAAGCGTGCGGTACCTTCGGCAGCTTCTTCGTTTACAAGATCATCGAATCTGCATGGCGCGTCGATTTGTGGTGGTCGGTTGCGGCCGCATTGTTCACAAGCGCTGCGACTGATGGCGGTCCAGTGACGCACACGTTTGTCGCTGCGTTCGGCGTCCAGTCTGACGACAGAAAATTCTGATAGCAGAGGAGACAGGCGGCTTACGCCCAGTTCCGTGGCTTTCTGAACGACTGTATCCATCCGATCGCCACGCGACACGCCCTGTATCAGGCGCACGGCCAGCGGCGACTCACGGTCGCTATCGTGCCCGTCGCTTAGCGTCAGGTTCACGACTGTTTTACTGATGTCGCTTATCTGTGCTGAATATTCGCCGCCTTCGCCATTGAATAGCAGCAGCTCGTCGCCGACGCGGCAGCGCAGTACCTTGCCGACATAGCGCGCTTGCTCATCAGTGAGGGTGACCGTCTGGCCGGTTTCCAGAGGTTGCAGGACGAAGAGGCGATGCGAAGACATAAGGGATTCCGGCAGAGTGGCCGGGTTATTAGGCCGCTGCCGGAATTCGATGTCAAAGCGTTGCGTGATCGTTATCATACCGGGCAATGCAGAGGAGCTCGCAACGCGATCGATGCCAATGACCACGACCTATACTATCAATGTGCATGACGGCCTGATTCAACCCGCGATCCAGTGTGCATCGCCCAATCAGGATGAACGACCGAATGGCTGTTGCCCGGAGTTGCTGGTATTGCATGGCATCAGTTTGCCGCCAGGCGAGTACGGCGGTCCGCATATCGAACAGCTGTTTACGAATCGACTGGATCCGGCGGAACATCCCTACTTCGCTGAAGTTCATGAGATGCGCGTATCCGCACATCTGTTGTTACGCCGCGACGGCAGTTTGATTCAATTCGTGCCGTTTAGCCGGCGGGCCTGGCATGCGGGATTGTCATCGTTTCGCGGCCGCGATTGCTGCAATGACTATTCGATTGGCATCGAGCTGGAAGGGGTTGACGACTTGCCCTACAGCGATCAGCAATACCTGCATTTGGCGCCAGTAATCAGTGCCTTGCGTGACGCCTACCCGGCCCTGGACACGCGCTCCATCGCGGGTCATTGCGACATTGCGCCGGGCAGAAAAGACGATCCCGGTCCTGCTTTCGACTGGCTGCGATTGTATGATGCGCTAAGCGACAGTCAGGAATCCCAAACCTCATCATGAATCTGATAGCTCTGCTTATCGGGCTGGTGGTCGAAAGACTCGCAACCCAACTTTTTCATTTGCGCGAGCTGCGCTGGTTTGATCGCGTCATCGATGCCGGTTGCGACCAGGTTGAACGAATTGGCAACTGGCCCGCGATCATTCCTGTCGTATTCCTTGCCTTGCTGCTCGTGTCGCCGGTATTTGTTCTTACCTATTTGCTGGGCGATGCTCTGCTCGGCTTTCCTTATCTTTTCCTGGCGATCGTTGTCTTGTTTTTTTCGTTGGGCCCGAATGACATCGGCGAAGACGTTGATGACTATTGTTCTGCAATCGAATCAGATGATCCGGAAAAAATTCGTATAAGCGCGAAGGCGCTGCTTGAGAAAGATGTGCCTGAAGACGGCTGGACTCGCATCAAAAAGGTTGAGGAGGCCGTTTTCGTGCAAGCCAACAATCGGCTGTTCGCGGTTATTTTCTGGTTCGTATTGCTGGGGCCGCTGGGCGCCTGGGGTTATCGGGTTACTGATCTGATCAGGCGACGTGCCGTGTTCTCAGCCAGTCGTGCCGCAGAGGCAGAAGCGGAGGGCAAGGATGAAGACGAGGACGAGGACGAAACATTTGGTAGTGCGCAGCGCATCGCCGAGGCCAGCACTTCCCTGCACAGCTGGCTTGCCTGGATACCGGCTCGGCTGACTGCACTCGGTTATGCCCTCGCAGGTAGTTTCGACGGCGCGCTGGCCGCCTGGCGGAGCACGCCAGAGCCTTTGCCGGCCACAACCGGCGAGCATAACGAGAACCTGCTGGCCCGGGTTGGCACCGCGGCCCTGGCGCTGCCAGAAATCGACGACGAAAGCGAAGCGGCGCGGGGCATCCGTGGCGCGGCGACCGCCAACAGCCTGGTATTCCGACTGTTGTTCTTGTGGGCACTCATCATTGCCGGCATGACTTTATATGGCTGGTCGGTCTGACCAGCAGTGCGCATTGCTGCCTTAATGCTGCTTGTGTGGCTGTTGGGCGCATGCTCCCCGAAGCATCCTGCAACGCCGACGCCAGCTGATATTCCGCAACGCATCGTAACGCTTGCGCCGCACCTCGCTGAATTGGTGTTTGCCGCGGGTGCCGGTGATCTGCTCGTCGGTGTCAGCGCATTCAGTAATTATCCGGCGGCCGTTCGTTCTTTGCCGGTAATCGGCGATGCTTTCATGCTCGATCAGGAGCAGCTCGCCGTACTGCAGCCGGACTTGTTGCTGGTTTGGGAAAGCGGCACCCCGGTACACGTAGTCGATGAATTGCGTGCCCGCGGGCATCGTGTGGAAGTGCTCAGAACGCAGGGCTTGCAAGATGTGACGGCAGCATTGCAAAAGATTGGTAGGTTGACAGCCAATGAAGCCACAGCGAATGTCGCAGCGCGCCAATTTCAGGATGGCATAGCGGCGCTGGAACAAGAGTGGTCGAATGCGGAGAACATTCGTGTGTTCTACCAGGTGTCCGGACGGCCGCTGTATACCGTTAACGGCAAGCACTACGTCAGCGAGTTGATTTCGCTATGCGGGGGCAGCAATATTTTTGCCGACCTCGGCGATCTGGCGCCGCTGGTTTCGGAAGAAGCGGTGCTCAACCGTGATCCGGAAATCCTCCTGGCTGCGGATACCGGCGATGCCACTACCTTTGCGCAGTGGTCGCACTGGCCGTCGCTGAGCGCCAACCGTCTGGCGAATCATTCGCTGGTTTCTGCCGACGAGATAGGCCGCCCAACGCCGCGCTTGTTACAAGCGGGCGAGCAGGTTTGCCAACGTTTGGCCGAGGGACGGCTACGGCGTGCCGAGCAGGCGCAACGATGAATATGCAGATCGAACGCGCAACGCCTGCGGACTGGATGTCCGTCAAAACAATGCTGGTTGACGCCGGGTTGCCGACAACTGATCTTGGCGGCGACGATATGAACGATTTCCTGCTTGCGCACAGCGCGTCGGGACTGGTTGGTGCGATCGCCTTGCAGTGGGCAGGGCAGGTGGGACTGTTACGTTCCCTGGTCGTTGCAGAGATGGCGCGCGGCCAGGGCCTGGGCACCCGACTGGTCGGCGCACTTGAGGCGCGGGCACGCGCTCTGGGTGTTGCCGAGCTCTGGTTACTGACAAACGACGCAGGGCCGTTTTTCGCGCAGCACGGTTATCGGCTACGGCCACGCTGCGATGTACCGGCAACGATCAGCGCAAGCGAAGAATTCCGCAGCTTGTGTCCGGATACCGCGGAGCTTTACAGCAAAACGATTTAGTCGGCGGTTCCCCGGCTTCTGTTCCAGGTCACTTCTTGTCCGGACTCTGCGCGCGCAAGCTGGCGCGCAATCACGAACAGCAGATCCGAGAGCCGGTTCAGGTAACGCAATACTTCCGCACGCACTGTCTCTTCGCGTTGCAGGCTTTGCACGCGGCGTTCCGCGCGCCGGACCACGGTACGGGCGAGGTGACAAGCCGCTGCGGCACGGCCACCGCCGGGGAGAATGAATTCCTTGAGCATAGGCAGGTTTTCATTAAAGCCGTCCAGCTCAGTTTCCAGGCGCGTGACAAAGGCGTCTTCGATGGCACTGTGGCCAGGAATACAGAGTTCGCCGCCGAGATCGAATAAATCGTGCTGTACTGTAAGCAGGCAGGCTCGAATGTCATCGCCGACACTGTCCTCGGCGAGTATCACCCCGATTGCGCTATTGGCCTCATCCACTGTTCCGTACGCCTCGACGCGCAAGCTGTCTTTGGCGACGCGGCTACCATCGCCAAGACCGGTGCTGCCATCGTCTCCGGTACGGGTGTAGATTTTGCTCAGTCGGTGCCCCATATCTGTTACCGCCAGCGATACTTCAGTTCAACAAAGGCACCACGTTCGCTCATTCGATATGGCGCCGCCGTTTGATAGTTCTTGTCCAGCAGGTTTTCAATGCGCAAATTCGCCTGCCAGTGCTGCGCGATTGTAAACTGTCCGCTCAGATTCAGCAGCACATATCCCGGCAGTGTTTCAGCAAGGTCTTCGCGGTCACCGCTGGCCAACAAGGACATTCCCAGTGCGTGTTCGCCGATACGGCGGCGCAGGTTGACAGTCATACTGCGTGTCGGACGGCGTAGCAGGCGACTGCCATCCGCCGCATTCTCGGCGCTTTGCGCAATGACATCAGTACGTAGTTCGTACAATTCGCCGGCATAGGTCCAGCCGAGTTGCGCGCCGCGCAGTTCCACCTTGCTGATGTTCTGCAGCGTGAACGAGCTGAATTCAAACTCGATCAGATCCTCGATATCGTTCTGATAAATCTCAAGGCGCAAGGTCTGCGTGGGCGTTGCGGCAAATTGCATGCCCAATTGAATCTCGTCCGACACTTCGGGCCGCAAACTGACGTTTCCGCCAAAGCCGAACCTGTCCGTTGCATCCGGTGCGCGAAACGCGTGTCCGAGACCGGCTGTAAGCGAGAGATCATCGCTGACATCGAAAGCGTATTCGGCATTCCAGGTGAATTCGTTGCCGAACGTATCGTGATCCGTATACCGTCCGGCTAGAAACATGCGGTGCTGGCCAAGCGAGATGCTGTCATGCAGGAACAGCGCTCGCGTGTCCGTTTCTTCATTGAAGCCGCTGCCAAAAGACAGCGCTTCGGCGGTTTCACTCGTGGCGTAGAAACCGGCAGCAAGATTGTGATTGGCGAGCTGCGTCGTGTACTGCCAGTCCAGCGCCAGCCGCTTTGACTCGACGAAATCTTCCGCCTGGTTTTGCGAGATGTCGTCTACGGACTGGCTCAGGGTCAACTTGCTGCTGCCGTTTTCGCCAACCGGATTGACTAACTCGAGCGCACTGGTTTCATTGCGGTAGTCCTGGTCAAGCGGCGACAGGAAGAAATCGAGATACTCGCTGCTGCCGGACGCGCGCCAGTGGCGTGCGCTTAGGGTCGCATTGCCGAACCGCCGGCTCGCGTAGAGATTGGCGCTGAAGTTGTCGTAGCCGCGCTTGATCGGGCTGTCCGTGCGAATTGCATAGCCGTCGGTATCTTGCATGTTGATGGTAGCGCCATATTCGCCATTCGTTGTGCCTTGCCCGAAGCTCGCGTACGCCGTGCGGGTTGCAAAGCTGCCACTGCCAACGCCCGCTTCTGCATAGCCGTTGCCGGGCTGCCGGGTGATGATGTTGATCACTCCGCCGATCGCATCGGTGCCATACAATGATGAGCGCGCGCCCTTGACGATTTCGATGCGTTCAATAACCTCTGGCGCAATATTCTGCAGCGCGGCACCGCCGATCGTGCCCGGGTTAACCCGAACGCCATCAATCAATACCAGCGTGTGATTGCTTTCTGTGCCGCGCATGAAAACGGACGTTGGTTGGCCGGGTCCGCCATTGCGGCCAATGTCCAGACCAGCTTCAAAACGCAACAGCTCAGAGAGATCACTGGCACCGGCCAGTTCGATCTGCTCCCGGTTAATAACGATGACCGGTACGATCAGGTCTTTGAGCGCGCTTTCACTGCGAGTTGCCGTTACAACGATGACGTCGTCCACTGCTGCAGCGATAGATGGCAGCAGGCATGCCGCCGCGAATAAAGGTCGAAGGTGTCTCATGTAGTCCCCTTGCATGCCGCCCGCATGCGTTGTCGATTGCTGTTGAGCGATAACGCGAGGGGAGGGGGAGGAATGCCTGCGGCACGCCCGAACCGTCGCCCGCCGCGCCGTTCGCATGTTCATCGGGCCGGTCTCCGGGCTGACGAGCGGCTAGTGCCGGTCCGTAGCGCCTTCCCACGAAACATTGCATCGTTTGATGCTGTTTCGCAGTGGCTCCGTCGCGCTGTGCGGCGGGGGCTGCGGATTAACTCGATCACCGTTGCGGGGGCAGCGCCGGTATTGGAAGTATGTCTTCCGCACCGGCTTCCCGTTCACCCGGAACAATGCCATTCCGGGTTCACCTGATGAGCGGCGAACCTTAGGTGCTGGTCTCGGTTCCTGTCAAGCAATGGTCCTGTATCCGCAATCGCCGCCATGCTTGCCCGTCCGCAGCCGCAATGTCCGCCGCCGGGAACTGCGCATTGCCCGCCGTAGGTGTTCCTCTCGCGACGAGATGCACGCGTCGGCAACCGTCTGTCGCTGCGATTCTTGAGTCTTCGCGGTGCGCCAGCCATAGTGTCGACATTCTGCAAGGAGGCTATGTGAACAAGACCCAGGCACCCGCGCCGTCGCGCGAGCTCAGTGTAGCGTTGGAAGCGGCCAGTGCCGCTGCCGAGCTAAGCAGGCAGTACTTCAATGGCAATTTTACGGTACGCACCAAAGCGGACCGCACGCCCGTGACCCAGGCAGATGTTGAGTGCGAGCAGCGCATACGGGAAATCATTCTGGGCGCATTTCCGGACCACGGCTTTTACGGCGAGGAGACCGGCACTACCCAATCCGGGGGACGGTACCTCTGGCTGGTCGACCCTATTGATGGCACCAAGGGATTCGTTCGCCAGTATCCGTTCTTCTCAACGCAGATTGCCCTGCTATGCGACGGTGAACTGGTACTCGGTGTTTCCAGCGGCACAATGTTTAACGAACTGGCGTACGCCGAAAGAGGCAAAGGGGCCTGGTTGAATGACAAGCCTCTGCACGTAAGCGATATCGCCGAGTTGGATCGGGCCGCCGTGTCCGCAGGCAATTTGAAGTCGCTGGCGGCCAGTGAAGGCTGGGGGGCATATGGCAAAGTGGTTGCTACCGCGGATCGTATTCGCGGCTACGGAGATTTCTACCACTACCACTTGCTGGCCAGTGGCAAGATCGAGGCGGTTATCGAGTCAGACGTTAATATTCTCGATATTGCAGCGCTGGCGGTCATCGTGACCGAGGCGGGCGGCGTATTCACTGATCTCAATGGCAAGTCGCCGACACTGGAGACCCGCTCGGTCCTCGCAAGTAACAAGGCATTGCATGCGTCGTTGCTGGCGAGTTTAAGCGGCTATTGCGACTGAACCAATATCAATTCTGCGTCGTACAGTCAGCGCGTATCGCTACCACTTGCAATGAACAGTGAATGTCCGCGCCATGGCACAGCTTCCATCGGCGTGGAATACAGTCTACTCAGGGTGTCAGCTTCCAGTATTTCTCGGGTCGGGCCCATTTGCCAGCGGCCGTCGCCGAACAAGAGCAGGCATGACGTCGCGTAGCGGGCTGCGAGATTGGCGTCGTGCAAACTCGCTACGACAGTAGCGCCTGCACGGGCTTTCTCAGCAAACACGTTCAGGACATCCAGTTGGTGCTGCGGATCCAGGTGGTTGGTCGGCTCGTCCAGCAAGTACACTTTTGGTGATTGCGCCAGGACCTGGGCGATCGCCAGGCGTCGCCGCTCGCCTCCCGACAGGGTCGCCACATCACGAGCTCGGAGCTCGTGCAAGTCCATGAGCCGCAGACAATCATTGGCGATCTGCCGATCAGCGCTGTTTTCCCATTGCCAACGCGGAACATGCGGATGCCGACCGGACAGCGCCGTGTCGAAAACGGTGGCGGGAAACGCGTCGTCAGAGTGTTGCGGTAACAATGCGAGGTACCGGGCAACGTCCTTGCGAGACTGCTCGGCAAGCCCACTGGAAAAGAGCGACACTGAACCGCTGCCTGGTTGCCGCAAGCCTGCAAGCGTATGCAGGCACAGCGATTTGCCTGCGCCGTTCTGGCCAAGAATCGCAAGAAACTCGCCTTCTGCGAGTGCGAAATTCAAGTCGTCTACAAGTCGCCGCCTGGGCACACTGACACCGAGAGATTCGCAGGAAAGCGTTGCTGTGGATTGCGCCGACATGTTGCAGAGGCTAACGACATTGCCTCGTTACCGCCAGCGAGATCAGCGAACTATTGCTGAAGGCGAATTTCGCGAGCGGTCTGCTCGCCTATGACGACGTACTTTAGACTCTGCGGAATGATGGCTTCGTCCGCCGACATGGCTATTCGGCCACCCATTATTTCGGCGTAGCGTTGCGGGAAACGCGGTTCCCGATCCGGCTCGGCGTAGCCGTCCGGATAGAGCGGCAGTCCATCGGCCGCTTCGTACTTATCGGTTGCTCCCAGCGTGTGCAGGAATTCGTGGGCGATAATGACATTATTGCTGCCATTCTGGCGGCGGCCGGCGAAACCATTAACGATTCCTACCAGGCCTTTCTGCAGGCCGACCGAATTCTCAAGTACAAACTCGGAATCAGGGCTGTGATAACGCACGAAAATGCGTACATCAGGCGCCGGTGAGTCTTGCGGGCTGGCGACGCTGTTTGCCCACCAGCGCATTTTCAGGCTCCACCACATTACCTTCAATTTGCTGTAAGCGTCCGGTAGTTCCGGCGGCTGCTCGGTGATTGGCGTCCCTAGCTCAATTCGAACTGGCCGTGACAGTTCGCGGCCGTAACGTTCAACTTCCCGCGCAACGAAAGATTCGATGCCCGCAAACTGCGAAATGGACAGGCCCTCGATGTAGCGACTGCTCTGCTCGCTGCCGTCGCCATTGATCGGATAAATCTTGACCCACAGGCTGTTGTTCCAATCGGTGCTGCGCGCTTGCGCCAACCAGGTGGTGCCGGCAACTATGATCAGGATAAACAGCAGTATGGTGACGCGAATCGCTTTAAACATGGGCAGAGCTGGACGTCCCTCAATCTTTCATTACGCCTGCTGCGGGAGCCTGCTAACAGGGAGCAGTTCGCAGTTTCAGCTAGTCTGACTCACGGTCGCTGCGGACTTGCTGGTGAAGTTGGATACTGCGCCTGGCTCACGGTCGCTGCGGACTTGCTGGAGAGGGCTTACGCCGGGCCTGGCTCGCCTGTTCGAATGCAAACGCGATATCGATCAACGCTTTCTCGCTGAATGCACCACCGATGAACGATAGGCCAACAGGCAGGCCGAATACCTCTCCTGCCGGAACGGTAATGCTGGCGTAGCCAGATATCGCTGCAAATGAAGAACTGCCAACGCTGAAATTATCGCCGTTGATGTGGTCTGTCATCCAGGCAGGTCCGTTCGAGGGAGCGACCAGCGCATCAAGTTTATGCTCGCGAAGCGCATTGTTGATCCCATCCTGGGAGATGCGTTTGCTCGTCGCCAGCGCTTCGAGATACGCGGTGTCAGTTAGCGGGCCTTTGGCCTCGGCGCTGTGCAGAAGTTCCTGACCGAAAAACGGCATGACCTCGTCGGCATTGCGGCTATTGAATTCGATCAGTTCCTGCAGGGATCGTATTGGCGTCGCAGACTCCTCGAAGTAATGATTCAGATCCGCTTTGAATTCATACAGTAGCACCTCGAATTCTGCATCACCCATGCCCGCGGTATCGATATTGACCGGATCTACTACCTCGACACCCTGCTCGCGCAGCAACTCGATCGACTTCGTGAAAACGGCTTCCACCTGATCGTTGCGTCCGGCGCCACTGTAGCTGCGAAGCACGCCGATTCGCTTGCCGCGCAATGCATCCGAACGCAAATCTGCTGCATAGTCCGGCAGCGCGGCGGGGCGGCCTGCGCTCGCGCTGTCATTGTCATCGCGCGTTGCAAGTGCATTCAACATTGTGGCTGCGTCGCGTACGGTTCGCGCCATGGGACCGGCTGTATCCTGGCTGTGTGCGATTGGAATAATGCCGTCACGGCTGACCAGACCGAGCGTCGGTTTGATGCCCACGATGCCGTTGATCGAAGCGGGACAAACGATCGAGCCATCCGTTTCCGTACCGACAGCCAACACGGCCAGGTTAGCCGAAACCGCAACTGCCGAACCTGCTGAGGAGCCGCAGGGATTGCGCAACGGATCATAGGCATTGGTCGTTTGGCCGCCAATGCTGCTCCAGCCGCTGGATGAATTGGTGGAACGAAAATTCGCCCACTCACTGAGGTTGGCTTTGGCAAGGATGACGGCTCCGGCTTCCCTGAGTCGCGCAACGATAAACGCGTCATCGGCGGCACGATGACCTGCCAGCGCCAGTGAGCCTGCACTGCTGGCCATATCATCGCCGGTATCAATGTTGGCTTTGAGCACCACAGGAATACCGTGCAGCGGACCGCGCACCCGACCATCCCTGCGCTCCTGATCCAGTCCGTCCGCAATCTCCTGTGCGTCCGGGTTGACCTCGATGATGGAGTTGAGCGTTACGCCGTTGCGATCATGCGTATCAATGCGTTCAAGGTAATAGTCGGTGAGTGCGCGTGCCGACAACTCGCCGCTTTGCATGGCGTCCTGCAACTCGGCGATTGTTGCTTCTTCGTAGTTGCCGGTCGTTGCTGGAGCGCATGCCGCAAGCGCGACCATGGCGAGTAATACGAAAGCCTGGCGCAAGGATTTGAGGCCGTCACGGTTTCTCATCTTTTTATCTCCGCTTCTGCAAACCGGTGCCGAAACACACAGGTGATGATGCAGCCTAGATGGCGCACTAAGGCCGCGCAAGCGGAGTAATATCAGTCGGGCTTACGGAATCGCAGGACAAAGCGGTCTGTCTTGCCGCGTAAGTCGGGTTCGAATACGTTGCGGCTGTAGTCGTCCTGCATATTGCGTAGCAGATCGCTGCGGGCTTCCAGCCTGAATCCCGCTGCCTCGACTTCACTTATTACTATGGCCGGGTCGATCCGATGAGTTGTGCCGCCGGTTTCTTTTGGCGAGCCCGCCGCTGCGCTGTGATCGATGATGCCCAGTATCGCTCCTGGCCGCGCGCCCCGATACAGTTCTGCAAGGAGTTTGGTGCCATCCAGTTTTGGCCAGCCGCTCTCGGCGTCAACGAAATAGATGTCATGAAACGACAGCACCATTGAGATGGCGTCGAAACTGCCAGGAGCGAGTTTTAGCTCGTTATTCTCGGCAATCAGAATCTCGACGTTCGCCAGTCGATTGTCGGCATACCGAACACGGGTCTGTTCGCCGGCGAAGCCCTCATACGCCTTGTTTGTGTGTGCAACTACTCTGCCTTTTGCACCAACTACGTTAGACAGTATTTCTGTGTAATAGCCGCCGCCCGAGAACAGGTCGAGCACGCGCATACCGGGCTTGAGCCCAAGGAATTCCAGAACGGCAGCGGGCTTTCTGTCGACATCACGTTCGCGATCTTCCGCACTGCGTTGCGGATTGCTTACGGCGGCGGAATAGATATCGGCATTTGCTGCAGGAGCGGTATTTTCCGCTTCGGGTCCGGAGCAGGCAGCGAATAGCAGGGCGAAACTAGCAACAAGCAGCGGTGAAATATTCATGCTCATTCCCGTAAAGTTATATAGGAAGCTACGTTGCGGGATTTGACCTGAAGCTGATCCGGAAGTGCCCTGTTCGCCAGTAGCCAGGCAAATAAAAAGCCCCGCGACAATGTCGCGGGGCTAATCTCTCTTACAACAGAGAGGTAACTGGGAATCCATAAAACTGATACGAGACTTAATTATTATTATTAGATTCGGATCTTATTATTTTCTGATTTTTATTCTTCTGGCGTCTAAATCCTGTTTGTCTCGTTGCAGTCTTGTGGGACCAGCTACACTTCGCTTGGGCAAGTCTTATA
The DNA here is from genome assembly GCA_037968755.1 of Woeseia sp. Lineage (GTDB taxonomy): Bacteria > Pseudomonadota > Gammaproteobacteria > Steroidobacterales > Woeseiaceae > Woeseia. The sequence continues at coordinate 109,861 of JBBKWB010000080.1, forward strand.
AAGCAAGACCTATGCCAGAAGTCATTTTCGGCAACATATTCAATTGCTTAATAGAAAAACCGGGCATCTCGGGTTTGCCGGAATGTCCCAGCTGTAAAAGAATTCGACAGCATTATCTGCAACGCATCAGGTGCTCTGAAAACTCTGATTTGTAAGCTATTGAACAATAAGTAATTAAATTTCTCGTTGCGACGGGGCGACGGTCGTTGGGCAACGGCATTATGTCTAAAACCGTCGCCAATCGGAGACAGGGGCGCTATTTCGGTGCAACTGTCAAATTATTCGACGGATTTCGGGCTGACTTTCTCCAGCAAGCTCGCCGTACTGAAAAATCGTCCGTCCAGTACGACCGCAACAACCTCTGCGGCATCGTTGATATTCCGCAGTGGGTCGCCGGCGACCAGGACCAGGTCGGCGCGCGCACCTGCTGCGATACGGCCAAGGCTGCTGCCGAGTCCCAGCGCACCGGCGGCGGCACCGGTTGCCGCATGCAGTACCTGGTACGGCGGCAAGCCTGCTGCCTGCAAGGCGAGCAATTCTGCCTGGGTGGCGAGTCCGGGTGCGATTCCGGAGGGGCGGCTGCCAACGACGACTGACGTATCGCCGTTGCCGAATTGCGCTGTGCTAACGAATCGCCGTGGCGTGTCCGACGCAGGCGACAGCAGTTTGGCCGGTGGCAAGCGGCGCAATGCCTGCAATCCCGGCGTTGCTGAGTCGGCGGAAGCGGATACCAGCACGAGGCGTTTGCCGTTTCCGAGTCGCATCAAATCAGCGTAGCGCTTGCCGAGCGGGGAGCGCGGCATGCTGGCAGTGCCCAGTAACAGGTCGGCATCAGTCGCGAACGCAGTGCTCCAGCTGTCAGCCAGCAGTGGGACCCCGTGTTTGCGCCAGGCGGCGCCTGTTTCCTGCAAATCGCTGTTGTTCTGCTCAAGTGCTGTAACGAGTCGTACGTTGGAGTTGCCGCGAGCCGTAGCGGCGTCTGCCACATCGGTTGCGCGCAGTAGACGTGGCCCCGGCAGGTCGTTGGATTGCCAGGCATTCGTTGCCAGACCAGGAGAGTCATCCGGAGTCACCAGAGTGGTGACGCCGAATGCCAGTAACAGCGGACCCAGCGCCTCTGGCTGTACGCTCGGCAGCCCGGCATAAACATCAACCAGACCAGGCATCACCGTTACATCGCCGATATCAAACACGACGGCATCATTATGATCGCGTTGCGATTCGACGGCTGTGATCACCCCGTCTTCGATGACGATATCGACGTTGCGTTGATAATCGACGCCGTGGCCGTCATACAAGCGCGGCGCTCTTACAACTATTCGGCCCTTGGTAGTACTGGCAGGCAACGCTGGCGCCGTGCCAACAGGATGCTGTTCCGGCGTCGGCCTGCCGACGCCGGCGGAGAAGGGCAATACCCGGGAAGCGCGACTCGCAAACTTGCGAACCTTAATCTTGCCGTCGGCGGTGTACACAAACTGTGTGCGGTCGATCCAGCTCAATGCACCGGGAAAAAAGTCTTCTCCTGCGAACAGTTGTCGATCCAGCGGCGGATCAGACAAGATCGCCATGTCGACGCTGATACGCCCCGATTCGTGCTGTCGCAAAAACGTGATCAACGTGTTGTCCGGACGCCAGGATGGTGCCAGCAACGGCGTTGCCGATTCGATGATAACTTTTGGCTCGGCCGCAAAACGTCGCACCATCAAGTACCAGCGGTCGTTCTCGTGGAGCACGTAGCAAAGATGGCGGCCGTCCGTGGACCACACGGGTTCCAGTTCATCGCCGGAATGGCTGCTTAGTCGGTAATCGAGGCCGCTCGCAAGATCGCGTTCCCAGATATCCAGACCGCTGTCGTGGCGTGCTGCCGCAAAGACGATGCGCTCTCCGGACGGATGCCAGTCTGCCAGCTGTTCGAACTGGCCGGGCGGACTGAGCAGCGATGATTTGCCGTCGGCAACCGTCACTCGCCAAAGAGCAGTGCTGCCCGCGCTGCTTGCCTGGTAAAGAATACTGCGACCGTCAGGTGACCAGCGTGGTCGTTGGGCAGCGCTGCGGCTGGACGTCAGCTGCTGCAGATCTCCGCCGCGCCCTGGTGCCGTCCAGATGTCGCCCAGCAGGTCGAGCGCGATGCGGCCGTCGCCGGGAAAGACGTCGGCCACAATATTGGTGCCTTCAGTAAGGCGCGGTTCCGCCGCGTTCAGGCTGCTCATCGCCGTCAGGAGGAGCGCTAGCAAACAGCACGGGCTACGAGTCACCGGTCACCTGTACGTAGCTGAGCTCATTGCCTTCGCAGGCAAAAGTAACCTGCATGGGCCGGCAGCATATCTGGCAATCCTCAACATAGGATTGATCGCCTGCCGACAAATCCAACAAGATGTGCATTGCTTCGCCGCAGTAGGGGCAATGGATGCGCTGCTCGATTAATTGGCTCATTACCGATGCTGTCAGGGTTGCAAGCGGCTGCGACTCCAGCCGCCGGCAGCAAAGCCGCCATCCGGGTTCTTATCCAGTGTACGTTCCCAGCGGGCACGATCGTGAACGCGATCGCCACCTTCCACCCACAATTCGATCGCTGCAATCCAGATACGGAAGCCGCCCCAATGCGGTGGGCGTGCAATGGCCGGTGGCTTGCCGCTGGCGAGTACGCTGGTGTCGTCACCCAGTTTGATCCCGAGCGATTCCGCTCGCTCGCGCAGCTGTACGACCAGCTTGTCCCGCGACGCAATCGGTTGGCTTTGATCAGAGCCCCACGCACCGAGTTGGCTGCCCCAGTCGCGGGTCGCGAAGTAGGCGTCGCTTTCAGCGCCAGGCGATCGCACAGCGCGGCCCTCAACGCGAATCTGTCTGCCGAGGGAATCCCAATGCATCACTGTTGCCACACGGGGATGCTCGCTGAGCTCGCTCGCCTTGTGCGACTGGTAATTGGTGTAGAACACCAGGTAACCGGGATCAGCAATGAATGCCTTGCACAAAACGATTCGTGCGGAAGGCTGCTGGTCAGTGCCGACAGTGGTCAGGGTCATCGCATTCGGATTGCGTTGATCCGACCTGCGTTGCGCCTCTGTGAACCATTCGTGCGCCAACGGCAATGGATTCTCGGGAAGTGTTTCTGGTAGTCGGTCGTGCATAAACTTCGTACTCACGGTGTTCGCCTGAACGTCGACAACATGTCGACTATGTGACCTGCGCGGAGAGTAACAGACCGCATTGACGCCATCTATCGGCCGGCGATCGAAGTGCCACCGGCGCGCCGCGGGTCGGCGGCTATGTCGAATCCTTCGGTTGCGGAATACAGCGCAGCACCGACGCCGCCAAAGTACATGTTCAGTCCAGGATAGCGGGTAACCGGCATGGATTGCGACGGCAGGTCGAGACTCGGCTCGGCGGCCAGCCGGTCGTTTTCCTCGCCAACTTCGACGTGAACCCGCGGCGCATCGACAGCGTCCCGCAACGGCATGCCGCGATACATGAAGTTAACCAGGAATTGCTGCAGTGCCGTGGTAATGCGATCAGCACCAGGAGAGCCGAAGGCGAGCACGCTGTCTTTGCGACGAGCGGCGCCGGGAGTCATGTTGGACGGCAGTCGGCGGCCCGGCGGGCCAGCGTCAAAGCCGCGCCGGTTTAGTTCCAGTTCGCCAAGACAATTGTTCAGCCAAAGGCCAGTGCCTGCCGGCATTTCGCCCGAGCCATAGCCGGCAGATGCAGTTATGGCACAGGCGTTGCCTGCGCTGTCGACCGCCGAAGTGTGAACCGTAGACGCGGACTGCCAGCTACCTGGAATTGCGAGGTCATCCAGCAGGGCCAGGAATTCGTTGCAGGCCGCCTCAATGTCATCGCTGCGATCAAGCTTGTTGCGTCGATAGCCTAACGCTGAACGCTGCAAGCGAATAATTTTCAGCAAGGACTGTTCATCCCATCTTCCGGCGGTCGAGTCGCGAAAGCCGCTGATCAGAGCGCTGAGCATGGTGCCGCCAACAGCGGGTGGCGGGTTGCTGGCAATGTGCCAGTCCGCCAGCGTACTGCGCAGGCAGGGCCGGGGAATCGCGGTATAACGGCTGAGATCGTCGCGACAGAGCCTGCCGCCAGCAGCTTGCACATGATTTGCGATAGCGGCGGCAATCTCGCCTCGATAAAAACTCTCACTTCCGGTTCTGGCAATTTCATCGAGTGTGTCAGCCAGATGCGGCACGATGATTCGTTCGCCAGCCGTACGTAACGTGTCGGCGCTGTCATGCAGCGCTCTGTGACCGTCGGCACTGCGGCCGAAAATGGATTGCCCGGAGTATTCCAGGTAGTAATGGGAAGCAGTCGACAAAGGAAAACCTGACCGCGCGCAGTCGATCGCTGGTTTGACGATCTGTGACCACGCAATCTCGCCATAGCGGGTTGCCGCTAACTCGAGGGCGGCGAGTGCGCCCGGCACAGCCACCGACGGCGCGCCTACCAGCGTACGAACTCCACCGCCGTATTCCATGTCGACGGCGATCTCCTGCAAAGGCTTGTCGGTACCCGCGTATCCCGGTACAGCAACGTTGCCGTCGATCGTTAACGGATCCGATTCCGCAGGCCAAATCGTCACAAACGCGCCGCCGGCGAGCGCGCATACGCCAGGCTCGGTATTCATAGCAACGAGCGCTGCCGCGATGGCGCAGTCGACAGCATTACCGCCGTCGTCCGCAACTTGCGCTGCGGCCTCAGCCGCGATTGTCGAGCTGGTAGCGGTGGCGACGCGTGTCATCAGGTACTGCTTGTCAGCACGGTGTCAAAAATGAATGACAGTGCGGATGCTCTTGCCCTCATGCATCAAATCAAAGGCCTTGTTGATATCTTCCAGTGGCATTGTGTGTGTGATGAACTCGTCTACCTTGATTTCGCCATTCATGTATTGATCGACCATACCGGGCAGTTGCGTTTTGCCACGTGTACCGCCAAATGCTGTACCACGCCAAACGCGACCGGTAACCAACTGGAATGGCCGCGTCGAGATTTCTTGCCCCGCGCCCGCAACACCAACTATGACCGATTCGCCCCAGCCTTTGTGACAACACTCCAGGGCGGCGCGCATCAGGTTGACGTTGCCAATGCATTCGAATGAATAGTCGACTCCGCCGTTTGTCATTTCGACAATGACGTCCTGAATCGGCGCATCATGGTCTTTCGGGTTCACGGTGTCCGTCGCCCCCATTTGCCGCGCGAGTTCGAATTTGCTCTCATTAATATCGATGGCAATGATGCGTCCGGCCTTAGCCATCAATGCACCCTGGATAGCGCTTAGACCGACACCGCCAAGACCGAACACGGCAACAGTGGCGCCGGGCTCAACTTTCGCGGTGTTGATCACGGCACCGATGCCGGTGGTGATGCCGCAGCCCAACAGGCAGATTTTTTCCAGCGGTGCCTTCTTGCTGACTTTTGCAAGGGAGATTGCCGGTAGTACCCCGTACTCACTAAATGTCGACGTACCCATATAGTGAAAGATGGGCTTGCCGTTCAGTGAGAAACGACTGGTACCGTCGGGCATCAATCCCTGCCCCTGGGTTACGCGGATTGCCTGGCACAGGTTGGTCTTGCCGGACGTGCAAAAACTGCAGGCACCGCATTCCGGCGTGTACAGCGGAATGACGTGGTCGCCGACTTTAATATCTTTCACTCCTGCGCCTACTTCTTCAACGACGGCCCCACCTTCGTGGCCCAGTACCGACGGAAACAGGCCTTCCGGATCTTCACCGGACAGCGTAAAGGCATCGGTGTGACAAACGCCGGTTGCAACATTGCGGATCAGGACTTCACCAGCTTGCGGGCCCGCAAGATCAAGGGTTGCTATCTCCAGGGGTTTGCCTGCTTCGAAGGCAACAGCGGCGCGGGTCTTCATCGTTGTGAACTCCTGTTCTTGGTTGTCGTTGCGCGAGGAAGGAATGGTCGCATGATTGCCGGGTTGTCGGTAGGGGTGCCAGTAGCGTTGTGCTGCGCCGTTCAGTAAGCGTTCAGAATCACTGCGAAAACAGTGCTTTGCATTAAGCATGGGTTCATGAGCGGCAGTCTAGTCTGGGCCCGTAATCACGCAAAGGAGGCCAAGGCCATGCGAATCACTAACTCTCGAATACTGCCCTTCGCGCTGCTGGCCGCGTCACTGTTTGTTGTCGCACAGCCGGCTAACGCGCACGACTCGCGCTACGACCGTTATCAACGCTATGAGCATGCGCCGTTGCATGCCAATCAGCATCGTGCACCGCTGCCGTACTGGTTGCGCTCCAATTATGACTTCGTGCGCTGGTATGACCTGAACCGATACGGTTTCGGAATTGATATCAGCTGGAAGCGCGTGTACTACGACTATGAGCGCGATCATCGCTACCATCGCAAGTACCAAGCGCGAAAGAAAGCGTACCGGGATGATCGCCGCCGCTACGATAAGAAACGCAAGTCGCGTAATAAACGGCACCACTGACCGGCCAACCACCGGTAGCACATTATGGTTTCAGTCGTTACACCCGTGAGCCTCTGGCACGGGTGTAACGGCTTACGCGGTGAGAACTTCTGTTATCGCGTTATCTGCGGTAAAACGTACGACCTGTACCCGGTTATCTGAGAACGACAACAAATGGATCTGGATAAACTTCGTAATGAGCTGAGCGATATTGATCGTCAGCTGATCGAACTGGTTGCGCGGCGCCAGCAGGTCGTTGGCCGCATTGGTCGCAACAAGCTCAGCACAGGGCGCGCGACCCGTGATTTCGAACGGGAAAAAGAAGTGCTGAGTCTCGCTCGCCAGCAGGCCAGCGCACTGTCAGTCGACCCCGATCTTGCTGAATTAATCATGAGTAACCTGATTCGTTCGTCGCTGGCGAGCCAGGAACGGGATCGGGTTGCGGCAGAAGGTCGCGGCGATGGCCAGAGTGTTCTGGTGATCGGTGGCGCGGGTAAAATGGGCGGCTGGTTCGCAAATTTTTTCACGTCGCAAGGCTATGCGACGACGATCGCCGATGCCGCCGTCGCTGATGCGCCCGGACAATTTCATGACTGGCACGATGCCGGAGTGGACTTCGACGTCATCGTGGTCGCGGCGCCGCTGGCCATTACCGGCGGTATCCTGCAAGAGCTCGCGGCACTCAAGCCACGTGGCCTGGTATTCGATATTGGTTCGCTTAAGTCGCCGCTGCGCGCGGGTCTACGTGATCTCTCGGCAGCGGGTTGCAAGGTGGCATCTCTGCATCCGATGTTCGGTCCGGACACAGACCTGTTGTCCGGGCGGCACCTGATATTTGTAGATGCGGGTAGCGCAGAAGCGACAACTATCGCGAAAGACATGTTTCGCTCAACCATGGTTGAGCAGCTGGATATGAATCTCGACGATCATGACCGGCTGATCGCCTATGTCCTGGGGCTTTCGCATGCTTTGAACATTGCGTTTTTCACGGCTCTGGCGGAAAGCGGCGAAGCGGCACCGCGGCTGGCGAAACTGTCCTCGACTACCTTCGATTCCCAGCTGCTCGTGTCGTCGGCGGTCGCGCGCGATAACCCGTACCTGTATTTCGAGATCCAGAATCTCAACGAGTTTGGTATTGGTCCGCTTGACGCCCTGTGCGAATCGGTCAATCGAATCAGGCAATTGGTAGTAGACGGCAACCAGGCGGAATTCGTCGAAGTCATGCGCCGTGGGCGCGAGTATCTGGCCACTCGCGGCGGCCATTCGCAGGTCGATGCCGGAGACGTGTAGCGGTTAACGGCATGCTCCGGCCGTTTCTGGTAAAAGAAGGTCCTGGCGAAATTGGCTGACGGAGTTGGCACGCATGCGGTCGCAGACGGATCTGGAGAATGAGCTTCGCCAGTTGCAGGGACAGCTCAAGCGGCAGATTGCGGAAGCCGAGCGCAATTCCCGTATTTTGCGAGTGTCGCAGAAGAGAGAACTGGCGCTGTTAAATGCCGAAGACCTGGCATCGCTGCTGCGCGTCATGCTCAGTGACTTGCGTGCCAGTTATCGGCTCGACGACGTCAGTATCGTATTGTGCGATCCGGATCACGACGTGCGCCACTTGCTGCTGGCAAGCGGTCACGAGCCTGCTGAGTTTCCCGGCCTTACGTTTGTCGACAGTCTAAGCGGCCTTGCGCCGCAATACATCGCACTGCGTCGGCCCTGGTTGGGCCGCTATGTCAAAGCCGATCATTCTCTCGTGCTGCCCGCAACCAACGGCCTGGCTTCGCTTGCCCTGCTGCCGTTAACGTTCAAAGGCCGATTGCTGGGAAGTCTGAATTTTGGCAGTCGCGACGACGACCGCTTCACCGCAACCCATGCCACGGATTTTTTCAAACATCTCGGTGTTATCGCATCATTCTCGCTGGAGAATGTGCTGAACAGGGCAAGGCTGTTGCGCAGTGGGCACACCGACTTCCTCACCGGCTGGCACAACCGGCGCTATTTGCAACTGCGCCTCAAGGAAGAGTTGGCGCGCGCCTCGCGCGATCACTCGACGCTCGTTTGCCTGATGCTGGATATTGATCATTTCAAACGTATTAATGACACCTATGGTCATGCGGCCGGGGACGAAGTCCTGCGCGAAGTCGCTCATCGAATTGAAACCCAGGTGCGAGCCAGCGACGTTGCGGCTCGTTACGGTGGCGAGGAGTTCGTTGTGCTGTTGCCGGCGACCGATGGCGATGCCGCGATCTCCCTGGCAGAACGTATTCGCCGGACGATTTCCGCGAACGAGGTTGCGGTCAATGCCGAGACTGGCGAGACCATCACCGCATCGATCGGTATTGCTACTTGCGTGGTGCCCTCGTCCAGCGATGACCTGAAGACGCTGGGAGAGTCCTTGCTGGCTCGTGCAGACGTCGCCCTGTACCGGGCGAAGTCGAACGGGCGCAACCAGGTCGCCGTCGAATAGCGTTACAAAGGCGTAGGCATGCGCCCGAAACATATGTGATAATGAGAAGCATTATCATTAACCATTTCGGAGCGTAGAGTCGCCATGCGTAAAATCAGGTCTGCCCGGATCACGGGGTCGTCGCTACTTGTTGTTATTTCCACGTTGTCGGCCTGCGGTGGTGAAACGCCGCCGGGCAGTGCCGCTGTACCGGCAGCGCCTGTGCCAGTCGTAGTCTATTCGGCACGCGCCGAACAATTGATCAAGCCGATCTTTGATGCCTACACGGCTGAAACGGGTGTTGAAATACAATACACCACCGACAGCGAACAACCGCTTATCCAGAAACTGCTGGCCGAAGGCCAGACAACGCAGGCCGACCTGCTGTTGACGGTCGACGCTGGCAACCTCTGGTATGCCGCCGAGCAAGGCGTGTTGCGACCCGTTCGTTCGGACACGCTTGAGAAAAACATTCCCGCGAATCTGCAAGACCCCGAGAACCAATGGTTCGCGATGTCAGTACGAGCGCGCACGATCGTCTATGACACGCGGACAGTCGACCCGACTGAACTCAGCGGCTACGCCGGGCTCGCCGATCCGAAATGGAAGGGCAAGCTTTGCTTGCGAACCTCTGCCAAGGTCTACAATCAGTCGCTTGTTGCAACGCTCATCGCCGAGCTCGGCGAGCAGCGCACAGAAGAGATCGTGCGCGGCTGGGTTGCCAATCTTGCGACCGATGTTTTCCCGAATGACACCAAGCTTATTGAAGCGATCGAAGCAGGCCAGTGCCAGGTTGGCATCGTCAACACGTATTACTTCGGACGATTGCAAAAAGAAAATCCGGCTATCCCGGTGAAACTGTTCTGGCCCGCTGCCGCGACCGGCGGTGTACACGTAAACATTTCCGGCGCGGGCGTCACCCGCCACGCGGACAACGCTGATGGCGCAATAGCCTTGCTCGAGTGGATGTCCGAGCCGACCGCACAACGCATGCTGGGTGGCGACAACATGGAATACCCGGCCAACCCGGCTGTAGCAGCCGATCCGATGGTGGTCGCGTGGGGTGAATATTCGCCCAGTCCGCTCAATGTCGCTGCGGCCGGTGAATTTCAGGCAGATGCGGTCAGGTTGATGGACCGGGCTGGCTACCGCTGAGTTCGTATGACGATTGCCGCTACGCCATGCCCCTGTGTCTGACATAGCGATCATTCCGGCGCGGGCATTGCCGCGCAAGCACCTGCCGAGACGCGGCGAAGATCACCGCGGCTTCGGGCTGATAATCTGGTTGATCGCGTTGCTGGCGTCGGCGCCGTTGCTCGTCGCGCTACTGTCGTTGTTTACCGATACTGGCGATATCTGGGCGCACCTGTTTGAATTTGTGCTGCCACAGGCTCTGTTCAATACGCTGCTGTTGGTCGCGGGCGTCGCTACTATCACTGCGGTTCTTGGTGTATCGCTGGCCTGGTTTGTTGCAACCTGTGAATTCCCCGGCAGATCGTTTTTCGGCTGGGCGTTGTTGTTGCCCATGGCGATGCCAGGCTACGTACTGGGCTTCGCGCTTGCGGCCATTTTTGAGTACACGGGCCCTTTACAAACAGGCTGGCGCGAAATGTTTGGAACCGCACTGGCGTTTCCAGGGCTGGGCGGCGCCGGGGCCTCGATCCTGACGCTTAGCCTCGTGCTTTACCCATACGTATTTCTGATTACGCGCCAGGCGTTTGCTACTCAAGGCGTACGAGGCGTGGAAGTTGCGCAAAGCTGCGGTTATTCGCCGATGCAGGGCTTTCGCAAAGTATCATTGCCGCTCGCTCGTCCATGGATCGTCGCAGGCGTCAGTCTCGCAATAATGGAGTGCCTGGCCGACTTCGGAACAGTGCAGCTATTTAACTTCACTACGTTTACCACAGCGATCTATCGCTCCTGGTACGGCCTTTTCTCCTTGCAGTCCGCTTTACAATTATCGCTGGTACTGGTCGTGCTCGTCATGAGCGCGCTGTTGCTCGAGAAGCGTTTTCGCGGCGCATCGCGCTACACGAGCAATGCAATGCTCAACCCACATCGTCTGCAGCCACGGAGAGCAGGACTCATTAGCTTCTATTGCAGTGCTGTCCTGTTCATTGCATTCGTACTGCCGGCGGGGCTGATTCTCTATTGGAGTGTGCGCACGTTTAGTCTCGAATTCGATGCCCATTACTGGCAGCTCGCCGCCAATACCTTGATGCTTGCCGGAATGGCTGCATTGTTGATCTGTTCCGCCGCATTGCTATTGGCATTTGCGGTGCGCAATGCGCCGAGCCGCATCAATCGATTGTTGAGTAGAATAGCGACGCTTGGCTATGCAATACCCGGAACGGTGCTGGCAATTGGATTCTTCGTGCCTGTAGCGGCGCTTAGTCGCTGGGTCAATGCGACACTTCTGGCTGACAGCGATAAGGTGTTGGCTCTGCAAAGTGGTTTGAGCGTCATCCTGCTTGCGTACATGGCTCGCTATCTCGCTGTTGCTCATGGACCGCTCGACAGTGCATTGCTACGTATCAGTCCGAATATTGAAGACGCGGCGCACGGCATGGGAGTGTCGGGTGCGCGCCTGTTGGCCAATGTGCACTTGCCAATCTTGCGGCCCGCCATCGTGACGGCTGCGCTACTGGTGTTTGTTGACGTGATGAAAGAGCTACCGATCACTTTGATGACTCGACCGTTCGGCTGGGACACGTTGGCCGTCCGGGTTTTCCAGTTGACTACTGAAGGCGAGTGGCATCGGGCTGCGCTGCCGGCCATCGCGATCGTAGTCGCCGGCCTGGTCCCGGTGTTAGTTCTTAGCAGGCGCAATAACTGATGTTGCAATTAGCTGAGGTTAGCCACCGATACACAGAGCAACCAGTACTCAACTCTGTATCGCTAACGCTGGAAGCAGGGCGGATTGGCTGCATTCTCGGTCCCAGCGGCTGCGGCAAGACTACGTTGCTGCGTTGCATCGCCGGGTTTGAGTCGGTCATTGCGGGTGACATTCGCGCGGATGATCTCGTGCTCAGCTCGATCGATCAGCATATTCCTCCGGAGCAACGTCACATCGGCATGGTATTTCAGGACTACGCATTGCTGCCGCACCTGACGGCGCAACAAAACGTAGCCTTCGCATTGCACCGGCACCCGGCACGCGACGCCCGCTTACTGGCGATGAACTTTCTGAACCGGGTCGGACTGAGCGACCTGGCAGGGCGTTTTCCGCATGAATTGTCGGGCGGACAGCAACAACGCGTCGCCATTGCGAGGGCGCTGGCACCGGAGCCGCAATTGCTGCTAATGGACGAACCGTTCTCAAATCTCGATGTAACGCTTCGACAAAACCTTGGCCAGGAGGTCAGGCAGTTATTGAATCAGCTCGGTACAACTGCGTTGGTTGCCATGCATGATCATCAGGATGCCTTTGGCCTCGCCGATGATGTCGGTGTGCTGCGTGCAGGCGAATTGCTGCAGTGGGGCAGCGCTTACGAGTTATATCATCGGCCAGCAGATCGATTCGTTGCCAATTTCGTCGGCAAGGGTGTCTGGCTCGAAGGGCGGGTTCGCAGCGAGAACTCGGTTGAAACCGAATTGGGAACAATTGTCGGCCGCATGATTACACGCTTTCCGGCGGACACCAGGGTAGACGTTCTGCTGCGCCCGGACGATGTCGTTCACGATGACGATAGCCCGATGCAGGCGAAAGTGCTGAGCAAGCAATTCAAGGGATCCGAATTCCTCTATGAACTCCGGACCCTGAGCGGTGCCGTATTGTTGTCGTCGGTTCCCAGTCACCACAATCACCCGGTTGGCCAGTCAATCGGCTTTCGCCTCGAAACAGACCACATCGTCGTATTTGCGCAGACTCCTGCTGCTCAGGATTGACCGCGGGTCTTGCTCATCAGCAACAGGAACAGCGGTACACCAAGAGCAGCTGTCAGTGCGCCGACCGGCAGCTGCTGCGGCGCGAGCACGCTGCGCGCTAGCGTGTCCGCAATGACGAGCAAACACCCACCTGCGAGCGCTGAAGCCGGAATCAGGCGGCGATGATCGCTGCCAGCCAACATCCGGATTGCGTGCGGAACGACCAGGCCGACAAAGCCGATCACTCCGACCGTCGTCACTGAAATCGCAGTTGCCAATGCCGTAACCGCAAAAATTGCCAATCGGAATGAGTTCACGGGCAAGCCGAGAATAGCGGCTTCCAATTCGCCTCGCGCGAGCACGTTCAGGTGTCGCGCAAACACGCTTGCACCCAATGTGATGGCACATAGCAACCAAAGAGTGCGGCCTGGCGAATGGGCAAAACTGAGGTCACCCATCAGCCAGAAAAGCATGCCCCGCAGATTCTGATCGGGACTAAGCGCAAGCAGCAGGGTTGTCGCGGCGCTGAATCCCGCTGCCAGAACAACGCCGGTCAACAACAAGCGGGTAGGCGTCCAGCTGCCACTGCCGTGAGCAACTGAGAACACCAGCAAATTTGCGGCCATGGCACCAGCGAATGCTGCCGCATCCATCGATGCAGCGCCCCAACCGAGCAACATCGCAAACAAGGCGGCGACCGCCGCGCCGCCTGAGCTGCCAAGAATGTAGGGCTCCGCGAGCGGGTTGCGCAGCAGAACCTGCATCAACACACCGGCGACAGCGAGTAGCCCACCAACTCCAAATGCCGTCAGTGCGCGCGGCAGGCGCAGTTGCATAACCACCGTGTCGACGGTCACGGACGCCTTGCCCGCCAGGGCGGCGAATACCTCGCCTGCGCTGACGTCTGCACTGCCGCTCAGTAGTGCGCTCAGTACAGTCAGCAGGCTCAGCAATATCAGGCCCGTGAACAGGGGGAAGGCATGTCTCAGCGGCGGCAAGGCTCGCTCCTTAATTTGTACATCACAATGTGCTCAAGGTGCCCGCGAGACGACCGTTTCAAGGCTAATCAATGCAGAAGGGTGGTACAAGCGGCGTAAGTTCGGGCAAGCTTGGTGCCAGGACGCTGAGTACGCAAGCAGGACATCTGCCCGAACAATGAGTAAGGACTTCATAGATTCAAGCGGCTTCCGGGCCAATGTTGGCATTATTCTGTGCAACACAAAGGGCAAATTGTTGCTCGCTGGTCGTGTCGGCAGCAAGGGTTGGCAGTTTCCACAAGGCGGCATGCTTGAGACAGAAACGGCGCTGGAGGCAATGTATCGCGAGCTGCGCGAAGAAGTCGGCCTGGAACCGGACGACGTCGACGTAATTGCCGAAACCAACGACTGGCTGCGTTATCGGCTGCCGAAAAAATACTTGCGGCACGGCAGCAAGCCGCTGTGCATAGGTCAAAAACAGCGTTGGTTTCTGCTCAGGCTAAAGAGCGGCGAAGAGCGCTTGCGATTCGATTGCTGCGATACGCCGGAGTTTGACCGTTGGCGCTGGGTGGATTACTGGAAACCGGTTACTGAAGTCATCTATTTCAAACGACGCGTCTACGTGCAGGCATTAACTGAGCTCGGGCCCAAGTTGTTTGCCGAAGAAGTGCCAGCATGGCCGCGCTGGTGGCCAAAGCGCTGGCGAGCAGCGTTCGACAAGGACCAGGCACGCAAGCAAAGCAGCGGGACTGACTAGAAGGGCTTGGCGATTGCCAGGCAAATAATGGCGAACAGGAATATCACCGGAATTTCATTGAACCAGCGCAGCCAGCGGGTATCGGCAGGCCAGTCCTGATTACGCAGTCGCAGCATCCATGTCCGGCAGCGCACATGATAGATGATAAGCCCGACCAGCAGCGCGAGCTTCAACTGGAACCAGCCGATCTTCACTAATCCGGGGTTGATCCACAGCAGCAGGATGCCGAACAGCATCGTAAAAGACACGCCAATGGTCATCATCACGTAGAGCCGTCGTTCCATTAACTGAAAGCGCTGCAAGCTCACGTCGTCCCGGCTGTCGGCATGGTAGATAAACAGCCGTGGCAAATAGAACAGGCCGGCAAACCAGGTCACCATGAACGCGACGTGCAAGGCTTTCAGCCAAGGATACCAATGAGATAGTTGCATAATAGGCACACATTCCAGGTGGTCATTTCGGTCACGACGACCAGTTCAGCAACAGATTCTTCGGTTTCTTCCGTTGATTCCGTGACCTGCCGCACTTCTGTTTGCCAGGGGCTGCGCGTAACATAACGCCTCTAATTGAAGTCGGCAGTTTATCTTGGGCAGAAAATCAACAGCAAACATAAGCGGCGCGCCGATTTGGGCCGTACGGGCCGGGCTAGCGCTTGCTGTCGTTTTCGGCGCCTATCTTACCTTCGAACTTGGCCGGATTCAGGCCGGATACAACGTCGCAGATGCGGTCAGCGAGCGGCAGGCCTACAAACGACAGATTGCGGATCTTGAGACGCTGCTGGAAGGCCGGCAAGAACAGATCGCGCTGCTCGAAACGCATCGGGATATCGATCGTGCGGCCTACAAGGATGTCGAGGCGAGCCTTGCCGGCTTACAGCGCAAAATTCAGGAGCAACGCGATGCAATCGCCTTCTATCGCGGCATCATATCGCCTGCCGATGGCGGTCGCGGGTTACGAGTTCAGAATCTGAAGCTCGTCAAGTCGCATACTGAGGGCATGTACAATTTGCACCTGGTCCTGGTGCAGGTTAAACAACACGAACAGAACGTGCGTGGCGAGGTCGAATTTACCGTCGAAGGCGCGCAGGATGGCCAATCGGTGACCTATGCGCTGGCGGATCTGTTGCCCTCGAGTGAGGACAGCAACTGGCCATTCTCGTTTCGATATTTTCAGGACTTCGATCGGCAATTGGTATTACCCAGCGGATTTCTGCCGGAACGCATCAATATCGAGGTCAAGTCGCGCACCAAGTCGGTAGCGAGTGTGAAGCAAAGTTACCTCTGGCAATCGAGCCAGAGCTGAGGAGAGACAATGTTCGGTCGTAAGAACAAGCACCATACGGTCACAGAAACGCTGGTAGGCAGCAATACCAAAGTCAATGGCGATCTGCATTTCGCGGGCGGCTGCCATGTCGACGGCATTGTAAAGGGCAGCGTGACTGCGGATATCGAGAGTGACTCGGCGCTGACAGTTTCTGAGGACGGCAGTATTGAAGGTGGCGTAACCGTCCCCCATCTCTTCCTGAACGGCATAGTTCGTGGCGACGTAGTCGCTGGCCAACGAGTGGAACTGGGACCAACCGCGCGGGTAGTAGGCAATGTGTATTACAATCTGATCGAAATGGCGATCGGGGCCGAAATCAACGGAAAGCTCGTTCATCAGCCGGGTGCCCAGATGCCATTGCTGGAGCAGACCAGCAAAATTGAGCCGGCACATCAACCTTCAGCCGTCAGCAATTCCTGACGCACGTATCGCCTCAACGAGGCAGGACAGAATCATGCAAGTCAATAATTCAGCCAGCAGCATGCCGCCACCACCGATAGTATTCACGGACGCGGCAGCCGATAAAGTTAACGAACTGATTCAGGAAGAGGACAATCCGGAACTGAAGTTGCGGGTGTTTGTATCCGGCGGCGGTTGCTCAGGATTTCAGTATGGCTTCACTTTTGACCAGAACATGGAAGATGGCGACAGCGCGGTTGAAAATCGTGGCGTGACCTTGCTCGTCGATCCTATGAGTGTTCAGTACCTTATGGGTGCGGAGATTGATTACAAAGAAGACCTGCAAGGTGCACAGTTCGTCATTCGCAACCCGAATGCATCGACGACGTGTGGCTGCGGCTCATCCTTCAACGTTTAGTATCAGCCAGCGTATGCGCTTGACCAGGGCAGACCCATAAGCGCCGCCGCAGGCAATCCAGCCACCCATGACGCGGACGGGTCGTCCGCCGCCGAAGTCATCGCAGCCGTCGATCTCGGCTCCAATAGTTTTCACATGATCGTTGGCGAATTGCGCCATGGCCAGCTGGTCATCATTGATCGGCTGCGCGAAACAGTGCGGCTCTCGGAGGGTCTGGAAACCACGGGCGAGCTGAGCGAGGCGGCCCGCCAACGAGCCCTCGAGTGCCTGGCCAGATTTGGCGAGCGCCTCCGCGACATGCGTGCATCCAGCGTGCGTGCCGCAGGCACCAGTACCCTGCGCCGGGCCCGCGACAGCCAGGCCTTCAGCGAAATCGCAGAGGCTGCGCTGGGCCACCCCATCGAAGTAATTTCGGGTATCGAAGAAGCGCGCCTTATCTACAACGGTGTGTTGCACAGCTTGCCGCCGCACCCTGGACACCGCCTCGTACTGGATATCGGAGGCGGTAGTACGGAGTTGATACTGGGTCACGCCGCGACAACCAAGGCGCTCGAAAGTTTGCACCTGGGTTGTGTGGCCATGACCGAACGGCACTTTCGGGATGGCGTGATCAGCAAGTCAGCATTTGACGCGGCGCGTCTTGCGGCGCGCCTCGAGTTGCGCCCGGTCAAGGCATATTTCCGCTCTGCCAACGACCTGCAGGCAATAGGTACATCGGGCACCATTCTTTCAACGGAGCAGGTTGCTCGCGAGACCGGAGTGATCGATGGCGGTGGCTTGACCGTCGAGGCAGTAGAGGCCCTCATAGAGCGCGCCATCGAGCTGGGCAGCATCGCTGAACTCCGTCTGCCGGGATTGTCCGAACGCCGAGCGCAAGTGTGGCCGGGTGGACTGGCAATTCTTGTAGAGCTGCTCGGTGTATTGCAGATTCCCCGGTTACAGGTTTCCGACGGTGCGTTGCGCGAAGGCCTCCTTTACGAAATGCTCGGCCGCCGCAAGCAAGAAGATGCCCGCGAGCGAACTGTCAGCGCGATGGCCGCTCGTTATCATGTAGACGAACTGCAAGCAGAGCGGGTCGCGACGACGGCCAGGATACTGTTGGAGCAATGTGCCGCGCCGTGGGAGTTAGTATCGAGCTTGCCGCGCAGCATGCTTGATTGGGCGTCTCGCCTGCATGAGATTGGTCTGGACATATCTCATGACGGTTACCAACGGCACGGCGCCTACATTGCCGAGAATGCGGACATGCCGGGGTTTCCACGAACCGAGCAGGCGCTGCTCGCCTTTCTGATTGGCAGTCATCGTCGACAGCTTGCGGTGCGTTCGGCGCGCCGATTACCTGCTGGCTGGCGCAACAAAGGTGTGCGTCTGGCGATCCTGTTGCGACTTGCAGTACTGATAAATCGCAGCCGCAGTTCTGAGGCGCTGCCGGAGATTCGGCTGGAGGTAAAGCGTCGCACGATTAGTATTCGTTTTCCGCAAGCCTGGCTAGATAACAATCCGCTTACGCTCGCCGACCTGCAACGCGAAACGATGTATCTCGAGCAGGCGGATTTTCATCTGAGTGTAGAGAGTACAACGGACTGACCTAGGGAGACTCTGATCAATTCGCGTCGCACACGTTGTTGTCAAATCGTCTGCGGCGCGACGCGTGCCGCAGCGCGTATCGGGGATACGGGCAAGGCGCGCAACAAAGCAGCAGACGATTTGACAACAACCCTATTCCATTCAATGATTTACCGAGGGACGGACGGGTGGCCGGCGAGGCTGCGTTACTCGTCGCTGGAGTACATAGAGTACACTGCGCTCCTCCGGCCTTGCCTCGCCGGCCACCCGTCCGTCGTGTGCGACGCGAATTGATCAGAGTCTCCCTAGCTGCTGCCGGCACCCAATTCTTCCATCAAGACCTGCTGCGCAGAAATTCTCTCGTCGCCATTTGGTCGTAGTCTCTCGTAGCTGCCGTCACCCTGCAGCTCCCACGCGCCACAATTGTCAGCGAGAAAGAGTTGCAGATCTCGCTTAAGGCGATCTTTAAGAGGGCGTTGCCGGATCGGGAAACAGGCCTCAGTGCGCCGGAAAAAATTTCGACCCATCCAATCCGCGCTCGAGCACAGAAAGACTTCCTTGCCGCCATTGCGGAAATAGTAAACACGCGAGTGTTCGAGAAATCGTCCCACAATAGAACGTATGCGGATGTTGTCCGACAACCCGGGCACGCCGGGACGCAGTGAGCAAATGCCGCGGACAATCAGGTCAATCTTCACCCCTGCGGCAGACGCGCGATAGAGCGCGTCGATTATCTGTGGCTCGATCAGCGCATTTACCTTTGCGATGATATGCGCATCCTCGCCAGCAGCGGCGAAGCTGATCTCCTGTTCTATCCTGACTATCAGAGATCCAAACAGCGAGAAAGGCGCAGTGACTATCCTGTCGAGATCCTTCGCCTCGGTCAGGCTCGTTAGCTGCATGAAAACCTTGTGAACGTCTTCGCCGAGCTTGCGGTTGGCACTCATGAAGCTGTAATCGGTATAGGCGCGCGCCGTCCCGGGGTGATAATTGCCTGTGCCGAGATGTACGTAGCGGCGCAAACGGTTCTGTTCCCGGCGTACGACCATCGACATCTTTGCGTGGGTCTTGAAGCCAACCAGCCCGTACACGACGTGTGCACCGGCTTCCTGCAAACGATTGGCGAGTGAGATGTTGGCAGCCTCATCGAAGCGCGCCATTAACTCAACGACAACGGTTACTTCTTTGCCTGCACGAGCCGCTTCGACCAGCCTGTCCACAATGGGCGATGCGGCACCGGTTCGATAAAGGGTTTGCTTAATCGCGAGGACCTGCGGGTCCTTCGCAGCCGTGGCGATAAAGTCGACAACCGGGGCAAACGACTGATAGGGATGATGCAGCAAGACATTCTGCTTTCTGAGGACGGCAAAAATACTGTCGCCCGTTCGCAAGGCATCTGGAATGCCGGGCGTGAACGTCGGGTAATGCAATTCCGGCTGGTGCGCCATCTCGCTTACCGCGATAAGACGATTGAGATTGACCGGGCCATCAACAGCAAACAGGTCCGCATGCTCGAGTGCAAAGTGATCAAGAAGGAACTCGCACAAATCTTCAGGGCAGTGCTTGCTTATTTCCAGGCGCACTGCCTCTCCGTAACGGCTAGCCGCTAATTCGCCTTCTAGTGCGCGTACAAGGTCATCAACTTCTTCGTCATCGACATACAGGTTGCTGTTACGTGTAACCCGAAATTGATAGCAACCATCGACCGCCATGCCGGGAAACAGCTCGGAAACGTGTACGTGGATAATCGACGACAGGAATATGTAGCACTCGGAGCCCGATTCACAAAGGTGCTCTGGCAGGCGAATGATTCGCGGCAGCGAACGCGGCGCTTGCACAATCGCTCTGTGGCGGCGGCGACCAAAAGCATCAAGGCCATCCAGGCGGACAATAAAATTCAGACTCTTGTTCAGTATGCGAGGGAAGGGTCGCGAAGGATCCAAAGTCAGTGGGGTCAGCACCGGCACGATTTCAGTGTGGAAAAAGTTGGCGAGCCATGCGCTTTGATCGCTAGTCCATTCTTCTCGACGCGGAAACTCAATATGCTTGTCGGCGAGTTGTGGCAGTAGCACGTCATTAAGCAGGGTGTACTGATCGTGTATTAACGAGACCGAGCGGTGCCGGATTTCGTCGAGTAACTGCTGCGGCGTCAGGTTGTCGGGACCCGGTGCAGGGGCGCCAATCTCGAGCAATTGCTTGAGCGACGCGACTCTTATCTCAAAAAACTCATCAAGATTGGTGCACGAGATACACAGGAAACGCAGTCGTTCGAGTAAGGGGATTTCCGGGTCACTCGCCTGTTCAAGCACACGACGATTGAATTCCAGCAAGCTGAGATCACGATTGATGTAACGATCGGTTGCCGGCAGCACTGGGGCGTCCACTGGGTTTTCCGCTCGGGTTGCAGGGCCGGCCAGTATACCAATCTGTGGGTTACAAAATGTTTAACTGCGTCCCGAATAGATACCACCCAGGATTGCCGGGCGCGAGGCTCCGGTTACCGCGGGCAGGTTGCCAGGCAGGTCGGCCAGCCTGCGCGCGGCCAGCCATGCGAATGCCGCTGCTTCGATCCAATCGGGGTCGATTCCAAAGTCGGCAGTGCTGACCACCGAGGCCTGCGGCAAGCTGGATCGCAATCGGCGCAGCAGGTCCGAGTTGTGGACGCCGCCGCCGCAGACGAGAATCTCCGCGGCGTGTGGTGCTGAGTGGGCGATGGCATCGGCGATGGACCGTGCAGTCAGCTCCGCCAAGCTGGCTTGTACGTCGACCGGCGCGAGAGTGCGCTGCTTGGCAAGGCGCTCCTCAAGCCAGGCGCTGTGAAAATATTCAAAACCGGTGCTCTTCGGCCCCGGCAACGCGAAATACGGGTCGGCGAGAAGTGCCTGTAGCAGTTGCTCATCGAAAGAGCCACCGGCTGCCCAGCCCCCATCGTCATCGTATGCACGACCCGTGTGTCGCTCGCACCACCAATCCAGCAGGGTATTACCTGGTCCGGTATCACATCCGGACACCGCTTCGTCATTTGCCGGCAGCACGGTGATATTGGCAAAGCCACCAATGTTCAGAACGATGCGCGCCGAATTCGCGGTGAAGGCCCAGCGATGAAAAGCGGGTGCGAGCGGTGCGCCCTCACCGCCGAGGGCGAGATCAGCGCGTCTGAAGTCGGCAACTGTCGTGATGCCAGTCCCGTTCGCGATAACGTTAGGGTCGCCCAGTTGCATTGTGAAGGCGGGTTTGCAGCGTGGCTGGTGTCGGACTGTTTGCCCATGACTGCCGATAGCTACGACATCCTCGGTGTTGGTTCCGCTTGCCGCAAGCACTTCGCGTGCGGCCTTGAGAAATGCCAAAGCAACCCGCTGGTCCAATTGGCCAACCTGGTCGACGGTGAAGTGCTGAGGATTTCGGCTGGCAGCAAACAAGCTTGATCGCAATGCGTCGTCGTAGCGACAGGTCTCGGCGTGCAAGACTTCGCAACGGTGCGAATCGAGCCGTACGAGCGCTGCATCGATGCCATCCATGCTGGTGCCGGACATCAAGCCGAGATACACACCCGGCTGCAAATCGCTACTACTCACGGCGATTAGTCGAACGAAGCTGCGGCTATCTGGGTTCTCTTGTACTGCTGCAGTTCGTCAAGTATGGGCTGTGCGGTTGCCATGAACTCATTACGATATTCGTCCTTGATCGGATCGGCTTGTGGTAATTGCACAGTTCGCGGATTGCGGTGTACGCCGTTCAGTCGATACTCATAATGCAGGTGTGCCGCTGTAGCGAGGCCGGTGCTACCAACAAATCCAATAGTCTGGCCCTGACGAACGCGCTGACCGACACGTGCGGTTTTTGCAAACGATGACATATGTGCATACAACGTCGTGATGTTGCCGCCATGTTGCAAAATGACAGCATTGCCGTAGCCGCCCTTACGGCCGCGAAAAATCACCTTGCCGTCACCTGCCGCCTTGATTGCGGTTCCTTTCGGTGCTGCATAATCCACGCCTTTGTGCGCACGAATAGTGTTCAACACAGGGTGCTTACGGCGCGGATTAAAGCTCGAACTGATTCTCGTGAAGTCGACCGGCGCCCTCACGAATGCTTTGCGCACGCTTCTGCCGTCCGGTGTGAAATAGTCAGAGTGTCCGTCTTTGTCAACGAAGCGAATGGCCTGGAACGTGCGCCCGTTCGTGTTGAATTCTGCGGCGATGATTTCGCCGGTCGTTACGAACTTGCCGTCTTGCCAAATTTCTTCATAAAGAATGTAGTAATCGTCGTTGTTGCGAATATCGAGAACAAAGTCGATGTCCCAGGCGAATATGCCAGCAAGATTCATGATCAGCTTGTCTTGCAGACCAGCTGCCGCGGCACTTTCAAACAGTGAAGAAACGATTCTGCCGTATGCATTGCGACGAACGGTTTCGACTGGGCGCTCAACTTTTTCAGCAATGAAGCCTGAATCGTTGCGCGTAATTTGCAGCGATTCCGTCAGGCTGAGTTCCCTGTACAAGCTCATGAGGCGGCCCTGATCGTGACCGATCTCAAATACGTCGCCGGGCCGGAGCATTTTCAAATGCGTCGCGGCTTCTGGAATTCTGACGATCGAGGCGAGATCACCCAGGCTGATTTGGTTACGCCGAAATACTCTTTCCAGCGTATCGCCGGACTTGATCGTTTGTTTAATAATGTCGTATTGCGGCGTTGCGGGAATTGCCAGCGGAGGGTGAAAGCCGGAAACGAAATCGGCCAGCTTCTGCGTAGTAGTGACAGCGACAATGTCGGTGGCGCTGACGAGCGCCGGAAACGGTTCAGAAAAGTCGTGTTGCTGCTGAAGAATTGCGTCAATCGGGCTCGAGGTATTCACCGCCGTATCAGCGATGGCAGCTTGCTTGTTGGTCCCTGAAGCGCTCTTGATCGTCAACAACCCGGCAACAACTAACAAAGGCACGCCCAGGCCCAATGCGAACCAGTACCATGCTTTGGTCGTCGCAACTCGGCCCGCGACGCCTGGTTTGTAATCGTGAAGTAGTGGACTCACCGGTCTTTGCACGGCGTTGTCTCCCCCGCTGTAGCGTTGCCGGTACTGTACAGCGGGTTCGAATTAACGTCAAAGAAAAAAGCTCTCAAAATCATACCTTTAAATTACTTAAGTGATGTCGCTTCTGGCGGCTTGCCGGCGTCGACCGGCGGATTTGGGCCGGCATTGGTCGATCGATCGTAGCTCGTCCAGCGAGCGTTGTCCGGTGACAATCCGCAGATCCTTCGTTCGGGGTTCAAAGGCGGCTGCGGAATGCTAAAGTTCTGCAGCTGAAATTCAGGAACAATGTGATCGATGATGGACATGCAGGAACAATTGGACGAGCTCACCCGCGGCTGCGACGAGATTTTGCCGGAAGGCGGACTAAAGGAAAAGCTCTCCATTGGGCGACCCCTTATTGTCAAAGCGGGCTTCGACCCGACCGCACCTGATCTGCATATAGGTCACACCGTGCTGATCAACAAGATGCGGCAATTCCAGGAGCTGGGCCACGACGTTGTATTCCTGATTGGTGACTTCACCGGCATGATCGGCGATCCGAGCGGCAAGAACGCGACCCGGCCACCACTGAGCCCGGAAGAGATCAAGGAAAACGCCAGGACCTACGAAGAGCAGATATACAAGATTCTCGATCCAGCGCGCACCCGGGTTGAGTTCAATTCCACCTGGATGTCGGAAATGGGGGCCGCTGGCCTGATTCGCCTCGCGGCGCAGCATACGGTGGCTCGCATGCTGGAGCGGGATGACTTCAACAAGCGCTATACCGGCGGGCAGCCAATCGCCATTCACGAATTCCTGTATCCGCTGGTACAGGGCTATGACTCCGTTGCATTGAAGGCAGATGTGGAGCTGGGCGGTACCGATCAGAAATTCAACCTCCTGGTTGGGCGACAACTGCAGCAGGCGCACAATCAGCCCCCGCAAATTGTGCTCACGACGCCGCTGCTCGAGGGCCTGGACGGCGTCCAGAAGATGTCGAAGTCCCTCAACAACTATATTGGTATCACCGACGCGCCGGCGGAAATGTTCGGCAAAATCATGTCCATTTCTGACGAATTGATGTGGCGATACTTTGAGGTACTGAGTTTCCGGCCGCTTGCTGAGATCGCCGGGCTGCAGTCTGCAGTCGATGCTGGCCGCAACCCGCGAGACATCAAGTTCGAGCTTGCAGCCGAGATCGTGGCCCGATTCCACAGCCAGGCTGATGCCGAGCGGGAACAGCAGGCCTTCGTCGCCCGGTTCCAGCAAGGTGCCATGCCCGATGAAATCGCCGAGGTGCATCTAGACAGCAACGACGGGTCGCTGGGCATAGCGCACCTGTTGAAAGCCGCTGGTCTGGTCGTAAGTACCTCTGAAGCGTTCCGCATGATCAAGCAGGGCGCTGTCCGTATCGACGGCGAACGGGTTGAAGATCGCGGTATTGAGCTGGCGGCCGGCTCCAGCCACGTATTCCAGGTGGGCAAGCGAAAATTCGCCCGGGTAAGCGTGGACTAGGCCCGTAAAATCGGCAGCGATGCGAACGGCTTCAGGCGTCGCTTGCTCTGAATACCTGTCACACGCTGCCAAGCGCCTGATAAGCCTGTAAATTGAGCCGAGCCGAGGGGTTGAAGGCACGTTGGGTGCTGCGCAACTTTCAGAAAACCGGGCCCGCCAGGAGGCGCCTGCGGCGAATAAACGATCCTTTCCGGAGTGTCTTGTCGGTATCTGGATGTTTATTGATCAGAAACGCTCTAAAACTTGCGCAAGCTCGCGAAAAGGCGATTTCAATGGCCAGCTTCGCAGCTTGCCCGGGTCTTGCAGCCTATCCCTGAGTTGGCGAGAAAGAGCCTTGTTTTTAAGTAAGAAAATGGCAACCGTGAGGTGCCCGGATGGCGGCCACAATGGGCGCAAGTATGGCCAATTTGCCGACCGGGTAATTTATTTGAAATAGTGGTTGACGGCTAAGCATTCGTCGCTATAATGCGCGGCTCTCTGAGGGAACATAGTCTCTCAGACGGACCCCGAAAACTTAGTACAGGCGCCTCAGGGCTGTTGATTGACACCCTTTCGCCTGTATAATTGTGGGTCTGCTCCGCGAAAGTGGAGACGCTCTTTAACAACTTAATCAGATAATTTGTGTGGGTGCTCGCGTTGGAGTTTGCTTGAGGCAAAAACAACGTGAGAACCAAGTTGAATCTTTGTAATTTGGGGATCTCGTACTTCATATGAAGCTCAAAGCTTTTAACTGAAGAGTTTGATCCTGGCTCAGATTGAACGCTGGCGGCATGCCTAACACATGCAAGTCGAACGGAAACGATGGGAGCTTGCTCCCAGGCGTCGAGTGGCGGACGGGTGAGTAATACTTAGGAATCTGCCCATTAGTGGGGGACAACTCGGGGAAACTCGAGCTAATACCGCATACGCCCTACGGGGGAAAGCGGGGGATCTTCGGACCTCGCGCTAATGGATGAGCCTAAGTCGGATTAGCTTGTTGGTGGGGTAAAAGCCTACCAAGGCGACGATCCGTAGCTGGTCTGAGAGGACGATCAGCCACACTGGGACTGAGACACGGCCCAGACTCCTACGGGAGGCAGCAGTGGGGAATATTGGACAATGGGGGCAACCCTGATCCAGCAA
>JBBKWB010000081.1:0-5303 GCA_037968755.1 Woeseia sp.
ATGCCGCTGCCCTTTGCGCTATCGCACATCAACCTTTGGTTACTGCAGGATGGCGATGAATGGGTCATTGTCGATACCGGTTTGCATACCGATGAGACGACCGACATCTGGGAAACGCAACTGCGTGAAACGATGGGTGGCCGACGAGTTAACCGCGTTGTCACAACCCACCTGCATCCCGATCACGCAGGCAACGCTGGCTGGTTGAGTCAGCGCTGCGAGGCAAGATTGCTGATGACGCGCAATGAATACCTGATGTGCCGGGTGCTGATTGCCGATACAGGCCGACCTGCCCCGGAAGCCGGTCTAAGCTTCTACCATGCGGCCGGCTTCGCGGATGACGCGACGGAGCGCTACCAAAAAATGTTTGGCATGTTTGGCCGTGTCATGTCGGCAATGCCGGAAAGTTATCTGCGGCTGCAGGATGGCGATGTACTGGATATCGGTGGTCAGCAATGGGACGTCGTTGTCGGCAACGGGCATTCACCCGAACACGCCTGTCTTTATTGTCCTGGTTTGAATCTGCTGTTGTCCGGCGACCAGATCCTTCCGACTATCTCATCGAACGTCAGCGTATACCCAACCGAGCCCGAGGCAAATCCGTTACTCGATTGGTTAACATCGATTGACAAACTCATGGCTCGTCTACCCGCCGACGTTCTGGTTCTGCCAGCCCACGGTCGTCCGTTCCGCGGTGTCCATGCGCGCTTGCAAACCTTGAAGGACGAGCATCTTGATGACCTCCGCAAGGTGGTGGCAATGTGCGCGGAACCGCAACGCGCAGTCGATGTTTTCCCGGCGTTGTTTCGGCGCGAAATAACCAGCCGGGAATTGATCCTGGCTACCGGCGAATCGGTCGCGCACCTCAACTGGTTAATCAAAGACGGCCAGGTAACACGCGAAACCGACGACACGGGCGTGCACTGGTACCGCAGTAAGAGCCGGTGATCGCTGGCGGGCCTGTGCCCGCCGCCGCAGTTCGTGCCAGAATGCGTTTTTTCGCCAGCATCCCGGGAGCTACCATGCGCCGTCTGTCCCTGCCCTTGTCCCTGTTACTCAGCCTGCTGCTGTTCGCCTGTTCGCAGAGTGAAGCGCCGCAAACCATCAGCACACCGCCGACCGGCAGTGCGGCGGTGGCAATGCCTGACCAGTATGGCGCGCAGGTTGCCGAGGACATCCTGAGGGCTGGCGGCAATGCCGTTGATGCCGCAGTTGCGGCCGGATTTGCACTGGCAGTGACCTATCCCGAGGCCGGCAACATCGGTGGCGGCGGCTTCATGCTGATCCAGATGAATGGCGAAGCCAGCTTTGTTGATTACCGCGAGACCGCGCCACTTGCGGCGCATCGCGACATGTACCTGGACGAAAATGGCGACGTCATCGAAGGCGCAAGCCTTGTTGGCCATCGCGCATCCGGGGTGCCGGGCACCGTCGCGGGAATGTGGGAAGCACACAAGCGCTACGGCAACCTGCCGTGGAAAGATCTTGTTATGCCATCCGTTGCGCTTGCCGAAAATGGCTTTGTCGTGGCCGATTCGCTCGGCAGCGGCATGAAAACGATGGATGGCTGGTTTGGCGACAAGACCAACTTCAGTGACTACTTTGGCAAAATGGTCGCCGGCGAAAACTTTCGCCAGCCCGAACTCGCCGCGACCTTGAAACGTATCGCCGAACAGGGACCCGACGATTTTTATCGCGGCAAGACCGCCGACCTGCTCGTAGCCGAAATGGTTCGGGGCGATGGCCTGATCACACACGAAGACCTCGACGGCTACAAAGCGATCTGGCGTCAACCCTTGCGCTCGGAATGGCGCGGTTATGAACTTCTGGCGGCTCCGCCTCCGAGCTCCGGTGGCTTTGCGGTGATCCAGTTGCTGAAAATAAAGGACTACCTTGCGAACCAGTTCAAAGACCTGCCACACAACTCACCGCAGTACGTACACCTCGTCGCGGAAATTGAAAAACGGGTGTTCGCTGACCGCGCCGAATACCTCGGCGATCCTGACTATGTCGACACGCGCATTGACGAGCTGCTCACTGACGACTACATCGCGTTGCGAGCACAGCAGGTCAACCCACACAATATATCGACGGTAGAAGCATCGCCGCCCGGCCTGGAATCGCACGACACTACGCATTATTCCATTCTCGATCAGTGGGGCAATGCTGTTTCCAATACCTACACACTGAACATCGGCTTTGGCAGTGGCGTGGTTGTTGAAGGCGCGGGTTTCCTGATGAACGACGAAATGGACGATTTCAGCGTCAAGCCCGGCGTGCCGAATACGTACGGCGTGGTTGGCAATGTCGCCAACGAAATTCAACCTGGCAAGCGCATGCTGTCGTCGATGTCGCCTACCCTGTTACTGAAGGACGGCGAAGTGGAAATGGTTGTCGGCACACCGGGTGGCACGACGATATTCACGTCGGTGTTCCAGACGATCGTCAATATCGTCGATTTCAGCATGAGCCCGGAACAAGCCGTCGGCGCGACGCGCTTTCACCACCAGTTACTGCCGCCGGATCTGATTACCTACAGCCCCAGTCGTCCGCTGGCCGATGAAACGATCTCCGCACTGGGCGATTCAGGCTACCGGGCTGAACCGCACCAATGGGAGTTTGGCGACATGCAGGTTATCTGGCGTGACGGCGGCAAACTGAAACCGGCGTCTGATCCACGCAACCGCGGCCAGGCACGCGTGATTGACGGCTTGCCGCTTGGGGCAGAGTAACAACCGCGCCGGCCCTGCTTCGTTGCGTTAGCTAACGTCGAAGCCCAGCGCCTTGCCGAAATGCACGGATACGACGAGGAAAACGACGCCGAGGCCAAGTAGTTTCAGCAACAGCGGCATTGTGAACCGGAACCACGCGCCGTAAGGAATCTTGCCAAGCGCTAACGCGCCCATCACCAGCGCACTCGTCGGCACCAGCATGTTAGAGAAGCCATCGCCAAACTGGTAGGCGAGTACAGCGGTTTGTTGTGGCACATCGGTAAGCGTTGCCAGTGGCGACATGATGGGCATTGTTACGAATGCCTGGCCGCTGCCGGACGGTATGAAGAAGTTGGCGATCGATTGCACTACGAGCATGCCGACAGCGGCGGCATCCGGACCAAGATCGCGTAACAGCCCGGCAATGCCGTTGATGACCGTATCGATCACCTGGCCATCAGACAACACCACTTCAATCGCGCGCGCGAAACCAATTAACAAAGCCGCTGCAGTCATATCGGCGGCGCTCGATATAAAGGTGCGGCTCGTGTCCCCTGGCGACATGCGTGCAAGCAGTGCAGCAACGAGGCCCGCCGCCATGAATACCGCCATCAGTTCTTCGATGTACCAGCCCCAGAGCTTCGCACCGATGACGAAGCCAACAACCGTTGCAAGCAACGTCAGCAGAACGGCAATGCGCACTGGCGTCAGCTCCACATCGTCCGGCGGCTCGAAGCCTGCTGTGTAGTCGATGTGCGAAACGAAGCTCTGTTCAGGATCGCGTCGGACTTTCATTGCGTAGCGATAAATATGGTGAAACGCGAGCGCGAGAAACGCGACCATCATGAACAGGCGAAATTGCCAGCCCGACGTCAACGGCACACCCGCAATGTTCTGCGCGATGATGACGCCGAACGGATTGAAGCCGGCACAGGCCCAGCCGATGCCGTAAGGCACCCAGACCATGCTCATCGCAACAATAGCGTCCATCTTCATCGCGAGTGACATGGATACGAGGATAGGTATGAGTGGCACGTACTCCTCGCCCATGCCGATTGTGAACGAACCAAAACTGAACATCAGGAGGCAGCCCAGTATCAATATCCACGGCTTGCTGCCCAGTCTTGCGACTGCACGATGCAACATGGCATCGATCGCACCGGTTGCACGCAGGATGCCGATCACACCACCGACCACAAAAACCAGAAAAATAATGTCATGCGCCGCGGCAAAGCCTTTCGGAATGGCCTGCAGGAAATACCAGGGAGCCAGGTTCGCCCGTTCGTCGGCCGAGCTCTCCTGGTAGGTTTCTGCCACCACCATGCTGCGATTCGGATTATCCGGATACGGCTGGCGCTCATACTCGCCCTGCGGAATCACGTACACGAGCATTTGCGCGAGAATAATGATCGAGAACATCAGGACCAATGAATCAATCGACCAACGGCTTTTATGCATTGCGGGCTCCCGGCAACATTCTTTTTTGCTCAGCGCGTCTCGCCTTGCGGCTCCGCGCACAGTATCAGATTGACGACATTGCGGCGCGCGGTGGGTGGTGTCTGCCTGCATCGTAAGAGCCGCGCCCAGAAAAAAACCCGCCAAACTTTCGCTTGGCGGGTGTTGCGGCGGCGAGCCGCACGTCGAACGGGGGAGGCGTTCGACGATCAGTGGCGGCGATTAATCCGTTGGCCGCGTTTGTCCAGGCGGTTGTCCACCCGATTGCCCTTTCTGTCCAGGCGATTATCGATCCGGTCACCTTTACGGTCGAGGCGGTTATCTATGCGATCACCTTTTCGGTCCAGGCGGTTGTCGATACGGTCACCTTTACGATCGAGACGGTTATCGATTCGATCACCTTTGCGGTCGAGACGTTCTGCAGCACGGTCGTGACCGTTCGCTGCAGCGCGATCAGAAGCGCGATCGAGCCGTGCGTCGATCCTGTCGCCTTTGTTGTCGAGCCGCTCATCTATGCGGTCGCCTCTATTATCGAGACGATCGTTGATGCGATCGCCTTTGTTGTCGAGACGTTCATCAACGCGATCGCCGCGGTTGTCGAGGCGCTCTTCAATGCGGTCACCGCGCTCGTCCAGCCTGTCCTCGATACGATCACCAGCATCGGCCAACGCTGTGCCGGTAACCAACAACAAGCCCATCGCTGCAGTCTTTATCGCGCTGTTCCTCAGTGTCCAGTTATTCATGCTCGTACTCCCTGTATGGAATGTTTTCCAGTCTGTTGCGAGTAATAACGCGGCACCGCCCGAGTGGTTGACATGCAGCACTCCGGATGTGCTGCATTTTGTTAAATAGTCCGATATTGCTGGCCTGCAGCGCTATGTTCTCGATGCCAGCACGGCTTTCTGGCAAGCTGAGGCCACGTATCAGGGGGATAGCCAATGTCATCGACTGCCGGGTCAGTGTCCGCCGAGAGCATCGCTGCGCGTTTCCGGCACCATCGAATCCGCATCCTGCTCGCGATCACCCTTGGCTATGGTTTTATCTACACTTGCCGCCTCGGCCTCTCGATCGTCAAGAAACCGCTGATCGATAACGGCATCTTCAGCGTCGACGAACTCGGCATGATCGGTGCTGCCC
>JBBKWB010000082.1:0-5604 GCA_037968755.1 Woeseia sp.
GATCGAACTGATGTGTTTTGGCCGCCCGGCAACTTCGGCTTCAACGCCTGCCTCGTTCAGGGCTGTCAGCAGCTGCGAGCGAGCTCCCGCGATCCACGCCTCGCGATCGCTCCGGCTCTCGTCCAGAAGTTCGGCGATACGCCGAAACGTCTCTGGCTGCAGGTAGCGAAAGGCGAGATCTTCGAGCTCCCACTTGAGCTGCCAGATGCCAAGGCGACTCGCCAGTGGCGCGTAAATTTCCCGCGTTTCAATAGCCAGGCGCTGTTGTTCTGTTGCGTCGGCGTCTTTAGCAAGCCGCAGCTTATGCAGTTGTTCCGCGATGCGCACGAGCACGAGGCGTGCATCGGAGACCATCGCCAGCAGCATTTTGCGGAGTGCTTCGGACTGGGGCGTAGCCAGCGCCTCGCCGGGGCGCCAGTCCGCCGGCAGTGCAAAGCGGCTAAGCTGGCGCAGGTCGACGGCAAGGGCCAGAACCTCCGGGTCAAAGTCCAGGTTCTCCGCTCCGTCGGAATCTGCCAGCAACGGGTACAGCAGGATGGCAGCTTGCAGAGTGTCGTTAATATCGAACGGCCGCAGAATCTCGTTGATCGCCTTGCCACTAACGCGCTGCTCGGTCGCGCTGGACTGCGCCGCGACATATTGTCGGGCTTTCGCGACGATGTCGGCAACTTCCTTGCCGTTTCCCGGATTTTCCAGCTTAGATTCTGCCATCAATGTATTTTTCAGTGGTGTGCCCGCATTCCAGAACCGTTATCATACGCGCTGCCTGGGCACGCGCTCGCGGTTTGCGTACGGAAATACGGACCGCTTGTACGTCGGGGCTGCAGGTTGGCGACATCTATATCGAAAAGGGCGAAGACAAGTTTAATGGCAGGACACAGCAAATGGGCGAATATCCAGCACCGCAAGGGCGCCCAGGATAAAAAACGCGGCAAGCTGTTCACCAAGCTGATCCGCGAAGTCACAATCGCCGCTCGAATTGGTGGCGGCGATATGGACGCCAATCCGCGTTTGCGTCTCGCTGTCGACAAGGCCAAAGCGCAAAGCATGCCGAAGGACAATATCGATCGCGCGATCAAGCGCGGCTCCGGAGATATGGATGGCGATGACTATCTCGAAATTCGCTACGAAGGCTATGGCCCCGGTGGTACAGCCGTCATGGTTGATTGCATGACAGACAACCGCAATCGGACGGTAGCGGAGGTTCGTCACGCGTTCTCGAAATTCGGGGGCAATCTCGGCGCTGATGGTTCCGTCGGCTACTTGTTCAATCATGTGGGTCTGCTGTCCTACCCGGAAGGTAGCAATGAAGACGCAGTCATGGAGGCGGCCATCGAAGCAGGCGCGGAAGATATCGTCGTGGACAGGGACAAATCCATCGAGGTGATAACGGACCCAAACGAATTCGAAACCGTGCGCGACGCAATGCGCAAAGCCGGGCATGCTCCCGAAAGTGCTGAGCTCACCATGCGGGCGACGACATCGGCGGAGCTTGGCGTTAACGAAGCCAGCTCTATGATCAAACTGCTGGAAACGCTCGAGGATCTTGACGATGTGCAGAATGTCTTCAGCAATGCGGATATCGCTGACGAGGTACTTGCTCAACTGTGAACAAGCCTGCGCACAAGTGCCAACGCATCCTGGGTATTGATCCCGGCTCGCGTTTGACCGGCTTTGGCATTATCGATGTCACGATCGAACGCGCAACCTACGTTGCGAGTGGCTCGGTGCAGAGCGCGCACGGCAGCTTCCCTGAACGCTTGCAGATCATATTTAATGCGATCAGCGAAATCGTTACTGAATACCAGCCGGAGGTGCTCGCGATCGAAAGCGTCTTCGTGCATCGCAATCCGGGCAGTGCTCTGAAGCTGGGCCAGGCCCGCGCCGCCGCATTGTGTGCAACGTTTGCGGCGGGCGTTGATGTCCACGAGTACGCGCCGCGCGAGATCAAACAGGCGATTGTTGGCACCGGTGCGGCAACCAAAATACAGGTGCAGCATATGGTGACATCGTTGTTGTCTTTAGAGGGTGCACCGTCGCCTGATGCCGCTGACGCGCTTGCGGCGGCGCTGTGTTGTGCCCACCAACAGCGCATGAACGTGCGCATGGCCGGTCTGAGCGAATTGCGGGTCGTTCGATGATCGGCATGTTGCGCGGCAAGTTGGTGCACAAGCAACCTCCACAGATAATTGTGGATTGCACGGGTGTTGGTTACGAAGTTGAAACACCAATGTCCACGTTTCTGGATTTGCCGGGCATTGGCAAGGACGTGCAACTGTTCACCCATTTGCTCGTCCGTGAGGACGCGCAAATACTTTACGGTTTCGGTACCGAAGACGAGAAGTTGCTGTTTCGCACATTGCTTAAAGTCAGTGGCGTTGGTGCAAAGATGGCACTGTCTATCTTGTCCGCGATGACTGTCGGTGACTTCGCGCGTTGCGTGCAGCACGAAGATACCGCGATGCTCTGCAAGATTCCGGGCGTCGGTAAAAAGACGGCAGCGCGCCTGATTATCGAAATGCGCGACCGGCTTGCAAAAGCGGCTGAAGGCTTGCCGTCAGTAACCCGGCCGGGCGCTTCAACGGACGCGCGCACGGAAGCGTTCGATGCATTGGCCTCGCTGGGCTACAAGCCGACAGAGATAAAACGTTTGCTGAGCAAAATGGAGACCAAGGACATGAGCTCAGAGGACATCATTCGCAAGGCGTTGCGCCAGACTGTGGGTCAGGGAGCGTAGAACATGTCCGCTATTGAACATGATCGCCTGACGAGTGCTGTGCAGCGTGACGAAGACAGCAGTTTCGACCGGGCGATCCGACCGAAGAGTCTTGCAGACTATGTCGGCCAGCCGAAAGTCTGCCAGCAGATGAATATTTTCATTACGGCAGCGCGGCAGCGAGAGGAAGCGCTCGATCACGTCCTGATATTCGGCCCGCCCGGCCTGGGCAAGACCACCTTGGCACACATTGTTGCCAATGAGATGCAGGTCAACCTGCGGCAAACGTCCGGTCCGGTGCTCGAACGACCGGGTGATCTCGCGGCAATACTGACGAATCTCGAACCGCACGATGTGCTGTTTGTTGACGAAATTCACAGGCTCAGCCCGGTCGTGGAAGAAGTATTGTATCCGGCGATGGAGGATTTCCAGCTCGATATCATGATCGGCGAGGGGCCGGCAGCGCGTTCAATCAAGCTGGATTTGCCTCCGTTTACACTGGTGGGTGCGACAACCCGTGCTGGCTTGCTGACGTCACCGTTGCGAGATCGCTTCGGCATTGTCCAGAGACTCGAGTTCTATTCCAGCCAGGATCTTGAATCCATCGCCAATCGCTCCGCAGAAATTCTCAACTTGCCGATGGAAGGCAATGGCGCTCGTGAGATTGCCGGGCGCGCGCGCGGCACGCCCAGAATCGTGAACCGCTTGCTGCGCCGGGTTCGGGATTTTGCAGAAGTGGAAGGTGATGGCGTCGTGACCGAAGAGATTGCCCGCCGCGCCATGGATTTGCTGGAAGTGGACCCGCATGGCTTTGATGCCATGGACCGCCGTTTGCTGCTAACGATCATCGAAAAGTTCGATGGTGGACCGGTCGGCGTAGAGAGCCTGGCCGCGGCCGTTGGTGAAGAACGCGGCACCATCGAGGACGTTTTGGAGCCCTACCTCATCCAGCAGGGCTTCATGATGCGCACCGCGCGCGGCCGGGTGGCAACGCGTAACGCCTATCTGCATTTCGGGCTGGCGCCGCCTGCGCGGGAGCCGACTCCGGAATTGCCACTTTTCGACCAGTCCTGAAGGTGCGTTTTGCACAACGACTCTGAACAAGCCGCCTTCACCTGGCCCGTGCGCGTCTACTATGAAGACACTGACGCGCAGGGACTGGTGTACTACGCGAACTATTTTCGCTTCATGGAGCGTGCCCGAACGGAATGGTTGCGCGCTTTGGGTGTCGAACAGGACGAATTGATGCAGCAGCAACGGCGCGTTTTCGTTGTTGTGGATACGCAGGCCGAGTTCATCCGGCCAGCAAAATTTAACGATCAGCTGGTCGTTAGCGCACGCTTACTGAGCGTGGCACGTGCCAGCTTTGAACTTGAACAGTTGATAACACGCAGTACGGGCGAGATGTTGCTTCGCGGCCGAACACGCGCGGCCTACTTGAATGCCGATACGTTGAAGCCTGCGCGACTGCCCACCGATCTTTTTAAGGAAACCTGATTATGCCGAGTGATTTGTCAGTCCTGAGCCTGGTTCTTAATGCCAGCATCCCCGTGCAGCTGGTCATGCTGATACTGGTTGCCGCATCGATCATGTCCTGGAGCATTATTTTTACCAAGCGCCGCCTGATCAGTCGCACGAAGGCGGCGTCCGATGATTTTGAAGCCAGCTTCTGGTCCGGCGGCGATCTCCAGTCTCTGTATCAGAACACCGCGCGGCAAAAAGGCGGCAACATCGGGATGGCGAACATTTTCGAATCCGGCTTTCGGGAGTTTTCGCGAATCAAGCAGCAGGACGATGTAGAGCCTGCGAAAATTGTCGAGGAATGCCAGCGTGCAATGCGGGTGTCGCAGATGCGCGAAGTGGACCGTCTTGAACAAAGTCTGGCGACATTGGCAACCATTGGCTCGACC
Source organism: Woeseia sp. (assembly GCA_037968755.1). Classification (GTDB taxonomy): domain Bacteria; phylum Pseudomonadota; class Gammaproteobacteria; order Steroidobacterales; family Woeseiaceae; genus Woeseia. The sequence goes on from JBBKWB010000082.1 coordinate 4,627, forward strand.
AGTCCGTACGTCGGTCTGTTTGGGACGGTGTGGGGCATCATGGGTTCATTCCACGGTCTCGGCAATCAACAAACGGCAACGCTCGCAGCCGTGGCACCCGGCATATCCGAGGCCCTGGTTGCGACAGCGATGGGGCTGTTCGCGGCCATACCCGCGGTCGTCGCCTACAACCGCTACGCCGATAAGGTAGTTCGCCTCGAAACCCGTTACGACGGTTTCATGGAAGAATTCACCAGCATCCTGCAACGCCACGCGCGGGCGCGCAAAGGAGCTTGAGATGGCCTCGCCATTACAAAAGCGCAAGTTGATGGCCGATATTAATGTCGTGCCCTATATCGACGTAATGCTGGTGCTGTTGATTATTTTCATGGTCACAGCGCCGCTGTTGACTCAGGGTATCAAGGTCGACCTGCCGGAAGCCGGCGCCGAACCCATAGCGGATTTGCCGGACAGCCCACCGATCGTGTTAAGCGTCGATCGCGACGGCAACCTGTATCTCAATTACGGCGATGACGAAGACAAGCCAAAAGCAGGTGCGGAAATTGTTCGCCTGACTCGCATCATTCTCGGTGAGCAGCCGCAGACACCGGTCCTCGTTAAAGGTGATCGTGCGGTACCGTACGGCAATGTTGTGGGTGCCATGGTATTGCTGCAACAAGCTGGCGCGGACACCGTTGGCTTTGTAACCGACCCGCTCGATAGCTACCCGGTGCCGGAGTAGCGCGTTTTCGCCATGCGTGACGAGCTGAACATTATCCCGGTAACCCTGGCAATCGTGCTGCACGTGGTGATTGCGGTACTGATGATTGTGGGTATCGACTTCCGCGCCGATCAGCGACCGGCCACGCCGCTGGCGATCAATGCCAGCCTGGTGACGATTGGTGACGTCGCGACGGTTAAACAGATTGAGCCCGAGCCAGTCGACGAACCGCTGCCGCCGGAGCCCGAGCCGGAACCCGAGCCGGAGCCCGTGCCGGA
>JBBKWB010000083.1:0-21324 GCA_037968755.1 Woeseia sp.
GTTTGACTTCTAGCGACATCGACGCTTGACGAATGACCGCACTGCCCGGCCTCCCGCAACAGCCGGGCAGCGACGGGCTCGCGGGGATCCCGCATCGGCTTCAGGATTCCCCACACCAGTGCCAACGCATGAACCTGCCAGACCAACTGACCGATCAGTGCATCTTTAAGACTGGCAATGCGTATCGCTCGTACCACGACCAACGCAACGGTCGCGGCGGTTACGCCGATGATTGGCCACGCTGACAGCGGAAGTGCAATCAACCCGGCGAGCAGACCGATCCAGATCATCAACGCCAGTACCAAATATTTCTGGGTGCCTAGGGCCTGCATGAAATAAGGCTGCCCCCAGCTGGCCTTGAGTACTTCACCTGCGCCAAGCAAATAGCGGCTCCGCCACCGGCGCCGTAGGAGCGCGAAGCTATTGAGATCGTAACCGCGGTGTTGCACGCTGGCTATCTCCAGGCGACGCAGGCGCCAACCTGCACTGGACAAGCGCAGGCCAAGTTCCATTTCTTCAAATGCATGAAGATTGCGGTTCGAGAAGTAGCCAACTTCCTGCAGCGCAGACTTCCTGTACAGACCGCCCATGTCGAGCCATTGCACGTCACCGCTGCGTCCTTCGGCGCGGCGTCGTGCCAGTCCGCGGAATTGATAGCTTGCGTCAGCCTGTTGCGTCACCAGACCCGCGACACCACCGAGTTCCGGTTCGCTCTCGAGAACGTCCACGGCGGCGCGCATAAACGCGGGATCCAACTCCATGTCGCCATCGAGAATGTAGACGTACTCGCCGTTCGCGTACTGATAGCCGAGTTGCGGCCCAATGCCACAGCGCCGCTCCAGCGGGTTTGCGAGTTGCACAATCGTAATCGGAAACTGCTCTGCAATGGCGATAGTGCGGTCCGTCGATCCGCTGTCGGCGAGAATCACCTCGCCGGCAAAGGGTTCAACGGCTCGCAGCGCGGAGCGAATTGAGACAGCGATGGCCTGCTCTTCATTAAGTGCCTTGATAATAATCGACACGGTGCAAGACGACCTGTCAGCAAGACCGGTCTCGTCACGTGGCGATGCGCGCTGCGCAATGCTGCTCAAAACGGATTCTCCCGGTCCTGTCGATAAGCATTCAACGGTCGAGTCAGTATCGACCACCAGGGCAGCGCGATCCGGCCGCGCAGTTTCAGGTTGATCTCACGCAGTTGCTGACGCATCGCATCGGCGGCGCGCCAGCCGCGTTGCCGCCAGATTCCCGGAGTGTGGTCGGCATCAGAGCACGAGGTCTCATAGTCGAGTTCAGCAAGCAGTTGTCCCGCAATCGCCTCCAGCCGCTGCACGCGTTGGTCGGAGAAATACGTTTGCCAGCGACCCGAGTTGGTTTGTATGCCACCCGATTCTGGCGTGGCATCAAGGTACGGCCGCGACGACTGCAGTACCGCCGATTCAAACGTCAAATCGAGAAAAGTACAGACTCGCTTCATCCACAGTTCGGGATCTGCCGTAAGATCTTCGTAACGCACTTCAAGATAGCGTGCGTCGAGCATGTCAGATTGAGCCCGCGCACTGCGCACGAGCTTTTTCCAACGGGTGACCGTCAACTCAGGTGAACGCCTCCAGCGACGATGGAAAGAGCGCGCGCAGTCACGACCGTCACGAATGACGTGAACGAAACTCGCTTTGGGATAGAGCCGGGACAGCGCCACCATGTGATTCGCATATTGCGGCGACTTTTCACACCAGCGCGTCTCGCCCGTCGGCTTCGCAAAACACAGGAATAACATGTTCAGCAGGCCCGCGAGATCCCGGGTGCACGACGCCCAGCCCGTTGGCAGCGGCATCGGTTCGCCACCATTGGCCAGCCGAAAAGGTGCAAGTCCGACGGCGTAACGCCACAGTCGTTCGAAGTTCTTCGTCTCGCTCAACGGCGCAAACTGTCCGCTCACTGCCAGGAGGTGCGGAATCAAACGCGTTTCTCGCGGAAATCCATAAAGCGTCGAATGCCGGCCCAGGCTGTCCAGCAGCATCGTGGTGCCGGACCCGTTCATGCCCACGATGAAAACCGGGCGACGAATGTCCACATCAGAGAATAGCGATCCGGGATATTGGTTTGTCGACATCATGTCAGTCTCCTGGTCATGCCCGGCGCTCCAGCACTCGGTCATAGATTTGGCTTACGTGTCGGGCCATCGCGGTATCGGAGAATTGCTCGCGTTGCCGAAGCCGGCCCGCAACACCCATGCGGCGCGCTCTGCCGGGATCATCTGCCAGGCTGGTCAACGCCCTTGCCAACGCCGCCGGATCATCTGGAGCGACGAGCAAGCCCTCGCTGCCCTCGCGAATCGCTTCCGGCATGCCTTCTACTTCTGAAGCAATCACCGGCAGGCCGACCGCCATGGCTTCCAGGACGACCATCGGCAGGCCCTCGCCGAACAGGCTGGGCAGTACCAGTGCGTCAAGGTGTGTGAGCTCATCCAGCACATCGCCGCGAAATCCGCGCCACTCCACGTACCCGGACAAGCCTAACCGTTCAGACAACGCCATCACCTGCTTCTGGTAGTCGCGATCTTCAAAATCGCCAATCGCTCGAAGTTGAACCGGAAGACCCTGCTCGACCAGCAGAGACATCGCCTGCAGCAACACCTCAACGCCTTTGCGCGGCCGGAACAGTGCCACCATGCCGAGTATCAGCGGCCGTCCTGATTCACTGCGTGCGCTCAGATCGCTGGCGGGCACACCGTTGTGCACAGTACTGATTCGTGCATCAGGATATCCGAGCTCCGCAAGATAATGAGCAAGGCTGTTGGATACCGGAATTAATGCGGCCGCTCGTTTCAGGCTGGCCTTCTCGACCAAAGCGTTGAGGCGGTTAGTCCAACGATGAGTGGTATCACGGGCGGTCGGGCTGTGAACGTGGTGAACCATCGGCAGTCCCGTGATTGCAGCAGTGATGCCGCCAACCAGCGCACCGCGCACCGTATGCGTATGGATAAGCATGGCGCCAGAGCTTCGCGCGCATTGCGCCAGTCGCATCGGTGTTTTCGCCAAATCGAATCGTGACCGCATGACGATCGAGCTGACCTCGCGAGGGCCAGCGAGGAGACGTTGCTGAAATGCGCCCTCCTTGAGACAGACAAATGACACTTCATAACCGAATTCGGGAAGCCGCTCTGCCAGCAGCTCCTGCACTCGTTCCGCTCCGGCATACAAATCACCGGTAATAAGGTGCAACACCTTGACCGGACCGGTGCGGATCCGCACTGCGGCAACGTCATCCATAGGTAGAGTCGCGATGTTCATGGCATCGCCATCCGTGCGAACGGCGTCAGTATTCGGGTGGTGAAACTGCCAACTCCGCGGTCAATGAGCCGTAGCTCGCTTAAGCGAAATGGTTTGACGGCAGCCAAAAACAAAACCAGGAGGACTCCCGCAGTAGCCATGCCGGCCCACATACCGAACGGAGCCTGAACGAAATAGCCGAGCACTACCGCGGTTGCCGCGGCCATCATGATGTAGGCATTTCCGCGCCAGTCACTCGAAAACTGGCCGGTGATTCTGCGCAGTTGCACGATGCATATGACATTGGCGAGTGCCACGCCGCTGGCCGATACCACAACGGCGACATTCAGGCCGTAGTCCGCAACCAGCCACACGAGCGCCAGGGCGAGTGGCGCCAGTATCGCCGTCGCTCGCAAGACGTAAGTCTGGTTCATTATCTGCAGCAGCATTTCCAGCACCAGGCGCTGCGAGGTAATGCCCAGAAGCGCGACCATCAGCAACAGAGTTTCGCCTGATTGTGGGAACCTGCCACCGCTCGCAACGTTTACGATCCAGTCGCCGGCGAAATAGACCACCACCACGCCCGCGACGATGATCAGCAAATTCAATTTCAGCAACAGACCTGTGACAGTCTCAATAAGCTTCGGGCCGTTCTTTTTGTGGACTCGTGCAATCAACATGGGCCGAACCAGGCCGCGCAACAGTACACTTGGCAAATATCGTCCTACCAGTCGCTGCATGGATTGCAGAAACGCGAATAGCCCGCTGTCACTGAGACTCAATGCGCTGGCAATTGCGACCCGGATCGCGCCCGGCGCGGATGCCGAGCCCAGAAAATCCACCGACGCCATGTGCCATGCATGCCGCATCATCGTGCGTACAGGCAGTGGTTTGGGCTCGCTGGGCGGTGCTATGCCGCGCAGCGTGCCAGCCATGAACAGCCACGCGACAATCAGGCAAATAACCGTAATGCCGCCATCGATGTAGAGAATTTCCACGAGTCCGATTTCTGTGCCAACCAGGAGTAGCACGCCGATTCCCGCAAGTCGCCCCAGTAGCATTAGCGCTCGAGCGGCTTGCGCTTTTCCCTGTTCCAGCAACGCTTCCAGCAGGTCGGCGACAAACCGGAATGCAGGGACAAACAATAACATCCACACTGCAGGTCTACTGCGTTCGGTCTGCTCGGCATCAAAGCCAACGAGTGGCAGTAATGTGTCCCAGTAATACCAGATTGCGGAAGTAACCAGCAGCAGTATTGCGAACTGCAGTGTCGATATGCCGCGCAGAAAGCGCCGCAGGTCCGACGGTTTCGCCGTGTCAACGAGTTGCGGCAGAAACCGCTGACCAACCGGCAGGATGCCTAGCGAAAACGTTTGCAGTAGCATCTCGGAAACGCCGACGGCAAGCATATAGGCACCGAAGTCTTCAGCCGATAGGAGCCGTACAACAACGAGCAACAGCACCATACGGCACAGCGCCTGTGCCGCGCGCCCGGCGATAAGATGCAGCATCGAGCGACGAAATTTGGCGACCCCGTAGATGCTATGGCTCATTGATGCGCCGATCCAGTCGTAAGCGCAAGATGGGAAGAGTCATCCGGGGGTGTTGCTTGCGCACGCCGCATCAGATTCGTTTGCGCTGCCAGGTAGCCAAAAACGAGCATCAGAAAAACCTGAAACGGCACGTGGAAAACAAAAAAATCCTTGTGTGCCAGACTCAGGCATAACATGACGACGCTGGCGCGTAGTCCGTATGCTATTCCCGACTTGAGCCGGTCGCTGGTCGAATAGTATTCGGCCAGGCGACCAGCCTGCCGAAACGCGAGCCAGAAGATCCAAAGCACGGCCAGCAAACCCAGTACTCCCACCTCCCACAGCAATGCGGCCACAGCGGTGTAGCCGATCACGAGACCACCGTAGTGTTTTTCCGCCAGCGTTTTTGCGAGTCCGAGACCTTCCGGCTGCACGCGCGTCGCACCCGGGCCATGACCTATAAGAATCTCGGCTGGATTTAAACGTCGGTGTTTCTGCACCCAAAATGTCAGCACCGTCCAGCGTGACAGGCCACTGTAGAGTATGTTTCGTTCCTGCGCGGAGGCCAGTTGCCCTTCGTACGTCTGCTGCAACAGATCCTCCCACGTCGTTGTACCGGGCGATCGGCTTAGCATTGTGAATGAGGCCAGCATTGCGACCACCAGTGCGCACACCAGCAGCGAGCCCATGAACACCTTTAGTGGCTGGCGGACGATGTCGGCGAAGAAGATGGTCGCGAATACGATTGGTAAATAGAGCAGCGCTACCTTGGAACTGTTCAGCATGACGGGGATCAGCAACAGGGCCACGGAAATCAGCGCAACAGGCGCCGACAATGCTGCCTGACGCCACATTCCGAGCAGACAGGCGCAAACGGTAATAAGAAAGAGCGACAGTACGGCGTTGGCACCGCCACCGTATAACGCGCCGCCGAAAGTACCCGCGACAATATCCACCGGTACCATGCCGGGAATATGTGCCGCTGCACGTATCGGCACAAGGTACAGGAACTGGTGTGCTACGAACGGAAACTGCAACGCCGCTATCACGAGCATCGCCTTAGGCAGCGAGTCGATGACCGACGGGCGCCACCGGACCAGCGCCAGGCCCAGGAACAACGACCACATAGGGTAGTAGCCTTTCAGACCGGTCAGGACCATGCCGATGCTCTCCCAGTTAGCAATCATCGACACGATGCCGACGAATAAAAACAACAGGAACGCAGGCACTGTGGACGGCACTTCATGGCGGTGTACGGACAACCAGTCGGCGGCAACGTGAAGCAGGAGTCCGGACGCAGCCAACGGTGGCAGGTATCGCAAATATCTCGCGGACGGCATATACATCTGAGCTACACCGACAAGAACAAAACCAGTGACGACAACAAACCAGAGCGTTGCAACTCGGCTTGAAACAATCGCCGCCGCGACAATCACACCCACGGCCAGAACCACCCAGATGATGTTCAAGTACGCTGCCAGTATGCCGCCCGCGATGGCAAGCATCAGCGCCGCAACATAAAGCAACAGGCGCTCGTCGAGCACCGTCGCGCCACGACTTATCGCGTTGCCCACAACCCGTCCTCGCTTGCACGCGAACTGCGCTGACTTTCCGTCCGGGCATTACTGTCGCCGGACACCCAATGCGCCAGACTCCGGTCAAGAATCTGCTCGAGTTGTCCGATATCCGCCTTGAACTCTTTTCTGAGCATGCGTTCGGTAGCAGCGCGCATAGTCGGTTCCGGCACGTCGGTGCCAGCGATGTTCATTCTCCGGTAAAGGTTACGCAGACCCATACCGGAAGCTGCTGACCACAGCCAGGCAAGCCCTCGCGTTCGGGTCAGATCATAGATACGCGCCTTGGCACGAAACAGCGTTTCCGAGCGGCTGGCCACACTTTGGTTGAAGCGGGTCGCGAGCGCAGCAGGTTGGAACGTCTCGTCGATTCCGAGAAACCGATATACGTCCCGGGCGACACCAGCCGGGTCTGCTTCAATGTCGTCCACCAGCATAATGAAAATCTGTTCGCGCGGGAAATACTGCAGCCAGTTGCTGAGGTGCTTTGCATACAGGCCCTGCTCAATATACATCGGATTATTGGCCAGCCCCGCTTCGAAACTGAGATCATCGCCCACCATGTGTCGAAGCCGAATTTCGTGCCGGTGATTTGACAGCGCGCGCTGCACCGGATTGCGCAACGTCAGCAGGATCTTAATATCCGGACGATACTGGAGCACTCGTGCAGGCGCCGCAGGGTCGTGAAAATAGGACGGTGACACTTCCCCCATATGCTTCGCGGAGTCGCTGGCTTTGAACAGGCGCTCATACCATTGATATCCGTGGTCAAAGTAGTAAGAGAAAAAATCAATTTCTTTCACGGCAGGCACGTTCACCGCCGGATGCAACGATACAATCTGGTGCAGCCACGTCGATGCGCACTTCTGGGCCCCAATTCCTAAGAATGTTGGCATCATATTGCGTAACCCTGGCGTACCAGCTGCGGTCCTTGCTCTCGATTTACCATGGCAAGTTGCTCCGGACTCCACGTTCGGCTCCACGCACCCGGGCGTGAACCCAAATTCAGCGCGGTTACTGCGCGTTCATACTCAGCACTCGACTTCAATCCAACAAACTCCAACACGCGCTGCATTTCCGGGATCGGCGCGGTGACCAGGTGCTCAAACTGTACGTCCAGTACGCGTGCCGGACTAATCCGCGCAAAGCCTTGTTCAATTGCGTCTGCTTCAGCTACCCAGTTACGGGCACAAAGTCGCAGCATGTCTTCGCCCTCTGCCGAAACCTGCAGGGGCGTGCGGTGGTCAGGGTCCCACCACAATCGATGTTCATTCCACCAGCCGACATTCGACAGCGACGCCGCGACATCGCGGCCATCGCGTTTCAGGTTCACAAATCGTGCCGTCGGGAAGATTGAATCGAGTATCGGCAGCCGCCGATTGTTGGCAGTTCGCTTGGAGACGAACATTGTTTTCCCTGCAACCTCGCGCAATCGAGAAAACGCGCTACACAGTGCCGCGCCATTGAGAGCCTCGGACTGCGTGGCTTTGCCAGCGTCAGCAGACAGCCCATGGTATTGATACAGTCGCTCGCCTTCGGCAGGCGCAGGTATGAGCTTCTGCAACAGTGGGCGATCTACCAGATAGGCGCTACCGCCTTTCAAAAACCAGTACTTGATCTTGCCCGCGTAACTGCGGACACGAATACGTCCCGACAGTTCGGCGGGCAACCAGGGTAGATGATTTTCGAGGCTGCTAAGGTATGCTACCTCTGGGTGCATACACAGCAGCTTGTAAAGCAGCGTCGTACCCGATCGCCCTGGCCCGATGACAAAGGCGGTATCGGTTACCGGTGCCTTCACTGCTAGCGAAGTCATCGTGTGAACACCGCTTGCGAATCAGACAAAACAGCTGAGTCAGACTCTGGAAGTGATGGCGCGCTCGCCCAGCCATCGGGAAGCGCGGTCCCGAGTACCGTTCCGAGATCACGGTTTGCAATACCGTAGTATTCCTCGAGCAGGCTGCGGTCGGTCATGGACAACGTACGATCGCCGTCCTCTGCCCGATTGATATGCTTGTAGAGACCGAGCAGAGTGGCTTTCAGTCTTGGTCGTGGCCGCAACAGTGGCTCGAGTCGATCGTTGGTACGAATGGCGAGTCTGTGCAACCACTTTCGCCGACCCGCAAATGACGCATTCATTCGATCGAAACTGGCCGTCGACCAGAAGGCCGGGTCGATGTCGAGGAATACGCTAAGGTCCTGCATAAAATGCCGCGGGTTGTCGCGCAGGTCGTCATAGAACGTCACGCACAACTGATCGCGCGGAAATAACTCGAGGTAGCAGCGCAGATATTGTGCGTATCGACCAAATGGCAGTACATCGAGAAACCAATCATCGAGCGGCGTAGTATCTGCGGATTGCGCACGCTGACCGTCAGTGGGTTGCCAGTTTGCGTGATCAAGACAACGACCCAGGTATTCATGCAAGCTCATATCCTGCGGAAGATTGAGACGTTCCCGGTGAAAATGATACGAGGACACGAATCGATCGACGGGATCACGCAGGATAAATAACAATTTCACGCCCGGTAGCATCGCGTGAATACGCGGCGCAACTGTTGCTGCTTCGCCGAGGTAAGCCGGCGACGCCTCGAGCAAGATCGTCTCCGCATCAACGGCGGGAAATTCGAGAGCATAGTCACTCGCAATCGTTTGAGTCCTACGAAAGAAGTTTGTCTCCTTACGCATTGATACGGCGACTCCCGGGTGCTGTGCCAGATAGCTAAAAACCGACGTCGTACCGGCCTTTTCGGTGCCCGCAATGATCACATCTGCGAATCTCATAACGCGCCTCTGGCAACAACTGTCTTGTCATCGGCCCAAAGCCGTCCCGTAATAGCGAATCGAATTGCGTGAAACAGAAAGAGCGGATTACCAACCACGTAACGATGAAACAGCCTGCGCGGCTCGACGCATAGTCGGAACAACCATTCCATCCTCAGTTTTCGCACGAGTAACGGCGCGCGTGGAACACGTCCCGACACAAAATCGAACAATCCGCCGACACTGATCACCACCGGAACCTGCAGGCGCTCGCCATGCTCCTGAACCCACCGCTCTTGTCGCGGCACGCCCATGGCCACCAGTAGCAATTGAACACCTGAATTATTTATCGCAGTGACAACTCCGGCGTCGTCCCCGGGCTCGATAAAGCCATGGCGGACGTAATTGATCCGCAGTTTCGGGTATTTCTGCTGCAAAACCTCCACACACCGGTCGCTGACACCAGGGGCGCCGCCGAGCAGCCCGATAGGCACATCAGCCGCAACGGCGCGTTCGCAAAGATACGGAAACAGGTCAGTACCGTTGACGTTGTTGTTCAAGTTATGCCCGTGCAACCGAGAAGCAATCTGCATCCCAATGCCGTCAGCAAACAACACATCAGCGCTTTGTAGTGCCTGTTGTAATGCGCGATCGTTAACACTTTCGTTCAGGCAGTGTGCGTTTATGAATGCCGCATGGCATGAAGTTCGGGCTTGCGCACGGGTAACGAGGTAGTCTGCGGCGCTGTCGAGGGGCGTATCCATACATTCCAGGCCAAACACCCGTTTCGAAATAGGTTGTGACGACGCTGCGAGAAATCTATCAGCGCTCGTCGGGGCAACCTCGGCGTCCTGCGATCCGTCCGGCCCCGGCTTGTTGTGATGCGCGGGCGTCGCCCTTCCCTGAATCAGAACGCGTTGTGGATTAAGGAGAGCGGCACCAGCAAGATGCAGCCAGAAACTCAACGTGAATGCAGCGCTGGCCCACCGCGTAAGGACCGCAGGGCCGGCCGGATAGTCCGTTTGCGTCATGAGTGGACCACACCTATTGGCAACTACGGCAATCTCGTCGCGCGTAAGCGCACTCTTCCAGGATTCAATAGACGTTTGGCTAAATCCCGTTTGGCGGCCCGTCGAGACTTCGTGCGAAGAGTTGACATGTTCCACGGCAAGCATTGCGTCTTCGTATTCCACTTGCAAGAAAGCGCAGAGGTCCCGAACGGTCTGTTCCGGCTCAGAGATCAGATCTTCGAAGCGGACTGTGCAAAACCGCGCATGGGATTGCAGGCGCACTGCCTCCGCGGTTGCCCGGTTCCAGAGCCGTGCAACAATATATGGGTGATAGTTGGTCCAGGTACGGAGCTGCTGTAGCCGACTCATGCGCGACGGTTGACTCATCAATTCCCGCTTGCGCCAACGATATTTCTGCGACGCCATCACCGCACGCGGGTCCCGCAATACATGAACGAAACGAGCGTCCGGGAAACAGTCGAGCAAGGCTTCGGCATAGTAAATGTTACGAGGCGTCTGCTCACACGGCACGGACTTTCCGGCCCGACGTGCGAGATGGTCAGCTGTTGCCGCGAACACGTCTGCGTTATCCGGCTCCTGGCCGAGTGAACTCAGCACCGCATCAATATCCGAAGCCAGGTCGCGAGGCGGGACTGCGCCTTTGGCCTGATGCTCGAGCAGTAAGCGCACCGCACGCTTGACCTCCGACATCTTCATGCTGCGGCGGTACCCATGCGGGCTCCAGGAAGTCCCGAAGTATTGCATCTCCCGCAATCCGGCGATCTCACTGTGGCGTCCGAGCACATGACTCATCAGCGTTGTACCCGAACGAGACGCCCCGGTGACAAATATCATCGGCTGAATTTTGGCGCTCATGTCCCGGTAATACCGGAAAGCGTCTCCACGCGCGCAAAGCCTAGAATTCGCACAGGACCGACCCCAGCTTCCGAGTGCCAACGGCATCAAGTGCACTCAGCATCGCCCGAGCGTTGGATACGCGAGTGTGATCCTTGCGCAACACGGAAAGTACATTGCGACAAACGGCGGCAATGACTTCGCAATCATCCGTCGTTGTCGACATCGCGGGCGAATCGCAGACAACGACGTCGTATTTATCACGAACCTCACTCATCAGAAACGCCAGAAAATCCCTGCGGAGCAACTTGGACCTCCACACTGATGACTTCCCTGCAGGCAGTAACGACAAATTGCGAAATTCCTTCAAGCGGACCACGAATGCCGTCGGCGACACGCCGCCCGTAAGGCGCGTCGACAATCCAGGCACCTGCGAGCAGGCAAACAGTTCCTGCATGCGAGGCCGGCTGATGTTGGCGTCGATCAACAGCGTTCTCAATCCGAACTCCGAGAACGCCACCGCAAGATTGGCGGCAATGTAGGTCGTACCGCAATTTTTGTGCGCGCCGGCGACGGAGAAACACAACCCCTGCTCAGCGGCGGTCTCGAGCTTGATACGTGCAGCCAGATACCGGATCGCGCGGCCCTTGGCGCCATACGGATTGAATGCCGCAACCAGGCTATCCGACATCCCCGACGCGCCTTGCAGCAGCGGCGGATACTCGAACTGACTCGTAACAAGGTGCTTAAATTCCTTCGGCGTAATGACTCCATTTTGGGCCGACGTGATCAGGCTGCGCGACGGCCCAGGACCGTTCGATTCGGATTCGTTCCCTGGCTGCGATCGCAAATCACGAGATTCCGCATTGCTTTCCGGTCTCGGGAACACGTTGTGGCCGGAATGGACGTTTCGGCTCTCTGCGCTCACGGCCGATCCACTATGCGGGTCATCGGCCCGTCTGTCTGTTCGTGCAGCGCGCTGACGTCAAACATTGTTCAGTATCCGGGTGTCCAACAAGGTTTCCGCATCTTCGGACGTTCGAACCCGCCGGAAGATCAGTTCGGCGCCCAGCGCAATCAGCACGCCGAGCAAACCGCCAAGGACGACTCCACCGGCAATGTTCAACGCTGAGTTTGGCGTTGCGGGAGACGTTGGCGGCACTGCCGGATCCAGTACATCGACCCCGGCCTGGCCGAAGCTACTGCGCATCTGCTCGTTGTAGTAGCTTTGCAATGTACTTTGATAACTCTGTTCCTCGACCTGTACCTGCCTTACCAGCACATCCAGTTCGTCGCGCTGTTGCTTGAGCTGCAGCACCCTGTTCTTCTGCTCCAACACCGATTCGGCAAGAGACCGTTCGCTGTTGATAACCCGCTTGTAATCCGGGTGATTCACTCCAAGTTGCCGCGCGCGAACGTCCCGCGAGCTGGCTTGCGCTGCGATAAGCGCGTCATCGAGATTCCGTAGTCGCGTTGTTTCCGTGTCCAGCTTTTCGTCGAGGGCAACGATGCCGTTGTCCTGTTGGTAAGCGGTAAGTACGGCCTGCGACTTTCCAAGCCTTGAACGCATCAGCTCAAGCTGGGCATCGAACCGCTCGGCATTGCGTCTGGCTGGCTCAATAGACAGGCTCTGCGTAGTAGCCGAGTAGCCGCGTGCAAAGGCATTGGCAATCGCGGCGGCCATTTCCGGTGACGAGTCCTCGTAGTTAACAGCTATGAGACGACTATCGACGGACGGCTCAACGTCGAGATTACGGAGCAACGTCGCAATGCGCGCGTCCCGTTCCGATGGCGTCTTTGCGAGTTTCATTTCGTCAACAACCTGCGATGCAACATTGCGGCTGGCGATAATTGCCACCTGTGTCGCCATGTAGTTCGATACCAGCTGCGGAGGCATGCTGGTATCGTCGAAAGGATTCTCCGAAACAAAATTTAGCAGCAACGACGCAGTCGCAACGTAGCGCTTTGGCTGTGTGGCTGTGAAATAAGCGCTGAACGCAATGGTCATCAACATCACTAGCAGGATCAGACCGAAACGTGATCGAAGTACGGTGAAAAACAATCCAAGTGGCATGGCGGTTACTCTGTGAGTTTATAGTGTCGGGCGTCGAACAAATCCGCGCTGAATTGCAGCGCAATGGACACTTCTAGAAGAAGCGTTCCTTCACATAAATCACGTCACCGGCGTGGATCGCATCAGTGGAATTGGCGTTGACTTTCAGTTCATTCGTGTTCGCGCGGCGCGTAACAACGAGGCCGCTTTCAGCACCGCGCTCAGTGATACCACCACCGACGGAGATAGCCTGCATCACTGTCATGTTCTTGAGCAGAGGGTAACGGCCGGGACGGCGAACTTGCCCGTATATAAAGTATGCATCGACCTCCGGAACAATCACGAGGTCGCCACTTCGTAACATGAGATTAGTATTGCCGATATGGCCACCGCTCATTAGTTCGTGCAGATCTACTTCGACACGCGAAGTACCGGCGTCGGCCGCATCGTCGCCATTGCTCAGGCGGAACACAGTGACCCTGGCACTAGCCGATTCGGTAGTGCCGCCGGCCACCGCCAACAAATCCAGCAGTGTGCGGGTTTCGATCACTGATTCGTCTCCCACCGGGTACCGCCCCGGTTGCCGAACTTGACCCAGTACTGTGACCAGGTCGCCAGCGGAGAATCCTTCGATCAACACGTTGACCTGCGGGTTCTTAACGATGCCTTTACGTTCGAGTGCGCGGGCGACGTTGGCCTGGGCCTGCGCAGTCGAGATGCCGCCGATCTGGACCTGGCCAACAAACGGGAACGAGATAGTGTTATCGCTCGCTACCCGGGCCTGGGTTGTCAGGTCAGGTTGACCGTACACCGTGACACGAACCATGTCGCCGGATGCCGGACCACCGACACGTTCGGCCGCAAACGTGGTGCCCAATAAACCCATCAAAAATGCAATGCTTGCAAATCTCAGTGTTGTCAATCTCATGTTGAATACCTGCCCGGAGGCTCTTCTGAAGCGCTTTTGATACTAAATTTCACACCAGCTAGAATCGTCTGAATCCTCAGCCAATGTCTGTACGGAACCGAACATTAGCCGGTCCCCGGGGGCGCGGTTGTTGCGATGCAGGCGACAACGCAATTGCAACTATTTACCGCGTGTACGGATGGCGAGGCGCTGAAGTCGCCGGTCCGAATGTCTGCATTGACGACAGAATCCGGAGCGGCGCGACAGCCAGCCGTCGAAACGTCAACAGCTAGGACACGAGCACCGAGCCTCGACGACGGCGCCTCGCAATCAGCAGACCTGCCAGTACCAGCACCATTCCTGCGCCGCCGCTACCGCCACCACCACCCGAACTCGGAGTAGGAGTAGGAGTGGGTGTGGGTGTGGGAGTCGGTGTGCCTCCTACATCGTCAGTCGAGTCGAGGGGATTCCGGCCGGCGGCCACTTCGTCACCATCCGACTCGCCACCGCTATCGCTATCGGCGACATTCGGATCGGTCCCGTATCGCACTACTTCATCGGCGTCTGTAAGACCGTCGCCGTCGGTATCGGTAGCATCATCGCCGCCAACTAATGGATCAAGGCCCGCTGCTATTTCATCGCCATCATTGACGCCGCCACCATCGGTATCGGCTTCATTCGGCAAGGTGAAATATCGGTACACTTCATCGGCATCAGACAGTCCATCGCCGTCACTGTCCTTTGCGTCGTCCGAGGCATCCAGCGGGTCCAGGCCAATGTCAACCTCGTCGCCGTCACCAACACCACCCATATCCGTGTCCACAACATTGGGATCAGTACCCAAAGCGGCTTCCTCGAAGTCCGTCAAGCCATCGCCGTCAGTGTCGATCTGGTCGTCAGAGGGATCGAGCGGATCTGTGCCAGCTTCAATTTCTGCACCGTCCAGCGCGCCGCCATCATCCGTGTCCGGGTCGTTAGGGTCGGTTGAGTAACGCAGAACTTCGTCAGCGTCTGTCAGACCATCGGCGTCGGTGTCCTGAGTGTCGTCAGTCGCATCGTTCGGGTCGAAACCCAAAGTAATCACTTCGTCCCCATCGGAGACGCCGCCCCCGTCGCTATCTGGATTGAGCGGATCGGTATTGTGGATCGAATACTCGTCGGCATCGGTCAAGAGATCCGAGTCGGTGTCGTTCATATCATCCGCGGCGTTCAGCGGATCAAGGCCAACGGCCACTTCGACGCCGTCGTTTGTGCCACCCCCATCCGTATCGGCAACATTGGGATCAGTGCCATGCTCGTATTCCGCAAAATCCGTCAGCCCATCACCGTCGGTGTCTTGCAAATCGTCCGCCGAATTCAGCGGGTCGAGATTAGCGTTAACTTCGTCGCCATCATTGACCCCGCCGCCATCGGTATCCGGATTGTTTGGATCTGTACCACGTCCCAGTTCTTCGGCATCCGTCAGGCCATCGCCATCGCTGTCAGTAGTTGCGAACACCGTCTCGACGTCAGCGTTTCCCTGGGTGATGCGATAGATCTGATTCGCCACAATTCCGGTGAAGGACTGCTGAGTACCATCCGGCCATGTGACCGTAGCATCGGCGCTGGTGTTGGACGCCAGTCCGAAATGCAGACGTTTCTGATTTTGCGACCAGCGATGAAAACCACCGTCTTTCGCACGATATTGCACTTTGGCGTCGGGTGTCGTGAGTAGCATCTGCGCACCGATCGCATCACGGGATGACGTAGTACCCACGAGATCGAACTGCACCCAGTTACGCCGTAACGATTGGTTGCGATACACCTCGTACGGGCCACCGGTGCCGCCGCGCGGGCGCAGGTTCAGGCCATTGGAAACGACCATGTCGAGACGGCCATCCAGATCGTAGTCAACGGTCACTACGCTCTCGCCGGCCCCCGCGCCTTCTAACGCTGCGAGGCCGATGATGCCACCAGCGCCGCCGGCTCCGACGACTTGTGTGAATACTCCGTTACCATCGTTCTCCAGCAGAATGTTGCCGAGGTTCCTCACTCCGCCGCGACACACCAGGTAAACATCCAGATCCATGTCGTTGTCGAAGTCACCGGCCACGCCGCTCACGCAGGGCAGTGCTTCGGTCAAGCCGGCCGCCGCCGTGTCGTCGATCAATCCCGTTCCGGTGTTTTTCAACAACACCGGCAACTGCGGCACATCCAGGATATTGACCAGACCTTCCACGTCCAGATTGGCGATGAGCTGCTGGGTTTCCAGTTCAAAATAAATGTACGTGTAGCTGACGAGGTGGAGGTCGACCGTCCAACGGCCATCTTCGAAGCCAATGTAAACTTGCGATCGTGCTGGCTCCGACGTCGGCACGAATACACCTCCGGCAGCGTCTGCCCGGGTGATAGTGATGAACGTACCACCGACTGGCGAGCCCGGAATGCCGGTCGGCATGTCGTCATCGCCGCCACCAACAAATATGTCGTTGTAATCGCCCTTGTTCCAGTCAATCGCGATGGTCAGGTCGCTGTCGGAATCGAAACTGAAACTGCGGTTTCGGTTGATAAACTGGGCTTCCAGTTTTCCCGTGCCATTGACTAGATCATTGGAGAAGGCGACGTCGCCGGGCCGCAATCCACCCCGTAGCAGCAGCAGATCACTGCGCAAGTCACCGTCGAAATCGCCCAAGATAGCATCGTTGACTGACGACACTTGTGGTACTTCGGGCGTCTTGTAGACAAAAGGCCTGATCGACATGTCCCATGCGAAGCGGAAGTCGCCGCCGGCCGGTAGGCAGATCAGGTCCAGGCTGAAATCACCGGTGAAATCAACAAGTATGGCGCCCTGGTCGTTAGCGCATACATAGCGCGCGTCGGTATCCTCTGCAAACGTCGTGCCCTGATTTGCGAACCAGCGCGCTGTGTTGAAGGTCACGATGGAGAACTCCAGCAAGCCGTCGTCGTCAGAGTCGAACCAGATGGGTTGGCGCCCGCCCTGGTCGATATCATTCGGAATGGGCTGATTGCTGTCCACTACAATGTCTATCCAGTCGTCGGACCGGTAGAAGAGTTGGCCATCCACGTTGACCATGAACTGGGGTTTGCAGCACAGGCCCGTGCTGACCAACAGATCATCATCACCGTCATTATCAAAATCCATCCAGGAGGCTCCATGCGTATCGTCGAAACCGTGGCCTCCGATATTTTCACCGCCGACCCAATATTGCTCCGGGTCAACTGCATCGATGATGTCAGTGAATGTGGCGTTAGCGTTGTTCTGAAAGATTGAGTGCCGGCGGGCATGGTTGTTGAAGAACAGGTCGGGATAACCGTCGCTGTTGACATCTCCCACGGCTATCCCGTATGACGGCGTACCCTCATTCGGAATACCAACCGAATCGGATTTCTCGACGAAGCTGATGTCAGCCTGCGCCTCGCCCGCGACCATCAGGGTCAGCAGTAGAAACAGGGACGATAGTGGCGTACGGCAAAGTGAATCGATGAGTTTCATAAGTTTCCTGTTCAGGCGGCGCCAGGGGCATCGCGTCGAGTAGTGTGTGCCCTAACAAATTGCAGGACCGAAACGACCTGAAATGTGGCAAGAGCGACCCGGACGGCACGTCCGGACTTGTGTAAGTTAATATTTCAATTGAGCTGAGCTGCCAACGACGCACGTCGTCACCGGCTACAAAGCCGGGCTGTCGCTCAGGGTGGATCTCGCCGCATGTATCGCAGTCCAGAAAAACGTAAAGCCTGGTCTCCGCCAAAAACGTGGTGAGAAGTATGTCGAGCGTCGCAGTATCCACTTCTTGCCAGCCGCGCTCTGTACGGTAAGGCACATTGGACGAAGCGCTGCAGAAATGAGGTCAACTAGCACGAAACAGCGGCATCAATCACAACCACCGTTCGACCACCGACGACTTTCCATGCCGTTGACTCTTAGTGAAATTTTCGGCTTCGTCACTATTCAGACTGAAAGCGTCACCATAGGACTGCGCGTCTGCTTGCAGTCCGAGAAATGCAGCAATCGGTTTCCAGTGATCAGCTCGTGCTAAAAAGTCTGGTCTGCTAGCTGTTTCCGTGTGGATATCACGCAGAAAAGCCGCCTAGATTCGACCCATCAACAACAGCACGAGCAATACGACCAAGACCAGGCCGACGACACCACTCGGACCGTAACCCCAGCCCTTACTATGCGGCCAGGATGGAACCACGCCCGCAAGAATGAGAACCAACACGATCAGCAGTATTATTCCAAGGCTCACTTTCGACTCCTTCTGGTTTTGGCAAACGACACTGTATTCACAGCCCATCGCCTGGTCTGTATGGCAGCGCACATAGGATCAAGCCGGATGCAAACTTGCGAAATGGACTGAAAACCAGAGCCGGCGATGCGCCAGTCTGATCACTACTCAAATAATTGGGATTCTCGCCGGCCACCAATCCCGCGGCGCAGCTCCCGATTGAGCGAAAGTGCCGCCCTGCCGCAAACTCACGTGCAAAAGCTGTACACGTGGATATCGGAATACTGGTTGCGAGCGCAGATTGAAACAGAATTTCAATCTCAGCGTGATTCGATCCGAAACTGCGTATTGCCGGTCCGATAGTGCGTACCGCTACGGGACGCTCTCATCCGAGGACGCGATTGTAAATGCCTTTATCCGACTGATAGCAGCTACACGACATTTGCTCCAGGCCAACACGATCGAGCACGGTAATCTTGCCGCGGCTATAGCGGACGAACTTCCTACTTTGCAATCGCCCCGCCGCATTGGTCACGCCCACACGCCGCACACCCAGCATTTGCGCAAGAAACTTGTGGGTAAGTCGTAAACCGCCTGGTTGTGCGCGATCGTGGGTCATTAGCAACCAGCGAGCAAGCCGTGCATCCAGTGCGTGAAAGCTGTTACAGGTTACAGTGAGTGCAAGCTGCGCCATGGTCACGTCGATATAGCGATACAACCTGCGCCGAAGTTCCGGCAGCATCTCGAGTTCTTTCAGGAACGCTGCCGCATCGATCCGTAACGCAGTTCCGTGGCCCTGCACGATAGCCTGCATCATTGTGGAGTTCACGCCGAGTACCAACGAAACGCCGAGCATGCCTTCGCTGCCAACCAGTGAAAGTTCCAAATTCTCATGTGCGTCAACTGGGAACATCTGGGAAACAAAACTATCCAGTGGGAAATAGACATTTTCGATGCGCTGCAACGGTTCCCAGATTACATCACCAAGGGTCAACTCGACAGTTTCGGACACCGCAAGCAAGGGCTCACGAGTTTCGCTGGGGAGGCCGTCCAGCAAACGATTCGTACCGGCGGCCCAAGTCATTGCAAGTCGCCCGATCGGCAAAATAGCAAGCCCAAAAACCCCGCGCATGCCGAGGCATACTTCGAAATGTGCCACGAACTAGCAAAACGATTTCCAGTCATTTGGACCATTATCCGGTAAATGCCGGGCCCGTCTGTGCCTCAGCGTACATACGCGGGTGCCGCCGATGACCGTTGAAATGTCTGTTTTCCCAGCCAGCGTCCCTACAACCCGACTCGTGCTGTTCGTGCTTCGAGCTCTGCGAACGCTTCGTCTGTTTACGAAATTCACTCTCCGCAAACACCACGGTGGTAGCTACTGCAGCCGATCCGCGGGCATCGGCCGCGGCTTAGCGGAATTGCAATCTGTACGCGACGGGAAACCGATCAAAACATCCTCCGCCTTCCTCAAGCGAATCGACAGTTTGACGTCGCGGCAGTCGCCGTTGGGCGACAAATCGAAATCCCTGTTAGAACCTGCCGCAGTTCAACGTGACAAATGAAAAAACTATCGCAAACTTTTTTCAACTTTTTTTCGCATGCGATAAATTTACATAAACCGTTGCTACGCATAAGCAATCGCACACGTGAAGCAAAACCTTTCGTGCGATGTCGTTCGTTTGTCTGCGGAAAGAGACAGTAAAAGCCCTATTTTTTTCAAATATCGCTGTTAGTATCGCTCCGCCTCATTGGCACGAAAGACCGACTTTCCATTGTGAAAAACAATTGAACGGCAACAAACAAGCGTTTCCATCTGTTGCTGTATTCGACGAACTACACGATGCGTTAGCTGCGCAATCCGACGTGAATATCTCTAGAGCGAAGTTTAGATGAAAAGATTAATGATATTGATCACGACCAGTCTGCGCGTTGGACTTGCGGGAATTATACTTTCCGCAAATGTTGCGATCGCGTCCGGCGTAGCGCCCACAATTGACGGCGAGCCACCACTACGAGTGATTGCAGGCCACCAATGGTATTTTCAACCGATGGCATTGGACGCGGAAGGCGACAATCTCACTTTTCAAATTCGCAACAAGCCATCATGGGCGACTTTCTGGCACGGCAACGGCCGACTGTTCGGTACTCCGTCAGCGGCTGACGTAGGTTGGTACGGGAATATCGTTGTCGAAGTTTCGGACGGTACAAGAACCGTTGCATTGCCGGCTTTCGCGATCACAGTCAACTCTTACGGCGCAAATAATGCCGCGCCGAAGATAAGCGGCAATCCGCGTACTGCGATAAATGCAAATAAATGGTATGCGTTTCAGCCGTTGGCTACCGACGCAAACGGTCATTCGCTGAGCTATTCAATAACGAGTAAACCTGCGTGGGCATCGTTCCAGTCAAGTTCAGGAAGGCTATATGGCCGTCCCGATAGTACTGACACTGGTACCTACAACAACGTCTCAATAAAGGTAACCGATGGCAAGGCCACCGCTGCATTAGCATCATTTACTATCACAGTAGGATCGGGTGGCGGCGGAAATAGTGTGCCAACTATTGGTTCCGATGCGCCGGCGAAAGTCGTTTCAGGCAGTCCGTACTGGGCTCGATACTACGCAAACGATGCAGATGGTGATCCGCTTACGTTCAGCATAAGCAACAAGCCATCCTGGGCTACATTCTGGCCCGGAAGCGGACAACTGTTTGGTACGCCCGACAATTCCGACATCGGTCTGCACGGACAAATAATTGTCAGAGTCAGCGATGGCCAGTCCACCACCGCTTTGCCGGTCTCTTCTATCCGCGTCCACGGCGCCGGCGTAAGCAATTCTGCACCATCTATTTCCGGTAGCCCGACACTCGACGTCGTGCCCGGTGGTTGGTACAACTTCCAGCCGACAGCGTCGGACCCGAATGATCACGCGCTCAGCTACAGTATCCAGAACAAACCATGGTGGGCGAATTTCAACGTCAATACTGGTCAACTTTATGGCAGTCCCGGATTAGCCGACGATCGGACGTATAACAACATTCGAATCCGCGTGACAGACGGCATAGCGACGCGCTCGTTGCCAGCATTTGCGATAACGGTTGGCAACAGCAGTCCGCCGAGCTCGGTGACATTGT
>JBBKWB010000084.1:0-20055 GCA_037968755.1 Woeseia sp.
ATGTCGAAAGTAAAATTTGAGCGTAACAAGCCGCACGTAAACGTAGGCACGATTGGTCACGTAGACCATGGCAAGACGACGTTGACCGCGGCGCTGACGAAAGTAATGTCGGAGACCTACGGTGGTGAGGTATCGGCGTACGATCAGATTGACAATGCTCCTGAGGAGCGTGAGCGCGGTATAACGATCGCAACGGCGCACGTTGAGTACGAGAGTGCCAACCGCCATTACGCCCACGTGGATTGCCCGGGCCATGCTGATTACGTGAAGAACATGATCACGGGTGCAGCGCAGATGGACGGCGCGATCCTGGTGGTATCGGCTGCTGATGGCCCGATGCCACAGACCCGCGAGCACATCCTGCTGGCCCGCCAGGTAGGCGTGCCGTACATCGTGGTGTACATGAACAAGGCTGACCAGGTAGACGACGAAGAGCTGCTGGAACTGGTTGAGATGGAGATCCGTGATCTTCTGTCGACCTACGAGTTCCCGGGCGACGACACCCCGATCATAACGGGTTCGGCGCTGAAGGCGTTCGAGGGTGATACCTCAGACATCGGCGTACCGTCGGTTGTGAAGCTTGTTGAAGCGATGGACAGCTACATTCCGCTGCCGGAGCGCGCGATTGATGGCGACTTCCTGATGCCGGTTGAAGACGTGTTCTCGATTTCAGGTCGTGGCACGGTGGTAGCGGGTCGTATCGAGCGCGGCATCGTCAAGGTGGGCGAAGAGATTGAGATCGTTGGTATCAAGGACACCCTGAAGACGACCTGCACAGGCGTTGAGATGTTCCGCAAGCTGCTTGATCAGGGCCAGGCGGGTGACAACGTGGGCGTACTGCTGCGTGGCACCAAGCGTGAAGAAGTTGAGCGTGGCCAGGTACTGGCGAAGCCAGGATCGATCACGCCACACACGAAGTTCGAGGCCGAAGTTTATATTCTGACCAAGGAAGAGGGTGGTCGCCACACTCCGTTCTTTAAAGGCTATCGTCCTCAGTTCTATTTCCGGACCACGGATGTGACCGGAGCTTGTGAGCTTCCGGAGGGAACGGAAATGGTGATGCCGGGTGATAACGTGCAGATGGTCGTGGACCTGATTGCACCGATCGCCATGGAAGATGGTTTGCGCTTTGCTATCCGTGAGGGTGGCCGAACTGTAGGCGCTGGCGTCGTGGCTAAAGTTATCGAGTAAGTATTTAGGCCTCGATCGGCGCCGGACATGAAGGGCGACGATCTCCATTGGCAATGCACCGGTCGCTAAGGCGCCGGTGATTGCCTTGGGAAGGCAGAGGTTCATACGGGACGGCGTTGCCGCCCGTATTTTGTCGGCAGGTAGTAGGGTTTAGCCTGTTGACGGTGTTTAGGTAATTGGCCTGGGCGCAGAAGGATAGAAGAACGCGGGTTGGATAGTTCGACCCGAGTATTGGCAGGTCTGTTAACCTGCTGTTGGAATGACTAAAAGAAAGCCTGCTACGGGCGGAGTGGAACGCGAGCTGATATTTGGACTTCGTGTTACGTAGAAGCAAGGTCGCACAAGCGGCATCGGCACGCAGAGAATTGTATTTCACGACGCCAGGGCGTCCAGACAAGAGACAATAGAAAGATGGCTACTAACCAAAATATACGCATCAGGCTGAAAGCATTTGATCACCGTCTGATCGACAACTCGGCGCGCGAAATCGTGGATACCGCAAAGCGCACCGGTGCGACGGTCAAAGGTCCGATCCCGCTGCCGATGAAGATGGAGCGTTTTACGATCCTCATTTCACCGCATGTGAACAAGGATGCGCGAGATCAGTACGAGATCCGCACGCATAAGCGCCTTATGGATATCGTTGATCCGACAGATAAAACTGTGGACGCACTAATGAAGTTAGAGCTACCCGCTGGCGTCGACGTCCAAATTAAGCTGAATTGATTGCAGATGCACCAGTCGTCGCGCCGCGACGCTGGTGATCGGCCTGGTTCGGTGGTGGTTCATACTGGACGGCTTTGCCGCCAGTATTTTGTTCGCGGTTGGGGTTTTGTTTGCAGGTGGCCAGGTTTGCACTTGCGATACGCCAGTTAGTTAGCGGGCTGGGAGTTCTTGACCGGCTTCGGTGGTGCCAATGCCGAATCCC
The DNA here is from genome assembly GCA_037968755.1 of Woeseia sp. Taxonomy (GTDB): domain Bacteria; phylum Pseudomonadota; class Gammaproteobacteria; order Steroidobacterales; family Woeseiaceae; genus Woeseia. The sequence continues at coordinate 2,120 of JBBKWB010000084.1, forward strand.
GGTAGGGTCTTCTGCGAGTGACTGGGGCTTTCCAGGTATCTGGATGCTGGATCGCCAGTTCGGACACCAACCGCAGTAATGAACAACGGCCCCTGCCTGCATCACCTCGGTGATACGGCAGTGGGCCACCAGGGCTGAGTTCGGGCCCTGCGGGAGCGATATTTGCTCTCGGAATTCCCCGCAAATTGTGGCCCGAAAGGCCTTGCTAAGGTCAGCTACGTGGGTATAATGGCGGGCTCGACAGGGCTTGGCCGCTCCGGGAATGGGCCAGGTTCTTCAAAGCGTCACACGGTTCGCGCCTTGTGGCGCTTAATGTTAGGTCGCCAGATAAACAACGGCGTACTCGGCAAATCCCGGGCAGCCGGTCTTGTACCGGATTTGGGGTCAGCTCCAGAGCATCGAATCTGATGATTCGCGCAATAGCTGGCCCTTTTGCGTGTTTGAGAGATACGCGAAAGACAGTTACGGCCAATCGAAGTCGTGACGGTGAAAGTACTGATAGATAGCAAAACCAAAATTTAGAGGCGCTGACCAATCGAAGTCAGTGCGAGGTTTTTGAGATGACAATGGGTATTGTTGGCCGCAAAAGCGGCATGACACGCATCTTTACGGAAGACGGTGATTCCATCCCGGTTACCGTAATAGAGGCGCAACCGAACCGCATCACGCAGGTTAAGACTGTGGATGTTGATGGCTATCAGGCGTTGCAGGTAACTACCGGCAGTCGTCGTGCGTCGCGGGTTCGTAAATCAGCTGCTGGCCACTTCGCTGCTGCGAAGGTCGAAGCCGGCGATATCGTTACCGAATTCCGGCTGGACGGCACCGAGGGTGAGTTCGAGTTGGGCGGTGAGCTGAAGGTTGAGATGTTCGAGGCGGGCCAGAAGGTCGACGTCATCGGCACGACTATTGGTAAGGGCTTTGCCGGAACGGTCAAGCGCCACCACTTCCATATGCAGGACGCTACCCACGGTAACTCGCTGTCGCATCGTGCGCCGGGTTCCATTGGTCAGAACCAGACCCCGGGTCGCGTATTCAAGGGCAAGAAAATGGCCGGCCACATGGGTAACGTGCGCCGCACCATGCAGAACCTCGAGGTTGTGCGTGTGGATGCGGAACGGAACCTGCTGCTGATCAAGGGCGCTGTCCCGGGTCATGCAGGCGGCAAGGTAATTGTCCGTGCGGCGGTCAAGTTCAAGAATAAGAAGGGAGCTGCATAATGAAATTGAAGATGCAGGGTAGCGGCTCCGTTGATGTTGCAGACAGCGCGTTTGCTGCTGAATTTAATGAGCCTCTGATTCACCAGGTCGTTACGGCATTTTTGGCCGGCGCTCGTGCGGGAACCAAGGCTCAGAAGAATCGCGCTGCAGTACGCGGTGGCGGTGCCAAGCCATGGCGCCAGAAAGGTACCGGTCGTGCACGTGCTGGCACCATCCGTAGCCCCATCTTTGTTGGTGGTGGCCGTACGTTTGCTGCCAAGCCGCGTGATCACAGCCAGAAAGTGAACCGCAAGATGTACCGCGCTGCATTGCGCTCCGTGTTCTCCGAGCTGGTCCGTCAGGATCGCCTCGTGGTAACCGAAGAAATTCGCCTCGACGCTCCGAAGACCAAAGACATGGTTGCGCTTCTGAAGAAGCATGACTGCGAAAACGTCCTCGTTGTGAACGAAGCATTCGATGAGAACGTGTTCCTGTCGGCACGCAACCTGGCGAACGTCGGTATCTGTGATGCTGGCTCGATCGACCCGGTTGTTCTGATGCGCTTTGAAAAGGTGTTGATCACTCTGCCAGCGTTGAAGCTGATTGAGGAGCGTCTGACATGAGCCAGGCTATGCATCAGGAACGGTTGATGACCGTCATTATGGGGCCGCATCTCTCAGAGAAGAGCACGATCGTCGCTGAAGAAAGTAACCAGATCGTTTTCCGGGTTCGCCCTGACGCGAACAAAGCGGAGATCAAGAAAGCAGTCGAGCTGCTGTTCGAGGTTTCCGTGGACAACGTCACCGTCGTAAACGTACGCGGCAAAATCAAACGCCACGGCCAGTCATCTGGACGTCGTGCGAGTTGGAAAAAAGCGTACGTGAAGCTCGCCGAAGGCAGTCAGATTGACTTCCTGGGCACTGAGTAAGACGCGCTTCGCGAATAGGACACGGTAGAGAATCATGCCATTACATAAATCAAGACCGACATCAGCGGGTCGTCGCTTCCAGGTTGCGGTAAAGACGCCGGGCCTGCATAAGGGTAAGCCGGTAAGCGCGCTCATCGAGAAGAAGACGAAGTCTGGCGGTCGTAACAACAACGGTCGCATTACGGTTCGTCATCAGGGCGGCGGTCACAAGCAGCGTTATCGCATTGTTGACTTCAAGCGTGATAAAGACGGCATTCCGGGTGTTGTAGAACGCCTTGAATACGATCCGAACCGCTCTGCGCACCTGGCTTTGATCAAGTACGCAGACGGTGAGCGCCGTTACATCCTGGCGCCGAAGAACGTTGAGGCAGGCACACCGATCGTGAGCGGCGAAGACGCTCCGATCAAGCCTGGTAATGCGTTGCCACTGAAGAGTATTCCAGTGGGTACACAGGTACACAACATTGAAATGAAGCCGGGCAAAGGCGGGCAAATTGCGCGTTCAGCCGGAGCTACCGCGCAGTTGGCTGCACGCGAAGGCATTTACGCCACGTTGCGTTTGCGTTCGGGTGAAACCCGCCGCATCAACGTTGAGTGTCGTGCAACCATTGGCGAAGTGGGTCACGGCGAGCACAACCTGCGGAAACTCGGTAAGGCCGGCGCCAAGCGCTGGCGCGGTGTACGTCCGACGGTTCGCGGTGTTGCGATGAACCCGGTTGACCATCCGCATGGTGGTGGTGAAGGTCGTACTTCCGGTGGCCGGCATCCGGTCAGCCCATGGGGTACACCGACCAAGGGTTACAAGACACGTTCGAACAAGCGTACTGACGGCATGATAGTTCGTCGTCGCAAGCGCAAGAAGTAACAGACAGAAATTAAGTAGCTCCGGCGACTCGTAGTTAACAACGATTGCGGTTACCGGGAACACGGAAATGACAGGAGCTGGTAGCAGATGCCACGTTCAGTAAGAAAAGGCCCGTTTGTTGATGGGCACCTGGCCAAGAAAGTAACGGCAGCGGCCGCCAAGAACGACCGCCGTCCGATCAAGACCTGGTCGCGTCGTTCAATGGTGCTGCCGGACATGGTTGGCCTGACGATTGCCGTGCATAACGGACGCCAGCACGTGCCGATCCTGATTTCAGAAAACATGGTAGGTCACAAACTGGGTGAGTTCGCGGGTACGCGTACCTTTAAGGGTCACTCCGGCGACCGTAAGACCTAAGGAATTGAGATGTTAGTTGCAGCAAAACTTCGATACGCACGCATTTCTCCGCAGAAATGCCGCCTTATGGCGGACGCCATTCGCGGCAAGAGCGTTGATGAGGCGATCAGAACCCTCACGTTTACGCCGAAGAAAAGCGCGCAGATCGTGAAGAAAGTGCTGGAGTCGGCTATTGCCAACGCCGAGCACAATCATGGCGCTGATATTGATGAGCTGAAGGTCGCGACCATTGAAGTAGATGAAGCGCCGACGTTCCGCCGCTATCGCGCACGAGCGAAGGGTCGCGGCGCGACCATTATCAAGCGCAACAGTCATATTACTATTCGCGTCGGCGACGAGTAACTCGGGAATATAGCGAGAGAATTGTATGGGTCAGAAAGTACATCCAACAGGTATTCGACTAGGCATCGTCAAAGACTGGGCGTCCAAGTGGTATGCCGATTCGAAGACGTTTCCTGAATACATCAGCTCCGACCACAAGCTGCGTGTTTACATCAAGACGAAACTGAAAGATGCGTCCGTCAGTCGTATTACGATCGAGCGTCCGGCGAAGAAAGTGAATGTCACCATCTTCACCGCCCGTCCAGGCATCGTGATCGGCAAGAAGGGTGAGGACATCGAGAAGCTGCGTAATGAAGTGTCGAAACTGATTGGCATGCACATCAATGATGTGCGCATCAATATCAGTGAAGTCCGCAAGCCGGAAATGGACGCACAGCTCGTTGCCGAGGGCATTGCCCAGCAGCTGGAGCGTCGCGTCATGTTCCGTCGCGCGATGAAGCGTGCTGTGACCAACACCATGAGAGTTGGCGCGGAAGGCATCAAAGTTAAGGTCGGCGGTCGCCTGAATGGCGCCGAGATCGCTCGCTCGGAGTGGTACCGCGAAGGTCGCGTGCCGTTGCACACCCTGCGTGCGGACATCGACTACGGTTTTGCCGAGGCCCGTACAACGTACGGAATCATCGGCGTGAAAGTCTGGATATTCAAAGGCGAAGTCTTTGATAAGCCTGTACCCGTTGCAGCCCCTGCCGAAAAGCAGGAAGCCGCAGCAGGCGCAAGCTAAGCTCAGGACGGAACAATGTTACAGCCTAAAAGAACTAAATTTCGCAAGCAGATGAAAGGCCGCAACCGCGGTCTTGCACAGCGCGGCAGCGACGTATCGTTTGGTACGTATGGCTTGAAAGCGACTGAGCGTGGTCGTCTGACTGCACGGCAAATTGAAGCGGCTCGTCGTGCCATGACGCGTCACATCAAGCGTGGCGGCAAGATCTGGATCCGGGTATTTCCCGACAAGCCGATCACCAAGAAGCCGTTGGAAGTACGCCAGGGTAAAGGTAAGGGCAATGTCGAGTACTGGGTCTGCCAGATTCAGCCGGGACGGGTCCTGTATGAGATGGAAGGTGTAACGGAAGAAACTGCGCGCGAGGCGTTCCGCCTGGCTGCCGCGAAACTGCCGTTCCCGACCACGTTTGTTACGCGGACGGTGATGTGATGAATGCCAGCGATTTACGTTCGAAGTCGGTAGCTGAGCTGCAGGAAGAGCTGGTCGCGCTACGTCGCGAGCAATTCAATCTGCGTATGCAGCAGTCAACCGGGCAGCTCAATCACAATCATGAGCACGGCCGGGTACGGAAAGATATTGCGCGCGTGAAGACGGTAATTACTGAGCTGTCGCGCCAGGGTGAACAGAAATGAGTGAAGCAGCAAAGCCGGCTGAAGCAAAAGGTCAGCGCACGGTTACTGGTCGCGTGGTTAGCAACAAGATGGACAAGACAGTTGCTGTCTCCATCGAGCGCGTGATCAAGCATGAGACCTACGGCAAGTACATTCGTCGTACTTCAAAAGTACTGGCGCATGACGAGTCAAACGACTGCAAGGAAGGCGATCGCGTAGCAATCAGCGAATGCCGGCCAATGTCCAAGCGTAAAGCCTGGCAGGTCGTAAATGTTATTGAACGTGCAGCTGAAGAAAAATAGCTCGCGACAGTAAATACGTATTAATAAAGATTGATTGACGGAATACAGCCATGATTCAGATGCAGACAGTTCTGGATGCCGCCGATAACTCGGGTGCGCGACGCGTGCAGTGCATCAAGGTACTGGGCGGATCGAAGCGCCGTTACGCTGCCGTTGGCGACGTAATCAAGGTTAGCGTTAAAGACGCGATCCCGCGCGGCAAAGTGAAGAAGGGTGAGGTTTATAACGCCGTTGTCGTACGTACCCGTAAGGGTGTGCGTCGCTCGGACGGCTCGTTGATTCGCTTCGATGGCAATGCGGCAGTACTGCTGAACGCACGCCTCGAGCCAATCGGAACCCGCATCTTCGGACCGGTGACACGCGAACTGCGTACCAACCGCTTCATGAAGATCATCTCGCTTGCGCCTGAAGTGCTCTAAGCGCCCAAGCGAAAAGGTCAGGAACAGATGAACAAGATTAAGAAAGGCGACGAAGTAATCGTCACCACAGGCAAGGACAAAGGCCGTCGCGGCACCGTCCTGCAAATTTTAGAGGACGACCGCGTTCTGGTGGAAGGCATCAACATTGCCAAGAAGCACCAGAAGGGTAATCCGAACGCAGGTGTTGAAGGCGGAATCGTCGACAAGACCATGCCAATCAGTATTTCGAACGTTTTGGTGTTCAACCCGAAGACCAAGAAAGGCGAACGCGTTGGCTTTACGGTTAAGGACGGCGACAAGATCCGGGTATTCCGCAAGAGCGGCGAATCGGTCGACATTTAACAACGCCAACGAACAGTGTCAGGCAGGCTCAACGAAACAGAGCCTGTACCAGGTGGATTTAGAAATGGCTAGATTGCAGCAACAGTACAAAGCGGAATTGCACGACAAGATCAAAGCGAAGCTGGGTCTTGAGAATGCAATGGAAGTACCGCGCATCACCAAGATTACGCTGAACATGGGCGTAGGTGAGGCGGTGGCTGACAAGAAGATTCTTGAGAACGCGGTCCGCGACATGGAAATGATCGCCGGCCAGAAAGCGGTCAAGACGCTCGCGCGTAAGTCCGTAGCTGGCTTCAAGATTCGCGACGGCTATCCGATCGGCTGCAAAGTGACATTGCGTCGCGAGCGCATGTTCGAATTCCTGGACCGGTTGGTGAACATTGCCATTCCGCGTATCCGCGACTTCCGGGGCTTGAACCCGAAGTCGTTCGACAAGCAGGGCAACTACAGCATGGGTGTTTCCGAGCAGATCATTTTCCCGGAAATCAACTATGACCAGATTGATGCGATCCGCGGTATGGATATCACGATTTCCACCACGGCACGCAATCCGGCGGAAGGCCGCGCGCTTCTCGAAGCGTTTAACTTTCCGTTTAAGAAGTAACGGTGTTTGCAGCGTACACGCTCTTACATATTTTAAATCGTTAGAAACGAGACCTTTTAAAGATGGCGAAGAAGTCGATGATTATGCGCGAGCTCAAGCGGACGAAGCTTGTTGAGCGTCATGCGAAGAAGCGCGCCGCACTCAAAGAAACCATTCGTGACCCGAAGACGGGCGACGAGGAACGTGCAGTGGCACAGGCCAAGCTGAATGCTTTGCCGCGTGATTCGAGTTCGAGCCGTCAGCGTAATCGTTGCTCGGTTACGGGCCGCCCGCACGGTGTTTATCGTAAGTTCGGCCTTGGTCGTAACAAGCTGCGCGAAGCGGCAATGAAAGGTGAAATTCCTGGCCTTACCAAGGCAAGTTGGTAGGCGGAGAACGACAATGAGTATGAATGACCCCATTTCTGACATGCTGACCCGTATTCGTAACGGCCAGCATGCGCGCAAGACCAGCGTCTCGATGCCCGGTTCGAAGGCTAAAGTTGCCCTCGCCAAGGTATTGAAAGACGAGGGTTACATCGGTGAGTTTAAGGACGAGGGCGCGGCCGCCAGCAGAACGCTGACGATCGAGCTCAAGTACTTCGAGGGCACACCGGTCATCGAGCGCATCCAGCGTGTTTCCAAGCCTGGCCTGCGTATTTTCCGCGGCAAGGAAGAGCTGCCGAAAGTACTGGGTGGTTTGGGTGTTGCGATCGTATCGACTTCGGCCGGTGTGATGAGCGACCGCGAAGCACGTGCCAAAGGTATCGGCGGCGAGGTGTTGTGCGTCGTTTCCTGATGCACGTCACCTGCTGAATAACGAGTTACGATTATGTCCAGAATTGCAAAATATCCTGTTGATCTGCCGAAAGGCGTTGAGTTCAACCAAAGCGGCACCACGGTTACCGTAAAAGGTAGCAAGGGCAGCCTGTCGATGGAGCTGAACTCCGAAGTGGAGCTCGTCATGGAAGGCGACGCTATCCTTGCGAAGCCCCGTTCGGGTTCGCGCTTCGCAGTGGCGATGTCGGGAACGGTACGCGCACTGCTCGCTAATATGGCGCACGGCGTATCTGAAGGATTCGAGAAAAAGCTTGAGCTGGTTGGCGTTGGTTATCGCGCCCAGGCACAAGGTAAGAAGCTCAACCTGACGTTGGGCTTTTCACACCCGGTTGAGTACGCCGTGCCCGAGGGCATTACGGTTGAAACGCCAAGCCAGACGGAAGTATTGGTTAAAGGTGCCGACAAACAGCAGGTAGGCCAGGTGGCCGCCGAAATTCGTCGCTACCGCCCACCCGAGCCTTATAAAGGCAAGGGTGTTCGCTACGCAGATGAGCGCGTAGTGATGAAGGAAGCGAAGAAGAAGTAAGACGCTTTAAATAAGCTGTCTTTTAGCAAACAAACGAGAACGTCATGAAACTTGACAAGAAACAGAATCGCCAGCGCCGTGCCCGTAAGGGTCGTGCGCGCATCGCCGAGTTGGCGGCTAACCGCCTGACCGTGCACCGCACGCCGCGCCATATTTACGCGCAGGTAATCGGGCCGGATGGCGGCACAGTATTGGCTGCTGCCTCGACGGTAGAGCAGGACGTACGCAAGAACACAAAGAGTACGGGTAATACCGAGGCTGCTGCGATCGTCGGTGCACGCATCGCCGAAAAAGCGAAAGCTGCCGGTATCGACACGGTTGCATTTGATCGCTCCGGGTTTCGCTATCACGGTCGCGTTAAAGCGCTGGCCGATGCGGCACGCGAAGCTGGGCTTAAATTCTAAAGATTAAGGATTGTTGGCAACCGCGAGAGCGGGCCGGGACAACACTATGGCAAGAAACGATCAAAATCAGAGTTCTGACGACCTTCTCGAGAAGCTGGTCACCGTTAATCGCGTAGCGAAGGTGGTCAAGGGTGGTCGTCAGTTCGGTTTCACCGCACTGACGGTAGTCGGCGACGGCAACGGCCGGGTTGGTTTCGGTTATGGCAAGGCGCGCGAAGTGCCGATTGCTATTCAGAAAGCAATGCAGTCTGCCCGCAAAGACATGATCAAGGTCAACCTGAATGGTGACACCTTGCAGTACGCGAAGAAGGGCCGGCATGGCGCGACCTACGTGTACATGCAGCCCGCTTCTGAAGGTACTGGTGTTATCGCCGGTGGCGCAATGCGCGCGGTATTCGAATGTGCCGGTGTGCGTAACGTCCTGGCAAAGAGCTACGGATCACGCAACCCGATCAACGTCGTGCGTGCAACGATCAGTGCTCTGAAGAACATTCATTCGCCGCGCTCGATTGCGGCAAAACGCGGCAAGAAGATCAAAGAGATCCTCGCCTGATACATCAGGTCGCTGGCATAGATTAATTACGGATTAGAACGATGGCGAAGCCAAAGCAGTTAAAAGTGACGCTCAATAAAAGCCGGTTCGGTCGGCTGAAGAGCCACCGTGCGTGTGTCGCGGGCCTCGGTCTGCGCAAGATTCGACAGAGCGTAACCGTACTGGATACGCCGGAGAATCGCGGAATGATTAACAAGGTTTCGTACCTCGTATCAGTTGAGGAAGTGTGACATGCGTCTGAACGAACTATCACCCAGCAAAGGCTCGAAGCCTGTAGCCAAGCGCCGCGGGCGTGGCCATTCAGCCGGTCAGGGCAAGACCTCGGGCCGTGGTGTCAAAGGTCAGCATGCACGTTCTGGCGGCTACCATAAGGTCGGCTTCGAAGGCGGCCAGATGCCGTTGCAGCGCCGTTTGCCGAAGGTCGGTTTCACCTCGCGGATGGCAAGCAACACTGCTGAGTTGCGCCTGCACGAGCTGGCTCTGGTACAGGACGATGTTGTCGACATCCTGGCGCTGAAGAAGGCGCGCCTGGTTCCGGCAACTGTGACCAAGGTGAAAGTCATTCTTTCCGGCACGATCGAAAAAGCAGTCAAGACCAAAGGTCTGGCTGTAACCAAGGGTGCCCGTACAGCCATTGAAGCGGCTGGCGGCAGCATCGAAGCTTAAGGACAAACGAGACAGGTAATGGCCAAAAAGCCAACTGACAATCCGGCTGCTGCGAAATCCGCAGGAAAATTGGGCGAACTTAAGTCGCGCTTTATTTTCCTCGTGGGCGCGCTGATTGTGTTCCGTGCGGGCACCTTTATTCCGGTGCCGGGCGTGGATCCGGCAGCGCTGGCGTCGTTCTTTGACCAGCAGGCTGGCAACATGCTGGCGCTGTTCAATATGTTCTCAGGTGGCGCACTGGCACGTTTCGGTATTTTCGCGCTGGGCATCATGCCGTACATCTCGGCATCCATTATTATGCAGATGGCGAGCATGATCGTGCCGTCTCTGCAGCAGCTGCGTAAAGAGGGTGAATCGGGCAAGCGCGCGATCACCCAGTACACCCGCTACGGGACAGTCGGCTTGTCGATGTTCCAGTCGGTGGCCGCGGCATCCTGGTTGCAGAGTCAGCCGGGTGTAGTGGTTAATCCGGGTCCGACATTCCTGATCACGGCGTGCATTACGCTCGTCACCGGCACCATGTTCCTGATGTGGCTGGGTGAGCAGATCACGGAACGCGGCATCGGTAACGGTATTTCCATGATTATTCTTGCCGGCATCGTCGCCGGTCTGCCAGCCGCTGTTGCGGGTACGGCAGAGCTGGTTCGTAACGGCGAGATGTCATCGGCGACGGCCATCCTGCTGCTGCTTGGTGGTATCGCGGTAACCATCTTCGTGGTTTACATGGAGCGCGCCCAACGGCGCATTACGGTGAACTACGCCCGACGGCAACAGGGCAGGAAGATGTTCGCGGCACAGAGTACGCATCTGCCGTTCAAGATCAATATGTCGGGTGTTATCCCGCCAATCTTTGCGTCCAGTATCCTGTTGTTCCCGGCGACCATCGCGCAGTTCTTTGGCCAGTCAGCAGAGCCGAATGCGGCGCAGCGTGCCTTGCAAACCCTGGGCGCAAACCTCGGTCCCGGACAGCCGGTTTATGTGCTGCTGTACGGTGCCATGATTGTTTTCTTCTGCTTCTTTTACACCGCTCTGGTTTTCAACTCGAAAGACACCGCGGACAATCTGAAGCGGTCAGGCGCGTTCGTACCGGGTATCCGGCCGGGTGCGCAAACTGCTGATTACATCGATCGGGTGCTCACGCGCCTGACGTTCTGGGGCGCGCTGTATGTCGCCGGTGTGTGTCTGTTACCGGAAATTTTCCGGATGTTCTACCCGAGCATTCCGTTCAATTTCGGTGGCACCTCACTGCTGATTCTGGTTGTCGTCACAATGGATTTCATGTCGCAAATGCAGGCTCATGCTATGAGCCATCAGTACGAAGGCATGATGCAAAAAGCCAATCTGCGTAATTACGGTCGCAGTGGTTCGGTTCGCTGATATGTCAGCGGTATTGGGAGAGCGCTCATGAAAGTCAGAGCATCAGTTAAGAAAATGTGCAGGAATTGCAAGATAGTGCGCCGCAGCGGTGTTGTGCGCGTGATCTGTACATCGGACGCCCGTCACAAGCAGCGTCAGGGCTAACAGGAAGGTATTTCAAGTGGCTCGTATAGCAGGCATTAACATCCCGTTAAATAAGCACGTCGTGATTGCACTGACGTCAATTTTCGGTATTGGCAGAACGCGCGCGAAGCAGATTTGTTCTGCTGCGGGCGTACCACCCGCAACGCAAGTTAAAGATCTTGCTGAACCGGAAGTTGCGAAGATTCGTGACGCCGTTGCGCACTTTGAAGTGGAAGGCGATCTTCGTCGTGAAACTTCTATGAATATCAAGCGCTTAATGGATCTCGGTTGCTACCGCGGAATTCGCCATCGGCGCGGCTTGCCGCTGCGTGGACAGCGTACCCGTACTAACGCGCGTACCCGTAAGGGCCCGCGTCGTCCAATCAAACGATAAGGATTTTATTATCTCTCGGGCTGCAGCCTGGGCTGGTGAATCCATTCACCGAGTTCAGTGCCGGCAGGTCATGAGAGCAGAGAGCATCAAAAAACATGGCTGATACCAAGACGACAAAGAAGAAGGTCAAAAAGCATGTGCTGGACGCAATTGCGCACATCCATGCCTCCTTCAACAACACGATCATTACGATCACCGACCGGCAGGGCAATGCGCTTTCCTGGGCGACGGCTGGTGGCTGTGGTTTTCGTGGATCTCGTAAATCAACACCGTTTGCTGCACAGGTTGCTTCTGAGAAAGCTGGCCGTGCTGCATTGGAGTTCGGCGTCAAAAACGTCGACGTTCGCGTTCGTGGGCCAGGCCCAGGTCGTGAGTCCGCGGTGCGTGCATTGAATTCGCTCGGTTTCCGTATTCAGAACATCGAGGACGTAACCCCGATTCCTCATAACGGCTGTCGTCCGCCGAAAAAACGCCGCGTGTAGAGGCTTTAGGTAATGGCAAGATATCTCGGACCAAAATGTAAACTGTCCCGCCGCGAAGGCACGGATCTGTTTTTGAAGAGTGGCATTCGGCCGCTCGAATCGAAGTGCAAACTGGAAGTACCGCCAGGTGGTGCCGCGCAACGTCGGCCACGTCTGTCGGACTACGGTCTGCAGCTTCGTGAAAAGCAGAAACTGCGTCGTATGTACGGTGTGCTCGAACGACAGTTCCGTAACTACTACAAGAAAGCCGCTCAGCGTAAAGGCTCAACGGGTGAAAACCTGCTGACTTTGCTCGAAGGGCGTCTTGATAACGTCGTCTACCGGATGGGCTTTGCGTCAACGCGCGCCGAAGCACGTCAGCTCGTTAGCCATAAAGGCATCGAGGTCAACGGTAAGGTGGTAAACATTCCTTCGTTACAGGTGGATGCAGGCGATGCCGTCAGTATTCGCGAAAAGGCGAAGAAGCAACTTCGTATTCAAAGCGCTCTGGAAATTTCCGGGCAGGTTGGCCTGCCGGACTGGGTCGATGTGGATGTGAAGAAGATGGCAGGTGTACTGAAATCGTTGCCGGCGCGGGAAGATATCCTGCCGGACATCAACGAGAACCTGGTCGTCGAGCTGTACTCGAAATAATCTGGAGGGTAGTAACCCATGCAGGGATCTGTAAACGAATTTCTGAAGCCGCGCGTAGTTAAAGTCACGCCGGTTGACGATCTGCACGCCAAAGTAACGATCGAGCCGTTTGAACGCGGTTACGGTCACACGCTTGGCAATGCGCTGCGCCGTATTCTGCTCTCTTCCATGCCGGGAGCAGCAATTGTCGAAGCCGAGATTGAGGGCGTACTCCATGAGTACACCAGCATCGAGGGCGTCCAGGAGGACGTGGTCGACATTCTGCTGAACCTGAAGCAGGTCGCCGTCCAGATGCACAATCGCGATACCGCCGAACTGCGTGTATCGAAAAAAGGCCCGGGTACGGTTACCGCTGCCGATATTCAGCTGGATCATGACGTTGAAATCATGAACCCGAATCTCGTCATTGCGAACCTGACCAAAGACGGTCAGTTGAACATGATTCTGAAAGTCGAACGTGGCCGTGGCTACCGTCCGGCGACCCAGCGTCCGGCATTCGAAGATCAGACCGGCCCGATTGGCCGCCTGATGCTTGATGCCTCGTTCAGCCCGGTCCATCGCGTGACTTACGACGTCGAAGCCGCTCGCGTAGAGCAACGTACTGACCTCGACAAGCTGATCATCGACATCGAGACCAACGGTACGATTGATCCTGAAGAAGCTATCCGCCGCGCGGGCAGCATCCTCAAAGATCAGTTGTCCGTCTTCGTTGACCTGCAAGGTCAGGAAGAAGGCACCGGTGCAGCGGCTGAGAACCAGGTTGATCCGATCCTGTTGCGTCCGGTTGACGAGCTTGAGCTGACCGTTCGTTCCGCGAATTGCCTGAAGGCCGAGAACATCATGTACATCGGTGATCTCGTACAGCGGACCGAAGTTGAGCTGCTGCGTACGCCAAACCTTGGCAAGAAGTCACTGACTGAAATCAAGGAAGTGCTGGAAGGTCACGGTCTGGGTCTGGGTATGCGTCTTGAGAACTGGCCGCCAGCAAGCTTGCGCCCGGAACACGACATCGCTATCTGATTATTGTATTGAATCGGGGCAGGCTCTGGCCTGTCCCGCAGAAATTGAAAGGCACCCGCCATGCGCCACAGAAAATCCGGTCGTAAACTCGGCCGCAACAGCTCACACCGCAAAGCCATGTTTCGTAACTTGGCAGCGTCGCTGCTGCGTCACGAAACGATCAAGACCACCCTGCCGAAAGCCAAAGAGCTGCGTCGGGTTGTAGAACCGCTGATTACGCTCGCCAAGGTAGACGGCGTTGCGAATCGTCGGCTCGCGTTTGATCGCCTGCGTGACAAGGAAGTGGTTGGCAAGCTGTTCACCGATCTGGGTCCGCGTTGCAAAGCACGTCCAGGTGGCTACCTGCGCATACTGAAAACCGGTCCGCGTTCGGGTGACGCCGCACCGATGGCGATTGTGCAGATTGTCGACAAGCCGGTAGCAGCTGGTGATAGCGGCGACAAAAAGTAGTCGCTACGACACGCAAAAAAAAAGCCGGGTAATGCCCGGCTTTTTTGTGCGCGTCACTAACGCTCAACCTTTGCAGGTTCCGCAGCAGGATGCTGCTGCAAGCGGTTCGAGATCGAGGCCGCTGACGGGGTAGCCGGCCTCTTCAATGGCCGCCATGACGTCCTGTGCATTGGCGCTGCTGTCTACGCTGACGGTCTGGGTCGGCAGGTCGAAGCTGACTTTCGCATCGGCATCGATACCGGCGACGGCCTTGTTAATTACGTTCATGCAATGTCCACAGCTCAGATCAGGGACAACTAATTGCAACATGTCACACCTCGGTAAGGTCAGATAAGGTCCACAAGCGGACGAGGGCAGCCTGGGCCTTGCTACGGTGGCAAGGTCAAGATCGCTTGCAGGTCCTTCGGTGCTTGACCTTCCCATGATGGTAAGCTTCAGTATTGGTCCCGGATAATCGACGGGAGTCAGCACCATGAGCACACCAGCACCAGCGAATATTGAGTTTTCGGTCGACGGCATGACCTGCGCGTCCTGTGCCCTGCGGGTCGAAACCGCGCTGGAGCAGGTCCCCGGGGTCCGTACGGCGACCGTCAATGCAACGACCGATCGCGCCTACGTCGAGTTCGACCAAACGGTGTCGCGTGAGGCGTTGTCGCTTGCGGTGGAAAAGGCGGGTTACACGATGCGCTCGCAAACCACTGAACTGTCGATTCAGGGCATGACCTGCGCATCCTGTGTTGGCCGTATTGAGAAAGCGCTGCAAGCGGTACCCGGCGTCACAGTCGCAACCGTGAACCTGCAAACAGAGACAGCCCACATCGACCACGAAGGCTTGCCGGTGCAGCAGCTTATTGCTGCGATTGAGGCTGCCGGCTACGAGGCCCGTGAGTTGACGACGATGTTCGAGACGCCGGTCGCGGCAGCGGACTCCCGTCCGTTGGTAATTGCTGCCATTCTGACGACACCACTGGTGATTCCCATGTTCGCCGCCTGGTTCGGCCAGGACTGGATGCTGCCAGGCTGGCTGCACTGGTTGCTGGCAACGCCGGTACAGTTCTGGCTCGGCGCGCGCTTTTATCGCGCGGGTTGGAAAGCACTACGCGCGCGGACCGGCAACATGGATTTGCTCGTCGCGCTCGGCACCAGCGCGGCTTACGGTTTGTCGTTGTACACCTTGTTGCGGCACCCCGAAATGGGCGGACACGCGCTGTACTTTGAAGCGTCTGCCGTCATTATTACCCTCATCCTGTTCGGCAAGTGGCTGGAAGCACGCGCGAAACGCCAAACCACCGAAGCCATTCGTGCTTTGCAGGCCTTACGACCCGCGACGGCGACTGTCATACGCGAAGGTGTCGAAGTCGAGTTGCCTATAGAGCAAGTTGTAGTGGGGGATGAACTGATGGTCCGTCCCGGCGAGCGGGTACCGGCCGATGGCGAAATCGTTCGCGGCGACAGCTCAGTCGATGAGTCGATGCTGACCGGCGAGAGCCTGCCCGTTAACCGAGGTCCTGGCGACACCCTGGCCGGCGGCGCGGTGAACCTGGATGGCGTGCTGTTCATGCGCGTTGCTGCGGTTGGCAAAGAGACGGTACTCGCACAGATCATTCACCTGGTGGAATCAGCACAGGCGAAGAAAGCGCCCATTCAAAAAATGGTCGATAAAGTCAGCGCGGTGTTTGTGCCGGTCGTAGTCGGAATTGCCCTGTTGACGATGCTTGGCTGGGGCTTCGCTACCGGCGACTGGACGCAGGCAATACTGAACGCAGTCGCCGTGCTGGTTATCGCCTGTCCCTGTGCCCTTGGCCTCGCTACACCGGCGGCCATCATGGTGGGCACAGGCGTGGCCGCGCGCTTTGGCATATTGATCAAGGACGCCGAAGTTCTTGAAGCAGCACAGTCTATCGACATAGTGGCATTCGACAAGACCGGCACCCTGACTGAGGGCCGGCCGAAAGTCGACCGGCTGATCGGCGTCGGCATGGCCGACGATAACCTGTTAGCGATCGCGGCCGGATTACAACGCGGCAGCCTGCACCCGCTCGGCGAGGCGGTGCGTCAACGCGCGATAGAGGCCGATGTCCTGCCGCAAGAGGCAGAGGATATTTCCGCGCTCGCCGGTCGTGGCGTAAAAGCCCGTATCAACGGCGTCGATAGCTGGTTTGGCAGTCGCCGCCTGATGCAGGAGCTTGGCATCGAGCACACAGCGCTCGACAGCGCCGTGCCTGAAGAGGCGCTGAGTGGGCGTACCGTGTCCTGGTTAGCGGCGGAGCGTGATGGCAAGCGAGTGCTGATTGGTGTTGTTATGTTCACGGACACCGTTCGGGAGTCTGCGCGGGTAGCCATTACACGCTTGCATGAAAACAAAATACGCACCGTAATGATTACCGGCGACAACGCTGGCAGCGCCGCAGCAATCGCAAAAGAGTTAGGTATTGATGACGTGCGTGCCGACGTGCTGCCGGAGAAAAAGGCAGAGGTGGTCGCGGAGCTGATGCGAGCCGGTCAGCGCGTCGCAATGGTGGGCGATGGTATCAACGATGCACCGGCACTTGCGACGGCGGATGTCGGTATTGCAATGGCATCCGGCACGGACGTCGCCATGCACACTGCGGGTATTACCTTGATGCAAAACGATCCGCGCCGGGTTGCCGATGCATTTTCGATTTCGCAACGCACGTACAGAAAGATCCGGCAGAATTTGTTCTGGGCTTTTGTCTATAACTTCCTTGGCATTCCGCTCGCAGCAGCCGGCTTGTTGAACCCGATGGTGGCAGGTGCAGCGATGGCCTTCAGCAGCGTCAGCGTGGTGACCAATGCATTGTTGCTGCGTCGTTGGCGGCCACAAGACAACGGCACCGCGCAACCTGAGGTTAAGGTAACGAGTGCAGCACTGAAGGAGCAACGGGAGTTCTGATGCGGCAGCGATACGAACATGCTGTTTGCAATGATCGGGCGGAACGGATCGACCGCCCGCATTGGTAGCTTCTCAAAACGATGGCTCGCCATCGCTCTAGTGGACAAGCGAGCGACGGTGACGGATAGACGGGGTAACGGTACATGCGACCTGACAAAGCAGTGAAACCGGAGATGGCGGAAGCGCGGCAGCACGGTTTGTTGAATATCGGTGAAGCATCGGTGGCATCCGGTGTGAGCGCGAAGATGATCCGCCACTATGAAAAAACCGGGCTGATCCCGCCAGCCAACCGCACGTTCAGCAACTACCGTATTTACAACGCCGCGAACGTCCACACCTTGCAATTTATCAAGCGCGCGCGGTCGCTCGGCTTCTCGATCAAGCAGATCTCAGTCTTGTTGGATCTTTGGCAAGACACGAGTCGCAACAGCGCCGAGGTGAAGGACCTGGCCATGCAACACGTTGCCGAGCTTGAAGCGAAGATCACGGAAATGCAGGCGATGAGCCATGCGCTCAAGCAACTGGCAACGCGTTGTTCGGGTGATGACCGCCCGGAGTGTCCGATACTCGAAGACCTTGCCAGCCAGAAGATGTAGGGCTTCTGTCCCGCTACCGTTGTTTGCAGCGCGCTATAGGAATGAGTTGTGCGCCGCGTGCAATGCCGGCGTTTTACATGCGCTGCTTGAGTGGCATCGGATCGTCGCGCTTTACATAAGTATGCTTTGCCGTAATTTTTCAGCGTAGAGTCGCGTAGCGAGGTCGGAGCGCTCGATTCCGGAGTTACCCAAGTAATTGAAAATAAAAAGAAAGGCGTATTCGGACCACGGGTGTGAAACGACTCACAGCATCCCGCGCAGGGCTTCGCTAAGCTGTCTCGACTGAATCGGTG
>JBBKWB010000085.1:0-32684 GCA_037968755.1 Woeseia sp.
GAGAAGCCGTCGAAGAAGTACTCGCGGTTGCCGTCGCTGACCGTGTACTCCGTGATCTCACCGGATTGGATGGCGCGAAATGCAGCCGCCATTGCCACCAGGTAGTCACCATCGACAACCGGCACGTTGTGGGCGGTATAGGCGTGATCGTAGGCATCAGCCAGCGACGCCAGCTTTTGTGCGCTGCGGGCGTAGGCCGCAAAGTCTGAACCTTCGAGGTGGGTGTACAGCGGTGCTTTGTAGAACGTATCACCTGTAAAAATGATGCGGTTCTCGCGATCGAGCAGACAGAGTGCATCCGGTGCATGCCCCGGCACGCGCACAACTTCCAGCTTGCGGCCACCAAGATCGATGACCTCGCCGTCGACAATGATCTTGCTGACCGTGTACGGCTCGCTGCGGAAGGTCGCCGCATCAACTTTTGCGGGTAATGGTTTCCAGACCCAACCTTCTGTAAAAAATCCGGCAACGTCCTCAGGCGCACTGCCCTTGGCGCGATTGCGACTGTAGTCGGTATCGGTCCCGTAGACTGTTTCGAACTGGTGGTTGCCGCCAATGTGATCGTAGTGACTGTGCGAATTGACGACGATGACGTCCAGCGAGGTCAGTTCGTCAACCACGGCGCGCATGTCGCCAATGCCAAGCCCGCTGTCAAACAACAACGCGCGCTGCTGCCCGATTACGAGAAACGAAATGACTTCTTCAAACTGACCGGGTTCGTAGATAGCGAACACGCCGTCCGAGACCTTGTACACCTCGAACCAGTCCTGCGCCTGCGGCACCCGTTCGAACGCTGACCATTCGGCGCGCGGCAGCGCATCCCACCAGTTGTCCTTGTTGGCGCCACGGTTCTGGACCTCGGCATTGTCAGCAATGGGCGCTTCTGTCGGCGTCTCACCGCCACAGGCTGCCAGCAAGAACAGGCTCAAGCTTAATACCCGGATCATGTCTTCCCCTGGTTTCGTTACGTGCCAAATCAGCGCGTCACTCTAGCAGAACCCAAAAATTGGGGACAGTGACCGATATTTTTTCGTGGCCTGCATGGGCAGAGGGGCGATCAATTCCGGTCGCTGTCTCATTTTTGACTAATTCGGTCACTGTCCCTGTTTTTCTGATGAGTTTGTGAGCGGATACTTTGCTTGGGGGAGCGTCTGCGTTTAGTCTCCGGGATTGCCAATGGCGTATGCGGCGCCAGGCCCGAACGGAAACTCCCTGAATGATGCAACGGCTCGCGTACGCGATTCTGCGAATCTGCGGATGGACCCTGGTTGGCGAAATTCCCGACGTTAAGAAAGCCGTGCTCATTGCGGCGCCGCACACCTCGAATTGGGACGGCTTCTGGCTGATCGTTTGCAAGGTTGCACTCGGTATTAAGCTGCGATTTTTTGCGAAGCACACCTTGTTCTGGTGGCCGCTGGGCGCTTTGCTCAATCGACTTGGCGCCATACCCGTGGAACGCCACAAAAAAGGTGCCAACGTCGACAAGCTCGTTGCCCTGTTTGAAGAAAACGAGCAACTGCTACTCGCGCTTGCACCCGAGGGTACGCGACGCTGGCGACCGTATTGGCGCACGGGCTTTCTGCGCATCGCCCGAGCAACGAATGTGCCAATAGTCATGACGTTCGTTGATTACAAGCAGAAACGCGCCGGTATTGGACCGCTGGTCCAGTCTACCGGCAGTACAGCCGAGATTATGGCGAAGATTCGTGCGTTCTATGCGACCTGCGGCCCGGCTAAGCCGGCGAACATGGGGCCGGTGATATTTCGCGACAGCGAATTCTGATCATGAATCAAGGTCGCGGCACAGACGTTCCGCGGCGATCCATGCGCCGGTTTGCATTCGAGACGGGCGCTCGATAGCCCGATCAAGACAATATTGTCGGGACCTGCTCCCGACATATCCGTCTACCACCCCGCCCGTGCCGTCAGGTAAAAATTACGGCCAATCGAATCGATGCCAGAACCGTGTACGCGGTACTGATTGTCGAGAAGGTTGTCGATGCCGGCGTCAAATTTCCAGACATCGCCAAAACGCCAGGTCATACCCAGGTTCGCGATTGCCCAGCCGCCAGTGCCTGCCGGGTTAATGCGGGTATCGCCAACATCGCGTGGGCTCAAACGCCCTTGTCGGTCAGCGAATGTAATCGAGCCTTTCGCACTGAGGTCAGAATTGAACTCCCAAATCAAAGCCATGCGGCCATTCAACGGCGGAATACGATCGCCAGCGACAATGCTACCGTCGTCTTCGCGCTGCTCGCCTCTCGTATAGTTCAGCAAGATTTCGCCGGACAGCGCGCCTTGCGGATGCCAGCGTAACCCGGCTTCAGCACCGCGAATATTCGCGCGGCCGAGGTTGCGGCTTTGCACGACTTCGCGGCCGTCGCTGGTCGTGTCGCCAGTCAGCGCGGATTGAATGCGGTCGCGGTAGTTGAGCTGGTAGATAACGAACTCTGCCGTCCAGACCTCCGCGCGTTTACGTACCGCGAGGTCGTATTGCAGGACCCGCTCTGACGTGAGGCTCGTGTTCGGGATATTGAAGCGATTGCCAGGCCGTTCGCCCAGCGTGCCAAGATCAAATATATTCGGCGCACGAAAACCGTAGCCGACGTTGGCCACCAGTTGCACAGTATCGGTGGCGTCGAACAGCCAGCCGATGTCTGCGCTCGCGTCGTCAATACTGATACTGGCTGCCGGCGAGATAGTGGTTTCAGGCAGGTCGATGTCAACACCGCTCAGGCGCACTCCACCGGACAGGCTGTGACGCTCATTGACAGGCTGCGAGACATTGGCGAACAGCGCGCGCTGGTCAACACCGGAGCCATCGGGAAAACGTGACTGCAGAATCGTTGGATCGCCAGTATTGATGTCGCGTTCCAAACGCGAGCTGTGCACCGTGTCGTGATACACCTCGCCACCGTACACCCAGGAACTGTCGCCGAAGTCGCGCGCAGCACTAAACGACAGACCGTACAGATCACTGCTGTTCTTTTCGAAACTCCGGTTGTCCGCCTCGAAATTCCGCGTACGGCGATCATCGTCAATATGTTGCCAGCCAAGATCAACAGTCCAGTCCGCGTTCCACAGACCCGCATCCCGGGTATGCCGTATGTGCACGAACTGGCGTTCATTCGGTTCGAAAAAATACTCGGACGATGACGGTTCCGTTTGACCGAAGCCTGGCACCAGTTCATCGACGCGCGGTGTCGACGGTTGCCGGGTGACCTGCAGGTCGAGCACCCAGCTGCGATCTTCAGCTGGCCGATAGTGCAACGCGCCACGCGCGCTCCAGGATTCGAAACCACTCGGCGCGATTCGCTCACCGCTACCGGTGCGGCGATTGCCGGATTCCTGGTACGCAACGCTGGCCAGGCCGGCCAACTCGCGATTGCCGATATCCACCGAGGCGCGCACGGACTTGCCAAGTTCTGCGCTGTCCGCTGCGACAAACAACTCGCGCCGCAGCTGGAACGCAGCGCCATCGAAGCGCGGTAAACGCGAAATCACCTGGATAACGCCGCCCACCGCATCACTGCCGTACAAGGACGTGGGTGAACCGCGTACGATTTCAATGCGTTCGATGGAACCCGCTGCCACTAGCGACAGGTATTGGGTCGGCGCGTTACGGAAAATAGCGTTGTTGAGTCGCAAGCCATCGACGATGTGCAGAATCTCCGATCCTTTCAGACCGCGAATGATCGCCGCGCCCTGCCCGACCGTGGTTTGCTGCAAAAACACGCCAAGCTCCGATGCCAGGGCGTCGGTCGCGAGTTTTTGCGCACTGATCTCGTCTGCGGTCACAACCGTTACCGCGGCGGATACCCGATTGGTCGCGAGCGGTCGCCTTGTAGCAGTAACCTGGATCTCGTCAATCGGTTCATCCGACTGCGCCCACGCGGGTAAGCACGTTGCTGCAGCCGCAAGCAGCAACATAATTCGTTCCATTCGTACTGTTTGCGTCCGTGCCTGCACAGCGATCCTTCTGATGTATTACGTATCCGTGCTAACAGCGACCTGTTGATCGCCGCCAGGTTCCCTCGTGATCGAGCGGCGTATTCTCCCAACGCGGACGCCGATTACAAGGGCCAGGACCACCGTTCGCTATACGAACCGTGTCAGCCGCACCCGATCCAAGTAAGATGGGGGCGGACTTTTTACAGGATGCGCTAATGAAAGCTTCAGACCTGCTGGTAAAGTGCCTAGAGGAAGAAGGCATAGAGTACATATTCGGCGTCCCCGGCGAGGAAAATGCCGATTTCATGATGTCGCTGGAGCAATCCGAAAAAATTCGCTTCATTTTGACGCGTCATGAGCAGGGCGCTGCGTTCATGGCTGAAGTCTATGGCCGACTCACGGGCAATCCGGCAGGCGCGCTGAGTACACTCGGACCCGGCGCAACCAACCTTATTACCGGCGTCGCGGATGCGAACATGGACCGCTCGCCGCTGATCGCGCTAACGGGGCAAGGCTCGACGAAGCGCCTGCACAAAGAATCGCACCAGATTATGGACGTCGTCAGCCTGTTCCGGCCGGTGACAAAATGGGCGACCTCGATACTGCACCCGGATACGATCCCGGAGATTGTCAGGAAGGCCGTGCGCCTTGCGCGCACCGAAAAGCCGGGCGCGGTGCACATTGAGTTGCCGGAAGACATCGCGAAAGAAGAATCTGACTTGCCGCCCATGAAGCCGCGACGCTTCCGCCGCTCGGTGCCGGACGACAAAATCATCGACCGCGCGTTCGAAATGCTAAAAACGGCGAAGCAACCGGTAATCATTGCCGGCAACGGCTGCATCCGCAAACGCGCCAGCAAACAGTTGCGCAAGTTCTGCGAACAAACGGGCATAGGCGTGATCAGCACTTTCATGGCAAAAGGCTGCGTCGATATGGATGCCGATTATTGCCTGTACACAATCGGCCTTGGCAGTAAGGACCGCGTTGCGCTCGCGGTCGATGATGCCGATCTGGTCATCACCCTAGGCTTCGACATGGTCGAATACCATCCGAACCTGTGGAACCCGAACGGCGACAAGAAGATCATTCACGCGGACTTTCTCGCCGCGGAGATCGATGCGCACTACAACCCACAAGTTGAAGTTATCGGTGACCTTGCTCACGCACTGTGGATGCTCAACGAGCGCGTCGCCAAAACCAAACTCAGTTATGACCTTGAGGGACAGGCACGCTGCCGCGCGGCCATGGGCCGCGACTTTGCAGAATACAAAGACGATAAAACAAATGGCTCGATCCGGCCACAGAAAGCACTGTGGGACGCGCGCGCTGTTATGGGCCCGCACGATATCCTGCTATCCGATGTCGGCGCACACAAAATGTGGATCGCCCGCCACTACCAGTGCCACGAACCCAACACTTGTTTGATCCCCAACGGCTTCTGCTCTATGGGCTTCGCGCTGCCGGGTGCGATTGCGGCGAACATTGTGCAGCCGGACCGCCGCATCCTCGCGATTTGCGGCGATGCCGGCTTCCTGATGAACGTGCAGGAGATGGAAACCGCGAAGCGCCTGAACAGCAACATTACCGTAATGGTCTGGGAGGATGGCGGCTACGGCCTGATCTCATGGAAACAGCAAACCGAATTCGGCAAACACACCGACTTGTCGTTCGGCAATCCGGACTGGCTAACCCTCGCCACATCCTTCGGCTGGAACGGTCACTACGTCGCGAACAGCGCCGACCTGGAAGATGAACTACGCACCGCACTCGACGAAAAAGGCCCAAGCCTGATCGTAATTCCGATCGACTACCGCGAAAACCCGCTACTAACAAAGAAGCTGGGCGAAATCACCTCGACGATCTAGAAGTCAGAACGCCGGACAGGAAAATGGGGTCGAACCACATTTTTTTGAGAAATGTGGTTCGACCCCATTTTTTTAGAAGTCAGAACGCCGGACAGCGAAACCAGGGACAGTGACCAATTAAAAACCGGTCACTGTCCTTTTTTTTGTTCGTTACTGCATTTGGCGAACCGGTAGTGGCACGTTGCACAGTTCGATTTTGCCGGCCGGGTCGGCGAACCATTCTTCGTTGCGGTGAGTGCGCGAGGCCACCAGGTCTCTGAATGTATCGGTATCGGTGCGCAGCGCCTGCCAGGCCGTGTCGTAATCCGTGCCCAGTCGAATACTGCGAATAGGAATGTAATCGTCTTCGCTTTCGAAGAAACCCAGCGGACCGGTACCGCGCGGTAACGACGACATGTGTTCGATGCCATCAATCACCCTGCCCATCAAGGTCACGTTGCGATCGAGATGTCGTGGTGCATGGCCGGTAACGACGTACAGCTCAGCCGCGTTACCGCTATCGAGTTCGTTTGCGCGACCGGCACCGAGCATGCCGTAGCAATGTGTCAGCCATGCGCGCCCATCGGCACCGTCGCGACCCACTGGGAAACCCTCGACAAAACCCACTTCCGTGGCATACGCATCGCGACTATCCAGTGGCGTGAAATTCAAGCCCTTCGCATCGCGATAGAATTCTGGCGCCAGTTTTTCGGCGGCTTTTCCGAGTGGACCATCGCTGCTCCACTGCACCACGTAGTTATCCTGTGAGCGCAGAATACTGGCGCCGCGAAAATATCCTGCCTGCAAAAGTTTGCGCAGGTTCGCCACATGCTGCGGCGCAAACAAGGGCGCAAGTTCGATGACGACCATGCCGTTGTTCAATTCGACGTACAGGGTGTTGGCCGGCTCAATGTCGCGCCAGTCGCGGCTAGTACTCGCCGCAAGTACGTCGCCCATGCTGCGCCAATTGTCCGGAGCGGCACAGGCAATCAATGGCAACGCGCACAACGCCACCAGCACAGCTGTATTACGTGTAACCATTCTTGCACCCATGTTCTATACCCCTGAGTTTGCAGTAGCCGGTATAGCAGATCGTTTGCACTGCAACCAGACCTGCACGGCAATTTGTTCCGTCGCGCATTGCAACGTTAGAATGCCCGACTGCAATCCGTTCCTCACTTCGCTGGAGCTCTCATGACAAGAACAATGATTTTCGTGACAGTACTACTGCTGTCATCGATTGGCGCACAGGCCGATACACTAATACACGCCGGACGCCTGATTGATGGCGAATCAAATCGAGCCATGACGGAGATGACCGTACGGGTGAGCGGTGATGCCATCACAGCTATCGAACGGGGATACTCGAACGCGGGCAGCGGCGATACCGTTATCGATTTGAAAAACCAGACTGTGATGCCCGGCCTGATGGATATGCACGTGCACCTGACAGGCGAATACAGCGCCGACAGTCGCCTGCGCGGCTTCGTCACAAACGAGGCCGACTATGCGTTCATGTCGGCGACTTACGCTCGCCGTACATTGCATGCCGGATTCACTACCGTGCGTAACCTCGGCGACTCAATGAACGTCACCGTTGCACTAAAGAAAGCAATTCAGCGCGGCGATGTTGTCGGCCCAACCATCATTACAGCAGCGAAAGGCCTGAGCTCGACGGGTGGCCACGGCGATCCAACCAATGGCTGGGCAAGCCACCTGATGGGCGACCCGGGCCCCAAGCTTGGCGTCGTAAACAGCCCGGCAGATGCGCGCAAAGCAGTACGCCAGCGTTACAAGGACGGAGCCGACTGGATCAAGATCACCGCGACGGGCGGCGTACTGAGTGTAGCCAGCAGCGGCCAGAACCCGCAGTTCACTGACGAAGAGTTGAAAGAAATTGTTGATACAGCGCGTGACTACGGCATGCGGGTTGCCGCCCATGCGCATGGCACCGAAGGCATGAAGCGTGCTGTGATTGCAGGCGTTGCCTCGATCGAACACGGCACCTACATGGACGACGAAATCATGCGGCTAATGAAACAGAAAGGCACCTATTACGTGCCCACCGTCATGGCTGGCAATTGGGTCGCCGAGAAAGCGAAGATCGACGGATTTTTTCCGGACCTGGTACGACCGAAGGCAGCCGCCATCGGCCCACTCATCATGAACACATTCTCCAAAGCCTATAAAGCGGGCGTGCCGATTGTGTTCGGCACCGATACGGGCGTCTCAGCGCACGGTGACAATGCACAGGAATTCGGCTTGATGGTCAAAGGTGGTATGCCGGCGATGGAAGCCATTCAATCCGCGACCAGCGTAGCCGCCGATTTTCTCGGCATAGGTGCGACGCACGGCCGTCTGCAGGAAGGCAAGATGGCAGACATTGTCGCTGTACCGGGTAATCCGCTGGATGACATCTCAGCAATGGAGCGAGTAAGCTTTGTGATGAAGGGCGGCGAAGTTTACAAGCAGCTCTGAACAGCCGTTCTAAACAGAAACAATTTACCCGCGGCCGGCACTCGTTGAGTGTCGGCCGTTTTTTGTTGCCGCGTACGGAATGACAGTCGGAGTAGAGTTTTAACGTCACAGAGAACTTGTGCTGCGACGTACTGGAAACTGCGTCACTGGCACATGTGGAAATCAGGTATTCATGGCCCGCGCGAGCTTCTTCTTGGCCGCTGCGATTTCCGTTTTTTCGGCGTCTTTGTTTTTCTCCAACGTCCGCAACTCAAGCAAGCGTGCCTCGACGTCGGTGCCGCTCAGCCACGACACGATCGTACTCACTTCCGCGGCATTGTCGCTGGTGATGCCCGCCGTCTTGCCATCGATAATATTGATGCGGTGTTTGCAGAAGTTACTGTGCTGGCCAGCCGGGCAGTCACAAATAGCAGTAAGGCTATCGCCATCTTTAACGAAAATGACTTCATAGGGTTTTGCTGCGGACCCTTTGACAAAAAACGTAAGCTGGTTCACCGGCACTCTCCTGGTTCACTGTCCGTCAGAGCAAGCTTAGCAGCGATAGACCAGTGGGCGACAGCGGCTGGCGCTGTCTTAGCCATACACTGCAGCCATGTAATGGCATCCTGGTCAGGTCTGTCTAGCTCCACTCTCAGCGGCGGCATGCTTTAGATGGTAATAAATGACGAAACCGGCCAGCAAGACAGGAAGCATTGAGAATAACGCAAACTGAACGTCGCCGGACTTGAACAAGACTGCGGTGGATACCAGCAAGGTAAAAGCCAGTAGTCCGGCGCCAATCACCCGTGTCCGTGCAACCGCCAGCAACGCCGCGGATAACAACTGCACCACACCGAACGCGACGATGACCGTCGTTGAGTAACCCAGCACGCCCTGGAAAAACGCCATCTCCTCGGAAAACTGAAAAATCTTCGCAGCAGCCGAAAACAAAGCAAGACTGACGAGCAAAACGACAAACACTTTGTTTACATTTTTCACGCTACTCCCCTTTTTCGTCAGTGCGCTGGCGCCTCAGGGCGTAACGACATTGAAGAAAACACTATACAGAACAAGCACGCCAAGAGCGGCAGCGGTAACGCCGAACAAGCCGATAAATCGAATGACCGGCGGAACGGCCCATTCGGCGAACCGCCGGTGCCAGCGCCACGGGATACAGAGCAGCCCGATTGTAGTGAATACGATTACCCACCCGAACAACTGAAATACTCTTGGCCACCGCATGTATGGCGAATACACGACGAGCGCGCCACCCACCATCAAACGCAAACTCTGCTCGAGATAATGTGCACGAACTGAGCTGGCGAAAGCGAGGAGAAAGCGCTCTGCGACGGGTTGTCGTATGAAGATGAGTACTGCAAGCCCAAGAAGGAACGCCACGAAAGCAATCACGACCGCGCCCGAGGCCAGAATCACCTGTATCTCCGCCTACCTGGGAACAAAGCTGACACCTTGATTCAAGCCTGCATAGGTTGCCGATGCACCACGGTATCCGTGTATTGCTCGAACGAAACGACCTTGCCATTGGCGAACTTCCACACGTGCGCGAACGGCGCTTTGAAGCTCTTGCCGGTTGCCTTGTAGGTGGCGCTGTATTCACCGAGTGCCACGACTGTTGAGTCGCTCGCCACGTACTCGCGCGGTACCGCCGAGAACCCGTCCCATTCCGTACCCAGCTTCATGAATACGTTCTCCAGTACCGCTTCCGGCCCAATCGACACGCCACCGTAAGGTCCGCCTGCGGCCTCGGTCCACTGGACATCAGCCGACATCGCGCCCAGTACAGCTGGAATATTGCCCTCGGCGAATGCCGCGTAGAGGTTCTTTGTAATCTCGGTGTTTTGCGTCATCGATCGTTCTCCTGATTATTGTTGTTGGATTTTAAACTGCGCGCGACGCCGGTGACAGGTCTATTTCAATCCGCCCAGAAACAAACCTTACACACTTTTACATCGCCGCCAGCTCGCGGTCGAAGGCTTGCGCTAACGTATCCAGCAGTGCCTGATGCGGATGGGATAATGGATCATCCGTCGCATCGGCAATGCCAATGATGGTCATCAAACCCAATGCTGCAATCCACGCCGAAAATGCAAGCTGTCGCGCGCGGCGTCGAACCGACACCTTGGCAGACTTGCCGGCGATGCGTCTTTCCAGGATATCGAACAGCTTACGCGTGCGCGGATGTATCTGCTCCCGGAGAGTGACTTGATCGATGGGCGTGTTGCTTGGCGCGAACAGCTGAACCTGGCAATAGATCGTCCGGAACGCGTCCAGGTTATCGATGTAATGCGCGTAAAACGCTTTGATCAATACCGAGAGTAATTTTGAGTCGTCCTTCGCTGCCTCGATCGCGGCGATCAGGGTTTCTATTTCGTCGTCGAGAAGTGTCGTGACCAGGCCGCGGACCAACGCCTCCTTGGAAGCAAAATAGTGGTACAGCGCCTGCTTGGTTATGCCGAGTTGGCCGGAAACCGAGGCGAGCGTTATCGCTTCAACCCCACCGTCGTCCAGCAGTTGTTGCGCTGTTTCGAGGATCTCCCGTTTGGCCCGCTTGCGCTTCTGGGCTACCCGGACGGAGGGTTCGCGAGATTGTTTTGAATCACGTGGCATTGTCCATTTATTTTAACTGTGTTAAATTTTATTGGCAAACCCAATAAGAGGTACACGAAATGCCTATCGAAACCTCCTTGCTCAGCATCGACAACCCGGTGTTCCAGACCTACGCTCTCGCCGCAGCAATCATGCTCCTCAAGCTCATGATCCAGCCCTGGATAACGGTGCAGCGGATGATGAAAGTTAACGCTGGCTTTCGCAGCCCGGAGGATTTGAAGAAGAGCCCATTAAATTCGAATCCGACTGACAGCCAAACTGACATAAATGAATATGTCGACCGCTCGCGGCGGATCAACCTGAACGATCTGGAAAGTATCCCGGGTTTCCTCGTCGCCGGCCTGCTGTTCGTGCTGGTCGGCCCACCGCTGCTACTCGCGCAAGTCCTGATCTGGACCTATGTCGTTGCCCGCACTCTGCACTTTGTCGCGTATACGACCGCGCAATTGCATGACATACGCGCAACGTTCTGGACATTCAGTTCGCTGCCGGTGATTGTCATGGCGGGTTACGTGCTGACGAAGGTGATCTAGAGCCTGCAAGACGTCAGTCTTGCGGCAACACTGACAGTGCAATTCTGGTGCGCATACAGGCCGGTTTCATCGGAACAGCACGCGAACTGCCTGAAGCGGCAGGTTCCGGGGGGGCCGAGGGATGTGCAGCGCGTAATCAGGCTGAACCTGGAATGATTGCGTATGTCCTACTTCTCGATTACCGGTCATTCGAATCTCCTTAGAGACGGAATTAATCAACGACTCTTGCCGGCCAGTTGCGGCCCGAGCTTATGCACAATTACCAGTCCCAGTACTGCCAATGGAGGAGCACCACCGATGAAGAATAGTGCAGTAATTCTGGCCAGTGTGCTCTGCATACTCGCTAACAGCAGCGCTGCGGACACACCCGTCAAACCTGTACTTATCGGCATTTACGCACAGAACTATCAGGAGAGCGTCGCGTGGTATGGCAAGCATTTCGGCTTCGCGACCACTAAAGAAGTAGTGAACGACAATGCCAACCTGAGAATCGGTTTTCTCGACAACGGCGCGTTTGAGTTGGAAATCTACTCTGACATCGTGCGGTCACCCGAGTCGGCCCGGCTGAACCGGGAACGCTTTGGAATGCCCAGCGAGGGGTTTGTAAAGCTCGCGCTAGAGACAAGCAATCTGGCGGCTCTAGCGGACGAACTGAATGCAAACGCTGCTGAGTTCGTGCGGGACATTAAAGAAAGTGATCGCAAGCCTGGCCAGAGTTCACTGATCGTCAAGGATCCGGACGGCAACCTGATTCAGGTATTCGGGCCTACGCCAACAAAGCACTGAACTTTTTCTTCGCCTCTAGGCAGCGTCAAACCGTGCTTTGTTCTCCGCCATCCATTTTTCCATGTCCTCTTTTGTGTGCGGTCGGTTGGGGTCATTCATTACATCTGCATGAGCCTTCATGTAATGAGGACGCAAGGCGGTCATCCAGACTTCGAAGGTTTCACCCTCCGCGGTAACGTCACATAGGTCGCATTTAAGAGTTTTCATGTCATTTCTTTCATTCAAAGATAGGTGTCAGGCTTTCTCACGCATTCAGCGCTGGGATACTACAGTTCTGTCCGATATGAGAAGGACGCAATTTTGCACGAACTGTTTCCCGTAAAGATCTGACCATCTCACCAGACGCTACGGTTTGCAAAGTCCAGCGATGGTCGACGGATGCAGTCACTGTCCCCCAACTTCTGATTTCTGTACTACGCTTAATGTCGTACCACGATGCAACCCCGGCAATGCAGTCCGGGGATGCCATGGACGACGCCCCTGCTGCTGCCGGATTTCCAAACCATGAAGGGGAAATCTCGATGAAAGCAAAAACTACCACTAACCTGATCATTGCACTCGCACTGATCGTACTCATGCCAGGAGCGGCTAGCGCCGACGATAAAGATGACGTCACCGCGCTAGTCATGAAATACGCCAATATGGAAGGCAACCTGGTCGAGCAGGCCAAACTGATCCGTTCGGATCGCATCATGATTACCGGCGTGCGACAGTCCGACCAAGCGAAGAACCTCGAAATTCAATTGGCCGGCCGCAAAGCGAATGACGACAGCACCGGCGGGCCGGCAAAATGGATTACCGAAGTTGAAGGCCTGGTAGTACGGGTTTACGGCGACTCCGCGGTCGCCAGCATGGTGCGACGCTTTCATATCTATCCGCCCGGTGCCGCGCCCATCAATACCCCGCCGCATTGGCTAACGCTGGTCCTCGTGAAAGAAGGCCGCAGCTGGGGCATCGCGCACTCGCATATTTCACCGACCTGGCAAGCACCAAACTAAGCGAAACGCAACGCAACGCAACGCGAGGATTGCCTGCTCACCAGGCAATCCTCCCGCTGCACACAGATGTTTTGAGATTAAACCCCAAAACGGTGTCATGAAAAGGTGTCAGAAAGGCGTAAGCGACTGGCAACCGGGCCGCTCATTTCCGAGCGGACATCTGCCATGATCTCGTCTACTGCTTCTGCACTTTTTCGACATACTTTTTGAACGCCGAGTTAGTTGGTCCTGGTAACTCGCCAGACCGTATTGCCTACATCATCTGCAACAAGCAACGCGCCATCTTTGCCAACGGCAACACCCACCGGACGACCTTGTGCATCGCCTTTTTTATCGACAAATCCCGTCAAGACATCCCGTGGTGAGCCGCTGGGTTTGCCGTTATCAAAAGGCACGAAAATAACTTTGTAACCACTGCGAGGCTTACGATTCCATGAGCCGTGCTGGCCAACGAACGCGCCTTCACTAAAGCTCGGACCCAACGCATTGCCAGTCGCAAAGGTGAGCCCAAGCGAGGCCGTGTGTGGCCCGAGGGCGTAATCGGGGGTAATGGCATTGGCCACCAGGTCGGGCCGCGGCTCTTCGATACGCGGGTCGAGATGGCTACCGTAGTAACTGTACGGCCAACCGTAAAACCCGCCATCCATAACGGAGGTCATGTAATCGGGGACGAGATCGCCCCCCAATTCGTCGCGTTCATTAACAGATACCCACAAGGTGCCCGTAACCGGTTCCCAGGCCATGCCAACGGGATTGCGAAGCCCTGATGCATAAACGCGTGTTGCGCCAGTGTTGACATCAATCTGAAGAATCGCGGCACGATTGAGTTCATTTGCTATGCCATTCTCACCGTGATCGCTGTTCGAACCGATTCCCGCATAGAGGTACTTCCCAGCGGCACTGGCTACGAGGCTTTTAGTCCAGTGATGATTGATCGGCCCGGCTGGCAGATCTGCCAGATGAATTGGCGTCGCGTTGATTTCGGTGACGCCGGATGAGTAAGGAACACTGACGACGGCGTCGGTGTTCGCAATGAATAAACGCTCACCAACAAGTGCCATGCCAAACGGCGACGTCAGGTTCGAAACCAGAACGGACTTCAATTCTGCAGTGCCGTCTCCATCAGCATCGCGCAACAGGGAAATTCGATCCGCACTGGGTACGGTTGCTCCAGCTCGCGTCATCACCGATTTTTGAATTCGGGCCTTGAGTCCTTTGACCTTGGACGGTTGTGCATTGGTTTCGGCGACGAGCACGTCTCCATTGGGTAGGACGTAAAGCCAACGGGGATGATCAAGGTCCTGGGCGAATGCGTTAACTTTCAGGCCAGGCGCAACAACCGGCTTCATGCCTTCGGCCCAGCCCTCGGCATTGGCAATGTGCACAGTCGGAATGATCGCCTGGTTAACTTTCGGCAACGCGGGTGACGGGCCGATTCCTGCATCTACCTGCAACTGTGAATTACCACCGCAAGCTGCAACCGAAATCAACGTAAAACCAAGTAGCGGTAAGCTGTACTGCATAGGTGTGCCTTAATTTGAAAACCTGATGTGACTCGCCAGTAGTGGCGGTGTCGCGATGCGGAGCGGATTATGGGATTCGACCCCACGTAATCTGCTTGGACGATTGATAGTGAGAACAGGGATCAGATCCGTCAAACGAATATACCTGACGCTTTTTCGAGTTCGGCGCGATCAACTCTCCTCGGGGTTCAGCGCCTGCCACGTGCTCGTCGCGAAACCTACGCCGGCTTCGCGGAAGTAGCTGTAAGTGACGTCGCAACCCGCAGCAAGAATGCGTTGTTCTTCCTCGGCGTGAATGTGGGTTGCCGAGATCAGGCCTTTGTATCCTGCTCTCCGCAGTTGCTGGCTGACCAGCAGCTTGGACTCGATGTCCGGGAAAGTCAGCATGATGGCTTTCAAGGAGCCCATGTTAATGCGGCTCCAGAAGCCGGGGTCGTCGGCATCGCCGTAGACGACGCGCCGGCCCTCGGCAATGTGACTTTCCACTTTGCCGGGGTCACTGTCGACTCCGACGACCTGTTCGTCCAACTCGCGCAGGTATTGGTAAGCGCCTGTGCCGACGCGACCCATGCCGACGATGGCGATCTGTGCGCTGCCGAGTGAAATCGGCGCATCGTCAGGATGTTGGCTCGCGGACTGCAGCTTTTCGAGCAACGGCTCGTAGCGGTTGAAGAGCCGGTGACTGAAGCGATTAAGCGGTGCACTCGCGGCGAACGAGATCGCAACGACGAGCGCCATGAATACAACCCAGGCTGGATCAAGCAGACCGTTGCTGACGGCGCTGCTCGCGACGATCAATCCGAACTCGCTGTAACTCGCCAGGGTCAGCGACGCCAGAAAGCTGGTACGCGCCCGCAGCCCGAAGCGCAGCAACAGGAAAAAGAACAGCACGCTCTTCAATGGCACCAGTAGCGACGCGGCAATGGCGAGCAGCAAGATCTCGCGGGTCGGCAAACCGATCAGACCGATGCTCAGGAAAAAACCGATCAGCAGGAATTCTTTTAACCCCCAGATTGCCGTGCTCAGCTCCTGGGCCCGCTTATGACCCGCCAGCAGCATGCCGAACAACAGCGCACCGAGCTCGGAGCTCAGGCCCAGGTACTCGAACAGCCAGCCGCCGGCCAGCGCCAGCACGGCGCCGAACAGCACCAGCAGTTCCTCGTGCCCAACAAGGTCAATGAGCTTGTTCAAGATTGGCTGCGCCAGCGGCAGGAACAACAGCAGCATGGCAAACGGCGACGGCGCATCGGCACCGTTCAACGCCAGCAGCCCCACTGCCACAACGTCCTGAACGATCAGGATGCCGATGGCCACGCGGCCGTGGAATGCCCGCAGTTCCCGGCGAGTCTCGAGCAGCTTGGAGGCCAGCACCGTGCTGGAAAAACCCATCGCCACCGCGAGCGCGACTGCAACCGGCCACTCAATGCCTACACCCCAGTGAAAGATCGCTGCGCCAATCGCGGCCACAATTGCCAGGTGCGCAAGTGCTGTGCCCCAGACCTCGGCCCGGATGAGGTTTTTGAAGCGCAACTTGAGCCCGACAGCGAACAGCAGCATCAGGACACCGGCGTGCGCCAACTCATCGAGCAGCGGCGTGCCCTCGACCCCGGCCGCGCTGAACGCAAAGCCCGCCGCCAGGAACCCGACCAGCGGTGGCAGGCCGAGTTGACGAACAAACAGGCCCAGCGCGAACGCGCCGCCCAACCAGAGTGCCAGCACCCTCAGCTCCTAATCGTTACAGACGCACTGAGACTAGCAAAGATACGCGACAGGAGAATGGGGAGAATGCGTTTGGATAATCTTTCCAGAAAAGATGTCAGGTTTATTCTTCTCTGCGCGGTTCTTTTTGTCGCAAAAGATGTGACTTGCGACGAATGGCGGATTCGCCAGGTAGCGCTGAAGATAGGAGGCGAACCCACGTTATCTGCAATGGAAGCTGATAGCTAGATCTCAGTTACGCCAACACCCATCGTTGCATTCCGATGACTGTGCAGCCGCCCTATTCTTCGCCACACCACCGAATGGTACAGGCATGGTCATGGGTGATAAGGTGAACTCATGACGTTACCCTTCACGCCAAAAACTATGGGGCTAACGTAGTGAACAATGAGAATGAAGCGCTAACGAGGTTCTGAATGAGTCACCATGAATTGCACAGGGCGCATCGCATAGGCTGGCTACGCGCATCGGTCCTGGGCGCAAATGACGGCATTGTGTCCACAGCGAGCCTTATTGTTGGTTTCGCTGCAGCCAGCGCCGCACAAGAGAATATTCTTCTTGCAGGAGTTGCTGGACTCGTCGCGGGAGCGATGTCGATGGCTGCGGGTGAGTATGTCTCCGTCAGCTCTCAATCCGATACAGAAAACGCAGATCTGGCGCTCGAACGAGAATCGTTAGCGAGCGATTTCGAATTCGAATTAGATGAACTTGCAAAAATATACGAAGATCGAGGTGTCGAGACCGCATTAGCCAAGCAGGTTGCAGAGCAGCTCATGGCTCATGATGCACTCGGGGCCCATGCCAGAGATGAAATCGGCATAACAGAAAGTGTGAGCGCCCGACCGGTTCAGGCGGCACTCTCATCAGCAGGTACATTTACCATTGGGGCCGCACTTCCATTGATTATCGCGTGGGCCATGCCAGGAACGCGACTGATAGTTGCCGTTTCAGTTTCGTCACTTTTTTTCCTGGCGTTTCTTGGTGCTCTGGCAGCACGGACAGGCGGAGCATCAATGACTATCGGCGCCACCCGAGTGACGTTCTGGGGCGCACTTGCGATGACACTGACGGCGGGGGTTGGACGATTGTTCGGTGTCGTCGCCTAACGATAGTAACCATTATTAAAGGCGCAGATTCCAGCGACGTGTTTGGCTGCGAAAATAAACCAGGCACATTTTCCAAGAGTCTATGGCATTGCTTCATACCAAAATAGCGGTCTGTATTACGAGGAATGCGGCCGCTTCGCGAGACGGAGCGGGTTTTGGCAACTATGGGTCTGATGCTCCCGGCAACCCTGCGTTCAGTTGTCGCTGATACTCGGCATCATCAAGGTGACCAAGCGATTCCAGAATCAGGCCGTTTGCGTCCAATGTCCATTGTTCATACCCGTTGAGATCAACCGCTCTTCCAGTTCCGCCCGGGCCTGTGTTGGTCCCGGTCCAGCGCCAGTGGAATTCGATGTGACCATCCACCTGGCGAAGTTCTACGAGCCGCACTACCATGTCGGGAAACGCCGTCATGAAACTGCGCGCGGTTTCCGTGACCGCTTCACGTCCAACCGCTGGTTTGCCATCGTTGATGCGAAGAACGCCGTTCTCAGAATAAAAAGACGCAAACTCCACCGGGTCCTGCCCGCTCCAGGCCGCCGCGTACCGGTTGGCCATTTCTGTCAGCTCAGTCATGGTCCGTTGCCTGACGCTCGAAAACGTTTGCGCTATTGCTTGCCAGCGACCTTCGCGCTTTACGGCAATCCACGTGAACTTGGTTCTTCCATCTGTGGATACGTCAATAACGACGGCCGTATCGCCGTGTATTCGAGTTGTTTCGTTCCTGACAGAGAACGGCGCAATATCCAGACCGGCGATAAAATCAATGTAGGCATCGCGATTCAGCGTCGTTCCGGATGCAAAAGTGGATAGGAACTCAGGATGCAGAATCTTTTCGAGCGCACGCCTATCCGACTGCACCTCGGCATCGATCCATGCCTCGACCAGTGCGGTCAACTCCATCTTGGCTTGCGAATCTGAAGAGCCCCGATCAGGCGCAGCGGCAATCACGAGTACCGGGAAAAGTACTACTCCAATCAGAATGCGTTTCATGGTTTTCAAAACAACTTTGCTCCGTCGATCCGGCGTACATATTCCGGAACAGGGTGTCAGGTTGATATTCTGCCGTGCATGCCGATGCATTCAGAAAGCGGTCAGACGCCTTATCTTGCGCGATCTAATCGTTACTGGATTGACGCTCTCGGTATGCAATGCGATCACCTGCAAACGTACCGATCCAAAGCTCCGATCCAACCTCCAGCGCCATCGTGACATTGCTGAAGTGTTGCTGTGCAGGCGAACTCACAAGAACGTGCGTCTTCATGGTCTGCGGATCGATCGTAAACACCGAAAAGGGTCTTGGACAGCTCGCAAATGCTGCCAGATCGAACTCTGGCGCCTCCAGGATATTGCCACAAACCGAATCGACGACTTCCAGGCCAGCCGTGATCAGGGCGTTGCCGCTGCCCATGTGGAGGTTATCCGGAATAACTGAAAGTACTTCGCTGCTACGGAGCAATCGACTGGGATTGGTGTTCGAGTAGGCCAGGATCTGTCGTAGGCCCGAGGAAGCGACGTAAAACTCCTTGCCATCGGCAGATGCTTCGATGCCGTTCGCGTAAGGGATCTCAGTACCCTCCACTTTCTTGAAGCCCGCATCGCCGGGGGACCATTTATAGACAGCACCTGTCGTCTTACCTTGAAACGCGTCATTGATGGGAACGCCCGCGTAGAGCGGAATAGTCGCAAGCAGGGTTCCATCCGCAAGCGAAGCAACGCTGTTGGGCTGCAGGCCATCCGGCGTCATGATGCAACCTGTCCATGTGAGTACAGGCACATCGCTGGCGGCATCCACAGCAAAAACCTCGATAGCTTCTCGCTCTCCATGACCCACTACGTACAGAGTTGAATGGCCATCAGCACCAGGACGAATACTCAAACCATGTGCGACAAAATTGTTCGGATCAGGTGATCCAGGGCATGCCCCGTAGACGGTCATGTTCTGCCGGGAACGGAGTTCGTCCGCGGGAAAGATGCTACTCCAGGACTTTCGCTTCGAATCAATCAGATATAAGGACGCCGCTCCGCCGAAACCGCTCGCTACGATCCATTTTGTATTCGGGATAAGCACCAGGTCTTCCGCACTGACCGGGCCGCAGATGAAGGAGTACTCGCCGGAGTCTGCACAGCCGTCATCTGCTGCATGCAATGACGATAGAGCAAGTGTGAGAAATGCGGCGATTGACGTGGCATTGAACAGATGCGATCTGATGAATCTGGCGTTCATTTTTCTTCCCTTTTTATCGCCAATAAAGTCCGCTTTTTATTAGTGTCGGACGATTCCCTGAATTATACCTTTATGCTGGCAATCGCAATAACCGCGTCGTGTTCCGCAAATATACCTGACACCTTATTCTTACGGAGGCACAGCCGGCACTGGCCGTTTCAGTTTTGCCGTTCCCGTTCTTGTGCCGCGTGCTTGAACGCTTCGAATTCGCGTGGGTCATGCTGAGGCTGCGTCAAGATGCGCCGCAACAGGCAGGAGAGTACCTGCATAAAGCGACGCTTGCAGGTCATGATGCGTTTAAGGTCCGGCATAACGCCGATCGGCTCGCCGTCCACGTTGGCCTGGCGGGTAGCCGTTGCCGGGTTCGACAGAATTGCCCGCATCTGCGCCGGGCTTAAGGGTTGGCCGCACCAGGCTTTGTACCAGGACTGCACCACGGCGGCGGCGCCGGCAATGACGGCAGTGGCGCCACTGGTTTCGCCGAAATTCCCGGTGTAGCTCTGGGTAGCCACCGTGCCACCTGCCAAATTGCCGTAGCCGGCTGAGTAAATCTGCTCGCCGATAGCGTAACAGTTCACGCGGCTGCCAAAGTTTGAACGATAGTAGCGCTTGTGCCCCTCGTAGCCGAGCGGGTCAGAAACCACAGCGGCGCTCGATGCGCCAACCAGTATTGCACCGGAGTCTGCAAACTTCGAATCGGCGGTGTTCAGCGAGTGATCGCCGGTGGGGTCCACCCACTTGTCGAGGTCGTTATTAACCCAGTTGCCGGCCGCTTCGACGACGATGATGCCCTGCGCAGTCGCGTGACGAATGGCGTGGAAGTCGGCGGAATTGATTTCCACCGGAAACGCCTTGCCGTCCTGCCAGCGCTGTACCTCGATAAAGATGATGTCACCCGGCGCCAGGTGCGTAGTCGCGGCGTCGATCGCGTTGGCGACATGGTAATTGCTGTTGCTCTTGGCATCGTAGTGTGACGCGACGTTCAGTGACGCGAGCTGCGGCGCAATGCCTATGACGCCATGATCGTTATTGATTGCCGCAACGATCCCCAGTGCCGCTGTCCCGTGATTGCCGTCAGCCGTGCCGTTGTCGAATGCATTGTCACCGATCAGTACCTCGAACTTGGGCAGATCCTCGTGATTCGTGATCCAGGCCAGCTCGACGTCTACCGCCTTGACGCGCTGGCCCTGGCCACGGGACCTGCACCAGGCGCTGCGGGCATTGATGCCGACTGGCGCTGCATCCAGTACATGCTGCTGCGCTTCGTAAGTATTCGCCGCGACCGACGGGCAGGCGGCTTCGCTTACCGCGGTTTCGTGGTGCGCGAGTTCAATGCCGTCCATGTCGTGCAATTGCTGTCGAACCGGCTCAACGTCGTCCGCTGAGCTCACGTCGAGACGCCAGTACGACGACATGCTTTTCAACGGCGGGTACGGAGAGCGCGCCGCAATCGCTTCGCGGTCGCGGATGCTTTCGGGTGGCACGTGGTTTACAACGCGTTCGTGCGCATACTGCGGATTGGCGTCCAGAAAGGCCTTCAGGTCAGCCAGGCCCTCTTCTGAAGCAAGTTGCCTCAGGTCCGCAGTGTTACTGGAAATCGTCGGGTGCAGCCGGACGATAACCTGCCCGGTCTCCCCGGGGTCGTTGTGGACCGGGCCATTAACTGTGAGCGGTTGGGGATTGTTCATGCCAACAGTATAGGTAACCCGCAGCGGTATGCCGGGAGCGTGCCACCGCATGCGAGTGGCGACGCGCCTGATTTGCTATGGTTCAGGCATACCCATCGACCCCGGGGGGTCGTATGCCGGGCACCGCGCAAGCTCATGACTACCTGGCACCGATCGTCATCGGTGTAACCGGGCACCGCGACCTTGTCGATGAAGAGGTGGAACCGCTGGCCGAGCGCATCAGCGCGTTCTACGCCGAATTGCAGCGCCGCTTTCCCGATACGCCACTGTTGCTTATGTCTGCGCTCGCCGAAGGGGCGGACCGGCTGGCAGCTCGCGTCGCCCTTGACGCAGGCGTGGGCGTGCAGGCCGTGCTGCCGATGCCAGCGGCACGTTACCGCGATGATTTCTCAACTGATGATTCGAAGCGCGACTTCGATGCGCTGTGCCAGCGCGCCGAGGTCATCGAAATGCCAACAACTAAAAAACAGCAGCACGACATCGCCGAGCCCGGTCATGCGCGCAGCCTCGCCTATGCCAACGCCGGCATGTTCATCAGTGCGCACTGCCACATTCTGCTGGCGCTGTGGGACGGCGTGCCGTCACACAGTCTCGGCGGCACGTCGCAGATCATCTATTTCCAGCACTACGACCGCCTGCCGGGCGTGGCCGAAAGTGTGCCGCGAAGCTCGCTGTTCCTGACCGATGACGAATCCGACCTCGTGTATCACGTGACTTGCACGCGCCGTGATCACCACGACCCGCAGGCGATGGCGCCGCTGGAGGTCAGCTGGTTCACGACGGACCCGGATGCACCGCGCATGCCGCAAATGCCACAACGTTACACGCGGGTTTTCGCGCGTGCTGACGACTACAACCGCGACATCCGCCGCCATCTCGAGCGTGGCGGCGCACCCCTGTCCACTGAATCTGCACCGCCGGCAACCGTGACCCGTGCGGCAGCACAACGCATCCGCGATCATTTCGACGTAGCCGACTACCTCGCAAACCATTACCAGCGGCAGGTGCACTTCGCGCTGGCAGGTATCTACTCGATCGCGGTTCTGGCGGGCCTGACCTTCATCCTGTACAGCGAAGTCGCCGGGCTGGAACCGCTCGTGTTTCCGTTCATCGCGTTCCTGCTGACCGGCATGCTGATCGGTGCCGTGGCCCGCCGGCGCGAATGGTATCGCAAGTACCTCGACTACCGCGTACTGGCCGAGGGCTTGCGCGTGCAGTACTACTGGGCGATTGCCGGCGTGCACGGCGAAGGACACAGCAAGTTCGCCTACGACAATTTCCTGCGCCAGCGTGACATGGAGCTGGGCTGGATTCGCAATGTCATGCGCGTCGCCGGCACCCTCAGCGACGCGCAGCCGGTCACCATGGACCACGCCGGTCTTGAGTTCGCGATACAGAACTGGATCGGTGCACCCGGCAGCGCTGGGCAACTGGATTATTACGGCAAGCAGGCCCGGGCACGCACGCGCGCGAACAGACTGACCGACCTGACGAGCCGCGCCTGTTTATGGAGCGGCGTTGCAGTGGCCGTTGTGCTGGCGTTGTACGTGCAAGACATGCAGGAGGGCCTGCAAAGCTCGCTGAGTGTGTTGATGGGTGTCCTGCCGCTGATTGCCGGTGTGGCCGAGGTCTACACGCAGCGCAAGGCGGACCGGGAACTGGCCAAGCAGTACCGCTTCATGGAGCACGTCTTTGCCAATGCCCGCCGGCGGCTTGGCGAGGCGACGAATGACACCGAACGCCGGGAGGTATTGCAGGGCCTGGGGGACGCGGCGCTGTCGGAACACGCGGAGTGGATACTTGTCCGGCGTGAGCGGCAGCCGGAACCAACCAGCCTGTAGTACGCGTTCAGATCGGCAGGCTGTCAACGCCAAGTGCAGCCAGCCGCAGGCGGAGTTCTTCCGCCTCAGCATCGCGGCCGGTGTGGGACAGTGCTAACGCTCGCAGTTTCAGCAGTCGCGGATCGGTGGAACGCTGGAAGTGCGTGTCCAGGTCCTGCAATGCCCTTTCGATCAGCGGCGCCGAGGTGTCCGGCGAGACCACCAGCGATGCCGCAACTACATCCAGCTGAATGGACAGGCCCAGCGTGTCGCGCACGTTGGGCTCCTGTTCCAGTAGCTCGTCTATGGCGTCGCGCGCACGATCAAGTAACCCGAGCGCGATGTTGGTCTGACCGAGCTGCGATTCTGCAAAGCTGGCAACGATCAGGCTGCGTACGCGATCGCGCCGCCAGCCGGTGTTGCCATCGTCGATTTCCAGCAATGCATCCAAGGTCGCGATGGATTCCCGCGCAGACTGCATTGCTGCAGTCGCATCGTTTAATCGCACGTGGTGACGCGCCTGCTCCCTGCGGATATTGGCCAACCGCCAGCGCCAGTTGCTGCGCTCCGGGTCCACCTGCAGCAGGAACTCGAAGTTATCGCCGGCTGCGAACAGCTGGGTGTGCGCGCTGTCGAGCTTGCCCCGCTCCAGCAACAGCTGGCCCAGGTAATACTGGCTGACCGCCATGTAGTCTCGCCACAGATTGTGCTTCGGATGGCCGTTAAAGATCTGCGTCTTGATGTCGAGATCTCGGGCAAAGTGCATTTCCGCTTCATCGAGACGGCCCAGCGCCACGACCAGCTTGCCGATGTTGTTGTGCGCAAACCCGAGTTCCAGCTGCCAGTCGTCGTTGTCCGGTTCCAGTTCGACGAGACGCGCGTTAGCAGCCATAACATTCTCGTAGGCATTGAGTGCCTGCTCGAGTGAGCCTTCAAGTTCCAGTATGCGGCCGAGATTTGTCCACGCGTAGCCCAGTTCCATCAGCCACTGGGTGTTGTCCGGTTCGTCCGCGGAAAGCCGCTGGACTATGCCAAGTTGTTCGCGAAACTGTTCGCGGGCGGCCGCCAGGTCGCCGCGCAGCCAGTGCACGTGCCCCACGTAAAAGTGGCTGTTGGCGAGGCCGATCGCCGCGTCCGGGTTGCTCGGGTCGTTCGTCGCCAGCCGCGCAGAGATCAGCAGCGACTCATTGAATGCGATCAGTGCAGCATCAAGTTCCGCCTGATCGAGACGTACCTCACCGATCTGGCGCAGGTTCTGCGCGCGTTGCACAAGCGTGCGGTCACTGACGTCGGCATCGCGTTGTGCCTCGAAGTAACGCAACGCTTCGTCACCTATGCTCTGGTAAATATCGAGCCGCCCAATCTCGCGTAGCTGCTCGGTCAGATCGCCGAGCATGAAGCCCACGAGATCTTCGGCCTGGGTGCGCCGGAACTCGGCATCCTGGCGAGCAAGGTTTGCATAAACAGCGAGCACGATCGTAACGGCCGCAACCAGGAGCGACCCGGTTGTCACCACGGCCATGCGCTGGTGACGACGCCGCAACTCGCGTTGCTTCAACGCGTCGAAGCCAACGCCAAGCATGCCGGCGACGAGCTTCAGCAACGCGTTTCTGCGACCGTCGCCCTCCGGGCGGGCATCGGCCGCAACCCGCTCCACGACAAGGCCGCTCACCGGGTCCGGCTCGAGCAGCGCTGGCGGGAAGCATTCGTTCGCGCCGCCCGATCCTGGTTCGCCGTCGATGACGAGGCACAGAATATGCTGGCCGCCGCGCAACTGTCGGAACGTGCGAATTTCCTCGTTGACCCAGCGTGACGCCGCAGCGGCCGGTGAGCAGATCACGATCAGTTTTTCGGATTGCTCGAGTGCGGCGTTGACCGCTTTAGACAGGTTGGCTGCGCTCGGCAATTCATCCCGGTCACGAAACACCGGCGACAAGCGCTTTGGCAGGTCGGGATTTTCGTTCCGCAGGGTCGACGGCGGTCGATACGATTCCAAGGCCCGGTGCAACCACCGTGCCCAGCTCTTGTCGCTGTGACTGTAGCTCAGGAACGCGCGGAAGCGCATCGATGCACCGTTGCCGGTAGTCATCGGTTCCTCAGTTCCGAATCACCGCCCGACCTTCTGTCGGTCCCGAGACTTCAGCTTTATCGGACGAATACGTCTCGTTGTTGTAGCTGACGGTTATGGTGTAGGGGAATGCCGTGTCTCCCGGCGTGCCCGGCTCGGGATCGAAGTCACACTCGATCTTGTTGTCCGCGATGTCGACGTTGTCGAATGGTGTGCTCTTCGGATCGAACGTCGAGAACGTGAAGGAAAGTGCTCCCTGCTTTGGCTTCCACTTGATCTTGCCGCCAACGTCAGCCTTCGGATTGCGATTGCTGATCTCGACCGGTGGATTCGCAGTGGTATCCAGATCCACATCGAGTGTTAACGTGCCCGCCGCTGAACTGCCCATTGTTATGCTCCCGTCTCGTTCATTGTGCTCCCCCGATTAGCCGGGCTCTATTCAGTATAGAGCAGCCACGCGAGGTTGCCCGCGATCGGACCGGTCGGTCCAGACGACAGAAAAGGCAGAAAAGGGGTCAGACCCCATTTATCCGCTGCAGCGATGCACCGTTGCCGGTTGCCATCGACTCCTCAGTTCCGAATCACCGCACGACCTTCTGTCGTCCCCGAAACCCCAGCTTTATCGGACGTGTAGGTTTTTTTGT
Organism: Woeseia sp.; assembly: GCA_037968755.1. Classification (GTDB taxonomy): domain Bacteria; phylum Pseudomonadota; class Gammaproteobacteria; order Steroidobacterales; family Woeseiaceae; genus Woeseia. Next base: position 25,993 of record JBBKWB010000085.1, read on the forward strand.
TGTAGCAGACGGACACGGTGTAATCGTAATCCTTGGTTCCCGACGTGCTGGGCGCGGGATTGAAGTCACACTCGATCTTGTTGTGCGCAACGGCGACGTTATTGAAGGGTGTGCTCTTTGGACAGAAATCCGAGAACTTGAAGGCAAGCGCATCCTTCGCTGGCTTCCACATGATCTTGTCGCCCGCGTCGGCGTCCTGTTTGCGATTACTGATCTCGACTGGTGGATTTTTTGTGGTATCCAGACCCACCCAAAGTATTACGGTACCCGCCACTGCAGTGGTCATTTTTATTCTCCCGTGCCGTTCATTGTGAGCCCCCGACTTTCCGGGCTCTATTCAGTATAGAAGAGCGTCCCAGGAAAATGGGTCAGACCCCATTTTTCTGTATTCGAATTGGACATCAATTGACCCGATCACTCAACATCTGAAGGATCTGTATTATCCAGTTCATCGAACTTAGCCGCCATTGTCGGATTGCGCCGAGTCAGCTTCTTGATCGTCACGTCCTGCGCTTTGTTGTTTGCAAGGCGAAGGTTGCGATCCGTACCGAGCAGCGCATCTTTGGTTTTCTGCAGATGATCGATCGACTTATCGATCTCATCAATTGCCGTCTGAAATTTCCTGGAGGCGAGATCATAGTTTCTAGCAAATCCGGTCTTGAATGTTTCGAGATCATTCTCAAAGTTCGTGACATCGACGTTCTGCTCTTTGACCAGCGCCAGCTCCGTCTTGTACTCAAGCGACTTCATTGCTGCGTTGCGTAGAAGGGTAATGATTGGAAGAAAAAACTGCGGGCGAATGATGTACATCTTCGGGTAGCGGTGAAATACATCGACGATCCCGGAGTTGTAGAGTTCGCTGTCGGGTTCGAGCAAGGACACCAGCACTGCGTACTCACACCCCTTCTCGGTACGATCCTTATCGAGTTCTTTTAGAAAGTCCTCATTCCGCTTCTTGGTTGCCGTAGTGTCATTCTCGTTCTTCATCTCGAACATGATCGAAACGATCTCAGTACCCGCCTCGTCCGAGTCGCGAAAAATATAATCGCCCTTGCTACCAGTACTTGCGTCGTTGTCCTTCTCGAAATAGGCCCTGGGAAACGCTGTTGATCGTATGCGGTTGAACTCCGTTTCGCAGTGCTGTTCCAGCGTTTCACCAACCATCTTGGTTGATAGACGGGCCTTCATATCCCGGAGACGCTCTATAGCGTCATCACGATCCTTGATCTGGGTCTCGTACTTGTCCTTGAGCGATTTTTCCGCGAGCTCCTTTTCAAGCTCTGCTTGCCTGAGGCCGCTTTTCAAGTCGTCGCGCTCTTTAGCGACCACGCTCACTGCCTCATTGACCGCGAGCTTCTGAGCAACGTCGTTTGCGTCCAACTTCGCCTTCAGGCTCTGAATCTCTGCGTCCTTCTGTGCGGCAGTCTCCTGCAGGTTCTTGGAAAGTGTTGCCTCCGCCAGCTTTAATGCAGCCTGGCTATCTAGCTTTGCCCTCTCCAGGTCGTTCGCAAGCCTGTCCCGTTCTTTTTCAACAGCACTCAGCGCTTCAACGACAGCATGCTTTCGTGCCACCTCACCCGCATCCAGCTTCGCCTTCAGCTCCTGAATCTCAGAATCTTTGGCGGTGGCAGCCTTCTGCATCTCGCTACCGACCTGACTTTTGGCAAGCTCAACCGCATTGCGCTTATCTTTCTCCGCCAGCTCAAGCCGCTCATGCAATTGCTTCTCGAATTCGCTGTCGCGAACCTGCTTAAGGATATCGGCATACCCAGATTCGTCTACTTTGAATGCCTTGTTACAGTGTGGACAGATGATTTCGTGCACGACGTGTTCCTTACTTCGTTGCTGAACGTTCAGCTGAATAAAAATTGGGATTCAGATGTTCTGAGCTACGGGCCTAATAGGTGTTCACAGTGCACAAAAGGACCACTAATGCGGGCAGGCTACTGTTCCAGCGGTTCGCTTGCCCTTGCCTTGACGCCAAATGCGCCGAACAGCAAGCAGAATCAAAAATGCCAGGATTGACCATGGCAGCATATATGCAACAGCGGTCACCGTACCCCCAATTCCGGATGATAACCGGAATAGGTGTCAGGCTTATTTGCACAACTGCGGAACAAAATGAACCTGACACCTTTTTCATTCCTGCCTTTTCGTCCTTGCAGTCCTCACAAAACTCATCGATCCGGCGCTGGCGCATTGTCTTGCAGAATGCCACCCAGGAATCGCTCCAGTGCATTCAGAACAGACTCTGCGTCTTTGCGGTAATACAGCGTGTTGTGTCCCGCATCATCGAGTTCAATGAACTCGTGCTCGACGCCAGCTTTCTGCAGCGCCCGGATCATCACTTTGGCTTGCGAGAACGGCACTATTTCGTCCTCGGTACCGGCGATGATCAGGACAGGAATTTCTATCTTATCCGCGTGCTGCGCAGGTGAATTCCTGTCCAGCATCTCCCTGTCATCGTCGGGGTGACCAATGCGCTCAAACAGATACCGGCCCCAATCGTCCTTGTCCACGAGGTTCTTCATATCGTGCTTGACCTGGCTCACGAGATCCGTGACACCGTTCAGGCTGGCTGCGCACCGGTACAGTGTTGGTGTCTTGATGGCGCCCATCAAAGCGGCGTAGCCACCGTAGGATGCACCCACGATGCAAACCTTGTCCGGGTCGGCGTAGCCCTGCTTGACCATGAAGTCGACGGTGTCGGCCAGATCGTCCTGCATTACGCCGCCCCACTCTTTGTAACCGGCCGCCTCGAAATCGCGACCGTAGCCGGTGGAGCCGCGAAAGTTCGGCTGCGCAACGGTGTAGCCTCGCGTCGACAGGAACTGCGACAGGCGGTCATAGACCGGCCGGCTTCGCGACTGTGGGCCGCCGTGCGGCAGGATGATCATCGGATGCGGCTTGCCTGGTTCGTAGTTTTTTGGAAACAGGACGTACGCGCGCATCCGGGCCCCGTCGCGAGTCGCTACGGTCATTATCGAGGACGACGACAAGGTCTTGCTGTTCAGACCGCGGTAGGCGGGGCCCAGGTGCGTGAGCTGCTGCGACTCCGTATCCCACAAGCGAAAACTCAAAGGGTCGTCAGCCCCCCACACCCGCACCAGCGCCTTGCTGCTGCCCGGTTCCTGGCTGGACGGCTGGAAGTTGTAGTCGCCGATCTTCCCGGCGATCGTGTCGTACTGCGCCTGGGCGGCTTCGTCAAAGTACACATGCCGGAGGTAGTCTTCCTCCACGAGGTAGCCCACGATCTGGTCCACACGGTAATCGAGCATCACCCCGCGAATATCCCGGTCCGGCAGTGAAGCAACCACCCGTTCATCTTTGGTCTCACTGTTGACCAGGACGAGTTCGTAGTAGCCCGATTGCTCGTTCGGTCGGCGATAGACCAGTTCGTCACCGATCAATCCCAGCAGGCCGTTGCGGTCAAGCGATTCCTCGTCATCCTTGTCCAGGTAAATTCGTTCAATGCGCTTCCAGCGGTCTTTCTCATTGAGCTCAAAGATCTCGATGGCTTTTGCGCGCTGCACGTAGTCGAACCGAAATAATGGCTTGCCGCTGTCGTCGTTCAGAAATCCCCAGGTTCGCTCGGAGCCGCGCGTCACCAGCACCGATTCGCCGGTGACGATATTGACCTCGTACTGGACGCGCCTGCCTTCGCGGTAAGCCTCCATCAGGACGTGGTCGACTTTGTTCGGCAGGAAATTGGTCACCCGCGACAACGATGTGTTGTTCCGCAGCCTGCGCTCGCCCTCCAGCAGAACCACTGCGTTTGTGACGTCTTTGTCGACTGAAATCATGCGACTGACAGTGTAGTAATCGTCGATATCAAAGTCGTCACGTTCCAGCTCACGCTGCACCCGCCGAATGTCCCAGGGCACAGACATTGCGATTAGCAGCCGGTCGTTGTTTCCCCAGTACAGTGACGATGGGCGCACGAGCTCCTCATAGAACGCGCCAATGATCGGCATGTCGGGCGTCTCGACGTTGCGAACTACCACCATTCGCTTGTCACCCTCATTGATGATCGCGGCCAGGTGCTTGCCATCCGGCGACAATTCAACATCGCGAATGTTTCGCTGCTTCAGGAAGTCCTCGGCAGTAAGCGCAGGCTGCGCAGCGAATGCCGGCGCGACGGCAACAACAAGAAGGAAAATCCCTGCTCTTACTCGTTTCATAACACCTGCCTATTCGGGCCGCCGATCAATCCGGCCATCGCTCCGTTGTAGTGAAAGCAACATTCAACACGGTATTCTTGCCGCCTGACCGTTCCGCAGATGGCGCGATTCTGCAACTTGTCGCTGTGCAGCACGGCGAACCGGAAAGTCCGAACCCCTAGCCAATTTTGCCGCGATACCCGAGAGCATTCTAGTCACAGTCGATTACCGTCACTGGCACCTCGGCGATCAGGTCGCCATCTGTGTCGTTATATACGTAGAAAAAGGTTACGCCAGCATCCAGCGCTGCACGCGTGTCGGCGTCATCGCATAAATTGTCGGACAAAGCGATACGCGATCGCAGCACAAACGCATTCTGCTCCAGTTCGGCCGCCTTACTGTTCATTAGTGTATTCCAGTAGCGGTACTCATCGGGTATCAACCGGACCGAATCGAGCCGGGTATTTTGGTCGAGCATCATCGGCAAACCTCGATTAGCAAGCCGCGTTTGCTCAACCAATGCAGCCGCTTCGTCTTCCAGCACAACGAGAGCGACCTGGCCAAGCCCCATCAGCACCCCGAGCACAACTGCAACTCTTGCGACAGCGCCCCAGCCCTCGCCCTCGTACTTCCCGGCGCTTCGCCAGATGGCTACCCACAGAAAAACAGCAAAAGCCATCCCCAGTATGTAGAACGCGACAATACCGATGGTGCCGTATGCCATCGTGGAAATGCGCAGGTAATTGACCTCAACAATCGCGTTCAGCACGGTGAAGCCGACACCGCCAACCAGCACACCCCAAACCCAGTAAGTGATCACCAGCGGCACGTCGCCGCGGCACAAACGGCGCAGATAGTTGCCACCCGTGCCCTTGGAGCGGTCCACCGGCGAGGAAGCTACCGATGTTTCGTCATTTTGCATTGCCACCTGCATTACTCCTGTCGCACAAATTGAGTCAGATTCATTTGTTCAAGGGTATTCGAAAATAGGCCTGACACATTTTCCCCACATGCACCAACGCAATATAGAAAAACAAAAAACTTGGCACCTCTTTGCGTTTCCTGTTCATCGTCTCGCTCAAAAACGTGTCCGCCCAGAAAACGTGTCAGGTTTATTGCAATCCGCTCGAAAATAAACCTGCTACCTTTATCCCACCGTTATCGACATCTTTAACTACGCCACATTGCCCTGCAGCCGTTGCTGTGTGGCCAGCAGGCGGCGCTTGTACACATCGAGCAGGTAAACAAGGACGTCGAGCTCGGAGAGCCGGTAGGTCAGTAGCTCATCGATCTGCGGGTATTGCCGAAGGCGATCGTAGGTCACATTTGCCTGCTCGACCGTAAAGCCGGGGACCTCACAAGGCGGAAATCCCGACGGCACGCGGTCTTCGCCATCGGTCGTCGGGCAGTGCTCGCGTATGTCTGACTGGATCGACGCCGGGATGATGCCGCGCACGCGGGCGCGGTAGGTAGAATCCTGCGCACCCATAATGATGCTGTTCTGCCCGTAATAGGCGTTCAGAGAAAGACGCAGCTCGATGTCATCCAGCAGGCGAATATTCCCAGTACTCAGCAGGTCCTGCCAGGTGCCATCGGCGGCGCTGAAATCAAAATTTTCCGCCGCGTAAAACGCAGCCAGCACGTCATCGGTTGTCACTTCCGCGTCGCTCTGCAACGCACGTAACGTTTGCAACGCTTCTGCGCGTACGCCCGTGAAAAAGACGAGGCGGTGCTCGATATTCTCGAGATCCGCCTGCAAGTCGATCGACAACCTCACCAGGTATTGCCGCCGCTGCTCCGCATCGCGCCGCCCCTCAAGCCAGGCGTCAACCATCAACGCGACCAGCACGCCTGCCACGATCAACAGGAACTCAGCGGCCAGCCGGCCGGCGGGTGTATTCAATCTGATACTTGCCATTGCTGCTCCACGTTAGTCGGCCGTCTTCGAAAAGGCGCTCGCAAGGGTCTTACCACCTCACCTGACACCTTTTTTTGAGTATGCACTTTGCGCCGATGTCGTAGCTGCGGGTGGAGTTACGGCGACGCCACGGACCTGTCCCAATTCAGCACCCCATGCTTCCTCAACACCCGCATCAAATCTTCCAATGGAATCGGCTCGCGCTTTCCACGTGAGCTTTCAATCGTCGTGGCTTTGAAGATGGCGTTATAAATCGCTTCTTCTGTCGCTTCAGAAGTCGCAGCGAACAACGGCGACATCGCTTCGTTGGTTAACGAAGGTGAGATGAACGGTTCCATCCCACCACGTGGGCGCCTCACATCCGAGTGCGTCGAGAATGCAATTACATAATCACCCGAACCATTACTCGCGAATGAGCCTGTGCGTGCCAGCCCCATCATCGCTCGCATCGCTACGCGATCCAGTGCGCGTGCAGTCAATGGTGCATCCGTCGCAACCACCATCATGATCGAGCCGTCTTCCTGGCGGTCGTCTTTACCCTTGCGTTCCAGTTGGGCGCGGTAGGAGTATTGGCCCAGCTCCCTTCCTACCGGTGCGCCGTTCATTGACAGCAC
>JBBKWB010000086.1:0-31958 GCA_037968755.1 Woeseia sp.
ACCATTGCGGGCCCGCAGCTGGTTGTGCCGGTCAGCAACGCACGTTTCGCGTTGAACGCGGCGAATGCCCGTTGGGGAAGTTTGTACGATGCGTTGTACGGAACCGATGTAATCGCCGATGACGACGGTTGCGCGGCAGGCTCCGCCTATAACCCAAAGCGTGGGGCGGCGGTGATTCGCTACGCGACTCGCTTTCTCGACAATGCGGTGCCGCTGGCCGACGCTAGCCATGCCGACGTGGAAAGCTACCAGCTCATGACCTCGGGCAGCGTCGCAGGTTTGCGAGTCAATTTGGCGAGCAACAAGCAAACGACGTTGGCTAAGACCAGCCAATTCGTCGGCTATGCCCAAAGCGGTGATGTGTTGCGGCTGCTACTCCGGCACCACGGACTGCATCTCGAGATCTGCATCGATCCCGCGCATCCCGTTGGCAAGCAATCCGCCGCGGGTGTCAGCGATATTGTCATGGAATCGGCAATCACCACGATCCAGGACTGTGAAGACTCGGTTGCCGCCGTCGATGCGGAAGACAAAGTGACGGTTTACCGCAACTGGCTCGGTCTGATGCAAGGCAGCCTGTCGGCAAGCTTTAAGAAGGGCAGCAAGACGGTGACAAGAGAGCTGCAAGCGGATCGCGAATACCTTGGCACTGATGGCCAGTCGTTTACGCTGCCCGGTCGGAGCCTGATGCTGGTTCGCAATGTTGGGCACCTGATGACAACCGACGCCGTCATCGACGCCAACGGAGATGAGGTCTTTGAAGGCATGCTCGATGCAGTAGTGACGACGGCCTGCGCGGTCGTTGATGTCAATGGCCGCGGTCGTTTGTCGAACAGCCGCAAAGGCAGTGTCTACATAGTCAAACCTAAAATGCACGGTTCCGCGGAAGCGGCGTTTGCGAACAAGTTATTCTCGCGCGTTGAAAAATTTCTCGGCTTGCCGCAGAACACCGTAAAGATCGGCGTAATGGATGAAGAGCGCCGCACAACCGTGAATCTCGCGGAATGTATTCGCGCCGTGCGCGAGCGGTTGGTGTTCATCAATACCGGTTTTCTTGATCGCACGGGCGACGAGATTCATACCAGCATGCTGGCCGGGCCAGTGCTTCGCAAAGACGCCATCAAGTCCGAGCCGTGGATTACCGCCTACGAAGACTGGAATGTGGATACCGGTATTCGCTGTGGCTTACCCGGCCGCGCGCAGATTGGCAAAGGCATGTGGCCAAAGCCTGACGAGATGTTGCAGATGGTCCAGACCAAGGCCGCGCACCCCGAAGCGGGTGCAAATTGCGCCTGGGTGCCGTCGCCGACAGCGGCGACATTGCACGCGATGCATTATCACGAGGTTGATGTTGCCGCCCGGCAGCGAGAAATTTCCAAGCGTAAACCGGCCAGCCTCGACGATATCCTGCAGCCCCCATTGGGCTCTGCAGACAAGCAGAATGCGGCAGAGATTCAGGCTGAGCTCGATAACAATGCGCAGGGCATTCTGGGCTACGTCGTTCGCTGGATCGACATGGGTGTTGGCTGTTCCAAGGTTCCCGACATCGATGATGTTGGCTTGATGGAAGATCGTGCAACCCTGCGCATATCCAGTCAGCACATCGCGAACTGGCTGGCGCACGGTATTTGCAGCAAGTCGCAGGTCACGGAAACGTTGCAGCGCATGGCCATAGTTGTCGATAAGCAGAATGCCCACGACCCGGCCTACCAGCCTATGGCTGCAGACTTCGACAACAGCGTCGCCTTTCAGGCGGCCAGTGACCTCGTCTTCAAAGGCGCCGGGCAGCCGAATGGCTACACCGAGCCGTTGTTGCATGCGCATCGGCGTCGCTACAAGGCGCAACGCAGCGGTTGACAGGCACGCGAACTGCGTCGCTCGCGACTAGCTCTTTTTGCAGCTGGCCTGGTCCCGCCTGAACTCGTTGCTCGGCGGATTTTGCCGTGCCGCTTTTAGTCGTTCGGCCTGTTTCAGCCAGAACTCATAGGGGTTGAAACCAACTGCGTCAGATTGCTTGTTGGCGTGGTCGATCGTGCACACGGTATTGCGCTTGTCGTCAGACATGCGGCTATCCTCGTAGAGCGAATCGCGTTTGTTTCTAATAGCGAAAAGCGACGAAGAATTCCCTCACACGATTTTCAAGAACAGGGAGTTTCGGTTTCTGGCGGAATCGCCGATCTGCAGTCCCGGCTACGGGGTGGGTCGGTTTGACATCGCGCGGCGTGTGGCTGGGAGGCTGTAACGCGCCCCGCGCGGTTCGATTCGCCTTGCATACTCTATTATGAACGGGCCGCAGCTACTCCGAGCCCCGCCCTGGCCGTTGCTGTCAGGCGTGCAGCGGGATGGTTTCCAGGCTAAGAGCCGTCCCTGGAGAAATCGCCGATTTCTGCTCTGACACGCGTTGATCATCACAACAGAAACCACCTGTGAGCAGCCAGAACAGCAGCATCGCGAGCAAAGTGCCGCCGAAGGCGCCACCCGCTGCGAACAGTGCGATGCGCGTTCCTTGCGGCGGAAGGTCTTGTTGGGCCATGGTGAATCTCCCCTTGAATTTCAGTGCCTGGTGGCTGGAGCGCAGTACTTTCACGGACCAGATAGACGCAAGTGTAACCTGTCCAAACGCAATTGCCAGCGCACGATGTCGGTAATGAGTTTGCGCAACAGTCGCGCAAGTCTTTACTATCAGGTCATCCGTGGGGGATTCGATTCGCTTTGGGCAAGAGCATGGCCGAAAACAGCGCAGTGACGCAGCTATTGGGTGCGTGGCAGGGTGGTGACCCGGCTGCACTTGAGCAACTGACTCCTCTGGTCTATGAGGAGCTGCGTCGGCTCGCGCGCCGTTACATGAGCAGCGAACGCGCAAATCACACGCTGCAGGCGACAGCGCTGGTTAACGAGGCATTTCTGCGCCTCGCCGGCAGCGAGGTGAATTGGGAGAACCGCTCACACTTTTTTGCAATTGCGGCGCGCATGATGCGGCGTATTCTGATTGACCACGCAAAAGCGAATCGCAGCGGCAAGCGCGGCGGCAATGTGCAAAAGGTAGAGCTCGACGAACAGAAGGTCGCAGCGGATCAGGACCCAATGGATGTGCTGGAGCTAGACCGGCTTCTCACACGCATGGCTGAGCTGGATGAGCGCAAAGCCGATGTATTGGTCCTGCACTACTTCGGCGGCCTGACGTATGAGGAAATCAGCGCCTCCCTGGAAATCTCTGCCGCAACGGTCGATCGCGACCTGCGCTTGGGCAAGGCCTGGTTACACCATGAACTCGCCAACGGTTGATCTGACGCCGGCGCGCTGGGCGCGCGTCGAAGAACTCTTCGATGCAGCATCTGAATTGCCGCAAGCAGAACGTGCGGCCTATTTGCAGCGTGCGTGTGCGGACGACAGAGGGTTGCGCGATTACATCCAAACTCTCTTGGATACTGATCTCGGCCAGGTAACTGTCATTGAAGAGTCCATACGCGGCGCGCTGGGACAGGCGATGCACGATGTCACGGAGCGCGAGCACGGTGCGGGCGAGCGAGTCGGTCCATACAAAATTGTACGTGTTATCGGCACCGGTGGTATGGGCGTCGTCTACCTGGCGGAACGCGATGACCAGCAATTCGAGCAGGAAGTCGCCATCAAGCTGGTTCGGCAACGCCTGCTTGATCCGGAAGTCGAACGTCGCCTGGTTGCGGAGCGGCAGATTCTGGCGAACCTCGATCACCCAAACATTGCGCGGCTGTTTGACGGTGGCACGATGCCGGATGGCACGCCATACCTCGTTATGGAGTATATCGACGGCATTCCGATTGATGAGTACTGCGATCAGCACCGGTTAAACATTCCCGCGCGCTTACGTTTGCTGCGCACAGTGTGCAGTGCTATTCACTACGCCCACCAGACCCTGGTTGTTCACCGCGATATCAAGGCCAGCAACATCCTGGTAACGCCAGAAGGTGTGCCTAAACTGCTGGATTTCGGCATTGCTCGGTTGCTTGACGCGAGTGGCGATGCAACTGCAGGCATTACACGCGAAGGCGCGGTAATTCTCACGCCCGAAAACGCAGCTCCTGAGCAGGTACGCGGCGAGCCGATCACTACAGCGACAGATACCTACGCACTCGGCGTACTCATGTACCGCGTGTTGACGGGCTGCCCGCCGTACCAGGTGAGTATGAGTCGGCCCACCGAGATACCGGCGATAATCTGCGAGATCGAACCGATGCCGCCGAGCCAGAAAGTGCGCCGGCTTATTCGGCCATTGCCGAGCGGAAACGTGCCGCCGGATGCGCACGACATTCTCAGTGCTCGCGGCATGTCCGGCGAAAAACTGGCGCGACGCTTGCAGGGTGATATCGACAACATCGTACTAATGGCGCTGCGCAAGGAACCGCAGCGACGCTACCGAACGGTGAACGAATTCGCCGGCGACATTGAACGTCACTTGTCATCTCACCCGGTGCTCGCACGTCCGGACACCTGGCACTATCGTTCGTCGCGATTCCTGCGACGGCATGTTGCAGCGGTATCCATGGTGGCTACGTTGTGCGTGTTGCTCGTCGCCTTTGCAGTTAATACGAGTGTGCAGAATCGCAAGATTGCCGAGCAACGTGATACGGCGCTGGAGATTTCAGCGTTTCTGGAAGACATTTTTCGAGAGCCCGATCCGGGCAATGCACGTGGCGCGAGCATTACCGCACGGGAAATTCTCGAGAAAGGTGCAGGTCGCATTACTCGTCAACTCGGTGATCGTCCTGCCATCCAGGCGACCTTGATGAGTACGATCGGGCGCGTGTATTACAATTTAGGCGAATACGATAACTCTGCAGAGCTGTTGCAGGAGTCATTGCGTATTCGCCGTGATGTACTGAATGATCAGGAAGGAGGAGTTGCCGTGACTAAGAACGAACTTGCAGCGACGCTAATGGAAAAGGCGGAGTACGACGAATCATTGCGGCTTCTGAATGAAGCCATCAGCGAGAACCGCAAGCGCAAGGGCGCGGCTAACGCCGAACTCGCCAGCAATTACTTTCACCTGGCAGAGGTATACCAGGCTACAGGCAATATCGAAGAGGCCGAGCGCTACGCGCGTGACAGTATTGATATGTTTGCCTCACTCGGCACTCAACAATCCATGAACGTTGCGGAGGGCAAGAATCTCCTCGCGAGAATTTTGCAGAGGCGTAACAAGCTGGATGAGGCAGAGCGTCTGTTGAGCGAAGCCATCACGCTGGTTGAGCGTACATCAGGCAGCGACGATCCACTGCTCGCCTACTATTCACAGAATTACGCAGTGCTGTTGCAGACAAAAGGCGAACTGGACAGGGCTGAATCGACCTACTATGACGCCATTGCGATCACTCGCAAGATTCTCGGTGACGACCACACGTTGCTTGGCGGTTCGCTGGTCATGCTCGGCCGCCTGCTGCACTCGCGTGAGCAATACGCTGAGGCGGAGATTGCATTCCGCGACGCACTGCGCGTGCATAGCAACGCACATGGCGATTCCCACCCGTTTGTTGGTTACGACAAAGTCAGTTTAGGGATGCTGCTGCATGATATGGGCAGGCTGAACGAAGCGGAGCAACAAATTCGTGAAGCGTTGGATATCTACGAGCAGACCCTTGGCAACGATCATCAGTACATCGCGTCGGCACTGACTGCATTGTGTGCAGTGCTGAATGATGAGGGTCGGGCCAAAGAGGGCAGGGCGCTGATCGAGCGCGCTCTGGAAATACGCGGAAAAGACTACGACGCCAAGCATCCACTGCTGGCATCGACACAAAACGTTGCCGGCCGAAACCTCGCGGTCAGTGGCGACTACGCTGCTGCAGAGCCATTGTTGGTCGCAAGCCTCGCCGTCTTGCAGGAGCAGGACGGCTCGGACAGCCAGAGGGTTCGCCGCGCGCGCCGCTGGTTACGCGAAATGTACGAGGCGTCCGGGCAACCGCAACAGGCGGAGCGGTATCCGGATCCGCCCGTTGCAGCTGCAAAACCGAAATGATGGCCTCGCAGTAGCACTTTCTCGCGGCCGAAATTTCTGCCGCGCAGACTCTTAGCGAATAATCAGCACTTTCTGGTTGACCGGATAAAGCCACTCAACACCGCGGGAGGTGACGATCGCATCATCTTCCAGCGGTATGCGCAGCTTCTTGCCGCCCCATTCTGGAATAGCCGTGTAGGCAAACAATTCTATTGAGAATAAGTTTGTGTCCTTAATTTCGTACTTAAGACGTTCCGGATTGAACCAGGCAATCGACGGGCCGATACCATGGCCAAGATTGCCAACCGAATGACAGCCGATGATGACATCGATGTCGTCCGGGTTGTCGGTCGGCGTATTGGCTTTCGCCATTACCCTGAAGCCCGCTTCGTTTATTCGGCGATTGAGTAGCTCGAGGGTTTCGCCGGCGGTTTTCCCTGACTTGATATTTTGTTTAAGGATGTCGCGGACCGCACGACCGTTATCAAAGGCTTTCTGGATGCTGGCTGGCAAGTGTGTCTCGCCATCGCGCAAGACGTAGGCGTGGCGTTTCATATCCGTGTAAAAATTCAGATAGCCCACACCCCAGTCGATCGCCAAAAAATCACCGCGCTGGATAACATGGTCGTTCGACAGCGCCACAAAACCATCCGGCCCGGTAATGTACACCGACGGCATGCCAAACGAGGTGCCGAGGTTGCGTTTGAATTGCTGCTCATGCATCCACCATGCAACATCGGCAAGCGTTGTCTTGCCCGGCGTAATCACTTCGTTTGAAAATGCGCGCTCAGCAATTTCCCGCGAGATCTCTCCCGCCCTGGCAAATGCGGCGATCTCCGTCGCAACCCTACGCGAACGGAAGTCCGATGCAAGCTTTTGCGCAGAAACGAACCGCCGGCTGTATTTGTCGCCGAGTTCAGCGGTCAGCTTCTTATGCGATGTGTAGGTAAGGCCATCCGCAGCACCGATGTGTTCGGAGTAATTCAACGCGATTCGTTTCGGGTCGCGTTCAGCAACGAACGCGGCGAGGTCAGCCGGGCTACCGTGGATGTCGTAAGCGCCGTTCTCTTCGACGAGATAGGTTTCAACACCTAACACCGCCCGTTCAATGCGGTCACCACCTCGATCGGTGAATATGTAATACCCCCACGTCCCTGTGTAGCCCTTGCCGAAGTCTTCTGTTAACGGGTCTTCATAACCTTCGCGATTGACCGTGATCCACATGTCGACCTTGTTTTCGCGCATTACCTCTGGCAGCACGAGGTCAAACTTCTCCTGGCGAATCTGGTTCATCAGGTCCCAGCGGCGTTCCGCCTCACCCGCGGAAGCCAAACCCGTAGTTAGCAGGGTGAGGCAGATGAGTGCTTGTGCTGTTCTATGTAGGGTCATGATTTTCCTTGTTATTCAGCATGTCGATTGCGCCGCAACCGGCAGCGTGGCAGTTGGCTGCACAGGCCGTATCAATCGCAACTTGTGTATGCATCTGTTCCGGTGGAGTGTGTATGATACCTGCCGGTCGCATCAGCGCTCACTCAGTTTTTACCAGGAGATTTCAATGCGGTTTCGCAGCAAACAAGTTCATGCCGGCGTTACACCGGATCCCACTACCGGCAGTATCCTGACTCCGATTTATCAGTCGACCACTTTCGTTCAGGAATCCGTGGATACCTATCTTGCGAAAGGCTATTCCTATTCGCGCTCGGGCAACCCGACAGTACGCGCGCTGGAGATGAAACTCACAGAGCTTGAAGGCGGCGCGGACACAACCTGTTTTACAACAGGAATGGCTGCGGTACACAATACGATGCTGGCGTTCTTGAATGCCGGTGATCACGCTATTATTTCTGATGTCGCCTACGGCGGCACGTATCGGCTCTGCACGAAAGTGCTGAACCGATTCGGCATTGAATTTACGTTTGCCGATACTTCGAATCCAGCCGGTGTCAAAAAGTCAGTGCGCAAGAACACGAAACTGTTCCTGACCGAAACACCGGCAAACCCGACGATGAAGCTGTCGGATATCGCTGCGATTTCAGAGATCGCACAAGATGCGAAAGCGGTTCACGTCGTCGACAACACGTTCCTCACGCCGTGTTATCAGCAGGCGCTGGAGCTGGGTGCTGATCTGTCGTTGCACAGCACAACCAAGTACTTCGACGGCCATAATGCGACCGTCGGCGGTGCCGTGATCGCGAAAACCAAAGAGCTCGATGAGCAGCTGCGTTTTTTACAGAACAGCACCGGGTCCATCATGTCGCCACAGGTTGCATGGCTGACCCTGCAAGGTTGCAAGACCCTGTCTGTTCGACTCGATCAACAATCCGCCAACGCGATGGAGATCGCGCGCTTCCTCGAAGCGCATGACAAGGTGCAGCAAGTTGCCTACCCGGGCCTCGAATCCTTCAAACAACATGAGCTGGCGAAGAAGCAGGCAACGGGTTTCGGTGCGATGATGTGGTTCGAAGTCAAAGGTGGTCTTAAAGCCGGCAAACAGCTGATGGATAACATTGACTTGTGGACCCTGGCCGAGAACCTGGGCTCTGTAGAGTCGCTGATTACTCATCCCGTGACGATGACGCACGCTGCAGTTGAAAAGAAAGAACGTGAACGTGTTGGCATTATCGACGGACTGGTTCGGCTGTCAGTCGGTCTGGAAGATGTAGAAGACCTGATTGAGGCGCTGGATAAAGCGCTCGCAGCCGTTAAGGTCTAACTGGCATCCTGGTCCGGTAGTTTGCGGACCTGCAACCCTGCCTGATCAAAAAAGCCTGCGCCGTAGTTTACAGCGCAGGCTTTTTCTATTGCGTTGCTGCCACGCAGGGAGTTTTACCGCGCAGGTTCATCTGCCGGGTTGTTCTGGTTCTCTTCTTCGTACACTTGAGATGTCGTGTGTGCGGCGACTATCGAATCGCTGAAGTCCATGTGCTGCGCACGTGGCGGCGGCGTACGCTGCGTGGTGCGGAAGCCGATGTACGCAGAGACCAGCAAGTGCACGATCGCGGTATGCATGTAGAGGCCTGTGCTGCCTAATCCAGTCATGACTCCACTCGCGATCAGCGGTCCGGCAATTGCGCCGAGGCCATACATGAGCAACAAGCCGCTCGAAACCATGACGTATTCGCTCGGATCAGCATAGTCATTCGCGTTGGCTACGGCGATCGTGTATTGCGGAAAGGCAAATGCGCCCCAGGCGAAGCCCAGGCCGACAAAGAGGGACATACCGATGCTGTTGCCACCAACGACGATCATTGCGGCGACGACCGCGCAGGAAATCGCACAGGCGATCATCACCGGTCGACGGCCAATGCGATCAGACAGCCAGCCGACCGGCCATTGCGAGACAGCGCCACCGAGGACATTGGCGGACATGAACCATGCCGCCATCGCGAGGTCGCCGGACAAGGTAACAGCGACCGAGGGGGCTAATGCCCAGAACGCGCCGTTTGCGAGACCGCTGCAAAGGCAAGTGACAGTACCCGCCGGCGAAATATCGTACAGCCTGCGGAGGTTGACCTTGGTGTCTTGCGGCTGTTGCGGACCGGGTGCGGTCGACAGTACAACCGGTACGACCGCAATTGAAATCAGCACCGCGACAATGCCGAACAGATAGAGCTGCATCGGGTCGTACATCAGCATCATCATCTGGCCGATGGCGAATACGCTCAATGTGATCATCACGTACGTGGAGAACACCATGCCGCGATTCTCATTCGAGGAAACGTCGTTGAGCCAACTCTCGATGACGATATACAAAACGGCGAAGCAGAAGCCCGTCAGCATGCGCAGGCCAGTCCAGATCATCGGTTCCACGATCAGGCCGTGTAACAACGGCGTCGCGGACGCCACCGCCGTCATTGCAGCGAATACCCGTACATGACCTACACGGGCCACCAACTCACCGCCCTTCAGGCAGCCCAGGGTGAAGCCAAGGAAATACGCACCGCCCATGACGCCGATCGACAGCGCGGAGAAGCCTTCGAGCGTGGCGCGCACCGGCACTAATGTGCCTTGCAGGCCTTGTCCGGTAAGGAGAAGGGCGACTCCCAGTAACAGGGAGGCGACGGGCATTAACGCGCTTTTCACTCGAGATTCACTTTAGTTAGCGGGACTGGTCCGGTCACACGCGGCGCAGACTGTGGCAAAGATACAAAGCAACGGTAAACAGCAACATGGCAACGGCCTGGTGCGCGGCGCCAAGAACGACGGGTACCATTAACAACAAGGTTGAGATGCCGAGCAGAACCTGTAGAACGGCTGTATGCAGCAATGCATTCACGCCTTTTCGTATCCGCCGCGGCAGCTGTTCGTCGCGCATGCTCCACCAGAAAGCGACGATCAGAGCAAAAGTGCTGATTGCCAGTACGCGATGGTCAAACTGGACTGTCGCGATGTTGTCAAAAAAGTTTCGCCAGCCTGGTTCGAGCGCGAACATGCCGGGTGGCAGCCAGTGGTCGCCCATCTTCGGAAACGTGTTGAAGATCTTGCCGGCTTTCAGTCCTGCGACGAAACCGCCGGAAATAATCGTGATGACTATCAGTGTCGTCAATGCTGCCATTCGGCGAAACCGACGATGAGCTTCATACCCGACCGCGGGATAGAGCCGTGATAGCGCGACCCAGAACATGAACGCGTAAATCATGAACGCAGCGATGAGGTGGGCTGTCAGCCGGTATTGACTGACGGCTGGATTGTCTACGAGACCGCTCTTCACCATGTACCAGCCAAGCACACCCTGCATGCCGCCTAACACGAACATCAGGCCGTACTTTGGCATCTCACGTTTACCGATGTAGCCACGTGCTGCGAAATACAAGAAGGGCAGCATAAAGGCCAGGCCAATAATCCGGCCGAGCAGGCGATGCAGGTACTCCAGCCAAAAAATACCTTTAAAATCATGCACATTCATGTGCGAATTAGTTTTCTGGTACTGCGGCGAGGTCTGGTAGCGGGAAAATTCTTCAGCCCAGGCGCTGTCGCCGATGGGTGGCAGCCAGCCGGTCGCTGGCCGCCAGTCGACCATCGATAAGCCGGAGCCCGTCAATCGGGTAACGCCGCCAAGGACCACCATCGCGAACACCAGTGCGCAGCAGATAAATAACCAGCGTGCGACACGGCGGTTGCGAATCTGATCGAGGCTGTCTGTATTCATTGTGAGTTCGGGTCAGGGCTGCAAAATGGGCTTCGGCGCGCAATGTTAACAGGCTTTCGCCCGCCTGAAATGACCGGGCGGGAAAGTTACGGTGTCGCAGAGCGAAGTCTGTAAAATGTTGGCCCAATCAGTGTGCGGTGCAGGATCAGGATGCGACTTCAGGAGTGTTTCAAGACCGAAGATTTCCGGCGACTCGCCGAGAAGCGACTGCCGGCACCTATTTTCCACTATATCGATGGCGGCGCTGACGACGAGGTCACATTGCGGCGCAATTCATCGGCATTTGATGATGTAGACCTGATCCCCAGCGTACTGGCGGGGATCGACAAGCCCGATCTGTCAACCGAGGTACTCGGGCGCAAGCTGGACATGCCGCTGTTCATGTCACCTACAGCCATGCAACGTTTGTTTCATCATGACGGCGAATGGGCACTGGCCCGTACCGCGGAACAACTGGGCACGATGTTCGGTGTTTCCACTATCGGTACCCGCAGCATTGAGGAACTCGGTGCGATGACGACCGCACCCAAAATGTTCCAGATTTACGTGCACAACGATGCGGGCCTGACGTCTGACCTGATTGCACGATGTAAGGAAGCGAAATTTGATGCATTGGCGCTCACCGTCGATACGATTGTCGCTGGCAATCGGGAGCGTGATCATCACACCGGTATGACGACCCCGCCAAAACTGACGCCACGCAGCTTGTTCAGTTTCGCGACGCACCCGGAATGGACGTTCAACTACCTGTTGCGGGATAAGTTCGATTTGCCAAACATCTCGGCAACTACGAACCTCGGTTCAAAAGTACAGTCATCGGTTGCGGACTACATCAACCAGCAAATGAAGCGCTCGATCAGCTGGGACGACGCAGCCAGGATGATCGCGGAGTGGGGCGGTCCGTTCGCAATCAAAGGCATAATGTCGGTTGCTGATGCGCGCCGAGCTGTTGAAATTGGCGCCACTGCGATAATGATTTCCAATCACGGTGGTCGCCAGCTGGATGGCTCGCGGGCACCGTTCGACCAGCTACCCGCTATTGCCGATGCTGTCGGTGGCGAGATTGAGATTATTGTCGATGGTGGCATTCGCCGCGGCTCGCACGTGCTTAAGGCCCTCGCGATGGGTGCGACGGCCTGCTCAGGTGGGCGCTTGTACCTCTACGCGCTGGCGGCCGGCGGTACTGCGGGCGTGTTGCGTGCAATGAGCTTGCTGAAGAGCGAAATTGAGCGCGATATGTTGCTGATGGGCTGCCAGTCGCTCGCTGAACTGCAACGCAATATGCTGGCCATTCGTTGAACCCGCGACCGCAGGTTTCGCGAAAGCTGATGACGTAAATAAAGAATAAGACAGGTAGGGAGAGCGAAGTGACTACATACAGGAATGGTTCATGGTGGGGAGGCCTGGCGCTGGCCCTGCTCGTAGCGGTAGCCGCCGGTTACGCCGCAACCTGGGTAGGCGAGTCGCTGCTTGGCTTTGCCCGCAGCCCGATCAGCGACATCATGATGGCAATTATCATCGGCATGATCATTGCTAACGTGATGACGCTACCGGAGGGCATTCGCGATGGCCTGCGCTTTTGCGCGAGCACGGTGCTGCGTCTGGGCATCATGCTCCTGGGTATTCGTCTTAGCCTGCTGGGCGCAGGCCGCTTTACGCTTGTTGCCTTGCCGTTTGTCATCGCCGCAATCGGTATCGGCCTCATCACTGTACGTTTTCTCGGTCAACGACTGGGTCTGTCTCGGCAGCTGAGTGGATTGATCGCGGTGGGCACAAGCATCTGTGGCTGCACAGCTATTGTTGCGACTGCGCCGCTGATTCGTGCGCGCGAAGCAGAGGTGAGCTACGCCATTGCCTGCATCACGTTGTTCGGACTCGCGGCGATGTTCTTTTACCCGTACCTGGCTCACTGGATTTTTCCGCATCAGCCGGCGATGGCGGGTCTGTTCCTTGGCACTTCTATTCATGAGACAGCGCAAGTCGCTGGCGCAGGCATGATGTACGAAGCGCAGTTCATGTCGCCCGAGGCGCTTAATATCGCAACGGTCACCAAGCTGGTGCGTAATTTGTGCATGATCGCCGTCATTCCGCTCGTTGGATTCCTGTATGCGAGCGAAGGCCAGGCAGCGAACGAGAAACGCGCTTCACTGTGGTCGATGGTGCCGTGGTTTATTATCGGCTTCGCGTTGATGTCCGCCTTGCGCACAATAGGTGACTTCGGTGAACGGCCATTCGGCATCTTGTCACCTGAAACCTGGAAGGCCAGCGTCGGCTTGTTACGCAGCGCTGCGGAGCACTTCCTGTTGATCGCCATGGCCGCCGTCGGCCTCACTTCAATGTTTGCCGGGCTGCGCGAAATCGGGCCGCGGCCGTTCCTGTTGGGGCTGTTGGCCGCTGTGCTGATCGGCGCTGTCAGCCTTGGCCTGATCGTGATGTTTGCGCCAGCCCTGTTCCGGCTGGTTGGTGTTTGATCTGTGAACTAGGCCTGTTGTTGCGAGAGTCCGAGTGATTCGGACTTCACGGGGTCGAGGACAATCGTTGAGGACGCATCCTTGACGGCGGGCAGGCTCAGCAGTTTTTCTTCGATGAAGCGCCCAAAGCTCTTCAGGTCGGGTGCGACAACGCGCAGCAGGTAATCGACCTGGCCGCTCATCATGTCGCAGGTTAATACCTCCGGATACTGCCGGATGGCATCGCGGAAGTGCTGTGCGCTGGCCACGTCCTGGCGCTCGACATTGACGGCGACATAGGCCTCGACCTCGTAGCCCAGCGCCTCCGGGTTGATTCGCACGCCGAAGCCCGCGATGACGCCGGAGTCGCACAAAGCCTGGACTCGGCGCTGACAAGCGCTGGCTGACAGGTTGGTGCGTCGGGCGAGGTCCACCCAGGACTGTCGGCTGTCAGCCTGCAGTTCGCGCAGGATTGCGTAATCGGTTTTGTCTATCAATGCAGTTATTTCCTGATATTTGGTCAATATGCGCGAGAATCCTGCACATCCTAGCGAACAAGCGGACGATTTTGCAGGTATTTATTCAGTTGCCTTGGTTACTATTAAGGTCGCCACTACAGCGCATCCAGGAGTGAATCATGACCATCGCCGATATTGCCCCAACGACCAATCCCATGGGCACCGACGGTTTCGAGTTTGTTGAATACGCAGCACCCGATCCGGAGTTGCTGCGAGCCTTGTTCACTCGCATGGGCATGCCAGCGGTAGCGCGGCACCGCTCCAAAGACGTGACCTTGCACAAACAACGCGACATCAATTTCATTATTAATGCCGAGCCAGACAGTTTCGCCCAGGCATTCGCGCGCGAGCACGGTCCTTGTGCCTGTGCGATGGCGTTCCGGGTCAAGAATGCGCGCAGTGCGTTCAAACGCGCGGTTGAGTTGGGGGCCACGCCAGTGCCCGGCAACCCGGGACCGATGGAATTGAATATTCCGGCTATCGAGGGCATCGGCGGCAGCCGCCTCTACCTCGTGGACCGTTACGGCGACAAGAGTATTTACGACATCGACTTCGAGTTTTTCCCGGACGCCGACGAACGCATGCAGGAAGCGGATACGGGGCTGACTTATATCGATCACCTGACGCATAACGTTCAGCGCGGGAACATGAGCGTCTGGGCGGATTTTTACGAACGTCTATTCAATTTTCGCGAGATTCGCTATTTCGATATTGAGGGTCAGCATACGGGCCTGTTATCAAAAGCGATGACCAGCCCGTGCGGCAAGATTCGCATTCCGCTGAATGAAAGTCAGGATGAGCAGAGCCAGATTGAAGAGTTTCTTCGGGACTACAAAGGTGAGGGAATTCAGCATATCGCGCTCGGCACCGACAACATCTACAGCACTGTCGATCAACTGAGCGAGCAGGGTGTCGAGCTGCAGGATACGAACGATGCGTATTACGACCTGGTAGACGAGCGCGTTCCAGGCCACGGCGAGCCGTTAGAGGAGCTGCGTAAACGCCGCATCCTGCTTGACGGCGCGCCTGCCGATGATCAGGGCATCCTGCTGCAAATATTTACTCGCAATGCGATTGGGCCGATCTTCTTCGAAATTATTCAGCGCAAGGGCAATGACGGATTCGGTGAAGGCAACTTCAAAGCGCTATTCGAGTCCCTGGAACTCGATCAGATTCGGCGTGGTGTATTGAAAACCGAAAGCTGAGACTCGGGCTCGCGTAATCGTGCGCGGTCGAAAAGGGCGATTACTGCCTGATACTGGAGTTTCACTCCCATATACAGAAAGTTTTCGCTGATTTAGCGCGCCATGTGGCTCGAATGTGAGTAATATGGCCGCTGCTGTGACAGCGTGCTGTGGCAGCTCTTGGCCGGCCGGGGGGCCGGGATTTACGTTTTGAGGTAATTATGTCAGGCGAAAGAGTGACGGGAACCGTCAAATGGTTCAACGACGACAAGGGTTTTGGTTTCATCGAGCGTGAAGGTGGCCCAGACGTATTTGTGCATCACAGTGCTATCCAGATGGAAGGCTTCAAGTCTCTGAAAGAAGGCCAGAAGGTTTCTATGGAAGTGACCCAGGGTCAGAAAGGTCCGCAGGCGGAAAACGTCATGTCCGACTAACAGGATCGGTTCACGCCAGCCTGTGCGATGCCGCCTCCGGGCGGCCGCTCTGCAGTCCAGGGAGGAGTCATATAGGCCAACCGCCTGAATCACTCAGGTTGCGGCCAGCGATTCCGACAAAAACATTCTGCAACGTTGCGACGTGCAGCGCGCGCGTGCGCGCGCTGGAGTCGAGTTTCGTGCCGAATCCGACGGCAGAGTTTAAAGCCTCGCCGACGCGCGGCGTGCCTGTTGCCCGAACCCGACAGCGAATTCTTCCGCAGCGTTGCGCTGCCGCGTCCAGTTGTTGGGCAGATGCCCGTGCTGCGATCAGTGCGTACAATGAAGCCTTCCGGCACGACTCGGTGAGGTAAGCATGGGCAAGAACACAGCGGCATACTTTCGACCGGAAACGCTCAAGTTCCTGCAGGAGCTTGAGCTGAACAATAATCGCGACTGGTTCAATGAAAACAAAGCGCGCTATGAAGCGGATGTGCTGGATGTTGCGCTGGAGTTCATCCAGTCGATGCAGTTGCCGCTTGAAACCATTGCGCCGCATTTCCTGGCTGTGCCGAAGCGTGTTGGCGGATCCCTGATGCGCATTTACCGCGATACGCGATTTGGCAAGGACAAGACGCCTTACAAGACCAATATTGGTATCCAGTTTCGCCATGAGCAGGCCCGAGACGTCCATGCACCGGGATTCTATGTGCACATCGATCCGGAACGGGTATTCGTCGGTGCAGGCATGTGGCGGCCTGCCGCGCCGGCGTTGGCCGGAATCAGGAAACGAATCGATGCGAAGCCCGCCGAATGGCTACGCGCCCGCGATGAATCAAAATTTCGCAAGCAATTTCAACTTGGCGGCGAGGCGCTGGTTCGGCCGCCACGCGGCTACCCGGCCGATCATCCGTTGCTCGACGACTTGCGGCGCAAAGATTTCATTGCCATTAGTGATCTGGCGCATGCGGATATTTTGCGCCCAACATTTCAGCGCAAGGTTGAATCCGCGTTTCGAATCGCAGTGCCATTCATGACGTTCCTGTGTAAGGCAGTCGACGTACGGTATTGATCAATGGCTGTGGAAAACAGCGGATTGGCGGTGACCTTGCCGGGAGCGGGTGCTAGAATCCGCGCGCCATTGCAACCCGTGAATCACGGGTACGCAAGACTTTCAGTTTCTCATCAGGAATGTCATGTCCGTCTTCAGTAATTCCGCCTTTGATGACCACGAGCGGGTGGTATTTTGTCGCGATGCAGCAACCGGGCTTAAAGCCATAATTGCTGTGCACTCAACCGCACTCGGCCCCGCCGCCGGTGGCTGTCGTTTGTGGAGCTACGCGAGCGACGACGAAGCCGTTTATGACGTGCTGCGTTTGTCCCGCGGTATGAGTTACAAAAACGCCATGGCCGGGTTGCGTTTTGGCGGGGGCAAGGCGGTCATCATAAAAACCCCTGACTTCGATGGCAGTAGTGCGCTCTTCGAGCGATTTGGTGATTTTGTAGATTCGATGAACGGCGACTACGTTACGGCAGAAGACGTCGGCATGAATGTCGCGATCATGGAAACCATTTCCCGGCGCACGCGATTCGTATCCGGATTGCCCAAACGCGAGGGTCACGCTGGCGGTGATCCATCACCGAAAACGGCATTCGGCATTTTCAAGGGCATCGAGGCAGCTGTGGCGTTCAAGTTGCAGCGTGATTCATTAAGCGGCGTAACGGTTGCCGTGCAGGGTGTCGGCAATGTCGGCTACTACCTGTGCGCCTACCTTGCAGAAGCCGGCGCCAAAATTCGTGTTGCCGATATTGATCAGGCACGGATCAACCGTATCGTGGATGAATTTGGCGCGACGCCCGTTCCCCTGGACGAAGTCCTGTACCAGGAAGTAGACGTGGTAGCGCCCTGTGCGCTTGGTGCAGTGCTAACGGAACAAAGCATCCCGAAACTGAATACCGGAATCATTGCCGGTGGAGCGAACAATCAGTTGCAGACGGATGCAGACGGACAGCGACTCGCCGATGCGGGCATCCTCTACGCGCCCGACTACGTGATCAATGGCGGTGGCATTATCAACGTCGCAAGTGAATTCTACGGTGATGTTGATGAAGATGAGGTGATGAATCGAGTCGCGGCCATCGGCCCGCGCCTGACCGGTATTTTTCAGGAAGCCAGGGACAGTGGCCGGCCGACCAACGAAATCGCTGACTCTCAGGCGCGACGTATTATTGCGGACGCCGCGACGCCATCCGATCAGAACGAAAGCGCCGCGTAAGTAGCGTAGCCGCCTGGGCAGCAAAGCGCTCAGGCAGCGAGCTTGCGAATTTCCTGTAGTAGCACCTGCGGATCGGGTCGATCAATGATTCTGCGCGACTGCGTTACGTAAGTAATCACGCCATCGGCATTCGTCACGACTGATGTCGGCCAGACGGTATCCACGCCGTGTTCGTCACGATGTTTACCCGGAACGCCGTCTGTATGGACGAGGCCAAGCTGTTTCGCGACCTTGAGCTCCGGGTCGAGCCAGAATTCAAACTGGACTCCAAAAACATCCGCAACCCTGCGCGTTGTGGCGAGCGGCTTCGGCGTAACGAAAATCAACTGCGCGCCAAGGTCGGTGATCTCCTTGTAGTGTTCCGACAAGCCCTCGACCTGACGGGTGCAGAATGGACACCAGTTGCCACGCACGAACAGCAGCACCGCAGGTTTACCATGCAGATCTTTCGTCCGGACAGTTTCGCCGCTCTCATTCTCGGCACTGAATTCAGGCAGCAACTGACCGGGCTGCAATTCGACCGGCGCCGGTTTGCCGCGCATGTTTGTATGCATGAACCACCACATTGCTGCTACTGCGGCGACGATAAATAGTGCGATATAGATCAAGAGAATTCTCCGTTCCGGAAACTGTCGGTTTCGAGCACGAGTTTGCCCATGTGCGTGCTGCTTTCCATCAATTCGTGGGCGCTCGCAGCATCCCGCAGAGCGAACGATTGGTAGATAATGGGTTTGACCTGGCCGGTATCAAGTAACGGCAACACATGCTGACGTAATTCGCTCGCAATTGCCGCTTTCTCGGCGATAGACTGCGGGCGCAATGCAGAGCCCGTGAAGGTCAGGCGATGCGTAAGGATGCGGCGCACATTCAGCTTGGCGATCGGGCCGCGCAGAAAGGCGATCAAGGCGTATCGACCTTCGCGTGCGAGCAGGTCAAGGTTATCCTGGATGTAGTCACCCGCCACCATGTCGAGTACGACATCGACAGCATCGCCAGCCAGCCGGGTTTTGACTGCTTCCGCCCAGTGGCCGTCCTTGTAATTGACGGCAATGGCTCCCAGCGATTCGCAGAATGCACACTTTTCATCGCTACCAGCGGTTGTGATTACCCGCGCTCCGCTGGCTTTCGCCAGTTGAATGGCTGTGCTGCCAATACCGCTGGAGCCGCCGTGGACAAGCAAGGTTTCGCCGGATTTCAGCGCGGCGCGCATGAACACGTTGTACCAAACTGTGAAGAACGTTTCCGGGATGGCTGCAGCCTCAACGAGTGACAAACACGCGGGCACTGGCAAGCAGTGAACGGCCGGTACTCTGCAATACTCCGCATAGCCACCACCGTGGGTCAATGCCATCATCCGTGCACCGATTGCCATGTTGGTAACTCCGGAGCCAAGCTCGATGACCTCACCGGATACTTCGAGGCCTGGCAGTGGATCGGCGTCAGCTGGTATCGGGTACAGTCCCTGGCGTTGCAAAACGTCCGGTCGATTGACGCCAGCAGCCGCAACCTTCAATAGTACTTCGCCCGGTCGGGGCCGCGGGATCGCGAGCGATTCGACTTTCAAGGTGCCGGTTTCCGCCGCCGCGCTGATGGCTACGGCCAGCATTCGTTGTGTCGTGCTTCCTGCTTGCATGCTGCGAGTATGCAGCGCAGCCGGCGTATGTCACAAGCTGTATGAATGACGGGGCTGGAATGGCCATGCATAATGCCGAACTTCGACGATCACTATGGACTGTCTGATGAATCCTGTCGTGTGGCAACCGACATCTGCGCAAGCTGAGAGTAGTGAGATGCATGCGTTCATGCGCGCTGCAGGGTTCTCGAGTTATCCCGCGCTGCACGAGTGGTCGATTGCACAAAGAGCCGACTTCTGGACGACACTTGCAAAATTCTGCAACGTCCGTTTCAGCGATGAGGCCGATGCTGTGTTGCAAGAACATGGCGAGATGCTCAACGCGCGCTGGTTTCCCGGTGCAACGGTAAATTACGCAGAACATTTGTTGCGCCATAGCGGAGATCGCGCTGCACTCGTATTTCGCGGTGAACAGGACGAACGGCAGGAACTGAGTTTTGACACACTGCGTGCCGAGGTTGCCGCTGTCGCTGCAGGCCTGCGAAAGAAAGGTGTTGTTGCTGGCGACCGCGTTGCGGGCTACTTGCCGAACTGTCCGGAAGCGATCATTGCGATGCTTGCAGCTACGAGTATCGGCGCCATCTGGTCATCCTGTTCACCCGACTTCGGTGTCAACGGCGTTGTCGACCGCTTCGGCCAGATCGAACCCAAAGTACTTTTCTGCGTCGATGGCTATCGTTACAACGGCAAGACATTTGATTTGACCAAGAACGTTGCAGACGTTCTGCAGCGGGTTCCCAGTATCGCCGTATGCGTCGTTATCGGTTTTGCAGGCAACCAGACCTTGCTGCGGACATCGGGCTACAGCAGCTGGGAAGAAATACGTTCCCGCTCAGGTCCGCTGACGTTTACGCCAGTCCCATTTGATCACCCACTGTTCATCATGTACTCGTCAGGTACGACGGGCGCGCCGAAATGCATAGTCCACGGTCACGGCGGAACCTTGCTGCAGCATCTCAAAGAACATGTGTTGCATTGTGATCTCGGCGAGAGCGATCGCCTGTTCTATTTCACGACGTGTGGCTGGATGATGTGGAACTGGTTAGCTAGCGGACTTGCGACCGGAGCAACCCTGGTGCTGTTCGATGGCGCTCCGTTTGCGAACGACGGACGAGTGCTGTGGCAGATCGCAGCAGAAGAAAAAGTAACGGTCTTCGGCACCAGCGCGAAGTACATTTCCGCGCAGGAGAAAGCGGGGATTCGGCCGGTTGATGAATACGACCTGAGTTCGCTGCGCAGTGTGCTGTCCACAGGGTCACCCTTGGCGCCGGCAAGTTTTGACTACGTCTACGCGGCCATCAGCGCGAACGTGCAGCTCGCATCCATAGCCGGCGGCACTGACATCATCAGTTGTTTCGTCCTCGGCAATCCGCTGTTGCCAGTGCGGCGGGGAGAGATCCAGTGCCTGGGACTCGGTATGGACGTGGATATTTTTGACGACAACGGCAAGCCATTGCGTGGTCAGGCCGGTGAGCTTGTTTGTAAGCAATCATTTCCTTCCATGCCAGTCGGATTCTGGAATGACGACAACAATGAACGCTATCGCAGCGCATATTTTGAGCGATATCCTGGCATCTGGGCTCACGGCGATTACGCCGAAATTGCTGAGTCAGGTGGCATCGTTATCGAGGGACGATCCGACGCGGTATTGAATCCCGGCGGCGTCCGTATCGGCACGGCCGAGATCTACCGTCAGGTCGAGAAGCTGGATGAAGTTATCGAGAGCATCGCGATCGGCCAGCAGTGGGACGACGATGTGCGCGTGGTCCTGTTTGTCGTACTGCGGGATGGTGTGGCGCTGGATGACACGTTGCGGCAAAAAATCGGTAAGCAAATTCGTGATAACACTACGCCACGGCACGTTCCAGCAAAGATCATCGCAGTGCCCGCTATCCCGAGAACAATCAGCGGAAAAATAGTAGAACTTGCCGTGCGTTCGATAGTGCACGGCAAGCCGGTACGCAATACAGACGCGCTGGCGAATCCCGAAGCGCTTGATCACTTTCGCGAGCTTCGCGAACTACAGGACTAGTATGGCAAGTGAATACTCCGGCATAGAAGTATCTCGTGGTTCGGTTATATCAGACTGGATCGATATTAACGGCCACATGAACGTAGCGTATTACGTGCTGATACTGGATCGTGCAGTCGATGATTTGTGGGCGCGAATCGGTATTACCGACGACTACATTCGCGAAGCGCGTGGCTCGACATTCGCAGTTGAGAGCCACGTAACGTGGCAGCGTGAATTGAAGGAAAGCGAGCCCTACGTCGTCACGAGCCAGCTACTGGCCTATGACGAGAAGCGAATTCACCAGTTTCAGCGGATGTATCATGCAGACGAGCATTATCTGGCTGCGACAGGTGAATGGATGAACCTGCATGTGAACCTGGACACCCGCCGGGTATCGCCCTGGCCTGAAAAGACACTCAGCGAACTTGCAAAGCTGGCCGCGGAACAAGGCCCGATGCCCTGGCCGACAGAAGCAGGCAAAAAAATGCAGGTGAAGAAACCGATATTTGCAGGGGGTGTGATGTCATGAGCGAATATTTGCTGGCGATTGACCAGGGCACGAGTAGCAGCCGCATGCTGATTCTTGATGCTGCCGCAAATATTGTGGCAAGTGCTCAGCAGGAGTTTCGCCAGCACTACCCGAAACCGGGCTGGGTTGAGCATGATCCCGAAGAAATCTGGGCGTCGGTTCAGGATGTGTCGCGCCGCGCACTTAAAGACAGCGGCCTAGCGTCGGATCAGGTCGCCGCACTCGGTATCACGAACCAGCGGGAAACCACAATTGTCTGGCACCGGGATAGCGGCAAGCCGGTTTACAACGCAATCGTCTGGCAAGACCGGCGCACGGCAGCGCGTTGCGCCGAGCTCCGTAACGCCGGCGCCGAAGCCGACGTAATGAAAAAAACCGGGCTGCGCCTGGATCCGTATTTTTCGGGCACCAAGCTTGCCTGGATTCTGGACAACGTCAGCGGAGCACGTGAGCTCGCGGAAGCAGGCAAGCTGGCTTTCGGCACGATCGATTGTTTTCTCCTGTGGCGTCTGACTAACGGCAAAGTCCACGCTACCGACGCGAGCAATGCGTCGCGAACGCTCATGTTTAACATTCATACCCAGCAATGGGATGAGGACCTGTTGCGCCTTTTGCGCATTCCACCGTCATTGCTTCCGGATGTGCGCGATTGTGCTGGTGATTTTGGGTCGACTGACGCGTCGACGTTCGGCATGGCTGTCCCGGTGCGTGCAATGATCGGCGATCAGCAAAGTGCACTGGTCGGCCAGGCAGGATTTACCGAAGGCATGGTCAAAAGTACCTATGGCACTGGCTGTTTCGTTATCACCAATACTGGCGCGCAGGCGCTCGAATCCAGGAACAAGTTGCTCACTACAGTGGCCTGGCGCCTTAATGGCGAAGTCACTTATGGGCTTGAGGGCAGTATTTTTGTCGCAGGATCGGCCATGCAGTGGTTGCGTGACGAGCTGGGCCTCATCGACTCCGCCCCCGAGACATCTGTCGTCGCCGAGCGTTGCGGTATTGTGGAGAACATTCACGTAATTCCCGCTTTTGCGGGTCTTGGTGCACCGTACTGGGACGCGGATGCGCGTGGCGCCATTCTTGGTTTGTCCCGCGACAGCAATCGGGATCAGATCATTACCGCGACAGTGCAGGCGGTTGCCTACCAGACTCGTGACCTGACGGATGCGATGGCGGAGGACGGTATCAAGCCGTCGGTCATTCGCGTTGACGGCGGAATGGCGGCCAACGACTGGTTTCTGCAATTCCTGGCGGATATTCTCGGCATAGCCGTTGAGCGCCCGGTTAACACGGAATCAACTGTACTGGGCGCTGCCTGCCTTGCCGGTCTGTCCGCAGGTCTGTATTCCTCGTTCGACGATATTGCGAAACTCTGGCAGAGCGACGCGATATTCGAACCCGCAATGGGGCGCGAACGTCGCGAGGAGCTTTACTCGGGCTGGTTGTCCGCCGTGTCCCGTGTTCGCACTACCAATTGATAGCCTGCGAGCGTGGCGCACCACGGGTCACGGAGGAAATCGCAGCAACCAGCAACGTGACGATTCCCGCACGGTCGGCTGCAACGGCGAATTACGGGATCAGTTACACTTCACATTTTTTGGGTGACCAGCATGCTCAGTGTTTCACGTGATCAACTTGAGAGTTACATCGATAAGCCGCTGGCCCCTGCAGCGTGGCTAACTATTGACCAGTCGCAAATCAACGCATTTGCTGATGCAACCCTGGACCATCAGTTCATACACATCGATCCTTCGAGGGCGGCCAAGACGCCATTCGGCACGACCATTGCGCATGGCTACCTTACATTGTCGCTGGTTTCGCACTTTTTGGCAGAGTGCGGCATCGCGCCCGAAAACGTACAGATGGCCATAAACTATGGCTCCGACAAAGTACGCTTCCTCGAGCCGGTCAGGGTCGGTAGCGAGGTGCGCGGTGTTGCGACATTGCTCGAAGTGCGAGAGAAAAAGCCCGGCCAGATCCTGCTGAAAACGAGAGTAAGCATAGAGATCAAAGGCGCAGAATCGCCAGCACTCATTGCTGAAATTCTGTCGCTGTTTATTTGCAGTTGAGATCCAGACAATTTAAAGGAAAGACGACGTGACAATTCGATTTGACGACCAGGTAGTAATCGTAACCGGCGCTGGCAACGGTCTGGGTAAATGCCATGCTCTGGAATTCGCCCGGCGCGGTGCACGTGTAGTCGTTAACGACCTCGGCGGTGCGCGCGATGGGACGGGCGGCTCGAGCGAAGCTGCCGAGAGCGTCGTCGCGGAGATTTTGGCAGCGGGCGGCGAAGCTGTCGCCAATGGTGCGAACGTGGCAGATTACGCGCAGGTTGAAGCCATGGTAGCCGATGCAATCAAACGTTGGGGCCGGGTTGACGTGCTGGTTAACAACGCCGGAATTCTACGTGACAAGACGTTTTCCAAGATGGAGCTCGACAGTTTCCAGATGGTCATGGACGTGCACGTTGGCGGTTCCGTTAATTGCACCAAGGCCGTTTGGGAGCAAATGCGTGAGCAGCAATACGGGCGCATCGTCATGACTTCGTCGTCAAGCGGCATTTACGGCAATTTCGGCCAGACAAATTACGGGGCCGCAAAAATGGGCCTGATCGGCTTCATGAATTCGCTCGCCATTGAAGGTCAAAAGTACGGCATCCATGTCAATTCGCTGGCGCCGATTGCGGCAACGCGGATGACCGAAGATCTGATGCCAAAAGAAGTGTTGGAGCTGTTGCAACCCGACGCCGTAACGCCCGCAGTAGTATTTATGGCGAGCAAAGATGCGCCGACCAAGCAGATCATTGCAGCCGGTGCCGGCGTGTTCGCACGCGTCGTAATTCAGGAAACACCTGGCGTATTCTTGAAAAGCGCGGAACGGGACGCAGATCACGTTGCAGCCGCGTGGGCAAAAATTGCCGATACGGAAGGCCAGAAAGAGCTCACTATGGGCGGCGACCAAACCATGAAGTTCCTCGCCAAAGCGGCGGGCGAACTCGGCATCAAGCTGCAAGGCTGATGCACTTACCGAACTGATCCGGAGAGTACAGTGAAAGAAGCAGTCATCGTTTCGACGGCGCGTACGCCAATTGGCAGGGCGTATCGTGGTGCCTTTAATAATACGGAAGGTCCGACTCTCGCAGCGCATGCCATACGCGAGGCGGTGGCAAGGGCAGGCATCGAGGGCGAGCGCGTGGACGATGTCATCCTCGGTTGCGCTATGCAGCAGGGCACGACGGGACAAAATGTCGCGCGCCAGGCCGCTCTTGCCGCAGGACTTCCGGTTAGCGTTTCCGGAATGACTCTTGATCGGCAATGTTCGTCCGGCATGATGGCGATTGCTACCGCGGCCAAACAAATACTGGACGATGGCATGTCAGTCGCGGTTGGTGGCGGACTCGAGTCGATCAGCCTGGTCCAGAACGAGCACTACAATGGGTACCGCGCAAAAGATCCTGTCGCGCTGGCCGCTGCGCCGAATATCTACATGAGCATGCTGGAGACCGCAGAGATTGTTGCCAAACGTTACGGCATCAGCCGCGAGCAGCAGGATGAGTACGCATTGCAAAGCCAGCAACGGACAGCGGCGGCACAAGACGCCGGCTATTTCGATGATGAGATCGTTGCGCTGCCCTCGAACATGGGTGTCATGGACAAGGAAAGCAAAGAGATTTCGTTCAAAGAGGTCACACTCGACAAAGACGAGGGCAATCGGCCACAAACCACTCTGGAGGGGCTGGCTGGTCTGAAGCCGGTATTCGAGGGCGGTGTTATCACCGCAGGTAACGCCAGCCAGTTGTCGGACGGTGCCTCCGCTGCCGTCTTAATGGACGGCAAGCTTGCCCACAAGCTGGGGTTAGAGCCGCTTGGCATCTATCGTGGCATGACCGTTGCGGGAACTGACCCGGATGAGATGGGCATTGGCCCGGTATTTGCGGTGCCCAAGCTCTTGAAGATCGCAGGTCTCAAGATGAGCGATATCGGCCTGTGGGAGCTGAACGAAGCATTTGCCGTGCAGGTGATCTACTGCCGCGACAAGCTCGGGCTGCCGAATGAATTGCTAAACGTGAATGGCGGAGCAATCTCGATCGGCCATCCTTACGGAATGTCCGGTGCGCGCATGGTCGGGCACGCGCTGATCGAAGGTAAACGACGCAATGCCAAGTACGTGGTTTGCACAATGTGCGTGGGCGGCGGTATGGGTGCCGCTGGACTATTCGAAGTTGTATAGCGCCGCACGAATCGGTATTTTCGCAGTTTGTAATTCAAGGATTCTCTAAGCCTTGTTCCGCGCTCGCCAGAAGCTTGGCAAATACCGCATTCTTGGACGCATCGCATCGGGTCCGCTGGCCGATGTCTATCGTGCGTTTGACACCATTCACAAGTGTCGCGTTGCACTCAAGATCCCGAAGTCCGGGCACGACATCACGCACGATGATTTCCTGCATGAAGTGCAGGTTGCCACCCGCTTGCAACACCCGAATATTCTCGCTGTACAGAATGCCAGTTACATTGATGAGCACTTTGTTATCGCGATGGAGCTAGGCGAGGAATCACTGGCAGATCGCATCGAACGCAGAATATCCACCGCGCGCGCCCTCGATCTGGCAGAGCAGGCATTGCTGGCACTGGCGCACGCTCACGAACACAACATCATTCACTGCGATATCAAGCCGGAAAACTACATCCTGTTCGCCGACAATACGCTGAAGCTCGCCGATTTCGGTTTTGCGAAGATCAGCATGCGCACGTTGAAGGCGTCGGGTTCCGGCACGATTGATTACATTTCGCCTGAGCAGGCAATGGGCCGCCCGAAATTCCAGTCCGATGTTTTCTCAGTTGGCCTGGTGCTCTACCGGATGTTCAGTGGCAAGTTACCGGAATGGCCGTTCGAGTGGCCGCTGGTCGGGCACGACCGTCTGAAGACGCGGTTCCGACCGGAATTCGCCGATTTCCTGAAGAAGGCGATTCGTCTGGATCCCGCAGATCGATACGCGGATGCGATCGAAATGTACAACGCGTTTGATGCGTTACAAACGCGCGCGCGGCGTCAGCGCAAGGGCGGATCAAAAGTCTCGTCAAAGCGTGGAATATCCTGGCGGCAGATTCGCTGGCGGGAGTTTCAACGGCGTTATCGCAAGGTTCTTGACACCCGGCACCATTGCCGGAACTGCGAAGGACCGGTCGCAGAAAGCATGCAGGCTTGCCCCTGGTGCGGTTTTGACAATCCGGCGCGCGGTTCTGCTACGCGGATGCCAGCGCACTGCCCGCGCTGCGAACGCGGCGTAAAACTGGATTGGGACAACTGCGCCTGGTGCTATGGGCCCGGGTTCGAAACCGAAACCGACCGTCACTACCCCGACAAGCGTTACCAGTCACGTTGCGAAAATGCGCGCTGTCGCGAGCCATTGATGCCGTTCATGCGGTATTGTCCATGGTGTCGCAAGAAAGTGAAGCGGCCGTGGAGAATTGAAGGCAGTAAAGCACGTTGCAGTGCCTGCAAGTGGGGTATCTGTGCCGAATTCTGGAATTTTTGCGCCTGGTGCCGGGAGCCGGTAGGACGCGAATAGCCACCAACAGGCAGGAACCCATTGAATGGCTGAGAACGACGTAAGCATACTGGATGGAGCCGAATCAGCCGATCAGCGCGCCATGTCGATCGCCGGCGGCTCCCTCGTCGCGTACACCTGCCGCGCACCCGATAAAGAAACCGAGAACGAAGATACGCTTGCCGCATTCGAATTCGGCGACGATTCGGCCGTGTTGGTGGTGGCTGACGGCGCAGGTGGGCTGCCGGCTGGCAAACGGGCTTCGCTAATCGCCGTCAGTGAATTGCAACGCTCGTTGCGGCAATCGGAAAGTGACCCGACACTGATGCGCACGGCAATACTAAACGGCATTGAAGCCGCCAATCGTGCAGTACTCGATCTCGGCAACGGTGCTGCGACGACGCTTACGATTGTCGGTATTGAAGGACGCGATGCGCGCGCCTATCAAATTGGCGATTCAGAAGCGCTTATAGTCGGTCAGCGCGGCCGGATACGTGCACACACAATGGCGCATTCACCGACGGGCTTCGCAGTTGAAGCCGGCTTGCTCGATCAACGCGATGCCTTGCATCATGCGGAGCGCCATCTTGTATCCAATTTCATTGGCACGACGGATATGCGCATTGATGTTGGCGCTGCGGTCGCCATGCGAGATCGCGATACGGTGTTGCTAGCGAGCGACGGGCTGGGTGACAACATTCACTTGCACGAGATCATCGAAATTATTCGCAAGGGCTCACTTCAGGATGCAGCCGATCAGCTGGTTCGACTTGCCTCAAGGCGAATGGCAGACGAGGCCAGCAATCAGCCGTGTAAGCCAGATGACCTGTCGCTGATTCTGTTTCGCAAGCCGCCGGCGAAATAAATAATCAGTTCAGTCTGATTCGCCGCTCGGCAAACGCAGCTCGATTCTCAACCCCCCGCCAGCATCGTTTTGAGCGCTTATGTCGCCGTCGTGCAACTGGATGGCGCGAGCAGCGATCGCAAGGCCGAGACCACTGCCGCTGCGCGCCTCTTTTTGCTGCGTGGCGCGGGTGCGATAAAACGGTTCGAACAAATGCTCGAGCTCGTTCGTGGGAACCCCGTCGCCCATGTCGACGACGGAAATTAAAATGCCGGCTGCATCCTGCTCGAGGTGCACATTGACAACGCCTTCGACCGGACTGTGTGCCACTGCATTGCGCAGCACATTTTCAATAGCGCTCGTCAATGCGCCGCGATAGATCGTCAGGTTTGGTTCCGTTGTGCAACGCAATTCGACCCGCACGCGCTTCTCGTTGTCCGCGCGGCATTCGTAATTTACGTTCTCAACGACCTCTTCAAGCAGGTCCCTGAGCGCAACCGGCGTTGCGCGCTCTGTGTCGGCCGCGTCGAGGCGCGCATAGCTGAGAATTTGTCCGATGAGTTCATCGAGGCGCTCGGTCTCCTGGTCCATCCGGGTAAACTCCGGCAACTCGCCCGCCTGCCGCCGTGCGAGCTCCAATGCCACGCGCATACGCGCGAGTGGTGAACGCAGTTCATGCGAGATATTGCTCGACAATTCGGTCTGCTGTTTTGCCGCCTGCTCCAGTTTCTCTGCCATGCGGTCGAAGTCGCGTGCGAGCAGGCCTAGTTCATCGCGCCGCCCATGCAGTGACCCGGCAATCCGGGTGCTGAGATCGCCTTCCGCGATGCCGAGTGTTGCAGCCCGCAGTCGCTGGACAGGGCCGCTTACTGTGCGTGCAAGCAGGTAGGAAACGGCGGCACTTGAGAGCAGCGCAAAAAACAGGAACAGCGGTACCGCCTGTTCATCGAGCCAGCGCCGATAGGGTTCACGAGCTGGCAGCGCGAGAAATG
The DNA here is from genome assembly GCA_037968755.1 of Woeseia sp. Lineage (GTDB taxonomy): Bacteria > Pseudomonadota > Gammaproteobacteria > Steroidobacterales > Woeseiaceae > Woeseia. The sequence continues at coordinate 29,531 of JBBKWB010000086.1, forward strand.
TAAATACTTCCCCATCAGAGGCAACCAGTTGCGGCAAGGCCCTGGCGGGCCGCAGGTTCCTGGGTGACTCGGCCTGCGTTCCGTCACGGCGATGCTCGCGCGAGTCCTGCGAATGGAGCAGATGGCGCAGGCGCCGCGGCAAACGCCGGCCAAGCAGGTCACGCTCGTTGGAATCGATTACGAGTAGCGTAATTCCGCCGCCGGCCGGCCGACCTTCCAGCCAGCGCCGCAGCCCCTCGCGACCTTCCTGCGCCAGTACGTCGCTGGCATCCAGCAGCAAGTCGCTGCTCGCGAAATTCTCGACTGTGTCGCGCATGCGCTCGGCATAGTAGTAACCAGCCAATGCGGCGGCACCAATAGTGATGCCGATGATCAGCCAGAATGACAGGAAAATTCGAATTAACAGGCTACGCATGCGCGCGTCGTGCTCAATTGTTGGGAATCAGCACGTAGCCGATCCCGCGTTGGTTTTGAATGGTGGCCGAGTCGTTGCCGGCTCGTTCGAGTTTGCCGCGCAGATTACTGATATGGGTATCGATGCTGCGATCGTATGGCAGCAAACGGCGCCCGAGAGCACGTTCACTGAGTTGCTCTTTGCTAACGACATTGCCCGGCGTCTCCAGCAAGCAATGAAGTATTTCGAACTCGGTACCGGTGAGTCGAAGCCCCTGGCCATTGACTGCGGCGCGACGCGTACGCGGATCAAGATTAATACCATTGAACTGGCGGTCGCTGCTGGTTGCGGAGCCGGCATGTGCACGACGCAAGATTGCTTTGATACGGGCACTGAGTTCGCGCGGGTTAAACGGCTTTGGCAAGTAGTCGTCAGCACCGATCTCGAGACCGACGATGCGGTCAACGTCATCGCCCCGGGCCGTCAGCATGATGACTGGCATGTCACTGTCCTGGCGTAACTTGCGGAGCACATCAAGGCCGCTGATGCCGGGTAGCATGACGTCGAGAATAAGCAGATCAAATGATTCCTGCTTGAGGCGGATGAGACCGTCCTCACCGTTGTCGCAGGTTGTCAGGCTCAGTTTGTCCGGACGCAGGAAATCGCCAAGCATCGCGGCCAATTGGCGATCGTCATCGATGAGCAGAATGTTTGCGGTGCTGGGTTCGCTGGTCATTGCAGGTTCTCTGATAGCAGCCTGCATCGTCTGACAATCGGCAGGTGTAAGCAATGTACGGCAGCGGCGTTTGACATTTCTTTGCAGTAACTCGTTGGTCGCTGACAGTTGCTGACGTCGAAGTCGATATGCTGCTACTCCACGGATCAGGACAACGAGTACTGATCGACAGCGAAGAGGTGAGGACATGAAGACAGCATTGATCAGCGTATTAACGGCGTTAGGCCTGCTCGCCGCAGGCGTCACAGCGGTCAACGCCCAGGATTCAGCACCTGCTGCTGAAAGCCACGACGTTCGTGGTGATCATTCCGGGCGTCGCGAACATAGCAAGCATCGTGGTGGCATGGATCGCTCGTTCAGAAATCCGGAGCGATTTGCGGAGCGATTGCAGAAACGATTGCAGCTGGATGATTTGCAGCGTCAGTCGATAAGTAATGCCCTGCTGGCGGCGCAACCACAGGCAAACGCGCTCCGCGAAGCATCGCGGGCCAATCACAAAGCAATGCGAGAACTCGACTCGACGGCCACGGACTTTGCAAACCGCAGCGAGACGCTCTCCGCAGAGCGCGGCAGATTAGCCGCTGAGATGGCCAGCCTGCATGCAGCAGTGCGCGCCGACATTGAAGCTGAACTAACCCCGGAACAGCGCGAAAAAATGGCGGAAGCAATGTCGAAACGCCATGAAGGTCGCGGCAAGAAACGTCACCGTAAGGATGAACCAAGCCAGGATTAAGACGAACAGCGCTCTAAATAAATCTCCCCCCGCCAGCCGGCCGGCAGTGTTACACAGGCCACAGACTCCTGTACTGCCGGCCGCGCCTGGCACCTTTCGTCGCTTCCCCGTCCTGGGCAAGCGTGAGCCAGATCAACCGCTTACCATAAGATTGCCCGAAATTCCGTCTTTCGCGAGGGTCGCCGGGCGCAGCTGATGCCGCAATTCTTGCGGGCGTCGAAACAGCGTATTATGGTCTGAACCCTTGCAGACTGTGCTCTGCAACGGAACTTAACGCCGATTGTTGCTATCAAAACAACGATAAAGACACGGCGGACGCCGGTGGCTTGATCTGCACGCCACGACCATCTTCGATACAGCCAGTGAGGCACACCAAGCCATGAGCGCAAATGAGCAAAAACGAGCCACATTTCCCGGCGCCGTGAGCGCGCTACTTGGACTTTCAGTCATGCTGCTATCTGCCGGCTGCGCAGTCTCTATGAGTAGCGGCGGCGGCATGAGCGGCGGCAGTTCCGGCGGCAGTTCCGGCGGCATGGGAATGCCTGGCGGCGGCTCCTCGGGCGGC
>JBBKWB010000087.1:0-50583 GCA_037968755.1 Woeseia sp.
ATACCGACCGAGCTCACCAGGAAATTCTCCAGCATGAAGTACTGCAGGATAGCGCCACGAGTCGCCCCAAGCGCGCGTCTTGTTCCGATCTGCCGAGTGCGTCGGCTGACGTTGAAACTGGCCAGGCCGACAATACCAAGGCCGGTTATGCCGGTTAACAAGACCGCAATGAAACTCAGCAGCTTGACCAGTGCGGCATCACCCAGGTAGCTCCGCTGCCGGGTCTCGGTCATCGTAGTCAGGTTATCAATGATGCGCTCACGATTGCTGCTGGCGAGCAGCTCTTCCACTCTCGGCATGAGCTGATCACGCAATCCGGGCTCGGTCCGAATGACATAGCGGTTGAATGGTGTATCGCGAATTTGCGGTGCGAGCATCGAGCGTTCGACGCCGTCCCAGCCATTCCAGGGAGCCTGCATGCGCTCTATGACGCCGATAATCTGCACCGGGTTGTCGTCATTGATGTAAACGGTCTTGCCGACAAATTCGCCGGCTGCGTCAGGAAACAGCACCTCGCCCATCGCCTTGGTAATGATTCCCAGCGGTGGCCATTGATTGCTGTCCGGGTCCTCCCAGTTGACCTCACCCGGGAGGAAATTACGGCCAGCAATCAGGTTCACACCGAATGCATCGATGGCGTGCTCATCGCTGAAGTAGATGGCCACACCGCTACCGTTGCTACCTGCACCCGGCTCGGTAGCCAGTCCCATTGACCAGCCGCCACCACGCAACGGCACGGAATTAGTGCTAACTACATCGACGACACTCGGCAATGCACGCAACAGGCGCAGATCGTTCTCCACGATCACTCGATTGTCGACATCAGGGCCGTAGGCCAGACTCGATATGTAAAAGATGTTGTCCTCATCCACCCCGCTGGGTCGCGACATCAATCGTGACCGCTCCTGGATAATCGCGATGGCGTTGACGATGATAGCCATGGTCACTGCGATCTGCAGTGCAATCAAAAGGTAGCTGGACTTGCTGCGCATCAATGTGCGCCAAATAGGTCCAATGTGCATAGTTAAGACTCCAGCAGTGACAACATTACGTCGTCGCTTACAAAGTTTTCAGTTGGCTGGCGGGCTGAATCGCGCACGCCTTCCAGGTCGGATAGAACGCGGCCGACAACGCAGACACGATGGCCAGTACGACAGCGACCAACACCATTACCCAATCCATTCGTACCAGGCTGTCAATAAAATCGAGGCCCGCATACAGCTTGCGTATGCCCTGCAATCCCAGCCAGGTCAACACGACGCCAAACAAACCACCACTCAGGCCAATAAGACCTGCTTCAACTATGTATTGCGTGAACACACTGCGTCGTGATGCGCCCAATGCACGACGCAAGCCGATGTCGCCGGAACGTCGCAGGACTTTGGCCAATAGCAGGCCGATCGTATTCAACAGGCAAACGACCAGGAACAGGATTGCCAGCACGAGCAGTATGCGAACGCTCTCATCGACCACCTCCTGGTATTCAAGATGCTCCATCACGTTGCGCAGTCGATTGTTAACTGGCCGCGGGAAGCGCCCCAGCACCTTCTGCCCCTCAACGTAGGCATTGAGAAAACTCATGTACTCGGCATGTTCGGCTGCGCCGTGCAACTCCACCCACATTTGCATCCAGACGCATTCAGAATTCAGGAACGCACTTTGACCGCCATCCGGCACCGGCTTCCAGCAGTTTGTGTTGCCGTTGTTGTTTATATCCAGGGCAATACTGGTGCTGAAAGGAATGTACAGCAGTTCGGGATCGTTGAAGGCGCCGGTCGTAACGTCGTAGAATTTCGGTATAGGGAACCAGTCATCGATGACTCCGGTCACGCGATACAAGTCGCCATTCATCTGCACCTGTTCGCCAACGGAGTTTGTCCCACCAAACAATCGATCGTTTAATTCCCGGTTCAGGACGACGACGTATTCACGGCCATCATCGGCGGCTTTGTCCCAACCGCTGCCGTAGATAAACGGCACATCGAACATCGCGAAGAAATCACGGCTGGTGCTGCGTGAATCAACATCGAACGGCCGCGCGTCGTCGCCCGGCGGTTCAATCACCCGTCCTGAGCTAAAACTGACCACCTGCCGCCGCGCTTTGCCAGCAGCCAACAGTGCTGTGGCATCAAGGTAGGTAACCTGGTCCGGTGGATCATTTGGTTCGTTCGCCGCTTCGTTCGGATCCCAGCTATCCAGCTGAACGTAAAACAAGTCTGACGATTTCTGCGGGATCGGATCACCGCTCATTATGTAGTGAATGGTCACCATGGTCATGCACGCGCCAATACCAATCGCGATCGCCGCCACCATCAACCCGCTGAGGATCGGGTTCTTGCGGATACTCAGGGTGCCCAGTTTGAGATAGTAGGGAAACATCATTCGGCCCTCAGGCGCTGGCAACGCTGGCAAACTCCAGCGGCGCCTCGCCATCCTGAATTTGCCCGTCGCGCACCAGGATGTTGCGCTGTGCTCGGGTCGCCAGCGCTGGTTCATGAGTGACCATGATGATCGTGGTGCCCTCCGCATGAATCTGGCACAACAAATCCATCACGCTAGCGGCCATTTGTGAATCGAGATTGCCGGTCGGTTCATCTGCGAGCAAAAAGCGTGGCTCACCTGCGAGCGCGCGCGCGATCGCCACACGCTGCTGCTGGCCACCCGATAGTTGTGAGGGCAAATGCTTGCGACGTGAGCCCAAGCCAACAACATCAAGTACCCGATCAATTCGCCGGGCCCGCTCGGACGCATCAAAGCCGCGATAACGCAGTGGCACGTCGACATTATCGAATACATCCAGCTCAGGGATAAGATTGAAGCTTTGGAAAATAAAGCCAATCTTCTCGTTGCGCAGCTTTGACCGCTCACGGTCATTCAAGGTGGCGACATCGCGACCGTCCAGCTGGTAACTACCGCTCGAATACTCTTCGAGCAAGCCGGCAATATTGAGAAAGGTCGATTTTCCGGAGCCGGACGGTCCCGTTACCGACACGAACTCTCCCTCGCCTACTTCGAGTGTAAAATCGCGCAACGCATGAGTTTCAACCGTATCGGTGCGATATATTCGTGACAGGTTTTGCATGCTGAGCATTGCGAACCTCCTTATGCTCTGAACTTAGTCGGTAATGAGAACCGTATCGGCGCCCTGGAATTGATCAATACTTGAAATAATGACGCGGTCACCTTCTGCCAGACCGTCGGCGACCTGCACGGCCGCAAGGCTACGCGCACCGAGCGTAATCGCGCGACGGGTCGCAAGACCCTCGGTATCCAGCACATAAGCTATGCGGCCTCCACCACTATCAAGAAACTGGCCGCGTGGCAGGATGAGCACGTCCTGGAATTCCTGCAGCAACAAACGCGTCGTCAGTTGCTGGTTCTGGCGAATATTCGCTGGCGTTCCATCGCTGAAGCGGATCCGGCTGCTGACCTGGTTGCCCACAATTTCCGGAGAGACCGCGACCACCGTGCCCGCGTAGCGTTGATTGCCTGCCTGAATTTCTGCGGTAATGCCGGGCGCCAGATCGTCCGCGTAGCTTTCCGGGATCATCGCCTCGATTTCAAATTGCGACAGATCAACGACGGCCATGACTGGCGTGTCGCGACTGACCGCCGCTTTCTGCTGAACCAGCAAATCGCCAACGATGCCGCTTACCGGGGACCTGATAGCCAGCCCGTCAACCTGTCGCTGTAACTCATCAACTCGCAGGCGTTGCCGGTCGAGCGCAAGTTCGGCTGCCCGCAATTCAAACTCAAGTCGCTCCTGAAAAAGCCTGGCGTCCGCGACCGCGTGCTGGTGCGCCAGCTCCGCATTGCGCAGGTCATCCTGGGCTTTCTCGAAATCAAGAACGGCAATAACGCCAACTTTGTTGGCGGCATCCGCCCGGCGCTTCTCACGATTGGCAGCGACCAGCCGCACATCGGCGAGGTCGGCTTCTTTTTGTTTCTCGAGGGACTGCTGGCGGGACTCAATCCGCTGGCGTTCAAGTTCAACAGCTTGCTGCTCGAGCGTTGAGCGTGCCTGGTCCAGCTCGCTTTCGAGTTCCGGGCTGACGAGCTGCGCCAGAATCTGCTGATCACTAACGGCTTCACCGGCATTCACCAGCAACGTGATCGTACCGGCCGCCGGTGCATACAGGGTCGGCCTGACTGCGGCAATCACCCGCCCCTGCACCGATACATCGCGCACCAGGTCGCCGCGAGTGACGTTCGCGATGCGCAGACGCTCAGCAGGTACGCTGATCGTTGCATTGGCCCAGCGGTTAAAGCTAGGTACAGCGAACCAGATCAGGGCAAGAATCAGCAGCAGAGCGGCGCCGCCAATCACTGGCAATCGAAAGCCTGCACGTTGCTCTATCGCAATATCCTGCCCTGACGTATCGGCAATTTTCAGCTTGATATCCCCGTGTCGGTACGCGGCAAGCAGCCGCCCACGCAATGTTCTTGTTACTGAGATGCACGAACGGAGAAAAACGTTGTGGCGAGCGCCGATTTTTTGCGCGCCACGCAACCGTGGCAGATTCGCCACGTGCTTAACGTAAGGTGGAATGCGGGGTGCGGGGCCTACTGCAGAGTGAAGCGTGGATCAGCCGCGGCAATTGCGACGAGATCGGCAGCGTCGTCCTGTGCCAGCAGGGATACCAGTTCCCGCTGTTCATTTAAACGCATTAACCATGGGTGCCAGCGTAGCTCGGTATCCCGCTTGTAATGGCCGGACACTTCCCAGCCGTTCGCCGTCGGATAAATGTAGACCTTGCCGATCTTGCGATCCGGCGACACTGGGTCGACCAGTCTCAGGTCGTGCGCAGTAGCCACAATCTCTGCAAGCAGCACGCGCGCCTGGCGCACAACTGCTTCCTCCTGAATGCGCTGTTGCCGCGGTTGCGGGTCCGTGATTCGTTCGTATGCGTATAACGCCAGGAACAAGCCGATACCGAAAGCCAGGACCAGGCGAATCACGCGGTGATTTAACATAGCTGCCACGACACGTCAGGGAATCCCGATCAATTTGTGAGTTTGCAAGCTGAGTTTCCAGCGAGGGTGGTCGAGGCAATACGCTATCACGTCACGCGTATGCTGTTCACGCGCCGGGCTATCAAGCGGCTGCAAATAAAAGTGTGTAAATGGCCAATCCACAAATCGTTCCGGCTGCGCTTCCGGTTCACGTTGCGGATAAACGAGTTTGAGTTCGTCGCCGGTATTCTGCAACACGCTGGAACCCGCCTTGGGGCTTACACAAAGCCAATCTATCGCGGCGGGCGCTTGCAAGGTGCCGTTGGTTTCAACGCCGACCTCAAAGTTCTTTGCATGCAGCGCAGCGATGGCCGCATCGTCCAATTGCAGGAGCGGTTCGCCACCCGTGCAGACTACATATGGTGCACCGTTCGCTGCTGCTGGCCAGTGCTCCGCGACTGCATCGGCCAGTGCCGAAGCAGTGGCAAACTTACCGCCCCCGGGGCCGTTAGTCCCGACAAAGTCTGTATCGCAAAACCTGCAAACGGCACTCGCCCGGTGCTGCTCGCGGCCGCTCCAGAGATTGCAGCCGGCGAAACGCAAAAAAACCGCGGCCCGGCCGGCGCGGGCGCCCTCTCCCTGCAACGTGTAGTAAATCTCTTTCACCGAATAGCTCATGCCGGCAGCAACGGGTCAGCAATGCCCGCCTCCGCGAATCCCCGTGCACGCAGCAAGCAGGCAGGGCAAGTTCCACATGGCGGACGCTGCCCGTTGTAACAGGTATGGGTATCTGCCATCGCCTCCAGCGCACCGACTTCCTGTGCCAACAGAACGGTCTCTCGTTTCGACAAATTCATCAATGGCGTATGAATTCGGACGTTTGTTTCCATGCCAAGACGCAATGTTTGTTGCAACGCGCTGATCGTTTCCTGGCGGCAATCCGGGTAGCCGCTGTAGTCCGTCTGTGCGACCCCCGTTACAAGATGGCCAATCGAATGCTGCCAGGCCTGTGCAGCAGCCAAGGTCAGAAACAGCAAATTGCGACCCGGTACAAACGAGTTGGGCAGCGCATCGTCGCCCGCATCGGCCACGGCAATGGACTGATCCGTCAGTGAATTGCCGCCCATTACTGACAACGTATTCAGCGGTAGCAACAAATTGTCGACGCCCGCTCGTCTGGCAATCCGCTGCGCGCACTCAATCTCAATGCGATGTCGCTGGCCGTAGTCAAAGGTAACGCTGCTCACGTGCGCGAAATTGCGCAGCGCCCAGTACAGACAGGTCGTGGAATCCTGCCCACCGGACAACACGACCAGCGCTTTCTCATCTTTATAATTTTCAGCTGCCTGCACGCGCGTTACTTCCTGAATAAGTCGTCTGCGGCACTGTGCGAACTTTCGGAATCTCCGGAGCTTGTGTCACTGTTGCCGAACAACGCATCCAGTTGTTGCTGGGCCCGATCCGCTTCAGCGTTTGAATTTGCGGAATGCCTGTTGGGTGCCGGAACATACCAGTCACAAAAATTGGCCGTGTCCTTTTTCATGACTTCCTCGGCGTCATCTTCGCGGCACTGGCGTGCGATGCGCGGATCGAAATTGCGACACATCCTGCAAACGTGCAGGTAGTTTGCGCATTGCGGACATTGGTCCTGACGCGAGAGCGGCAAACTTAGCGCTTCGAGTGACGCGCCACAGCGGTAGCATTGCAGGGAATCGGACATCGATCTCGGGTCTTGGAAAGTGGTTGACACGTTTAGTATACCCGCAAGCAATTGGCGATCATCCTGCAGGCGCGGACTTGCGGAATGATACGCGGTAAAGTCGCAACTGTTACCGCTTCTGCGAAATTTGATGCGCCATTTATCCAGCACTTTCACCGTATTCGTTTGCTCCGTTCTGTTGCTCGCGGCGTGCAGCGCCCGCCCACCAGTGCTCAACAGCGAGCGCATCGAAGCCCGTTTTGGCAGCTATGCGGTAACCGTCCTGGCACAGGATGGCCGCTGGCGCATCAGCAGCCTGGAAAGCCTCGACCAGGGCATTACAACCACCCGCACGTTTGCCATCGTCCGCTTTGCCGAGCCCGTACCAATTGAACTGCAGAACACGCACCAGCGGATCCTGGCCGGCGCATCGTTGGGCGCCACGCTACAGACTGCGGGCTGGCAATTGCACAAATCCAATGTGGATATCAGTAGCGTTGTACTGTCGGATTGCCAGCACGTAATCCCGGAACGAATGCGCATTGCAGAGAACAGCATACTGGCCTCGCACGTTTATCAAATCGTTGCCGTGCGCAGTGGCCAGACACTGCCTTACGCCACCATCGCCGAACTCCATCATCCGGAATACTTGCGGGAATCAGATCTGCAGAGAATTTACGGACGCGCAGTCTCTGTGGCTGAGCGCGACGCAATGCTGGCCGGTCTGGGCGCTCTGTCACTAACGGCCGACGATTGCTTGGTCCACCAGGCAAATGGTCCTACACTTACAGCTAATTCGCCGACACCATAAGGGAGAGCGTGCGATGCGTCACTACTATCGGTTGCTAACAGTCCTTGCGATTCTGATCATTATTCCGGCTGCGCCAGTGCCTGCCCAGTCCAACAACGACGAGGCCGCTGTCTGGGCGACCGTCGAGCAACAGTGGCGTGCCGTGAAGCGCGGCGAAAGCAAGTGGGTGGAAGACCTGTTGTCAGCGGACTTCGTTGGCTGGCCGAAAGATTCACCGGCTCCCCGCAACAAGACCTCTATGCGTGTCTGGACCGAGTTCAGCCTGCGTCAGGGCGAATTGCTTGAATACGAATTGTATCCGCAGTCGATTGTTGTGCATGGCAACATGGCCGTTGTGCATTATTTGTACACCACCGCGAACAAGCCTAAAGGCGGAGACCTGGTGACACGCAATGGTCGTTACACCGATATTCTTGTGCGAGCCGATTCAGGCTGGAAATTTGTCGCCTGGCACGGTGGCGACGACGACTGAGTTCAGATTGCCGGCGGCTTGGGGAGTTCTGACACCGCCGCGACCGGCACGTGCTGGGCGCCGCGTTTCTTCCTGGCCTGCAAAACGAATACGTTGCCGGCAAGTACGAGTAATACGCCGATGACCAGGCTTGTGGTTACCTGCAGGCCCTCGACGAGCACGGACAGCACGAGGGCAACCACCGGGAACATTACGGTCGCGTAGCCGGCTTTGTGTGCTCCAATGCGGCCAAGCAACGTCAGGTAAGCGCCGAAAGCGGCAATTGACCCGAACACTGCCAAATACAGCAGCGACACTACGTAGCCCGTCGAGAAATCAAAGTTAAATGTCGCGCCACTCGCCAGCGCGATGACACCGGTAAACAGTGCGCCATAGGCCATACCCCAGGCGTTCGATTGCAGAATTGGCAGGCCGCGGCCCTGCGCATCCTGCGACACCATGTTGCCGAAAGAGGCCAGTAATGCGCCCAGCAATGCGAGCAGAGTTCCGTATAGCGTCGCATCCGAGAGCGCCAGCGCATCGATCTGTGGATAAAAAATCAGCACGATACCGCTTACCCCGAGCATCGAACCCGCTAGCGCGCGACGGTCGCTGACCACACCGAAAAACAAGCGTGCATTGATCATGTTCATCCACAACATAGTGGAAAAGGCGATCGCTGCCAGCGCCGACGTGACGTAAATCTGCGCCTTGTACGCCAGGATATAGTTCAGGCAGAACATCAGCAGACCGAGCAACATAAAGCGCACGTGCGCCGCCGGGCCGAAACGTAAAGTACGGCCGCGCTGATAGCACCACGCGAACAACAAGCCGGCTGCAAGCAGGTAGCGATAGAAGACGGAGACTTCGACAGCCACAACGCCTAGCTGGAATTCAATCGCAAGCCACGTCGATCCCCAGATCAGCACCGTCATTACATACAGCGCACTGTTGCTCACTCGCACGGCTCCTCAAGTGCACCACGTCGACAATCGTGTGCGCACAACGCGTTCCGCAAACTTTGCGAACGCAGCTCACGATACTGATGCAGACGAATTGCCGGCGCAACGACACTGGCGAGCGCGTCCCGCCAGGAAATCCGCCGAAAACGGCCAAACTGGAGTGCCATCGCCTCCTGCTCACACTTGCATGGTGTTGTTGTCATGACGCCCTCCGCAACACGGTATTTCACAGATTGCTTGACTGTACCGTTAAAGTGCCGCTATAACAGATGCAGATATTTAAAAATGTCAGGTGCACAGTTATGTTGTCAGTGGACAAGCAGAACGGCGAGTTCTTGTATCGGCAAGTTATTGATTTAATTACTGATAAAATCGACACCGGCACCTTGCGGGCGGGCGACAGATTGCCCTCATTGCGTCGCATGAGCGAACAAATTGGGGTGAGTGTACCGACCGTACGGCAGGCCTACATTGAGCTGGAACGGCAACGCCGGGTGCAATCGCGGCCCCAATCCGGATTCTATGTTCGCGGACTGGCAGCCAACGAACTGGTGCGCCCAAGCCCGGCCTTCCGCTCCGCCGCGAAGCCGGTTCCGGTTGCCTGCAGGACCCTGCTGGATCGGGTCTTTGATGGTCTCTTCAGTACCCGCCTCGTGCCACTGGGCATCGCGAATCCCACGATGGCGAAGCCCGCAGCAAAGAGCCTGCACCGCACTATGAAACGCGTCATGGCGCGCGCGGATGGTCGCGGTCTGAGCTATGCGCACACACTCGGAGATCTCGGCTTACGCCGACAGATCGCATTTCGCTATCTCGATACGATCGGTAGCGATGTCAATCCCGACGATATCTGCATCACGAATGGCGGCCAGGAAGCGCTGCTGCTTGCGTTGAAGGCCGTAGCGAAACCAGGCGACGTAATCGCTGTTGAGTCACCGTGCTATCACGGGCTGCTGGAGTTGATCGATAGCCTCGGCATGCTGGCAATCGAAGTGGAGACTTGCCCGGAAGAAGGCGTGCAACTCGACGCACTTGAGAAAACACTCAATGCCCACCCGGTCACCGCCTGCCTGTTCGCCACCACGCTGAGCAATCCGCTCGGCGTTTCGATGCCGGATGCGAATCGCCGGGAACTCGTGCACATGATCGAACGTCATCGCATCGCGTTGATTGAAGACGATGTATACGGCGACCTGCGCTTCGACGGCGTGCGCCCGAAACCGGCTGAGTTTCATTCGCGCCAGGGACGCGTGCTTACCTGTGGTTCGTTCTCGAAGACGGCGGCACCGGGTTACCGCATCGGCTGGTTGCTGGCTGGTCGTTATGCGGCCGAGATTGAGCGGCTGAAACGCTCATTTTCCTGCTCGTCCGGGCTGTTGCAACAACTTACATTGTGTGAATTCCTGGCCAGTGGTGACTACGATCGCTACCTGAAATCCTTGCGCGGCGTATTGCAATGCAACGCGGAACGCATGAGTGCCATGATCGCCGAATACTTCCCGCCTGAAACCCGTACATCCAAACCGGTTGGCGGTTCGGTCATGTGGCTCGAATTACCGCGCAATGTCGATTCGGAAGCACTGTTCGACCGGGCCATAGCCAACGGCATAAGTATTGCTCCGGGTCTTATATTCTCGCCGCGGAAACGTTACAAAAACTTCATTCGCTTGAGTTTCGGGCATGTGTGGACAGCGGAGATCGAGGCGGCGCTACGCTGGCTGGGCGGTGAAGTTCGCGCAAGCTTGCTCGCTGCCTAGTTTCTCCATGCAAATCGGGCTTTAGAAAACAATAGCTTATATCCGAATTATGGGTTAAGGCGGCGTTCAGCTTCGCTCCGCTAGACTTTGCTCTACATTCGGAGCTGCGTGTAACTCGTGCTCCAGCTGGAGACCAAGATGAAAACTCAGACTATGAGCTCAAACCTGCTTCTGCGTACCGCGGTACTCGCCCTGCTGATGTTTGCAGCGGCGATCAGTTTCGCGCAGACACCGGTAGACGACGACGGCAATCCCGTCGGCACTGCCATTGGTAACGGCGATGGCGACGGTGACCTGGATTCGGGCACCTTGATGTCGGCCGACGAATTGCAGGCGCTGGTCGGACCCATCGCATTGTATCCGGATGACCTGCTGGCAGTGGTGTTGCCCGCATCGACCTTTCCGCTGGAAATCGTGCAGGCCGCGCGCTTTCTAGAGCAACTCGAGACCAACAGCAACCTGAAACCCGATGACAGCTGGGACGACTCCGTTGTTGCACTCCTCAATTATCCCGAAGTCGTCAAACTCATGAATGACGATATCGACTGGACGTGGCGACTCGGCGAAGCCGTAGTTGCCCAGCAGAACGACGTAGTCGCTGCGGTTGAGTCTTTTCGTGATCGCGCCTATGCCGCCGGTAACCTTGCGAGCGACGAGCGCCAGACTGTAACGCGCAACGACGGTGCCATCGAAATTGATACCGTCGACGACGATGTCATTTACGTGCCGTACTACGAACCAGAACGAGTTGTGATTCGTCAGCCGCGCCGCGCGTACTATTACTATCCGCAAGCCTACCCGGTGTACTACTACCCGTACCCCGCTGGCCACCACTTTTCAGCTGGCTATTTCTGGGGCGTGACAACGGCGTTCCAGATTGGCTGGGCGTCTGATTACCTGCACGTACAGCATTACAGCTATCACGGTCACCCGTACTTTGGCTGGAATTACTACGACAACTACTATTGGCGCAGGCCCAGCATCCAGGTGTTCCACAACTACTACGGTAACTATAGTGACCGCGGTTATCGCGACCGTCACGGCGACTACTGGCGTCCACGCCACCGCGGTGGCGCACGCCCGGGACACTACACGGCACGTGACCGTTACTACACGGACAGGCGTCGCAGTTCCAGCCATGACGGCTATGCTCGCCAGGATCGTAGCGACCCCGAACGTCGACGTGACAACGTAGTCGGTCAACGCAGGGATCCGGTTGCCCGTACCAACACAAGGCGCGCGGATACGGTTGAACGGCGCAGCGATGGCAGCAGCCGTCGCAGTAATCCTGACACGATTCGTTTTCGCTCACGTGGTGAAGGCGGCGAACGCGGCGCCAGCGATCGGGGCACCAGCAGTCGTGACCAGACTGCCCGCCGCAACAGCACAGAGCGCAATGACACTGCCCGTCGCAGCGGCTCGGAACGCAATGATGCTGCTGCAAACCGGCTGCTTGCCCGCCAGGACGGCGAGCGTACGCAAACTGCACGAGGTAGCGCCAACCGCAACGATGCGCGTGAACAGCGGACCAATAGTGCGGGCGATACCATTCGCTTTCGCTCGCGTGAGTCTGCCGATCGCAGCAATCGTCGTGCTGCAGAAAGCAACAGCACGCCCGATCGGCGCAGCGCACCGGTAACACGCTCCGCGCCGGTCAGCCGTGCAGCCCCCGTTAGTCGGTCAGCACCAGTAACACGGACGAACCGCAGTACGTCGCAACGCAGTACTCCGCGTATCGAGACAAGCCCGCGCAGGGACGCGACACCACGGCCGTCACCGACCCGCGCAGAGCCGACCCGTCGTGCCAGCCCGGATCGCACGAGTTCGAGTCGTGCAACGCCGCAGCGGAGCAGCGAAGCGACACCGCAACGCCGTAGCAGTTCGAAGAGTGAAAGAAAGTCCGGTGGCGAGCGTCGCCGGGACAGAAATCGTTAGGACTTACGAATTCTGCGAGTCATCAGGCGGGGCAGCGTTGCTGCCCCGTTTTCGTTTGGCCAGCGTTTCCTCATCGGTGGTCAGTTCCCAGGCAATGAAGCCGACCGCAGCGCAGATAATCAGCGCGAGAAATATGATGATTAGCGACAACAGGTTCATGCTTGCATCATAGCACCGCCGTGCTCATGAGCCTGCCAGGGATCCGCCCTACTTTCTGACCGTCGCCCCGACGGCGAAGCTTACAACCTTGCCCACCGCCGAACATTCTCATCATTCCGGCCTAATTCACATTGAGGACCGGAGGGGCATTGTCAGGAGAGCAAGGGTCCCGGAAAGTTCTTGAGCTTCTCAACTAGGCAACTCGCAGCTTGTGTCACGCGAGACTTGATCTTGCACGCGGTGTCCGATATCGCGCCCCGAAACACAACGTCACTATCAATGTAAGAGGAGGTGTTCGGCCGAGCCCTTTAGGGGGAATAAAGCGGACCGAAGGGAGCCATCCCCCTAAAGGGCTCGGCCGGGCGCCTCCTCGAAGGGCTTGCCACCAGATTGCCGTAGACACAGGTTACGCATTGTTGAATAACGTGCCAATCGGCCGGCAGCGCCTCCCGGGAACTCTTTATAGGGATGGCTCCCATAGTTCCGTTATGTTCCTACTGATTGACTTGGCTGAGTGCTTTCATTTGACTAGGTCCGCTTTATTCCCCCCAAAGTGGTCCCGAGAGACACTGCCTTTGTCCGTCGCCGGATCTCAGCGATCAGATTTCGTCCGTTTCGACCCGGCACCGCGTGCAGAATCGAGCCTCAACTGACGCAGCTGGTTCTTCCTATTTTTTCTCTTTTTTCAACCGCCCGTTCTTACGCAGCGCTTCGCGCAAGACAAATTCGATCTGCGCATTCAAGCTGCGCAGATCGTCATTAGCCCATTGCTGCATCGCGCCGAGTGTTTTCTCGTCTACCCGGAGCGCGAATGCTTTACGCGCCGCCATGTCGAGCCTCCCTGTTTGCTCTGGTCACGACCTGCTCAGGTGTACAGCGAACCCGTATTCAATACGGGCTGAGCACTTTCTTCGCTGCACAGTACGACCAACAGGTTGCTGACCATTGCAGCTTTGCGTTCATCATCGAGTTCCACAATCTGCTTGGAGCTCAATTCTGCCAGCGCCATGTCTACCATCCCGACCGCACCGGCAACAATTTGCGTGCGCGCGGCGATTATGGCCGAGGCCTGTTGACGTCGAAGCATCGCATGCGCGATTTCCGGTGCATACGCAAGATGACTGATACGCGCCTCGAGGACACAAACGCCAGCTTGCTCGAGTCGATCCTGGATCTCACCACGCAGCGCGTCCGCGATCTCTGCCGGGTGGCTGCGCAGAGCTATGCCCTCGCCTTCGTGCGGCTCATAGGGATAGGTTGTAGAGAGGTTGCGTAACGCGGACTCGCTCTGGATATGCACAAACTCTTCGAAATCATCGACCTCGAACATAGCTTCTGCTGTATCAACCACTTTCCAGACCACTACGGCAGCGATTTCAATCGGGCTGCCTTGAGAGTCATTGACCTTCATCTTGCTGCTCTCAAAATTGCGGACGCGGGTAGATATGCTGATTTTCTGAAAGAGCGGATTGGCCCAGCGCAAACCCGGATCCTTAACCGTACCGACATACTTGCCAAACAGCTGCAGCACTTTTGCTTCGTTCGGGTTCACCATGAAAAAGCCGATCCAGCACACGAGGACCAGCATGCTGATAAGGGTTGTTACGACAATACCGGGTATTGAGAATGCCCTGACCGCGAGGAAAGCGGCATAAAACGCAAGTAACTGGGCCACCGTCAGTACTGCAAAAACCCCGTAACCGGAGCGGGCGTTCTTGGCAATTTCACGATTCATACTGCTCTCCCTCAACGAATCAATTCGATATCATTATGATATCACTTCTCGAAACCGTCAATAGCGACTGGAATGCCGTTCGTAGCTTGTTGAATTTTAGGATTATTTCGTTTCCGCGATAATTGCAGTCCCAAGCCCGGATGCTGTACATGACGCGCCTGCGCAGCATTGGGTATTGCACCGCAACCGCTACTGTTGATACTGGGCCGTCGAACAAAATCACAGGACTACCCGTGACCGCCAAGCACACAGAAAGATCTGACGCGCCCACCGAACGCTCTCTTGATCCTGACGACTGGGATGCATTTCGAAAGCTGGGCCACGAGGCATTCGACGACATGGTCGATTACCTGCAAAGCGTTTCTGAACGGCCGGTATGGCGCCCGCTCCCCGAATCTGCAAGAACGCTGTTCCAGGAACACGCGCCCGCGGAGGGTATGGGCGCTGCCGCGGTATACGCACAAGTTCAGCAGCATGTATTGCCCTACCCGACCGGGAATATTCATCCGCGCTTCTGGAGCTGGGTTGGCGGTACGGGCACAACCACGCAACTACTCGCCGACATGGTGATCTCGACCATGAATTCCTGTTCGCTAGGCTTTGATGAAGCGGCGTCTTCGCATGTGGAGTTGCAGCTTGTGGGCTGGCTAAAGGAACTGCTCGGCTACCCCTTGGATGCCAGCGGACTGCTGGTTAGCGGCGGCTCGATGGCCAACCTCGTTGGTCTTGCCGTTGCAAGGACTGCGGGTGCGAAATACGACGTGCGAGCAACAGGCATCAACACTCGCAACCAGGCGCGATTAATGTATTACGCGTCAACCGAAACACATTCGAGTGTCCGAAAGGCGATCGAACTGCTCGGCCTTGGCAGTGAATCACTACGCCTGATTCCAGTGCTAAGTGATTTCAGCATTGATGTCGCGGCATTGCGCGATGCGATTCGCAGCGACAAAGACAAGGGCCATCACCCTGCGTGCATCATTGCGAACGTTGGCACGGTCAATACCGGCGCAACGGATCCCGTTGAAACACTCGCCGATATTGCGACGCAATATGACCTGTGGCTGCATGTCGATGGGGCGTTCGGCGCGTTTGTTCGGCTTGCCGATGAATACCGACACCTTGCGGCGGGCCTGGAGCGCGCTGATTCGGTCGCGTTCGATCTGCACAAGTGGCTCTATGTTCAATACAACTGTGGAGGTGTCCTGGTGCGCGGTGACAAACTGCACAAGGACACGTTTTCGGTGCTGCCCTCGTATCTGCGCAAGCTGGAGCGCGGGCTCGCATCCGGTCCTCTGAACTTTTCCGAATACGGCGTGCAATTGTCTCGTTCTTTCATCGCACTGCGTGCCTGGATGGCGCTCAAGAGCGAGGGCTCGAAACGTTACGCGGAACAAATCTCGCAGAATGTACGCCAGGCGCAGTATCTCGATGGCTTAGTGGCTGCGCATTCCGATTTGCAACGGCTGGCACCGACGGCCATGAATATCGTTAACTTTCGCTATTACGATGCGGATCTCGACGATGCAACGCTCAACGAGCTGAATGCAGAACTGCTGATGCGCCTGCAAGAAGAAGGCATTGCCGCGCCCTCGTCAACCGAACTGAACGGCTGTTTTTCAATTCGCGTCGCAATCTGCAACCATCGCAGCAAGCGAGCTGACTTCGATGCGCTGGTCGAGGGTGCGCAAAAAATCGGGAACGAATTGCGACTAGCGTTGAACGCTTGAGCTCTAATGGCAACTCATCCAGGCAAGCGAATATCGAAAGCCGCGCCTGCATCATATTGACGATCAAGTTCCAGCGATCCGCGATGTGCCCTGGCAACCAGGGTGGCGAGGTACAGGCCAAGTCCGCTGCCGCCGGTCTCGCGAGTACGCGATGGGTCCCCTCGAAAGAACGGCTCGCCAACTGAGTCACGCTGTTCCTCCGGAATACCGGGACCGCGATCCTGTACTCGCATCAAGATCTCGTCCGCGTGAATATCAACCTGCAGTTCGATAGCACCGGCGCTGGCATCTGAATAACGCAAGGCATTGCTCAGGAGATTCTTGAGCATCAGCACGAGGCGCGCTTCGTCAATCCGTACACTGCGCTGCATGCCTCGCCAGGTCACGTTGATGCGCCCCTGATCACGCGAAAAATAATCCTCAAGCATGTTTTCGATCGTCGCCCTGATGTCACAATCAGCGAGGTGCAGCGACGCGTGTCGACTGTTGAGGTGTTCCGCCTCAAGCAATGTCGAAATAATTTTTTCCATCTCACGAATGTCGGCGCGCATGCCATCCGCATCGGCAACCTGCCCGTCCGAGTCGTCAAGCAACTCAATTGCCAAACGCATGCGCGATAACGGCGTGCGCAGCTCGTGACTAATTCCGAGTAGTAATTGTCGTTTGGCATCGAGCATGCCCTGCACATCCGCGGCCATATTATTAATGTCGTCTGCCAGGTCGCCCAGCTGGTCACTGCGCACATCTGAAATGCGCTCATCAAAGCGGCCCTGCCCGATTCGGGCTGCACCCGTGCGAATCGTCCCTATCGGCCGGAACAACCAGCGCACCGCGAGATACGCGAGCAGCACCAGGGAAACGCCGACACCCACAATTACCGGTGCGAGACTACGAGCCTGCACACGATCCGAAATACGCGGCGATGCCACAATTACTGCGTGCTCACCGCGGCGAATTCGCAGAAACCTGTGGCCATCACTCTGCGCGAATTCGGCGTTCTGCAAATCACCGAGAAAGCTGTCAACCGTGCCACTCATCGCCTCAGGCCTGCTGAACGTCAGCGCGGACTCCGCTGGAAACGCAGGGTCTGATGCCCAATTCACTGCCGGACCGCTAATGCGAATATCGACCGGCACCTTTTTGGTAATCGCAATGGCTCGATCGATACGCGGCGGATCACCGATATCATCCAGCACGTATTCGATGTGTAGCGATAAGTGGCCACTGACAAGCTCACGGACCTCGTCCGT
This sequence comes from Woeseia sp., assembly GCA_037968755.1. GTDB lineage: Bacteria > Pseudomonadota > Gammaproteobacteria > Steroidobacterales > Woeseiaceae > Woeseia. The sequence goes on from JBBKWB010000087.1 coordinate 17,443, forward strand.
GTCATAGACCCAGCGTAGTGCCAGCAACGCGAAAAATGCGAATGAGATGGCCAGCGCAAGAAAAATTCCCAGCAAGCGAAATGACAGCGACCGGGACAGCTCTCTAAGCATTCGCTGGTTTGCCTACAAACAGGTAGCCGCGTCCCCAGATTGTTTCAATAAACCGCGGCGGCTTGCCCGGATCGCCGAGCTTGCTGCGTAACCGGCTTATCATGATGTCGACGGAACGGGTCAGTATGGCGGCGTCGATGCCGCGCAACTTTGACAGAATCTGGTCGCGGCTTAGTTGTTTGCCCGCATTGCTCGCTAACAAGACGAGCAACTCGTACTCCATGGAGGTTAAGTCCACCGCAGTGCCTTCCACGAGCACGATACGGGCATCACGATCAATTTCGATATCCTGGAAGTGCAAAGTGCGCTGCTCACCTGGCGACGGCTCGACGCGACGCAGGATGCTCTGAATCCTCGCTACCAACTCACGCGGCTCGAAGGGTTTGGCGATGTAGTCATCCGCGCCCAGCTCAAGCCCGGACACCCGGTCAATGACGTCGCCCCTCGCTGTCAGCATGATGATTGGAATCGTATTCGTCTTGCGTATTTCTCGACAAATATCGAAGCCGTCGCGCCCGGGCAACATGACGTCAAGTAACAGCAGGTCGTAATCGCTGGTCGCCAGCTTCCTGAGACCGGCTGTGGCATCACCCGCACAATCGAGTTCTATGGAGAACCGCTGCAGGTAATCGCGCAGCAGGCGCGAGTGGCGAACGTCATCATCGATAAGTAACAGCTGAGTCATACGCGAATGATACCTGCTGGTACCGTCGCTGACCGCCCTATTGGTCCAGTCGTTACGATTGGAAACATTTGCATCAATCGCTGCGTTGCCAGCAGCACCCGCTACCCGCAAGACCGTGCTGCCCGAATATCGCCACCCCGCGCCCACTTTTGCCTATACTCTGCCCTCCGTTATGTTTGCAGCCACGATCCGATGCCGGGGGATTTCATGTCTTTTCGACTATTCAGCACCATCGCTACCGCTCTAGTCCTGACCGCTTGCGGCCAGGACAATGCGCCGCCAAAGAGCGCCGCCCCGGCGACGCCCGACCCGCAGCAGCGGGCTCGTGATATAGCTCACAACAACATCATTATTGATACGCACATTGACGTGCCTTACCGACTCGAGGAAGAGCCGGCAGATGTCAGCAAGGCGACCGATGGTGGCGATTTCGATTATCCGCGCGCCGTTGCCGGCGGTCTGAATGCTCCGTTCATGTCGATCTACACTCCGGCAAGCCTGGAAGCCGAAGGTCGTTCGCGGGAAGTTGCCGAAGGCCTGATCGATCTCGTTGAAGGTCTCGTTGCCAAGGCCCCCGACAAGTTCGCAATTGCGATCTCGCCGGCTGATCTTAAAGCACAGTTTGCGAATGGCCTGATTTCTCTGCCTATGGGCATGGAAAACGGTTCGCCGATCGAGGGCGACCTTGCCAATCTCAAGCATTTCTTCGATCGCGGCATTCGTTACATCACCCTCGCGCACGGCCTGTCCAATCACATCTCCGATTCGTCGTATGACGACAACAAGCAATGGGGCGGCCTTAGCGAATTTGGTGAGGACGTGGTCAGAGAGATGAATCGCCTGGGCATCATGGTCGATATCAGCCACGTTTCTGACGAGGCGTTCTGGGATGTAATGGAAATAACGACTGTACCGGTTATTGCCTCGCATTCGTCAGCACGTCATTTCACGCCCGGCTGGGAACGCAACATGGGCGACGACATGATTGTCCGGCTTGCGAAAGACGGCGGCGTTATCATGATTAATTTCGGTTCAGCCTTTATCATCCAGACAGCCCGCGATTACGGCAATGCGCGTGGCGAAGCCTACGAGCCGTGGCTCGAGGAAAAAGGTCTGGAAGCCAGCGATAAAGCACGTGCGCAATTTGTCGAAGAGTATGAGGCGGAACACGGCCCCTATCCTTATGCAACGCTTGCTCAGACCCTTGATCACTTTGATTATGTCGTCAAACTGACAGGCAGTGTCGATCATGTCGGTATCGGCTCAGACTACGACGGCGTCGGCGACAGCTTGCCAATCGGCCTGAAAGACGTCTCCGCCTACCCCAACCTGGTTGCGGGCTTACTGGAACGCGGCTACAGCGAAGATGACGTAGTCAAGATCCTCGGCGGTAACCTGTTGCGTGTGTGGCGTGCGGTGGAAGCCGGCACAAGCCACTAACAACGTCGCCTGATTGATTCCGGGGGGATCCAGAATGCGTACTTCAATTGCCTGCCTGCGCCATTGCGCGATCATTGTCCTGTTGCTGCTGGGTGCCTGTGCCAAAGAGCCGCCACCAGAGGTCGTCAACGATCACGACATCATTATTCGTAGTGGCATGATCTACGACGGCAGCGGATCGCCGCCGTTCCGTGGTGACGTGGCAATTGATGCAGACCGGATAGCCGCTGTTGGCGACCTCAGCGCCGTAACCGGCAAAACGGAAATTGATGCGAGCAGTTTGGCAGTGTCCCCGGGCTTCATCAATATGCTGAGCTGGGCTACGGTCTCGTTGTTCGAAGACGGCCGCGCGATGAGTGATATTCACCAGGGCGTGACCCTGGAAGTCATGGGTGAAGGCTCGTCCATGGGGCCGCTCAATACGACGATGAAGCAGGAGATGCGTGAGCGCCAGGGTGATATCAAGTTTGATGTGACCTGGACTACCCTCGGCGAATACCTGGAACGTCTTGAGACACTCGGCGTTTCGGTCAACGTTGCCTCATACATTGGTGCCGGAACGGTGCGCATTCATGAGGTCGGCTACGACGATCGCCGCGCTACGGCCGACGAGCTATTGCGCATGCAGGAGCTCGTGCGTGCCGCCATGCGTGAGGGCGCGCTCGGTGTCGGCTCTTCACTCATTTACGCACCTGATAATTTCGCAGATACGAACGAATTGATCGCACTGGCGAGCGCCGCAGCAGAATTTGGCGGTGGCTATATCTCGCATATGCGCAGCGAGGGCAATCGCCTCGAAGAAGCGGTCCAGGAACTCATCAAGATTGCCAGCCTTAGCGGTGCACCGGCCGAGATCTATCACCTGAAGGCATCCGGCAAGGACAACTGGTACAAGCTGGAAAGCGTGTTCAACATGATCGAGGCAGCGCGCGCCGCAGGTCTCAGAATTTCCGCTGATATGTATACGTACAATGCCGGCGCTACCGGACTCGACGCGACGATGCCTTTGTGGGTACAAGCCGGCGGTCACGACGCGTGGGTGGAACGCTTGCGAGATCCGCAGATTCGCGATCGCGTCAGGGCTGAAATGCACGCTGATACCAACGAGTGGGAAAACTTCTACGTCCAGGCGGGCCCCGAAAACATCCTGTTGCTGGGCTTTCGCAATCCCGAGCTGCGATCGCTGATCGGCAAGACTCTGCAAGAAGTAGCCGACGAACGTGGCCAGGATCCGGCCGAGACGGCAATGGATCTGGTGGTCGAAGATGACAGCCGCGTTGATGCTGCGTTTACTCTCATGTCCGAATTTAACGTCAGCCGCAAAGCAGCGAAGTCATGGGTCAGTTTCGGCTCCGATGCCGGTGCACTCGCTGCAGAAGGTGTATTCCTGAACTCCAGCCCGCATCCGCGCGCGTACGGCACATTCGCACGGGTGCTCAGCCGCTTCGTACGCGACGAACATCTGATGCCTATTCACGAAGCGATTCGCCGAATGACCTCATTGCCCGCATTCAACACAGGGATACGCGACCGTGGCCTGCTCGCAGAAAACTTCTACGCGGACATCGTCCTATTTGACCCCAACACGATCACCGACAATGCGACGTTTGAAAAGCCACATCAATACGCCACCGGCGTTGAGCATGTATTCGTCAACGGTGTACAGGTCCTGAAAGACGGCATTCATACCGGTGCGAAGCCAGGTCGTGTTGTACGGGGTCCGGGCTGGAGCGGCTGGCCAAACAATATGCCGCCGCCACAACAGGCAGGGTTAGGTCAGCAAGCTCCGCCGATCGAGCGGGACTGATTTCAGGCAGAAATGCCCAGTTTGTAAAAGAGGAAAACGGCGAACAGCATCAATGCCATGCCAACCAGGCGGCGATTGATCGGGTTGTAGTCTTTCATGAACGTTTGCCGGGGCGGCTTCGGATTCAGCCGGGCGGACGCACGGTCGACAAGTACCTTGGCATTGGCCATGCCCATCCCGGTCGCGGCCATCAACATATTAATAGCCACCACCTTGCGGCCATCCTTGATCGCTGCAACCACCTCTGCGGGCAGGTCGTTCTCGGTTATTACTACTTCTGCACTCATTCGGTCCAGGCACTCGTCATGCAATCATACACCCCGACAATTTAACAAAAACTGTGCCGGAGTTTATCCAAACAAGTCTCATTTTGGCACTCTTTTTTGGCTACCTGCGACCAGATAGTAGTCCGTGGACAGGTCGCTTGCAGAAGCTCAGAGGCGTGGCGATACGTACATGGAAATGTCTGCCCGAACGACTTCCGTACTATCCCGATCGCGTACCGAGACAGGCACGCTGACATCCTGCGCGGCGCCGAATTGCAGTGACGGCAACAGCGCCGTGGCCGTGACGTCGGTCAGCGCTTTGGCAAGATATTCGATCGTCATGCCCTTCGGTATCCAGCGCTGATTGGCCGGCACGCTAACCTCCATCAACGTGCCCGCAGCAATCTCGCAAAGATTGGCCATGGCGATGGCATGCACGGTGCCGAGGTGATTTTGTACCTTGCGACGCTTTTTCAGAAAAACGACTGTACGACCCTCGCCGAGTTCAACAAACAACGGTGATATCGAAGCAAAGTACGGTGCCTTGAAGCACACCATGCGTGAAAATAGCCAGCGACCCGGCGCTGTGCCACCGAGACGCTGCCAGATGGAGGCGGCACTGCTCATTGCTCGTTCGTCGCAGCTACCGTGGTCAACTTACGGCTGCCATGCCCAGTCAAAGTTATCGCGGTTTGGCATTTTCACTTCCGGCAAGCGCTTGGCGTCCAACGTCGCCGTTTCTTCAATGATGCCGTTCTTGAACAGCAGAAACGCTGTGAGTGCGTACACTTCATCGTTGCTCAGGCTACCGGGCGCGGTGTACGGCATTGCCCGCCGAATGTAATCGAATACCGTCGTCGCGTACGGCCAATAGCTGCCGAGGGTTTTCACCGGCTGGGCACTGTGTATGCTTCCCTGACCACCGACGAGACGGTCGTTCAGCGTACCCTCGCCATCCGCGCCATGACACGCCATGCACTGTTGTTGATAAAGTGCGCTGCCTTCGATGGCTGATCCTGAACCCTCGGGCAAACCTTCGCCGTCCGGCATGACCGTGAAACTGATTTCTTCGACTTGCGCCGGTGTCAGCGCCTCACCCAGTCGCGGCACTGTGTCGGCAGCAACGGTGAATGACGGCAACAGCAATACCAAGATAGCTCGCTCAAGCATAGACATTGCGCAGTGCTCCATCGCTGTTAACGGCCCAGGCCTGGATACCGTTGTAATGATAAAAGGAATTACTGGCACGACCCTCGAGCACCTGGCTGCGGGTCGGTTGCACATTGCCGTTTTCATCGGTTGCCCGGCTCATGATGACTGCCGGCCCCCCGTTCCAGTCCCAGGCGGTGCGAAACCGCGTCAGGCATTTAGGCAACACGTGTTCGTCGAGCAGCGCATCCGCCCAGCTCTTGCCGCCGTCCGCCGACACTTCAACGCGGCGAATACGACCGGAACCTGACCAGGCGATACCCTTCACCTGGTAAATACCTTTCGGGCCGAGGTTCACTCCTGGCGAAGGACTGGTGATCAGCGACTTCACTCCCATGGGAAAGCTGAACAGGTTTGCCCTGCCATTGTCCATGAGGTCGGAATACTTCGATGTTTCGTCCTTGGTCATCGCCGGCGCTTCCGTTACGCGCAAGCTGCGCAGCCATTTGACACACATGTTGCCCTCCCAACCCGGAAGGAACAGGCGCATCGGGTAACCGTTGGATGGGCGCACCGGCTCACCGTTCTGGTAGAGCGCGACAATGGCGTCGTCCAGAATCTTTTTCAGCGGCACGCTGCGGCTCATCATCGCCGCATCCGCGCCGTCCGCGATGACCCAACTCGCGTTGGCTTTAATCCCGGCTTCATCCAGCAGGACGGACAAGGGCACACCGCCCCATTCACTGACGGATACCAGGCCGTGAATCTCTCCGCAGGTTGCATCACGTGCTTCCGGGCCGATCATGCCGCCGCTGTTGCCCGAACATTCAAGAAACTGAATACGCGACACTATCGGGTAGCGCTGCAATGCCTCGAGGCTGAACGCTAATGGCCGCTCAACCAGTCCACTGATATACAGACGGTGCTGATCCGGGTCGATGGCCGGAATACCACTGTGATGGCGCTCGAAGTGCAGACGACTCGGCGTGATGATGCCGTCCAGATGCTCAAGCGGCGTACGTGACACTCCAGTGCCTGTCGTACCCGGCTGCGAACTCACCGCCACTCGACGTATATGCGCAGTGTGCGGAGACGGATCACCGCCTTCACTCATCGGTGCACCCGGTGCGTTCATCCACGGCAGTCGTTCTTTGGACACGGCCTGGGCGCTGAGTAAGCCGGCGCCTGCCGCCATGCCCGCGCGCAGGAACAGTCGGCGGTCAAACAAGCCGTTGCCTGCTCCCCGTTCGCGATTTGTTTTGCCGTCTTGCATTGCGATTCCCCCTACGCGATCCTGTTGCGCCAGTTGTGCGGGCAATTGTTCGCCGTTTGTTGTTTTGTTAGTTAGCCAGCCAGTCGCAGCGTTCGCGCGGCGACCGGACCGTGCAATATTTTACGCTACCACGTTCATGGCGGATACACCTGAGCCGGTAAGCGACCGAATTTATTAGTAAAACGTTCCTGGAGTAACCGATGAGCCTGCGTACCTCTGTTGCCCTGACAATCGTCTTTCTGCTGTCCGTGGCCTGCGATGATTCTGCGAAGTTATCCAGCCCGGACGCTGACGCCGCCTATGCCAGCCGTTACCAGGCGCTACCTGCGAGCACTACCTTGCTGCGCGGCGCTACCGTACTCACCGGCACAGGCGAGCGGCTCGAGAATGCCGACGTGCTGCTTGCCGATGGCAAGATCGCCGCAGTGGGCAGCGAACTTAAGGCGCCTGACGCACAGCAGGTCGACGCCAGTGGCCTGTGGATCACACCCGGCATTATCGATGTCCACTCGCATCTCGGTGTCTACGCAAGCCCGGGCGTTGACGCACATTCGGATGGTAACGAGGCAACAGCCCCCAATACTGCTGAAGTCTGGGCAGAGCACAGCGTCTGGCCGCAGGATCCCGGGTTCGTCACCGCATTGGCGGGCGGGATTACGTCGCTGCAAATACTGCCCGGCTCCGCGAACCTCTTCGGTGGGCGTGGCGTCACTCTTAAGAATGTGCCCGGCAAAACCGTAATGGACATGAAGTTTCCGGGCGCGCCGTACGGACTCAAGATGGCATGTGGCGAGAATCCAAAACGCGTCTACGGTGGACGTGGAGTCGCACCGTCCACGCGCATGGGCAATGTTGCGGGCTACCGCAGCGCCTGGATCGCTGCCGCGCAATATCGCGACCAGCTCGCCAAATTCGGCAACGGTGAAGGCGAAGCGCCGAATCGCAACCTGCAACTGGAAACACTTGCAGGTGTTCTTGACGGGGAAATCCTGATTCACAATCATTGTTATCGCGCAGACGAAATGGCGGTCATGCTCGAAATCGCGAAAGAATTCGATTACACAATCAGTGCGTTTCACCATGCGGTCGAGGCATACAAGATTCCGGAATTGCTGTCCAGCAACAACGTTTGCGCGGCAGTCTGGGCTGACTGGTGGGGGTTCAAGATGGAAGCGTTTGACGGCATCCGCGAAAATGCCGCCCTCCTCGACAAAGCCGGTGCCTGCGCGATCATCCACTCGGACGATGAAATCGGCATTCAACGGCTGAATCAGGAAAGTGCCAAAGTGATGGGCGCAGCAGCAGCGGTGGGCGTCGACATACCGCCGGAGCGCGCCATTCGCTGGATCACCGCCAATGCGGCAAAGGCACTCGGTATTCTCGAACAGACCGGTACCCTGGAGAAGGACAAGATGGCCGATATTACGGTCTGGAGTGGCAACCCGTTCAGCGTTTACACCACCGTGGAGCGGGTTTACATCGACGGCGCGCTTGCCTATGACCGGCAGGCGCCGCAAAACAACCCGGTTACTGACTTCAGCCTTGGAACTGCCGCTGCCACCGGAGGTGCGAAATGAAGCTGCGTGATCTGTGCACAATTCTGCTGTTGCTGCCCTGCGTCCTGCAAGCAGCGACGACCGCGATAACCGGCGCACGCGTGCACACGGTTGGACCAGCAGGCACGATCGACAATGCCACTATCGTCATCACTGACGGCGTCATTGCTGCTGTTGGTCGCAACGTAAATATACCGGCTGGCGCGGTTACCATTGACGCGGACGGCAAGATCATTACGCCGGGCCTGTTCTCTGCGATGGGTCAGCTCGGGCTCACGGAAGTGAGCGCAATCGATGGCACCGTTGATGGGATACAGCGCGGCGAACAATTCAGTGCCGGCTTCGATATTGCTGCGGCCTACAATCCGCGGTCCACGCTTATCGCCGTGAACCGCATCGAAGGCATTACACGTGCTGCCGTTACGCCGACCGGTCGGACGGAGCCCGATGACTTCGGCAACGTCAGTCACATCTTTTCGGGACTCGGTGCGATCGTACAGCTTGGCGACACTGCCGATCCGGTCGTGCGTCGCCGGGCAATGATGATTCTGCACCTGGGCGCGGGTGGCGGCTCGCTCGCCGGTGGCTCACGCGCGGCAGCCATGTTGCAGCTGCGCACGGCACTGGACGATGCACTCGATTACGCAGGCCACAAGAGCGAGTTCGAAAGTAGAAATCGTCGCGACTACTCGCTTAGCCAGGCAGACCTTGAAGCGCTGCAATCTGTCATTGAAGGCACTACTCCTTTACTCGTTTATGTCGACCGCGCCAGCGACATCGAAGTTCTGCTTGCACTCGCGGACGAATACAAACTGCGCTTGATTGTCGGCGGTGGCGCGGAAGCCTGGATGGTCGCCGAGCAACTGGTAGCGGCACAGGTTGGCGTGATCCTCAGCTCGATCAATAACCTGCCCGCCAGTTTCGATGAATTGAATTCGCGGCTCGATTCCGCCGCGCTGCTGGCCGATGCCGGTGTCGTGGTCGCACTCGGCGGCGATAACAGTGTGCAGAATTACAATGCGCGGAACATCACCCAGGCGGCCGGCATTGCTGTGGCGAATGGCCTGACCTGGGAGTTGGCTCTGCGTGCGATCACGTTGACGCCAGCCGAGCTATACGGGGTTGCAGACCGCGCCGGCAGTATCGAGATCGGCAAAGATGCAGACCTCGTCGTCTGGAATGCGGACCCGCTTGAATTGACCTCGTATCCGCAGCAGGTATTTATCAAAGGCGAAAGCGTGCCGATGCAAAGTCGGCAAACCTTGCTGCGCGATCGCTATCTCGATTGGTCCAACTCATTGCCGCCTGCGTATCGCCACTAAAATGTTGCGGGTCAGGCGAGCGCCTGTTCAAGGTCTGCAATCAGGTCAGCTGTTGCCTCGATACCAATCGACAGGCGGATGAGATCAGGTGGAATCGGGCTGTCGGGGCCTTCGATGGAATAGCGGTGTTCGATCAAACTTTCAACACCGCCCAATGACGTCGCGCGAATAAAGACATTGCAGCGACTCGTGACTTCGAGCGCTGCCTGCTCGCCGCCCTTCACGCGCAACGACAGCATGCCGCCGAAGCCACCCTGCATCTGCTTGCGTGCGATGTCGTGACCGGGGTGCGACTTCAGCCCGGGATACAGTACGGCTGCCACATTGGGGTGCCCGGAAAAATGTTCAGCAATAATCTGTGCCGAACGACTTGCCGTACGTACTCGCAAAAACAAGGTGCGCATGCCGCGTTGCAATAACCAGGCTTCGAAGCTGCCCAGAATTGCGCCGCCGTCGGCGCGTACTTCGCGTATGGCCGCCCACAGCTCGTCTTTGCGTGCCGTTACCAAGGCGCCGGCCACCACATCGCCGTGCCCGTTCAAATATTTCGTCGCAGAATGCATCACGATGTCAGCACCAAGCTGCAACGGGCAGGTCAATACCGGCGTCGCAACAGTTGAGTCAACAGCCAGTACGGCACCCGCCGCATGCGCGATCTCGGCTGCCGCCGCAATATCAATTACTGTCCAGGTTGGATTGCATGGCGTCTCAATCCAGACCAGGCGCGTGTCCGCCGCATCAACGCATTGTTTCAGCGCAGCCGGATCACTCGCGTCAAACAACGCGAGCTCCATGCCCCAGCGAGCGCAAAATTTCCCCAGCCAATTGCGCAGACCCCAGTACATGACTTGCGGCGCGACGATGCGATCGCCAGGCTGCAAGGCCTGCACAATAGCCATTGCCGCCGCCATCCCCGAACTGAACAGAAGCGCGTCGGCACCGCCCTCCAACTCGCAGAGCATGTCCTCGGCACTGCCATAGCAGGGGTTCTGATCACGCGCATAGCTGTGGTCGTCCGCAAGCAGATTGTAATTCTTGTCGCGAGCGAAGGTTGTCGACGGTTGAATAGCGGGGACTACGCCGCCCGTCGTCGGATCAATGTAATGCAGGCCTTGCGCGATACGCGTTTCCAATTTCTGTTTCTTGCTCATATTCGGAATCTATTCCAGTTGATGTGCCGATTGTACTCAACCAGCTTGCCGCCTCGCGAAGTAATCGAGTGCCGCAACACGAACTTTCGGAGCTAGCAGCAAACTCGAAATCATCGTCGGAATGGCCATCATCGCGTACATGCCGTCGATCAGGCCGATGACCGCACGCAGGGATGCAACAGCACCGGCAATAATCAGCAGGGTATAGAACCAGATATACCAGCGCTCAAAGCGCGTACCAAACAGGAAGCCCGTGCACTTGCCGCCGTAGTAACTGAACGTCAGCACAGTACTGATGCTAAGAAAGAACACCATTATGACGAGCAAGAAGCCGCCAAAACCGGGGAATGCCTGCTCGAACGCATTGCTGGTCATCGTCACACCAATTGCGTCCGTTTTCCAGACACCGGTAACCAGAATTGCCAGCGCCGTGCAGGTGCAGACTATCAAGGTGTCAACGAACGGACCGATCATCGCAACCAGACCTTCACGCACCGGTTCATTCGTACGTGCGGCACCGTGCGCCATGGCCTCGGTGCCGATGCCAGCTTCATTGGAGAACGCACCACGCTGTACGCCGATGAGGATGACAGTGCCTAACGCACCACCGGCGACGGACTTGCCGGCAAACGCACCTTCAAAAATCATCGCAAATGCGCCGGGGATTTCTGACGTATTTTGAACCAGCAAAATTGCCGTCAAAACAAAATAGAAAACAACCATGAATGGCACGACCAGGCACGTTACCGATGCGATGCGCTGGATCTTGCCGATGATGACCGCAAATACCATACCGCTGAATACGACACCCAGAACGAAATCAAAAACAAAATGATCGTCGGCCGCGGTCAAGCCCGCCGGTACCGCGATGACATCGCGAATTACCTGCACGAGTTGGTTAATCTGAAATATCGGTAGCGTACCGAACAGGCCGGCAATCGCGAACAGCCAGGCCAGCGGCAACCACCGCCGGCCCAGGGCTTCGCGAATTACGTACATCGGCCCACCCTGAAGGTGTCCGGCGTCGTCACGGCCACGAAACATTACGGCGAGTGTTGCGGTGTAAAACTTCGTTGCTATGCCGACAACGGCTGTGACCCACATCCAGAAGATGGCTCCTGGTCCGCCAACCGTAATCGCTACGGCAACGCCAGTAATATTGCCGAGGCCGAGTGTCCCGGACAATGCCGTGGCCAGCGCTTTGAAATGCGAGATATCACCTTCATCCCCAGAGTCGTTGTTGTATTTTCCGGAGATAATTTCGAAGCCGTGGCGAAAATGCCGGTACGGCAGGCCACGCGAGTGCAGGACAAAAAAAACGCCGCCACCCACTAGCAGGATGACCAGTGGCGTGCCCCACATGAAGGACGAAAATGCGTTTAACGCCGCGCCAATGCTTTGCATGCAGGTTTCCGAGTGCCGTTAACGCGCTACACCCTAGCGCGTCAGGACAGGCGCGGCAATGTGTGACTCAGGATCGGGCCCTGTCAGGCAGCAACAACATCCAGTAACACGTAACGCAACAACACTTCGTAACTGTTGGACTCCATTGCGAGACCCGGCGGCAACTCGAGCGTGTGAATCGGTACGTCATCGAGTTCACGGATCTCCTGGAACATCCGTTGATCGTGCTTGTAGACCTTGTACTTGACGTCTTTGTGTTCGCCAAACTTCAGCAGTACCTGGCTTTCAGTCCAGTCTTGTATGACATTCGCGCTCATTGTCGGTGCTCCCCTGTTCGGTGGCTTTAACTGACAAGCTGCAGTAAATCCTGCAAGCCCTGTGCCAGATCGGGTCGCCTGTAGGGAAGTCAGTGCCTTGCGCGCGCAAGCAGCGCGCAACGGCCCGCGAAGCCCCTCATTGCACGACAATTAGCTGAGAATAAATGTCACATTCCGACCAAAATTCGGAAAATGGCGACAGTCGTTTAACATAGTCCAGCCAGAGTAAGACACGCCGCGAGGCCTGTGCTTATGCCCAAATCGTAGGTCCATACAATTGTTCAAGCCGTGCGCGACACTTAAGCTCTTGCCATGGAACCGGCCCACCGCGTAGTCATGCTTGCTTACCCCGATGCCCAGATGCTCGATATTACCGGGCCGCTGGAAGTGTTTGCGCGTACCTCACGTTGGCTGTGCGAAAACGACTACTGCAGTGCGCCTCCTTACCAGTTGGATGTCGTTGCTGAGCAAGCCGCACCCGTGCGTTGCTCATCGGGCATAGAAATTGTGGCAACCACTACGCTGGATTCAGTTGCCGCCGCCGATACGTTGCTGGTTTCCGGCGGCATCGGCTACGCACGGGCAGCTGATAACCCGGCCATTATTACCTGGCTTGCCACGATCGCTGCGACAACGCCGCGAGTAGCCTCGATATGCACCGGCGCGCTGCTCCTCGCCCGGGCCGGTTTGCTCGACAACCGGCGCGCTACGACGCATTGGGCACATTGCGCTGAACTGCAAACCGCCGGCCACAATGTGCAGGTCGACCCGGATGCGATCTATGTCTGCGACGACCACATCATGACGTCTGCAGGAGTGACCTCCGGCATTGACATGGCGCTCGCCATGGTCGAAGCGGACTGGGGCCAACCGGTCGCGGTGGCTATCGCGCGGCAGCTCGTCATGTATCTCAAGCGACCGGGTGGGCAGTCGCAATTTAGCGAACAACTGCGTTCCCACACCATCGATTCGGATCGGCTGAAGCAATTGCAATTGTGGCTGCTTGAGCACCTGGACGCCGACCTGTCGGTGCCCTCACTTGCGAGTCGCGTGTCGATGAGCGAGCGTTCCTTCTCGCGGCGCTTCCAGGCCGCCCTCGGCACCTCTCCGGCAAAGTACGTGGAACGTTGCCGGGTCGGTGCCGCGCGCAACAAGCTTGAACAAACCGGCCAGCCCCTGGAACGGATCGCCATTGCCTGCGGGTTTCGCTCCGGCGAAATTCTACGGCGCGCATTCATTCGCGAGCTCGGCGTATCACCAACTGCCTACCGGGAACGATTCCGAAGCAGCCATTGAGCGACCACGCCGGGCTACAATCACGGCATGGTATTTATCCTGATAGGTCTGCTAATTCTCGCGCTGCTGTTCGGCCCGGGGCTGTGGGTGCGGCGAGTGCTCGAGCGCTATTCAACCCCGGCCGACCGGTATGCCGGCAGCGGATCGCAACTTGCCCGGCATTTGCTTGACCGGGTCGGACTGCAATCCGTCAAGGTCGAACGTTGCAAGGAAGGCGATCATTACGATCCGGCTGCCAAGGCGGTACGGCTCGCTGAGGACAAGTTCGACAGCCATTCATTGACAGCGATTACCGTTGCAGCACATGAAGTCGGCCATGCCATCCAGGATGCCGAGGCGTATCGACCACTGCGGCTGCGTGGGCGCCTCGTCGCGTTCGCGCGACCTGCAGAACGAATCGGGGCGGCGGTCCTGATGGTTTCGCCGTTCCTCGGCGCGCTGACGCGCGCTCCCTCTCTGGGAATCCTGATGTTCCTGGGCGGCATGCTGTCGCTGGCCACCGGCACTCTGGTACATCTCGTGACCCTGCCCACCGAATTCGACGCCAGCTTCGGCCGCGCGTTGCCGCTGCTGGAGCGTGAGGCCATCCTGAAGCCCGCGGATCGCCGCCACGCACGCAAGTTGCTGCGGGCAGCGGCATTCACGTATGTCTCGGCATCGCTGATGAGCCTCTTGAATGTGGCCCGCTGGCTCACCATATTAAGGCGCTAAGTACGGCAGCTGAGGATTACAGCCTTCCGCGCCTATATTCAGGTGGTTATGGAGTCTGGCGGCTGATATTATCCGCGCCCGACGGCCGATTTGGCCCCGCCTTCTGGGTGCGGGCTGGCGGGCAACCTCCTCTTCGGCGCCGAACACGCAAGCCATCCATGGCGACAAACTGGCCTCCTGAATGAAGCCGCGCAGTGTGAAATCACGCTGCCCGGCGGGCCTGTTGCCGCGGATGGTCCCTGGATTTTAGACGACTAAGAAAGTACTGACATGAGAGATCTCAACTTCTACCGAAATATCGGCATCTTCGCCCACGTTGACGCCGGCAAGACCACAACGACCGAACGTATCCTGAAACTCACCGGCAAGATCCACAAGCTGGGCGAGGTGCACGACGGCGCGGCCACCACAGACTTCATGGAGCAGGAACAGGAACGTGGCATTACGATTCAGTCCGCTGCGACCAGCTGTGAGTGGAACAAGCATCGCCTGAACATCATTGACACTCCCGGACACGTGGACTTCACGATTGAAGTTTATCGCTCCCTGAAAGTGCTCGATGGCGGCGTCGGCGTATTCTGTGGTTCCGGTGGTGTTGAGCCCCAGTCCGAGACCAACTGGCGTTACGCCAACGAGTCGGAAGTGGCACGCATCATCTTCGTTAACAAGCTGGATCGTATCGGCGCGGACTTCAAGCGTGTTGTGCAGCAGATCAAAGATGTATTGGCGGCCAACCCGATCGTGATGGTGCTGCCGGTTGGCGTCGAAGACGAATTCAAAGGCGTTGTCGATCTCCTGACCCGCAAAGCCTGGGTCTGGGATGAGAGCGGCGACCCGACCGGGTACACCATTCAGGACGTCCCGGCCGACATGGAGGCCGACGTTGAGCTGTGGCGCGAGAAGCTGATCGAGACCGCCCTTGAGCAGGACGACGCACTGCTGGAGAAATACCTCGACGGCGAAGAGCCGTCGGTTGAGGACATCAAGCGCTGTGTTCGCAAGGGCACAATTGCTCTGGACTTCTTCCCAACCTACTGTGGTTCTGCCTTTAAAAACAAAGGTGTACAGAATATTCTTAATGCTATTGTTGATTACCTGCCGAACCCGACAGAAGTCGAGCCGCAGCCGGAAATTGACCTCGAAGGCAACGAGACCGGCGGTGTCGCCATTGTCGACATCAACAAACCGCTGCGCGCGCTGGCATTCAAAATCATGGACGACCGTTACGGCGCCCTGACCTTCACCCGTATCTACTCGGGCAAGATCAAGAAAGGCGACACCGTGCTGAATACCTTCACGGGCAAAACCGAACGCATCGGCCGTATCGTCGAGATGCACGCGAACTCACGTACCGAGCTCGACCAGGCGCAGGCCGGTGACATCATCGCCCTGCTTGGCATGAAGAACACGCAGACCGGCCATACCCTGGCTGACCCAGTCCATCCGGCCACGCTGGAGCCGATGGTATTCCCGGATCCCGTGATCTCGATTGCCATCGCGCCGAAAGACAAGGCTGGTAACGAGAAAATGGGCGTCGCGCTTAACAAGATGATCCAGGAAGATCCGTCGTTCCGCATCATGACCGACGAGGACTCCGGCGAGACCATCATGATGGGCATGGGCGAGCTGCATCTCGACATCAAGGTCGACATCCTGCGGCGTACCCACCACGTGGAAGTCGAAGTGGGCAAACCACAGGTGGCCTATCGCGAAACGATTACCAAGGCGATCGATGATTCCTACACCCATAAGAAGCAGACGGGTGGCTCTGGTCAGTTCGCGAAGATCGACTACAGCATCGCACCGGGCGAAACGAATTCCGGCTACACCTTCGAATCGACGGTTACCGGCGGCAACGTACCTCGCGAATACTGGAGTGCTGTAGAGAAAGCCTTTGGTGGCTGTCTTGGCGAAGGCACGATGGCCGGCTTCCCGATGCTCGACGTGAAATTCACCCTGCGAGACGGCGCATTCCACGCGGTCGACTCTTCAGCCATGGCGTTCGAGCTGGCCACCCGCGCAGCCTACCGCAAGTCCGTCCCGAAGGCCGGCCCCCAGTTGCTGGAGCCGATCATGAAGGTGGACGTATTCACGCCAGACGATCACGTCGGTGACGTAATCGGCGACCTCAACCGTCGTCGCGGCATGATCAAGTCACAGGACTCCGGTCCGACCGGCGTACGCGTCAAGGCGAATGCGCCGCTGGCCGAGATGTTCGGCTATATCGGTCACCTGCGTACCATGACCTCCGGTCGCGGCCAGTTCTCGATGGAGTTCTCGCACTACTCGCAGTGTCCGCAGAACGTGGCTGACGAAGTCATCAAGGAAACCCGCGAGCGCAAGGCGAAGAAATAAGCCTGTCGCTGAGCTAGTACGAAAAACGCCCGCTTTATGCGGGCGTTTTTTTGTGCGGTTAGAACTCCTGGCCATTTGTGGCAGTCGAGACTAAATCTTGCACCCGGTGTCCGATCGCTGCGAAAGACGTCTGAAATGCCGAATACATGGCGACGGACTAAGGCAGTGTCTCTCGGGACCTCTTTGGGGGGAATAAAGCGGACCGAAGGGAGCCATCCCCCCAAAGAGGTCGCGGGAGGCGCTGCCGAACGGTTGGCACGCCTTTTCAACCAAGCAGAACCTGTACCTTTATCTAACTGGTGGCTAACCCTCCGAGAAGGCGCTCGGCTGAGCCCTTTAGGGGGATGGCTCCCTTCGGTCCGCTTTATTCCCCCTAAAGGGCTCAGCCGAGCACCTTCTCTTACATCGGCGTCAACATCGGGTCCTCAGTGAGCGAGATCGGACACCGCGTGCAAGATCATGTCGCGACTTCCACACCTACTCACTTGTCTCCGCTGTCGCGAGCCGCGCTCGTTGCAGGCTCTCATCAAGCATCTGCATTATCTGGTCCCGGCTGTAGCTGTGTTCGTGTCCCGTATTGAGTTCGACCAGTTCTTCAATTGCTTTCTTTATCGTCACTTCAGCGTTGCCCTGATCTGGCGTGACCATGTACCGGCGCCGCGGATGCTCTGCGAATAAAGCGTGCATTGCGGCGTCAGCAACAGCGTCAGGCTCTTTATAGCGCGAGCGGTCGTCTACTGCCCCTTCCATAAAGAGGAGCCGGTCGCGGAAAAGTGATTTTTCCAGATCGAAGTTTCCGTCCTCGAAACGCCGACGTATTGTTTCCCCGATATCGGAATTGTAATTACCGGGTTCGATTGCGCTGACAGATACGCCGAGCGGACCGAGTTCATTCGCCAGCGAATCGGTATAGGCTTCGACGGCATGCTTGCTCATGCTGTAGTGGCCGAGGAAAGCACCGCTCAGAATGCCGGAGATGGAGCTGATATTTACGACCCTGCCCCTGGATTCGAGCAACAACGGCGCGAATGCTTTCGTAATTCGATACGGACCGTACACGTTCACGTCGAATAGCCATTCGAGCTCACTGACATCCGTTTCAATCAACGGGCCGATGATGGCGACGCCCGCATTGTTCACTACGCCGTACAGTCCTCTGCCCTCCGCTGTGATGGTTTCGACAGCGGCCGCAATGTGCTCGGGATAAGTTACATCAAGCTGCACTCCCTGAACGTTATCAATTTCATTGAGAGTAGCGAGGTCTGCTTCTTTCCTCGCACCGGCGTAAACGAAATAGCCATTGCTGGCAAGTCGCCGGGTAATGTTGAGGCCAATGCCGGAGCTGGCGCCAGTGACGAGCACGGCTTTCTGCTCGCCTTTGTCCACAGCGAGCGCCACGGGCTGGCACAGGAAAATGGCAATTAGCAGTGTAAATTTCAGGTAGTGCGTCATGGTTGTTGGTCCCGGCTAAACGTTAGTGCGTCGATTCCGATAATACTAGCGCCCCAATTGATACGGACCGCCACGCTGCAAAGCGCGCTGGTAGGTATCACGGGCATGAATCGTCGTCAGAAATTCCTGCAGTTTCGGATAGTGGCCCTGCAGATCGGTACGAACGGCTGCCGCTTCGACGGCAAAACTCATCTGGACGTCAGCGGCGGTCATGTCCGGCCCGGCAAACCACTTGGTTTGAGTCAGCGAATCTTCCATGAAATCCAGGGCACGCTTTATGTTTGGCCCCAGATACGACTTCTTAACTTTGCCGACAATGCTTCGCGCAATCGGTTTTGCAAAGAACGGCATCTTTGCATTCTCGACCCGATTGAAGACCAGCGACATCACCATCAATGGCGCGAAGCTGCCCTCGGCATAGTGCATCCAGAAGCGAAACTGTTCCGCCTCAGGCGTGCCTTTTGCCGGCTGCAGCCGGCCATCGCCGTAGTGTTCAATAATGTATTCGATAATTGCGCCGGATTCGGAAATGGCCCTGCCGTTGTCTGTGATAACCGGCGCCTTGCCAAGCGGATGTACCGCTTTCAACTCCGCGGGCGCCAGTCCGGTTACCGGGTCACGCTCGTAGCGTTTTACCTCGTAGTCGGTGCCAAGTTCCTCGAGCAACCAGAGGATGCGTTGTGAGCGCGAATTCGCGAGGTGATGAACTGTCAACATGGTGAAACCCTCGTTAGCTTAAACCGCACCGAGAAAATCACGTTTGCCGATATCGAGGCCATTGTGTCGCAGAATGTCGTAGGCCGTGCTGGCATGAAAATAGAAGTTCGGCAACACGAAACCCAGAATGTAATTCTGGCCGCTGAACTCGAGCGAGTGGCCACCGACTTTAAGTGTGATGTCGAGCTTCTCTGCGCCCTCAAACTGCTCCGGTTTGAATGTCGCAAAATAGTCCAGTGCCTTTTTGATACGCGCATGTACATCGGCAAAGGTCTTTTCGTCATCGGTCCAGGACGGCACTTCACTGCCCGACAATCGTGCAGCGGCACCTTTGCCAACATCCGTGGCGATGCGGATCTGTGAGATGAAGCCCAGCATATTGGGATAGAGGCGAGCCTGCAGCAGCGCATTCGGGTCGATAGACTTGTCAGCCGCGTAAGCCTCCGCCTTGGTAACGATGGCATCCAGGTTGTGCAACATGCGGGACATCGCGCCGACCGTCTGGTCGTAAACGGAAATACTCATAGATTAGCCTCGAGAGTTAGATAGACAGGTTATTACGGGCTCGGTACTGAAAGGTTAACCAAGCCAATAGTAAAGTTATGCCGCCGGCAACCGGTTCAAATGCACCGCCGAGCATGGCGCGCAAAGTTTGTGCGTAAAAAAGAGCGAAGAACCAGTGACAGGTCAACAAGACGCCGAGCCAGAATGCGACATGCTTGGCCCAGGTCTGGTCGCGATAGCCGCCGCGGGCGATATTGCCGGTGATGAGCGGCAATATCAGGATAACGGTTGGAATGATGAAGTGCTTGCCGATGATGAACTGATGCAACACCGCAGCCAGCCCCATCAGGGTAAGGAGAACGCACAGGGTTTCCAGTGAATACTTCAGACTGAAGGCTTTGCTCATTCGTCACTCCATTCTTGGTCTTTTAGTTCGATTACAAGTTGCCGGCAATCGTGGACAACGGTATTCGGCTCGCCGCCGTGCATCATACCCGGTTCCCAAACGACGTCACCGGCGGCAAACGACTGCATGCGTCGCTGACCATCACCGGTCACTTCCAGCCAGGCACAGCTACCGAGGTAGACAAGCAGATGATCAGAGAGAGTGTGCAATGGTGGCAATTCGCCATTGCGCACTGTGACGTCGAGAACCCGGATGCGTTCATTCTCGAGTTTCAGCGTGTAGATATGCGGCGCGACTTTGACTGGATCCAGCGCGTCGCGTATGCCGGCACCCAAGGCAAGGCCGGCAGCGAATACACCGACGACGATGCCGGTGCAGGCATGCGATCTGTAATTCATTGTTTCTAACCCCTGGACTGGCGGCCTGCCACGGGAGTGCGGCGATGGCTGAACCGTAGCATTGACGAGCAGCCGCCGGAATCCCCCTGATTTCGGCCTTGCCGGACCCGCACATCAGAGCGCAAAAATGCTAGCATCGGCAACCTTTTTGACGATCTGGACTTTAAATGCGTCGAATTCACATACTTCTGCTCGTTCTGAGCTCACTCGCGGCTACAGGCTGCTCAAAGCAGGAACCGGTCACTGCAGCGCCACCACTGCTCGAATCGGCTCTGGACAGCATCACCGTTGACGCGTTGCGCACACACGTCGAGATTCTTTCGACGGATGAGATGCTCGGTCGGATGACCGGCTCCGCGGAATATCTGGAAGCCGCCGCGTACGTCGCGGACCAGTTCGAACAATTTGGCCTGCAGCCTGGCGGCGAAGACGCTGGCTGGTATCAGGAAGTTCCGCTACTGGCGCGGCGCATCGATGTCGACAGCGCGGCGGTTACGCTCCACCAGGACAAAGGCGATTCCGGACTGAAGTGGAAAGAAGACTTCCTGATGGGGGGCGACACCGTTCGGGACGAGACGTTTGTACGCAGCGAAGTCGTGTTCGTCGGCTACGGTATTGATGCGCCGGATGCCGGCTATTCGGATTACGCGGACATTGATGTCGAAGGCAAGATCATTGCCCTATTTGGCGGTGCACCGGACAGCTTCTCACCGACAGAGCGGGCGTATTACTCATCCGGCCGAACAAAAGCGCAAGAGATGGTTAAGCGCGGCGCGATTGGCTGGATAGGCTTGCAGTCACGGCTTACGCAAAAGCGCGTGCCGTGGAAACGCATGGCGATGAACGCGGGCAAACGCCCTGGCATGTCCTGGGTCAACCTGTCCGGCGAAGCGGCCAACTATAATCCGGAGATTCTGGGCGCCGCGACCCTGAGCGTTGCGGCCGCAACCGAATTGTTCGCCGGTACGCCAATCAGCTTCGAAGAGGCACTTGATACAGCGGACGCCGGCGAGCCCCGCTCCACGGCGCTCGGCGTAGAAGTTTCACTGGCACGCAAGACGAATCATGAGCACACGACCAGCCCGAACGTAATCGGGATCCTTCCTGGCAGCGATCCCGTACTGAAAAATGAATACGTTGTGTACACGGCGCATCTTGATCACGTTGGTACCGGTGCCGCGGTGGACGGAGACGAGATCTACAACGGTGCGTACGACAATGCGATGGGCGTTTCGCTAATGATAGAAGCAGCGCGCGCGTTTGCTGCGATGGAAACGCCGCCGAAGCGCTCGATCATGTTCATAGCACTTACGGGTGAAGAACGTGGCTTGCTGGGCTCGGATTACTTCGCACACTATCCAACTGTCCCGAGCGACGCCCTGACTGCAAACGTTAACCTGGACATGCCATTGTTCCTTTACCCTGCGGCAGATGTAATTGCGTTCGGTGATCAACATTCAACTTTGGGTCCAACGATCAGCGAGGCCATCGCAGCGGAAAATTTTGTGCTGACACCGGATCCGATTCCTGAGGAAGTTATTTTCGTACGCAGTGATCAGTATTCCTTTGTGCGCCAGGGTGTTCCCGCGGTTTACCTGATCCCGGGATTTGCCTCAACGGACCCCGAGGTTGACGGCGAAAAAGCCTTCCGTGATCACCTCGCGAATCACTATCACCGCCCCAGTGATGACATGTCCCGGCCATTCGACTGGCCCTCGGCACTGCGTTTCGCGCGGGCCAACGTTCGAATCGGTGCTGCAATTGCGGATCAGCCGACAGCGCCAAAATGGAATGCCGGCGACTTTTTCGGCGAGAAGTTTGGCAAAGGTCGTATTGCCGACAGCGATTAGTGTCGCGCGGCGGATCGCCTGTGCTGATTCGCCGCAATCCTTGCCTGCCCCGCTGCAGAAAAGTGCAACCAGCGCAGTCGCTGCATGCGTATGATCGAGCCTTTCGTGTGCCTTCCGGAGAGAACTGCAATTGCTTGACATCCTGTTACTGATCGCGGGACTGGCCGCGCTCGTCAAGAGTGCCGAATGGCTCGTCATCGGCGCCTCTGAAATTGCGGCTCGCTTCAATGTGTCGCCGCTGGCAATTGGCCTGACCATCGTCTCGTTCGGAACCTCGATGCCGGAGTTGCTGGTTACGATGATTTCCGGTCTGCGCCACAATCCTGACCTTGCGATTGGCAATATTATCGGCAGCAATATTGCCAATGTGCTGCTGGTATTAGGCATAGCCGCAATCATTCGACCGCTGCCTGTCAAAGACTCTACAGTGGTTTCCGAGATTCCCTTCTCGCTGACCGCCGCCCTGCTGGTCGGCTTTCTCGCCAACGCTGCGCTGTTTACGGGCAACCCGGCACTCAGCATCAGTCGTATCGACGGCGCGATCTTGTTGCTGTTTTTCGCGCTGTTCCTGTTGTACGTCTACAAGATGAATCGCCAGCCTGATGACTTTAACGGCAGTAACGCAATCACACTGGGTGGGCGCAAAGCGTCGTTGTATATCCTCGTTGGAATCGTTGGCCTGTACATCGGTGGCCAATGGGTTGTGGACGGCGCGGTCGGCCTGGCTGCGTATTGGGGAGTGAACGATGCCTTGCTGGGCCTGACCATCGTTGCCATCGGCACCTCGAGTCCCGAACTCGTGGCCTCCGCGGTCGCCGCGTCGCGGGGTGATACCGATATCGCGGTTGGCAATGTCGTCGGCTCAAACATATTCAATCTGTTGTGGATACTGGGCTTTACCTCGGCGCTGGTTGACCTGCCATTTGAGGTTGTTTCCAATATCGATCTGGCGATGGTTATCGGTGCCAGCGTCATGATACTGATCGCACTGGTAACCGGCCGACGCCGAACCATTCAACGATGGCATGGCATCCTGTTCGTGATCCTGTACGCGGTCTACTTGTATTACGTGGTCATGCGCGGCTGAAGCAGCCGAGAATCGAGCAACTATACTTCGGGGAGAACGTTACCCGACAGGAGAGTCCCTATGAGATTTCGTGAACTGACCGTTGTCATCCTCGTGCTGAGCGTACCGATACTGGCTATCGCCGAGGACTTCCGTTGCACCTCCGGCGAAAAGGTGCGCCGGATCGAAATTATGTATGAGCCGGGGCTCGCAGTGCCGTGCGAAGTACACTATTTCAAGGACACCGAAGCGCCTGGGTCTCGAGAAGTACTTTGGCGCGCCCAGAACGAGGCCGGTTACTGCGAAGCACGTAGCGAAGAGCTCGTTGCGATGCTGAGGAGCTTCGGCTGGGAGTGTACTGCCGGAGCTGCCGAAGATATGCCGGACGACGCTTCAAACTCGCCTGCGCCACCTACAGTTATTGAGTAGCCCGCAGACGACCGGGACCAAGGCTCGCTGCATCCAACATAGCGCCTAACTCATCGCAAGGCCAAGCAATGCCGAAGTACGCAGGCAAGCGCGGCATTCCGTCCGCCGTGGTTCCGGGTCGGCGCTCACTTCTACACTTTCTGGAAAGAGGTTATCCGGATAACAACACCCCACCCGGCACCGCGCACTAAGCTGGCTGCGTCACCGGTACGCGACGTCTGCTGCTACGCCATGCGTCCCAGCTGAACAAGGCAACAGCGACCCAGATGCAACTGAAGCAGATGGCATGCGCTGTCGTCAGGCGTTCGCCGTAGGCCAGTCCAACCATGAACTGCAAGGTTGGTCCGATAAATTGCATGAATCCGATTGTGGACAAGGTCAGCCGACGCGCCGCAAGCGCGAAAAACAGTAGCGGCACAACAGTGATCGGGCCCGCAAGAACCAGTACGAAAGAATCAAACAAAGACCCGGCAGTGAATGCCGCGCTACCAACAATTAACAGGTAGCCGAGATAACCAATAGCAAGCGGACTGAGAATCAAGGTTTCGATAAACAACCCCGGCATGGCGCCTACGTCTGTTTGTTTGCGAATTACACCGTACACAGTGAACGACACGGCAAGCGCCATTGAGATCAGTGGAAACTGGCCACCGCTGAAAGTCAGTACAGCGACGCCGAGCGCTGCCAGTACCACCGCCGTCAACTGCAGGCGGCGCAGTTTTTCGCCGAGGAAACAAACACCGATTACAACGTACAGCAACGGATTAATGTAATAGCCAAGACTCGCCTGGAATATCTGCGACTGTTGCACCGCCCAAACATAAACCAGCCAGTTCATGGCAATAAATGCAGCAGCGAGACTCAGAAGGCCCAGGGTTCGCCCATGTCGTAAAGCGCGCATGACTTCGGGCCACTGCTGGCGCCAGGAAATAATTAATGCGCCAAAAGGCACCGCCCAGACTACCCGGTGTGCGAGTATTTCCAGAGCAGTAACATCGCCAACAACCTTGAAATAGATCGGCAGGAAACCCCAGATGCCGAACGCAATAATGGCCGAGATCACACCATTGCGAGTGCGCGCTTGCGGTGATTCCACCGCGGCAACATGCTTGACGGTCATTAACCGCATCTCCGGTTTACTAGTGTCGTCGAGTCGTTCATCGATACTGGTCGTTGAGGCCGGCGCCGGCAAGGATCAATGGCAGACATTTGGCGACCCGGCGTACTCGGGTTTCCTCGCGTTTTGCAGAGGCAATAAACTCAATATATTCGCGCTGTTGACCTGGCCTCAGTGCCTCAAACGAACGGCGAGCCGCCGCGGTCGATTGCATTACTTGTTGCAGCTCCGCGGGTAGCGCCAACATCTTTCCAGCCTTCATTACAACGGATTTACCCTCTCTTGAGTACGCAACCGCTTGCTTGATATAGCGTTTGATAAGCACTGGCTTGATATCGCTCGCCGAATGCATGCGCCATTGTCGCATCGCCTGCGTCTTGCCTTCCTGCGCGTTCAGCAGCACACCACTTTTATCCTCAAGCAGCGCGCCTTGATAGAACCAGAGTCCGAAATAGGATTTGAAGCCGCTGATCGCGACGATATTCTTGCCACGGTCCGTGTAGCACGGCGTGCCCCATTTGATTTCTTCCTGCAAGCCACAGCTACTCACTATCTCACGCAAGCGCACTAATTCATCCGTCCAGTTGTCCGCCGCGGCGAGGTAGTCCTCGACTGTCTTATTTTTCTTCACTACTTTCCTCGACCGAACCTGATAGCCTGATACGCATTGCCGCAGCAAATACAGTGCTGCAGTGCCCACAAAACATTAAGCCACCATTGAACTACCTGGCCATATTATTCGCCATGTACAGTATCCGCGCAGACAGGGCTGGTCAGATAACAATTACACGCTCGTTGCGGGGAACCAAGTGCTCCGCTTACCTGAATATCAATACAAAGCCGCGGATTAATTCGATTCTTCAGTCCTGCCGTAGCCTTCCGGCAAGCGCATATCCAGGTTCCGTACGAGGAATCCCCAACGATCCGCGTAGGCCTCGATGATCTTCTCAGTGGGCGTCCCGGCACCGTGACCAGCCCGCGTTTCGATGCGTATCAAGACCGGCTTGTCACTCGCTTGTGCCGCCTGCATTGCGGCGGCGTACTTGAAACTGTGTCCCGGCACTACCCGGTCATCCGTATCCGCGGTTGTAACCAGAACGGCCGGGTAATGAGCACCGGCTTTGATATTGTGATACGGACTATAGGCAAGTAGCGCTGCGAATTCTTCCGGGTTATCAGGACTGCCATAATCATCCACCCAAAATCGACCGGCAGTAAAATGGTGAAAGCGCAACATATCCATTACGCCGACGGCAGGCATTGCTGCGGCGAACAAATCGGGGCGTTGGTTGGTCGCGGCACCAACCAGCAAGCCGCCATTGCTACCGCCATAAATCGCCAGCTTTTTCGGGCTGGTGTAATTCTCGGCTTCCAGGTATTCAGCGGCAGCAATAAAGTCATCGAAGACATTCTGCTTCTGTAGACGCGTGCCGGCCTCGTGCCACTCTTCGCCGTACTCGCCGCCTCCGCGCAGATTCGCAACCGCCCAAATACCGCCGAGTTCCATCCAGGCAAGCCGGGCTACCGAGAAGTCGGGCATCAAAGAAATATTGAAGCCACCGTAACCGTACAAAACAGTCGGATTGCTGCCATCACGTATAAGGTCTTTACGATGCGCAAGGAACATCGGTACTCGCGTGCCATCAGCTGACTCGAAAAACTGTTGTTCAACCGTATAGTTATTGCTGTCGAAATCGACTTCGGGTTGTTTGAACACTTCCGTAGTGCCTGTACGAACGTCGAACCGATTGATGGTCGGTGGCGTATCAAAACTGGAGTAGCTATAGAACGTCTCCGGGTCTCTTGCTGAACCTGAGAAGCCGCTGACACTGCCAATTCCAGTTAATTCGACATCACATACCAGCGTTCCGTTTTTCTCGCATATCTGTACCAGTGACCAGGCATCCTGCATGTACTGCGCTACAAAGCGCCCGCCAATCAATGCTACTTCGGTCAGTACGTTGTCTGATTCGGCGATAATCTCGCGCCAATCCTCTTCTGCCGGCCGGTCAACATCGATTGCAATGAGACGACCACGAGGAGCTTCATTGGTCGTTCTGAAGTACAGGGTCTGCTCTGAACTACCGACCAATGTGAAATCGCTATTAAAACCTTCGATCAACATTCGCGGTTTGCAATCCGCAGCTTGCAGATCGAGCAAAGCAATCTGAAAGCGACTGTCGGTACCCAGCCAGATCGTGATTACCAGGAAGCGGCCATCGTCAGTGACCTGCCCGCTGTACCCCCACTCCGGAAAATCCGGGCGCTCGTAAACCTTGCGGTCCGTTGACTGCTCTGTTCCCAGCTCATGGTAATAGAGAGTGTGATGCGTATTGAGCGACTGAAACTTATCTTCGTTGTCCGGCGCCGGGTAGCGACTGTAGAAGAAACCGGCGCTGTCGGCCGTCCAGGACAGCTCGGTAAACTTCAACCATTCGAGTGCGTCTGAACGAATCTCGCCGTTGTGGACATCCAGAACCTTAACAGTGCGCCAGTCGCTGCCGCCGTCCTGCAGCTGAAAAGCCAGGCACTTGCCGTTCGGGCTCGGATACCAGCCGGACAAGGCGACCGTGCCATCGCCGGACCAACTATTTGGATCGACCAGCAGCCGGGGTTCTGCTACCAGGGACTCCTGAACGTACAAACTGTTCTGATTTTGCAAGCCATTATTAAATTCGAAAAAGTAGCGTCCGCCCTTTTTGACCGGCAACCCGTAGCGTTCGTAGTCCCACAAAGCGCGTAGTCGTGCAGCGATTGGCGCGCGTTCACCGATAGTCTCGAGGTAGGCGTCTGTAATGGTGTTCTGATCCGCAACCCATGCAGCGACATCCGGATTCTCACGAACATCGTCCTCCAGCCAGCGATAGGGGTCTGCGACGGTCTTGCCGTGCAGCACGTCTTTATGTGTCGTTTTCAAAGTAACGGATAGTCCGTTGGACGAGCGTCGTTATCCGCCGCGTTAGAGGAATCACCGCAGGCGGTCTGCAGTGCCAAATCAATCATTGCCACTAAATTTGTATGCTTTTCAATTTCTACCAGGCGCATCCAGGCTCGCAGTATCAAGCATCAGCGCACGCAATCCAAGCTAGCCCCCTGGGCGGCACTTCACGTAGCGGCAATACTGAACTACTCTGCACTCCTTGCCCGATCAGTGGAATAAACTATGAACCAGCCCGGCGCACTCGTCATATTCGCGCTTACCCTCGCGATCAGCTTGCTTGGCTTGTTCAGCATGCCGAAGCTAATCGACCGCTTCCTGTTTCGGCCCTACTGGTTCCTGCGTGCCCGACGCTACGAGACTATCCTGACCAGCGGCTTTATCCATGCTGACGTGCCGCATCTCGCCTTCAACATGGTCACATTCTGGTTTTTTGCATTTCCATTAGAACGCACTCTCGGCACGCCAGCCTTTGTGCTGCTCTACGTGCTTGCGCTGGTCTTGAGTCATTTATGCAGCTATCTGAAGCACCGAAACAATCAGGAATACGCGTCGCTGGGCGCATCCGGTGCAATCTCCGCTGTACTGTTCGCGTACATCGTCTACTACCCGACGCAAACGCTCATTATTTTTCCGCTACCCATACCGATTCCGGCAGCATTGTTCGCCGTCCTGTACGTGGCCTATTCCTGGTGGGCAGGCAAGCAGGCACGCGGGCGCATCAATCATGACGCCCATTTGTGTGGCGCACTTAGTGGACTTGCTTTTGTTGCTGTCAGCGATCCACAGGCCTACCGGGATATGCTGCAAGCATTGCTTTAAATATCGGTCACAGATTCAGAAAACAACGGATGCACGAACGGAATCAATGCCATCACCAGAGTTTGCGTGTATACGCTTTCGCGCGTGAACCGACCAGCAGTCAGCAAGCCGAATGCACCGCCACCTTGTTTACTATTGATGGTCGAAAATACCTTGTCATTGGCATCGCCAAGCTCCATGCCGGCAGCAACCAGCGATTGCACTGCTGGCGGTAATGGCAAACTGACACTGCGTACATCGCTGGTTGAACTTTCAGCAGTCGCAACGGACATCCAGGCGAATGCGAGCAGGCGTCCGTCCAGGGTTTCCAACCCGCCTTCCAGGCCTACGTAATAGTCAGCACCGGGACAGGCCGCACGTGCGTTCTGAACCCGGTTACGCGCGCCTTGCAAAGTTTCGCTACTACTGGCTGGCTGGTCGCTGACCCCGGATGGCACGCTGATGCCCTCGACCCGGAGGTCGGCCCCGTCCATGCAAACGGAGAACGCTTCGCGCACTGCATTGATTTTCACCGGGTTACGGGAAGCAACAACAACGTGGATTGCCGTGCCCACCATTAGCGGTTTGACGCGAGACCGCGCCCCTTGTCCAGGGCGACGACAACACTAATAGTGATCAGGGTAGATCCGAATACGACAGGTGACAGCCAGACAGGCGTGTAATCGTGCGGCATGAGCTATTCATTTTGTGATTGGCGTTAGCGGCCAAAAGTATAACAAAGCCCGTTCTGGATGAATGGCCGTATCCACGCAACTCAGCAGCACGTACCGCGAGTCCATGGCTCGCACTCTGCCGTCGAACCCGGCCGAAGCCACTTCGCAGCAACCGCCATATTGGCGACACTTTCTCCTACCGCCGAAAGGCGCGCTGTTCGCCAGCCGCGTAGCCCGTCAACTCGACGTACCCGCGACCTGCAACGCGTGTGCTGCCGTAGGTACCGGTAACGTCCACAGCCCCTTCCCAATAGCGAACCCACGTGGCTAATTCCTGATCCGGCTGCAACGCGTGAATGCGGAGATCCAGGTTACGTCCGGGAACCTGCAGACGCCAGCCCTGCGGGTAAACAGTCCCGTCAGGACTCCTCCAGTTGCCAAGCACTTCAAGGATAACGTCTTTGCCAGGCAACGGCGACGAACTGCCATCGGGAGCGATGATACTGCCACTGCTGAATGCATCGATCGTTCCGTCTGACTTGCGCAATTGGTAGAACATGAGATCGGTGCCGTCGTCCAGCTGCAATGCGAACCAGTCCCAGCCTGCCTGATCCGCCGCCAGCGCGCTGCTGCTCCACTCCCTGTCGAGCCAGCTCAAGCCACTTACCGCTATGCGTCGATTTCCGACGACGATCTCGCCGGTCGTTTGCAGTCTCGGCATGGAGTAATAATAGGACGCGTTGTTTGCGCCCGCTGACTTTCGTGAGTAGCCACCTTCACCATTCAGTACCGGCGGTTTCAATGCCTCAAGTGTCAATTCAATGCGCATGTCGGTACTCGCCGCAGACAAGGACCAGCTCGCCACCTTGCCAGGTACCTGGCGATGGCGTAGCTGCCAGTTATTGATCCAAACACGTAAGGGCGGACTGGTTGCCCCTGCCAAGCCGGCCGCGCCGCGTGCAAACGCTTCTGCAACATGAAACTGCTTGGCAGCGGCATCGGTAATGGCAAAGTGACCGACAAATACGTCATTTGCAGACCAACGGGACGCACTGGCTGGCACCGTATCCGGCAGGAGTGAAAATCGAAACAAGGTAAGTTCGTAGCCGTATCGTTCGCCGTCGGCGCCATCCAGGTTGCCGGTCAAGTACCACCATTCATTGCGATAGCCGGCATGCGGCCCGTGATCCGCGGGAAACTCAAACTCGCGAGCGCCCTCAGCCTGCCGAAACCCTGCAGCCGCTTCGGCACCAAGCAAGGTAGCCAGGTTATTGCCAGCTCCGTTACCCGCTTCCGTATCAGGTGCATTGCAACCGTAGCTGGCCACAACAACGCTCACAAGAAAGAGCAGCAAGGTGATTCGCGTCGCGTCCATATTCAATCAATCGACCCGCATAGCACGGGCCGGCTGTGCCCGACCGGCGCGCCACGCCGGGTATAGGCCGGCCAGAGCGCCCGCTCCTGCCGCCAGACCCAGCGCGGACCAAAGCACTGCGGGCTCAATGGCAATGTCCATGGTCCAGCCAAAGGCACGACGATTGATGACGTTGATGAGGACGTATCCCATCAGCAGACCCAGAGGCACTGCAGTAATTCCGCTAAGCAGGCCAAGCAAGCCGCTTTGCAGGGTCACCATGCCGGCCAGTTGTGCGCGCGTTACCCCGAGTGCGCGCAACGTTGCCATCTCGCGAGCCCGCTCCAGTTGCAGAGCGAGCATTGCCGCGAGAATACCCACTACGGCAACAATCACCGCGAGCCAGTAGAGCACATTGGTTATGAGGAAAGTGCGGTCGAATATCTTCAGTGACAACGTTCTCAATTCGGTGTTCGAGCGTATCGCCAGCTGCAAGCCGGTGGTCTCCACTGCCGCCAATGCTGCGCGAACGTCAGTCGCATTCGCGTCATCCTGCAAATACAAACCGAGCGCATCAATCGCCGAATCCTTCCAGAACAGATCGTAGATCGACCGGCTCATCATTACCGCCGCAGGATTGGCATCGTAGCTTCGATAAATCGCCGCCACCTGGAATGCCCTTCGGCCGAGGGCGGTGGGCAAGTAGACCGGATCGCCGCTGGCCAGTCCTTGCTTGAACGCGAATGATTCGGACACGAGCACAGCACCATCACGCTCGAATTGCCGCCAGGCAACTTCAGGATCAGCATCAAGTAATTCAGTTCCACTGTAACTGCGCGGCGCCATCTGCAGTGCTATCAATCGAATTCTGTTGCCGGACCCTGCGCTGTCGGAAGCGGATTCAAGCCAAACACGACGGCTGCTGCTGACCGCAGCAATACCTGGCAATGCTGCGATCCGGGTCATTGTTTCTCGACTCAGTTCACCACGGCTTGCGGCAACATAGAAATCCGATTGCAGGGTGTTGTCGAGCCAGTCACTCACAGCGAGGCGAAAACTCCCGACCATTATGCTCACGCCGATTGTCGCCGATACGGCTACTGCAAGAGCAACCACTGCGATGCCGGTACGACTTAGATGCGCACCAATACCCGCGACCGCCAGTCGAGCCATGGTGCCCGCAAGCGTCTGTGCGACCGGTGCCAATACCGCAACCAGCCAGCGCACCAGCAACGGTATGCACAGGGCAAAACCAAGAATAAGTGTGAACAGGGCAAGTAGTCCGGCGACGAGGCTTTGACCCGAGTAAGCCAGCAGTGGCACGGTCACGACGGCCGCCATGAGACCCAGACCTGCAAGCCAGGGCAGCGCACGCCCGGTTCGACCCTCGAGTGCAGCACGACTTTGTGCCAGCCTCGGCGCAAACGACGCAGCCTCGATGGCCGGAACAGCGGATGCCACGAGCGTGGCGAGCAATCCAGCAGTAACGCCCTTGAACAGGGACAAACCCTGCAATTGCACGTTGGTCACGCTGACCCGGAAGTAGAGATCGTTGATGGATTGCGCGACCAGCTGCAGTAGTTCTTGTCCCAGCAGGACACCGCAAACCAGGCCTAGCGCGGAACCGGTCAATCCCAGCAGTAGCGCCTCCCCCAGGATGAGCCGCACTGTTTCCGCTCGGGTAAGGCCCAGCGCGCGCAGGACGCCGATGAGCTTACGACGCTGCAGCACTGCGAAACTGACACTGTTATAAATGAGAAAGACGCCAATCAGCAGCGCCAGCAGACTCATGGCAGTCAGGTTCGTTGCGAAGGCCTGACTCAGTGCCGCGACCGCGCTCGTTCGACCGGCTGCGTTCAGCAACTGCACCTCTGCGGGCAGTATCGATTGTAATCGCTCGATAGCTTGTTCATCGCCCAAACGAACATCAATTCGCGACAGTCTCCCGCCCATGCCCATCCACGTTTGGGCGACGGATATATCGCAAAGCAGCACATTACGAAAACCAGCGCTGGCGGAAGATGCCGGAAGCTGTGCTGCAAGGTATGCGCTGTGGCGGAGACCATTGATTTCAATTTCAAACGAGTCACCCGTTGCCAAAGCAAGGGCCGTCGCAGTTTCCGCACTCAGCACCACGGCTCCCGGTGTGGTTAGCAAAGTGCGAACCGAGCTACCGCCACCGGCAGCCAGGTAAGTACGAAATTCCCGCTCCGCGAACGGGTCGACGCCGAGAATCTGCAGTGACTCGCCGCTCGCACTCGCCGTTCCCTCAATGATCGGCGCGATACTGCGGATCCCGTGCTCGACGCGCAGGCGCGTGTACAGTGTTTCGTCCAGGCCATTCGGGCCGCCGATTATCTGGTGCGTCGCCTTGCCAACAACCGCATCCATGGATTGAGAGAATGCGTTGCGAGCACTGCTGTTCGCCAGGTCTACTGCAACAATAACCGCCACACCTACGGCAATACCAAGCACCGCTAATGCCAGTTGCCATGGGTGTCGCCGAAGGTAGCCTGCACTGGCCGCATGCAACACGCGCATCAGGGGCTGTCCGCGACCATTCGCCCATTGCGCAGTGCCAACACGCGGTCG
>JBBKWB010000088.1:0-39022 GCA_037968755.1 Woeseia sp.
TCACTCGTATGATCGCTGTACAGAACGCCGACGATCTGTCTCAGGATGCGCTCAACACGCCCGCTGCAAGGGCCACCGCTGCTTGTACCGGGTCAATAACCGGAACTTGCAATGCTTGTTCAGCCGCGCGTCTGTGGCGCGCCATGCCGGCGCAACCCAGAATCAAAACCGATGCGCCGTTGGCCGAGATCAGCTCCTGCCCTACTGCAATTATTCGCTGCAGCGCCCGCGGATCATTCGCCGCCCCATCGACACTCAGGTCGAGGGGCTTTTCGCCAGCAAGATGCTGACTGACACCCAGAGTATCGAGATACACAAGATGCCGGTCGATCGACGCCTGTGATAACGCCAGCACACCGAAGCGTCCACCGAGCGCTATTGCTGTCGCAACCGCACTCTGCTGCATTCCAAAAATCGGCTTGGCAACGGCTGCCCGGCAAGCCGGCAGGCCCGGGTCTGAATAACAGGCAATAACGTATGCCGCGCAGTCGTCGCGTTGCTGAATCGCGTTCAGGAGTAGTGGCTCAACGGCACGTATGTCCGCCGCGCTCTCAATCCCGAATGGCCCTTCCTGCAAGGTCGCGCACTCGATTTCGAGGTCCGCGTGCCCGCGCCAGCCAAGCAGAGCATCAGCAAGGCCGCTAGTGACGCTTGCATTGGAGTTCGGGTTGATAACCAGAATTTTCTTCACAGTAGGCGAATCTCAGAGATCCAACTGCACACCGAAGTTTTTCTCCGGGTCCAGCTCCGGCGCAAGACGGCCAGGCATGCCTGTGCAATCGATAGTACGGCGCGGGATAAATTCGCCGTTGCCACGATCGACCTTGAGTTCGCCATCTTCAACCAGCACCTTGCCCCGGCCGATTACGCAGGTAGGCCAGCCTTGCACCTGCATGCCCTCGTACGGCGTGAACTCCATGTTGTCATGCAGATCCGTCGCGCGCACAACACGGCTCACCGTCGGGTCCCAGATAGCAATATCCGCGTCTTTACCTTCGGTTATCGAACCCTTGCGATGATCCATGCCGTAGATTCGCGAAACATTGCTCGCTGCCAGCGCTACGAAATGGTTCAACGTGATCCGACCCTTCATCACGCCTTCCGAGAACAACAGCGGCAAGCGCATTTCGATGCCAGGTAAGCCATTGGCGATTTTGGTGAAGGGTGGTTTTGGCCCTGCGTGCAGCTTGCCGCTGTCATCGAAGCGATACGGCGCGTGGTCTGATGAATACACCTGGAACGTGCCATTTTGCAGGCAACGCCAGATTTCCTCCTGCGAAGCGCGATCACGCAGTGGCGGGCTGCAACACAATTGCGCACCCTGCATGTCCGGCAGGTCCATCTGCTCCGCGTTCAGGAACATGTACTGGGGACAAGTCTCGCCAAATACCTTGTGCCCATCGTAGCGGGCTTTGGCGATGATGCGTGCGCCAGCCTCTGTCGAGACGTGCACGATCAGTATCGGCGTATTCAGGAAGCCCGCCAGTGTCACGGCGCGATTGATTGCTTCAGATTCAGCCGAACGAGGATGACTCAGTGCGTGGTACTTCGGCGCTTCATGACCGCTATCTACGAGGCGATGGCTCATCCACTTGATCATCGCGTTGTTCTCGGCGTGAATCATTGTCAGCGCACCGTGGCGCTTGGCGACGGCAAGGATCTCGAGCATTTGCTCATCGTCGACGATCAGCTTGTCGTAGGTCATGTAGACCTTGAACGAACTGATGCCCTCCTCGATAGCCTTCGGTAACTCGCGATGCAATACGTCATCGGTCGGGTCAGAAATAATCAGGTGAAAGGAGTAGTCAATAACCGACTTCGGTGCAGCACGTCCGTGATAAGTATCGAGAACATCCTTGAGCTTCTGGCCGCGATGTTGCGCAGCGAATGGTACGAAACAGGTATTGCCGCCAAACGCCGCCGACACGCTACCCGAGTAGTAGTCGTCGGACGTCATGATGCCCCCGGAGGACTCCTGCTCAATATGGCAATGCGCTTCGATGCCGCCAGGCAATACATATTTATTACGCGCATCAAGCACGCGTTCAGCATCGCCGAGATCCTTGCCGATCGCGGCGATAACGCCGTCGCGGATGGCCACATCGGCGGTAAACGTCTCGTCGGAATTGGCGACCGTGCCACCGGCAATGATCAGGTCAAACTTACTCATGGAGTGTCCTTTGAATACCGCGGGTCATGCCGCCCTGCCTACAGTGCAGCAAGGTTACGCTCGACCCGCCCAATAAGACGGGTCAATTCCGCTTGATCCAGCGGGCTCAGAACCGGACCTGGAGCCCGCACTTTTGCTGAGGCGATTACACCGCGCCGATGCAATACCTCTTTGCGCAACGCCAGCCCGAAACCCGGTTGCTGTTCATGCCGTACCAGCGGCAGATACGCATCGAACAGGTCTTCGGCCTTGTCAGTCTCGCCCTGCTGCCAGAGGCGCACCACCTCGACCAGCATTTCCGGGTACGCGAAGCCTGTCATTGCACCGTCGGCGCCGCGCGCCAGCTCCTGTGGCAAATAAAGACCTCCGTTACCGACCAGCACCGATACTCGGCGTAATCCGTTTGCAGACGACTTGCGCACTGCACTTAGCTTGCTGAGCCCTGGCCACTCCTCGTGCTTCAGCATGACCAGCTGCGGGTAATCGGCCACCAGGCGGTTGAATGTCTCGACGGATATCTCCGAGCGCGTGACGAACGGGTAGTCCTGGTAACAAACCGGCACTTCCGGCCCCAATGCCGCGAATACCTGGCTAAAATAGTTGTAGATTTTGGCTTCGGTGCCAAGGCCTGCTGTTGGTGCGACCATTACCCCTGCTGCGCCCTGCTCCATTGCGGCATGCGCGAGCCGAACCAGGTTGTCAGTACCGGCATTGGATACACCGACGATAACCGGCACACGCCCTCCAACTCGCTTCAACACTCTGGACATAAACGTCGCGGCTTCATCTGGCGCGAGCTTATGCGCTTCACCCATCATGCCCAGTATAGTGATGCCGGCAACACCTTTGTCGACGTAGAAATCCACCAGTCGATCGGCGCTCGCCAGATCCAGCGCACCGTCTTCAGTAAACGGCGTAGCGGAGATGATGTAGACACCTCGTGCCTGTTCATCGAGCAGCATTGTTGACATCAGTTTTATTACTTCCTTGTGCAAAAGGGACGGGGTTTAACGCGAGGCGACGCCCGCTTCACGAACGTAGCGGCGCTCACGATCTGTTATCTCAGTCGCGTACTCGTTTGCGCCACTCATGTAGTCTTTCATCAACGCAATAAACGCACCGCTCATCAAGAGCAGCGCTACGAGGTTAGGCAGCGCACTGGCCGCAACGGAGATGTTGGCAAACGCCCAGAGTTGATCAACGTTGCTCACTCCAGCGAAAACGACTCCCGGCAGGAAGTACAGCCAGCGCACGTAGCGAAAAACGCGCTTGCCGAGCAGGTCTTCAACCGCCGTCTTGAAATAAACAAAAAATCCGATCTGCGTGGACAGGCAAAATGTAAGAATCGCAATCGAAATGAACGCGTTGGCAATCGCGGGGCTGTAGAAAGTCAAAAAAGCATCCAGCAGCATTTCGATTCCAGAACTGCCGCTCGCCAGCACGCCGGTCGAAAGAATGGCCAGCGCCGTTACCGTGCACACGACGGTCGTATCAACGAATACTTCTGCAGCGCCCCAGAGACCCTGTCGAAACGGATGCGTCGTCTGCGCGTTTGCATGGACCATCGGCGCCGTTCCAAGCCCTGCCTCATTCGACAGCATTCCGCGCGCCATGCCGTTCTGGATCGCCGCCATCACCAGCGCACCGGCGAATCCGCCCATCGCTGGCGCAGGTGCAAACGCAAAGCGCACGATGTCTACAAACACTTGCGGCACTACGTCGATGTTGGCGATCACCACGGCGAGACTGCTACCGATATAGAGCACGGTCATCAGCGGCACCAGCGCCTGGCAGAATCGCCCGATGCGCTGAACACCGCCAATGGCAACGATCGCCGTAGTGACGCCCATTGCGGCGGTGATGAAGTAGGGATTAAGGCCGTAGCTCGCGTTCAAGGCACGACCCACTGTATGCGCTTGCAACATCGATGAACTGAACAGGCAATTGATGGTTACGCCAATACTGAAAAGCACTGCAAGTGACCGCCAGCCCAGCGCTTTTCGAATGTAGAACATCGGGCCGCCACGAATACTGCCATCGCCATCGATATCGCGATAATGCACACCGAAACTGATTTCCGCGGCTTTTGAAATCATGCCGAAGAACGCCAGGACCCACATCCAGAAGATGGCGCCCGGACCGCCGAGTGACAACGCGGTTGCTACGCCGGCCATGTTGCCCATTCCTACCGTACCGGCGAGCGAGGTTGCCGTGGCCTGAAACGGTGTTATGCCCGGCAGCGCTTCAACGGCAGCACTGTCACGACGAAAAACCGTACCGAACGTGCTGCGCAGGATATAGCCGAATCGGGTTACCTGAAAAAAACCGCTGCGCACAGTCAGGTAGATGGACACGAACGCGATGAAGGCCATGGTCCAGGGCCCCCACATGAAATCGCTGATCTCGGTAACGAGATCCAGAAATGAATTCAGCATTTGCTCCCCCAGAGCGTGCTCATCCCGGAGCAGGTCGCCGTTCTATGCGGACGATTGCTGCTGCGCTGCAACTGGACCAATTACAATTGAAACTCTCAAAACGGAAGCGCGAAAGGTAGCGCACGGATCGAGAATGACTGTAGCAAAATGTCTTTTTGCCATCCAACAATTGTCGGACTATCGTACACTGCCACAGATCGCCGGGTTGCAATACCTGTGCGCTTTTTTTTCGAAATCGGTAACTGTCGCGCTTGCAAAACTGCATTCTGCATTCATTCGCGCGACGGGCAAGACAGGGGATTATTCAATGACAATGCACAGACTGTCGTCGATCACCAGCAAAATTTCTGTACTGATTTTCCTGACGCTCGGCGCGCTTGCCTTGAGCGCGTGCAGCGCAGACAAGCCGGAAACATCTGCTTCCGGCAGCAAAAAAGCGGGCGTGATTAACGAAGGGCCCGGCAATACCGGCGGGCAATGGCAATATCTGGGCGGCGATTCGAAACATACGCGCTATTCCGCGCTGGACCAGATCAATGCCGACAACTTCGAAGACGTAGAAGAAGTCTGGACCTGGGACGGTGCGAGCTTCAATGCGGCGAGTGGTCGCTCAACACCCAGTTATATTAACGGGCGGCTGTACACGGTGGCCGGTCCACGCCGCCATGTGCTGTCGCTGGATCCCGCGAATGGCGAGCTTATCTGGTCTTACGTCGAACCAAAGACGCCGCGCTGGGAATATTCCATGCGCAAAGACTATGGCAAAGGCGTTGCTTACGCCGAGGTTGATGGTCGTGGCGTCATCTATATCATTTCGCCCGCATTCTTTCTTACCGCACTTGATGCCGAGACCGGACGTCCGTTGGAAGGATTCGGCAAGAAAGTACCGATAGACGGCTTCCCGGAGACCGGTGTGGTCGATCTGCTTGCAGACCTTGGTCACGACTACGACCCCTATGAGGGAATACCGCTGGATGTCGGCTACATAACGTCGTCGTCACCACCGATTGTGGTCAACGGTGTCATTGTGGTCGGCAACTCGGCAGAACAAGGCTATAACCAGTCGCGCATTGAAAATATTCCTGGCGATATCCTTGGCTACGATGCGCGCACCGGTAAATTTCTCTGGAAGTTCAACGTACTTCCGAAACCCGGCGAGTTCGGCCATGACACCTGGGAAAACGATGCCTGGAAATGGACCGGCGATATCTCATCCTGGGCGCCACTATCGGCCGACCAGGAACGCGGTATCGTCTACGTGCCAACCAACGGCGCAACCCTGGATTTCTATGGTGGCTTTCGCCCCGGCAATAACCTGTTTTCGACGAGCTTGATTGCGCTCGACGTCAAGACCGGCAAACGAATATGGCATTACCAGATGGTCCACCATGACATCTGGAATTACGACACACCTACACCGCCAGTTTTGATGGACGTTACGATCGACGGCAAAGAAGTGCCGATCGTAGTGCAAACAACCAAGCAATCGTTCGCGTATACGTTCAACCGTGAAACGGGCGAACCAATCTGGCCTATCGAAGAGCGCCCGGTTCCCGCATCCATGGTTCCCGGCGAGAAGTTGTCACCGACGCAGCCGTTTCCGACCAAGCCTGCACCGTACGATATCCAGGGGCTGACCCACGAAGACCTGATCGACTTCACTCACGGCCTCAGGGCACGTGCGATCGAGAACCTGAAAGAATACAAAATCGGACCATTGTTCAATCCGCCACTGCATCGGGACAACGACGAGGGTTACAAGGCAGCGCTCTGGTGCCCGGGCGATACCGGTGGCGTCAACATTGACGGACCCAACACTGCAGACCCGGAAACCGGCATCCTGTATGTGACATCACATACGGCGTGCTCTTCACGCATCATCGCGCCTGGCGCAGAGCGCGACGAGCTTATTGACGCGCCAACTGGCAGTACGATCGCCGATTACGCTGTTTTGCGACCCGATGGCGTCCGCGGCCCTGACGACCTGCCGCTGTTCAAACCGCCGTATAGCCGCATTACCGCGATCGACATGAATACCGGTGAGCACCTGTGGGTGGCGCCCGTGGGAGA
Organism: Woeseia sp.; assembly: GCA_037968755.1. Classification (GTDB taxonomy): domain Bacteria; phylum Pseudomonadota; class Gammaproteobacteria; order Steroidobacterales; family Woeseiaceae; genus Woeseia. The sequence goes on from JBBKWB010000088.1 coordinate 6,676, forward strand.
GACTCCGGCGCGAGTGTTAAACCACCCGGATCTGCAGGGCATGGATATTCCCAATACGGGCACGGGCAGAATGGCCCCTATGACCCTTACCAAGAGCCTGCTTATCTACGCAGGTGAATCGTCCGATGGTACGCCCGCCCTGTTTGCAGTCGACAAGTCGACGGGCGAAACCCTTGGCAAGGTGGAAATGTCGGCGCGCACGCGCTATGGAACGATGACTTATATGCACGAAGGTCGGCAGTACGTAATTGCCCAGACTGGCGCCAGCCTGACGGCGATGGCGCTCTACGAATAGACCAGGTTGTAAGTTCCGGAAAAAAAAAGGCCCCGAATCAATCCGGGGCCTTTTTTTATAAATGCGATTGGCGGACTGGATTAAAACTTTTCAGCTGCTTGGCTGGCGATCGTGGTCTTGCCGCTGGCACTCAATGTGCTGCCCGCAAACATCTTGCGAATTCGCTGGGTGTCAGCAATGCCGGTACGCGGATCAACCACGTGCACCTGGTTTCGGCCTGCATTCTTGGCGGCGTAGCATGCCGCATCAGCCAGCCGGAACAGCGAGCCCATATCCTGCACGGCGCTGGTCGGCGCAACGCCGACGCTGATTCCAACGGAATAGTAGGTACGTCCCCAGGCCAGGCGGTAGCCCGACACGCTGTTACGGATATTTTCGGCGATCTGGCGGGCGCGCTCCATGGTGCAATCTGACAGGAACACGCAAAATTCATCGCCGCCGAGTCGGCCTACTATGCCCCTGCCCGCCGCACACTCCTTGATGATGCGAGCAACATCGGTCAGCAGCTTGTCGCCTGCGGCATGTCCGGCATCGTCGTTAACCTGTTTGAACAAATCAAGATCGCAAAACAACAACGCATGGCCATCGTGCTTCTGATCCAGAACGCGCTCGACGCTCATCTCCGTTTCAGCTCGATTAAATAGCCCGGTCAACACGTCAATACTGGCCTGGTGCTTTAACTGGTTTTTGGCCTTCTGCAATGAATTAAGCAGCGCGCCTACGTACGGCGGAATTAGGGCGAGCAGGATGAGAACATTGGCACTGAGTGTGCCCTGCGCTTGCCAGTAATCGCTTAACCAATAGACCGTAGCAAAACTTGAGAAAGACAAGACGGCACAGCTGTACAGATAAACGTTGCCATAGCGAAAACCGTTACCGAGTGTCACCCAGAGATAGATTGCTGCAACACCAGCCGCCGCGCCTTCGCCGAGGTACATTGCAGTAGAAATCGCGGCGACATCGTGCAGCATGCCAAGCACACGGCGAACTACCGATTTTTCCGGACTGATCAGCAGCGCGACACAGAGCCCGATTGTGACTACCATTGCCGCCGAGGCCGCCCAGCGCGCCAGGTTTACGAATTGCGCATTGTCGGAAGTGGCTGCGAAATAATCGGAATGGAAATAGAATAGCGCCACGCCCACGATCGCCAGACGGATAGCCGATTGCTGATGCTCCGCGTCCTCGCGATTGGCAACGCGCCCACGCAGGTTTCGGTATAACTTGGCAAGCATCGGCTCTACATCCCCGCGTTCATGGCTATCAAGGTGCTACGCGAACTGCGCGTCATCTCGGATTTGCTTGTTCTCCGAACCGTCCACGGCAGCTTTCGGTATCCGGATAATACGGAAAAACCTTTTTAGAAATAGTGGCCTGGCGCACGTTTTGGACATTTGTAATGGTCTGGCGACGATGAATTCCGAATGCCAGTTGACGTAACCTGCAATAGCGCCAAACTATCCGCCGCCTGTGCTGGCGGCCTTGGGCAGCAACACAGTTTTCCAATTATTAGTCCAGATTGCTCCATTTTATAGACTCGGCGGATACGAGGTCCCCAATGACAGCTGAACCCCGAAAATTCTTGTTCGTTTCCATCGATGCCCTGATCAGCGATATCGCCTGGGCCGTCGCGCGTGAAGGCCACGAAGTCCGCTACCACATAGCTAACGAAAGCGAGCGCAGTATCGGCGACGGATTTGTACCCAAAGTTGATGAATGGGAGCCGCACGTCGACTGGGCGGATGTCATCGTCTTTGATGACGTGCTGGGCCAGGGCGAGCAGGCGGAGAAATTGCGGGCTGCCGGCCATGCCGTAGTGGGTGGCACAACGTACACCGACCGTCTTGAAGATGACCGCTCATTCGGCCAGGAAGAGCTGAAGAAACACGGTGTTTCAATTATTCCGTTCCAGGATTTCACCGATTTCGACACGGCAATTGCCCATGTCGAGAAAAATCCCGGACCCTACGTGATAAAGCCCAGTGGCGAGGCGCAAAACATCAAGCGCTTGCTGTTTGTTGGCCAGGAAGACGACGGCAAAGACATTATCCATGTACTGCAATCCTACAAGGCGGTGTACTCGGATACGGTCAAGCAATTCCAGTTACAAAAACGCATGCGTGGCGTTGAAGTAGCCGTTGGCGCGTTTTTCAATGGCAAGGAATTCATGTATCCCATCAACGTCAACTTTGAACACAAGTTGCTGTTCCCGGGCGACATCGGGCCCGCCACAGGTGAGATGGGTACCTGCATGTACTGGAGCGGTCCGAACAAGATCTTCCGTGCCACACTAGCGAAGCTCGAAAAACGACTTGCCGAGGAAGGCTATGTCGGTTACATCGACGTCAACTGCATCGTTAACGGACAAGGCATTTACCCACTCGAATTTACTGCTCGATTCGGCTACCCGACAATCAGTATTCAGGCCGACGGTCTGTCAATGCCTGTCGCTGATTTCCTGCATGGCATGGCCACCGGCACGCTGACCCAGTTCAAGACCAAGCGCGGTTTCCAGATTGGTTTGCGTGTTGTTGTGCCGCCATTTCCCTACCACGACCCCAAAACGTTCGAGGCAAACTCGAAGGATCGCGTTGTCATTTTCCGCAAGCCAGTTTACGAAGGCATACACATTGAAGACGTCAAACTTGTCAACGGTGAATGGCTGATCACAGGACATACGGGCGTCGTATTGATCGTAACCGGCATGGGCATCTCGGTGAAACAGGCACAGGCGCAGGCGTATCAGCGGGTAAAAAATATTCTGATTCCGAATATGTATTATCGCAAGGATATTGGCGACCGCTGGTTTGAAGATCACGACAAGCTGCATTCCTGGGGCTATTTGCGCGAGAGTTGAGAATCGCATCGTCTCTATCGCCAGCGACCAGGGTGATTGAAATCCGGCAACACAGCTGGTCATGCATTGCGCGAACCAGCTTTACCCGCGGTCCTTGAGGAATAGCAATTCCGGCCAGGCCGTCGAAACGCACGATTTGAAGGAGGTTAGCGAATGAATGACAGTTCCCGACTCATGGACATGCTGACCGGCTACGCGGCCGCCCATCAGCACCCCGTGAACATTGCGGTACACATGATTGGCATTCCGGCAATCATGTTAGGTGCTTTGGTCGCACTCAGCTGGGTTGAGATCACACTCGGTGGCGTAACCTTCAATCTGGCCTGGGTGCTGGTAGCTGTTTTTTTCGCATTCTACCTGTCGCTCGATGCGTTATTCGCGATTGTATTCCTGTTGGTAGCCGCATTGATGACTATCGCTGCGACTTCGATCAGTGGCCTGGAGTTTGCTCTATCCGCCTCAATTGCAGCGGCCCTGTTCTTCGGTGGCTATATCGCCCAGTTTATCGGTCATGCAATCGAAAAATCGCAGCCCGTGCTGCTGAAACACCCCATTCAGGCGCAGTTCGCGGCTCCTTTTTTCACAATTGTTGAAGCCTTTCAGTTATTGGGCCTGCGTGATGAGTTGTTTCGTGAAGTCCATGCACGCATCGCGCAAGGTCGTGACGAGCAGACACAGGGATCCTGACGACGCGAATGTCCGGTCTGCGCGTGCATGCCTGCTGGACCTTTGATATTTTTGAATTCGGTATTTTTCGGAGCGAGTAATGCGACTACGATTTGGGCTGTTCTTATTTGCCATGCCGGCGCTGGTTTTGGCCGATGTAGAAATGCGTTTCAGCGATGGCTCAATGGCGCTAGTCAGCAAGAAGCAGGTTTTACTAGGCGACGAACATACTGCTGCCTTGTGGAATGGTGACAATGAAGAGCTGATTATCGTTAGCTATGCCGAGAAAACCTGGATGCGCATTGAGCCTGGATTTGCAGACGACGTTGCCTCACAAATGAAAATGCAGATGGAGCAGATGCTGGCAGAACTGCCCCCGGAGCAGAGGGCTGTCGCCGAACAGCAAATGCAGGAGGTCATGCCGTCAATGGAACAGGGCCCGCCTGACATCTCGGTACGCCGGACCGGCGGCCATGCGGAAACCGCAGGCTATGACTGTGTCGAAGCTGAAATTGCCTACGACGGCGGCGAGCCAGAAGAGGCGGTCTGCATCGCTACCGCGGATGAACTCGGCATGTCCTCCCGTGACTTCCAGACTTTTAACGAGGCAATGCGGGGAATCGCCAAGCTTGCCGCAATGGATTCGGGCAGCGGACCTGGCGCCGATTTCGACCAGATGGGCGGCATACCGATCCGAACACTGGATATACAGTCCGGACAGGGTTCTGAACTTGTTAGCATCGAGAACAAGGCGGTCAACGTCTCGCGCATGTCGATACCCGCCGGTTTCCGCGAAGTATCGATAGAGGAAATGATGAGTCAGTAGAGCCGCTAGGCTTCGACTGACTCTTCCAGGAAGTTGCAGCTCGTACAGCGATGCCATTCATCGAGCTTCAGGACGATATCCGCCGAACCGGGAAGGATTCGCAACGCCGCCCGTGTCAGGCGTTCGAAATGCTGGATAAACTGCAGCACATCGGCATCTGACATCAGTGCAGAGCCGACATTCGCCGCACGCAATTTCGTTTCCTGCTCGATACGCCATCGGCGCACAGCCTGCAGACTTGGCGCCTGCAAGAAACACAGCAGATCAAGCTCACGAAAAAGCGACTGGTAGTCTGTGCCGAGGCGTTCATTAACGTAGCGTCGCCAACGCCCGTTGGCATCATCGTAACGTTCCAGATCATTGCAAGATGTTGTAAGCGCAGCCGCCGGTTCCGGCGGTGTGCCAACACACCAGCCCTCAAGCAGAATTACGGCTAATGGCCCGTCAACCGAGTGAACGTCCCCAGCGCGATCGTCGCTGGCTTTGTCGAAACACGGCCATTGGGCATTTTTACCGGCAGGCAAAGCACGCAGAGTCTTCAGGCAACACGCAAGCAGTGCTACATCGTGAGTTCCCGGGACGCCACGCACGGCAAGCAACGGATGGACGGTTCGCGCCAGAGTCTCACGATCCGTTCGCGGCAAGTAAAAGTCATCAAGCGACAGGCTGGCGGTTCGCAATCCGTTGTTTGTCAGGATCTGAAGTAGAAACTGTGCCAACGCCGATTTACCGGATCCTTGTGCGCCATTGATCCCGACCAGCAATGGACCGGAAGCGTGCGTTCGTTGCCTGATGTGCTCTGCCAGCGGCAAGAAGCAAGACTCTATGTCCCGCGCGTATTCCGCTGGTAAGTGATGCTGGTCAAGAAACCGTTGCTGTTGCACGTCGAACCAGTCAAGACCCGCATCGACTGAAGGAGTAACGTCCATACCCGCATTATGCACCGCGCAGCGGCAACAAGCGCAGTCATTGCGCGGGAATCAAACTAACTGCAACGGCGTAACAGGTTCCACATCAGTTGATCCGCAGCAGCCTGCCAGTTCAGCGGCGCTCCCGGAATATCCTGACGTCGCTCGAAACGCAGAACCTGATCAAGCGTATCGTCGTCGATGTCCTTGCCCGCCTCCAGCGCCTGCACCCAGAATGGCGCATCACTACCGACGATGCCCTCGGCGCCCGCGCAAAGTTCTGCACCGTTTTCATCGAAAACGACACCACTGAGTTGCAGGACTTCAATAGGTTTATCGAGCGCGCTCAGGAAGCGCACCTTGTCTTCATGCTGTGAACCCAGTACGACCTTCTTGCCAAAAAAGCCCTTGTCCGCTTTCGGGTATTGGACAAAATCCAATTGAGTAACAACGACGCGCTTTGCATTCTCACTGTGCGCCAGCTTCTGCATCTCGTGTGTCCAGTTCGGCTTTGGTTTGACGAGATGCACGACCATAGGTGGGTACTTTTCGAAATCTTCACGAAAACTGGCCGCTTCCATTGGCACGTTTTCACCCTCGGAACTGCCGACGTACAGCCACGGCGCACCCGCATTGGGTAACTCATTGTGTGCGGAGAGGCAGCAACTCTGCGTACCCAGGTATTCATCAATAGCGGACCGCAGTTTTTCAAGTCGCGCGGCCGCCTTCGGCTCTGCCTTAAGCGGCATGACAATAGCCGGCTCGGGCTCGCCCGTACCCTTTCGGTAGGTCTTGTAGAACGGCGCCTCAGGCAACCGGTCGGTACGTGCCACGGCAGCCTTATCGAGCGCGGCGCAACCGGCAAACAGGAAGCTGAGCAGGAAGCCGAGAATCATCAGCGGAATCAGCAATGCACGATACAAGCGAAGGTAACGGTCGGTACGGGTAGCAGGAGTCATGGTGCGAATAATCAGGAAAGCGGCCGCGGAGCGCGGCCAGATCGGCGCGATCATAAGCCTCTATGAGTCGCCAGGCAAGACCCGGAGTGAAATAATTATTAATATTTATCAATCGCTTACAGCGCTATTTTGGACGACCCATGCGGATTTCCCGATCCGCGCAGCGAATACTCTCGGCGCGGTGCGCAATCACCACGCGAGTCAACGGCAAACGCGCCAGGCGTTGATTGATCCGTAGCTCGCACTGCGGGTCAAGATGGCTGGTGAATTCGTCGAGAAACAGAATACGCGGTTGGCTATACAGTGCACGAGCCAGCAGCACGCGTTGCCGCTGGCCGCCAGAAAGACTGGTACCCATGTCGCCAACCGGTGTCAGATATTGCATCGGCATGGATTCAATCACCCCAGCGACATCGGCAAAGCGCGCGCAGGCCTGAACCCGGCGGAGGTCGGGCTCCGGATCGAAGAAACATATATTGTCGAGCAAGGTACCGCTGAACAGACAATCGTCCTGCATAACCGCTGCGATCTCTCGCCGGTAGCGCAGCACGCCAAAACGCTGCAAGCCGCGCCCGGAGATCAACACTTGCCCCGAAGTGGGCTCGAGTAAGCCCATCAACAATTTTATCAACGTCGTTTTTCCGCACCCCGACGGCCCCGTTAGCACCACGTGTTCACCCGAACGTATGTCGAGTGACAGCCCGCGAAGAATATCGGGCTCGTTGGCGGAGAATCGAAATGACAGATTCTTGCACTGCAGTCGCAGCCGGTTGCGGCCATGCGCGGGTGCAAACTGCTGCGTCGAAAATGCTGGTTCCAGTTCAGAATGGACAATGTCGGCAAGTCGATCGAGCTGCACGCCGGCGAGTCGGAATTCCAGGGCATGATCAATAAGCGCCCCGGCACGTTCGGTAAAAAGCCCGCGGTACGCGAGAAATGCAACCAGCATGCCAACGGTAAAACTACCGTCGATGATAGCGATAGCACCCAACCAGACGACGGCAATGAACTGCAGTCCGAATATCAATTGGCTGGTGCCCAACTGCCATACGCCGAGGCGACTACTCTTGAGCATTGCGTTCCACGCTTCAGCGAGGCGGTTCTGGAAACCCTGATCGCGTTGCGGCTCGCGACTGAAGCACTTCAACGCTAACAAACCCCGAACCGACTCGAGCAGGTAGTTGTCGCGCATTGCTGCCGAGACCTGTACCTCCTGAGCCGCGCCGTGCTGCGCGCGGAACAGCAGCAGGCGAAAACCCAGATAAACTATTACCGAGGCGACGACTAGCGCGCACAGCTTCGGTTGATACATGAACATGACGACCAGCGTAGTGACTGTCATTAATCCGTCGACAGCAGCCTCTACGAACTGCCGTGTCAGCAACTGTTGCAGCGACGTAGCTGAATTGAATCGTGACTGGATATCGCCAAGGTGGCGCTTTTCAAAAAATGCCAGAGGCAAGCGCAACAAATGGTGAAACACGCGCCGACCGAGTTGCAGGTTAAATCGCGTGCCAAGCGTCACCACAACCCAGGCTCTGAGCATCGATACCGCGCTTTGCGTGCTGACCAGCAACGCGAATGACATTGCCAGCAAGGTCAGCAACTCGCGATCACCGCTGACGACGACGCTGTCGATTACGATCTGGCTGTAGAACGGCAGCAGCAACGCAAAAAACTGCAACGCGACCGACAGCCCGAAAACAATCAGCAGAGAGCGTTTAAGCCCGGGCATGTCCTTGGCCAAGTGCCTGAAGCGCAAGCGGGTGCGGGTTTCTGCGCGACGGAAAGTCGCCTCCGGACTGAATTCAATTGCAACGCCAGAGAACGCGCGATCGAGCTCCTTGCGACTGACATGCCGCAGTCCGCTGGCCGGATCCGCCACCCGGATGCCTTTCGTTGTGACCTTTTCCAACACGACAAAATGATCCAGGTTCCAGTGCAGCATACACGGCAGTGCCAGTTTGTTGAGCTCGACCGGCTCAAGACGAACTGCGCGTGAATTCATCTGCAATGCCGACGCTATTTTCATCAGCTGCGACAAGCTTGCACCCTGCATCGACAGGTCGAAGCGCCTGCGTAAGCCCGGCAGATCCGCTCGATAACCGTGATACCCGGCGATCATCGCGAGACAAGCGAGACCGCATTCCGCTGCCTCGCTTTGCAGAATCAATGGCACTCGGCGCGTAGCGAAGAAGCCAAGGTCGAGCGAGATGCCAGCCATCTAGGGTGACCGTGCCACGCTGATCAGGGGCTGCAACAGCCATTCGCCGAGACGCCGCCTTTCGCGCAGGACGTCGGCCGACACTGACATGCCGGCTTGCAGTGCCAGTGTTTCCACGCCCTGCCGCAACACCTGGGAATCAAGCCGCACTTTGACCAGGTAGCCTGCTTCGCGCGTGTTGCGCTGCTGCTGCGCAAAGCTAATCGGCGACGCGGACACCTCCGTTACCTGGCCGGCAATAGCACCGAACTTCTGAAATGGATAGGCATCAACGCGCAGGCGTACGGCGTCGCCCGCCTTGATGAAGCCGATTGAACGATCCGGCACCACCAGCTCCACGTAATACGTGGCGCTCGCCGGCAACAGCGTGAGCAAGGCCCGTGTGTTGCTGACCGCATCGCCAAGCCTGACAGCAAGCGCACTGACGGTGCCCGCTATCGGTGCTCGCACAAGCTGCGCCTGATCAGCACGCGCAACGGCAACGCGTTGTGAAATCTGTTCGGTTGCAATCGCAAGCGCCGCGCGTTCCTGCTGCAGCTGCAGCGGCAGGTCCGCGTGCTCGGCCTGTAACAAAAGCATACGCGCGCGCTCCGCAGTCAGCTCGCGCTCGAGACCAACACGCGCCTGCTGCGCATCCAGCAGTCGCAGTTGCCGCTGCTGCACTTCCACAGCGGCCACATGACCTTGTGCTGCAACTTCGCCAAGGGCACGGACTTCGTCTTGCTGAACTGCGAGGCGATTGTCTGTGATAGATAACTGGGCCTCGAGCAAGCGTGTGTTGCGTTTTGCGGCGATGAGTTGCGCGTTGAGCGCAGTGGATCGTGATTGCTGCAATGCATCGGTCGCGTCGGTTTGACTGGCGATAGCCGCTTGTTCAAGCAGCAACGATTCAAGTAAATCGGTATCCGTATTGCGACCCGGCGGCAGACGCCCCGTAGTCACCCGTAGCAATGGAGTTCCGCGTGCAACCGGTGCACCGTCTTGCACCAGGACATCGCTGACAATTCCGTTGCCGCGCGCAAATACCTGCACATTGCCCGCTGTCGTTGTGACAACGCCGCGAACCGTTTGCCGACCGGTATAGTGCCCGAAGTACAACAACGCGATAATCGCTGCAACGATGCCGCCGGTCAGCGCCACCAGTCGCGGCTGGTTTAGCGGCGGAGTGTCGATACCAGGCCCGTAACGCGTGTCGAAACGCGCTGCAATGACCTGCTGCCGGTACAAGGGATTAGCGCTCGGCACCGGACCCACCCGGCGCCCGCAGCCGATTTGCTGACTCGCCCATGCCAACACTCCCTGTCGCTGTAACGCGGTTCGTATTGCGTTACAGCCTCGCGGAAACAGGGTCGGTCGACGAGCCGACTATCTGGGCAATCTCACCTGAAATTCGGTCTGGCCGCTATGCGTTTGACCAGAATCAACCGCCGCTAAGCAGGTGCAGAAGTCGGTACCAGTATTGCAGCGCATCGTTGAATGACTCGACTGCGATGCGCTCATCCTGGCCATGCGCACGAATATCGTCTGGCTCTTCAGCGATTGCCGATACGCCGTAAACCGGAATCCCGACACTGCGCACGAACAGCCCGTCGGTAGCACCGGTGCTCATTTCGGGCTCCACGGTAATGCCCGGCCACATCTCGCTGGCGACGCTCCGAACCGGGCGCATGATGGCATCGGTAAGCGGCGACGGTGGTGACGCCCTGGCAATGTCGATCTGCTCCAGCGATATATCGAACGGCGCCACGATATCGGTCAAGGTGGCCTTAACGAGCTCAACGCTCATCTGTGGCAATACCCGACAGTTAATTACGGCAGTAGCCGTCTGCGGCAGCGCATTCTCCGCATGCCCGCCCTCAATTCCCGTAGCGACGCAGGTAGTACGCGCTTGCGCGTTGTAATAGCTGTTCTGCGATAGCCCCGAGATTGCGGGGTCGTCGAGATCCGAATTTGCAAGCGCTTCCAGCAGCAATTGTTCATCACCGTCTGCTTCCTTCGCACGGGCCGCAAAAAAGGCGCTCGTCGTGTCATTCAGATCGACAGGAAACTGGTGTTGTTGTTGGGCGGCGAGCGCCCGCGCCATGCGGTAGATCGGATTATCCCTGCGCGGCAACGAGCTGTGACCGCCGGGATCCAGCGCCTGCAAACGAAAACTGACGTAGACCTTCTCGCTGGTTTGGACGATGAATGCCGTACGCTTTTCGCCGCTCAGGTTCACGAAGCCCGCGTCGGTGTTCAGCGCATATTCCGCATCAATCAGGTCGCGGCCTTCCGTGGCCAGCCACGCCGCACCCGCGCCACTGGTTTCTTCATCACCTGTCAACATCGCAATAAGATCGCGATCCGGCTGGTAGCCTTCGCGTTTCATGCGCACAAGGGTGGCGACGATAATCGCGGCCCCGGCCTTGTTGTCGACCGCGCCACGACCGTAAAAATAGCCGTCCTTCTCTATCATCGAAAACGGATCGACCGACCAGTCCTCGCGCAGTGCCTCAACCACATCGAGATGCGCCATCAGGAGTATCGGCTTGTGTTGCGGCCGCGGGCTGCGATATCGAATCACGAGGTTTGCGGCGCCACCGTTTGGCGCAACAACAACCAGATCATCATCACTGAATCCCGCCGCCTTCAAGTGCCGGCTGACAGCCGCAATCGCACCACTCATGTCGTTGCCGCCACTCGGCGCCGTGTTGCTGTCTATCAATTCTTTGAATATCTGTTGCGCCAGTACCTCGTCCGCGTGCGCAGAATGCATGAGCGACAGACACAGCAAGAGCATTATCAGGTAAACAGCGTTGCGCATTATGAAACTCCGGTACGTTTTGCAGTCGCTGCAGTGTATGCCGCGAACAGCTGGCGGTCACGCCATACCTGCTGTACCGGACCATTCGCGAATCAGTGGTGCCTATTGTTCTGCGCTATCTATCGACAATCGCAGCGCATCCTCTATGCTCGGAGCTACTGGCACGACCAGAACAGCGGAGAACGAATGCTACAACCCACGATACGGTTTCCATCGATCAGCGACGCGATTGCCGAACTGCAGCCGCGGGAGCCTGTTTACTGCATTTATCCGCACCTGCTGCGCAGCGATGTTCAGCAGTTCATCGAGGGCTTTCCGGGCCGCGTCATGTATGCAGTAAAAGCCAACCCGGAACCGCGCATAGTGCAGCACGTGCTTGCGGCGGGTATTACCGATGTAGATGCGGCATCCGTAGAAGAAATGGAACTCGTGCACAGCATTGATCCAGCGGCTACGTGTTACTTCATGGCACCGGTTCGCTTGCGTGGCGCGGTACGCGCCGCTTATACCGCGCACGGTGTCAGAAATTACGTGGTGGATCATGTCGATGAACTGCGGCGGGTAGCGAGCGAGTTGCCCACCAATGATGTCACGATCTTCGTACGCATGGCGACTGACAACCCCGACGCAACCTACAACTTGTCCGAGAAGTTTGGCGCAAACCCCGCAGACACTGTCGCATTGCTACGCGAGGTCGCGGAAATCGGCATGGAGCCGGCGCTCGCATTCAATACTGGCTCGCTTGTGCGCCGTCCAGATGCATTTGTAACGGCGCTGGAGCAATCGCAGTTCGTACTCGAAGAGGCGAAGGTGCCAATACGTCAGCTCGATATTGGTGGCGGCTTCCCGAGTGAATATCCAGGCATGAAGAGTGAGCCCTTGCAGGCCTTCTTCGATGCCATTGCCACTACCCAACAGCGCCTGCCATTGTTGCGCGACCTGGAATTGCACGCTGAACCCGGCCGTGCACTGATCGCCAGGGGCATGTCGTTGCTTATCCAGGTGCTGCACCGGACGAACAACCGCCTGTTCCTGAACGACGGTATCTGGGGCAGCATGATCGAACCCGTGTTATCAAAAGGCGAGTTGCGCTATCCTGCACGCGTGTTTCGCGGCACGTCGCCCGTAACTGGCGATGACATCGACTATGAAGTGTTTGGTCCAACCTGCGATTCCATGGACCGACTGCCAGTACCGATACCCCTGCCCGGCGACATCGCTACCGGAGACTGGATAGAGTTCGGCACGATGGGTGCCTACAGCCTCAGTAACCGAACACACTTCAACGGCTTCTTCCCCAATAACTTTGTGGAACTGGTTGCTGATGATAGTGCTCCGCCGGCCGTGAGCTGAATGATGCGCTGGCGGCATTCACTGTGTTGCGGCCTGCTGGTCCTGTCATATTGCAGCAATGCATTGGCGGAACTCGATCTTGCCGATGCGAGTCAACATACCCTCGACAATGGCCTGACCGTGCTGATTCTCGAAGAGCACAGCTTTCCGCTGGTCAGTGTGCAGATGTTGTATCGGGCGGGTGCGCGCGACGAAGTGCCGGGGCTGACCGGCCTCGCACATTTCGTCGAACACATGGCATTTCGTGGCAGTAAGAATTTTCCTGACACCGGCCTGGTCAGGGAGGTTTACGCCGTGGGTGGTGAGTGGCACGGCTACACCTGGATTGATCAGACAACCTACTTCGCTACTGTCCCTGCCGAGCATCTGCACTTGTTGCTCGACATTGAAGCCGATCGCATGACTCGTCTTGATATCGCCACCAGCGATATCCCCGCCGAACGCGGTGCCGTGCTGGCCGAAATGCACGGTTATGAGAACGACATGTCTGCTGTACTGCACGATGCGAGTATTTATGCGTCGCTGTTGGCACATCCGTACCGCAACAACACGATAGGCTGGGAAAGTGACGTCAAGGCGATCGGCAGCGACGATGTCGCAGGGTTCTACGCACGCCATTACCAACCCGGCAATGCGATCCTGGCCATAGTCGGCGATGTTCAGACCGACGTTGTTCTGCACCAGGTTCGTGAACGCTTTGCCGATCTGCCAGGACGCGATGCAAGCCCGCTGCCAAGAACGATCGAACCCGCGCAGACGGGTGAGCGTCGCGTTTCCCTGGAAAGTCCCGTTACTGCGCAATACTTTCAGTTCGTCTGGCATGCGCCGGCGGCCGCCAGCGCAGATTACCCGGCATTCCTGTTGCTGCAAGAGTTGCTGAGCGCGAGTTCCGGCACAAATTTCCTGCACAACGACTGGGGTACGGCTGCCCGCCCCGATTCGTTGCTTGGCGGCATCAGCGCTGACATTCGCAGCTGGTTTATCCCAACCGCACAACCCTATGTATTTGCGATCAAGGGCAGCATTCCCGAGGCCGGGAACCGCCTGGCGGTGGAAGTAGCGGTGGCGCAGGCGACTGAAACGCTACGCAGTGCACCCGCAAGCAAGCCGGAGTTCGAGCGCGCACGAGCGCGCCTGCTGGATCGATTGCTGCTCGATGTACAGACGACTGAAGACGCGGCGCACCAACTTGCCTACTTTGCCGGAATCGATGCGCTCGACGCGTTGTTGGACCTGTCGCGCCAGATCAAGGCACTGCGCCCTGCCGACGTACAGCGAGTCGCCCAACGCTATTTGGCAGCAAGCCAGCGCACGATTGCATGGAGCAGTGCCAGTCCGCCCGAGCAGATGGAACGTTCGTCCGAGGTTGCGCTGCCTATGCAGCTGGCAGCGCGGCCGCAGGCGGCGAAAGCCGGGCAGCTGTCACCTGGCAGGCCAGCCAAATCCAGGCCTGTACCCACCGCAGAAGTACTGCATCTAAAGAATGGCGCTCCCGTTATTCTGCAATACAGCGAGCTGTCCGCGACCGTCCATCTTGAAGTAGTGATACCCGGACGCTGGCAGGGCGCTGACGCAGCATTTTTCACGGATTACCCTGTCCAGAACAGTAGTGCCTTCAGCAAGACGCGGCCAGCGACCGAACTGGAGCAACTTGTTATCCGCGCCGCCGCCACTGTAGAAGACCTGCAAGCAAGCGCCGCGTCGGCCGCCGCGGCTGATGACCCCTACCTGCGAATGCAACAGGTATTTGCCCGGCAAATGTCAAAGGCAGACACTGTTGCGGTCGATCGCGAACCGCAGTTGATTGTTGTTGCCGGAAAATTCGATCGACGTGAACTGCTGCGCTTGCTGAACAAGCACTTCAGCAGTGCGATCGCGTCGCGATCCCAGGCGGCCGATGAAAAAATACCTGGCCATGCGCGGACAGTACTGGCCGACACGGGTACAACAACTGCCAAGGCAGTCAATTCAGGCGACGGCGACGATCGCAACCGTACCCTTACGGAAAAGAGTGATGCCCCCGCACCTGCCGGCCAGTGGAAAACCAATACGGCTGCTACCGCGTCCGAATCGCAGGCCACATTGTTGACGGAAAATATTCCCCTGCCGCTGGCGCAGACACGCCTCGGCTATATCGTGAACGCCCCACCGCCCGGTGATCAGGCCGCCGACGTCTGGCGAGCGCTGCTGTACATACTCAGCCACGACTACGAAGGTCGCCTGGGTAAAGAGGCAATTTCCCGGCGTGGCCTGGTGTACTACATCGACAGCGAATATCGCTCCGACGGTGCGTCAGCCTGGATAACCTTGTCCATCGGCGTTGACCCGAACAAACTGAATGCGATGCGCGATTTATTGCAGCAGGAACTGCAACGTTTACTCAGCGAGCCACCCTCCGCTGTAGAACTTGATGAAGCCCTGGCACATCGGCTCGGGCGTGCGCGCAGTGCGGCGCAAAGCAATGCTGAGTTAGCGGAAAAACTAGGTCGCGAATGGCTTTGGCATGGCCAGCTCGAGACGCCCGATGCATTGCTGCGGCGGCTATCTCGTATCAGTCAGCACGATTTGCAAAACGCGTTGCGCGCATTTACGCGCGGCACGATTGTGCAGATCACGTCCGAACCGATAGACGATGAGTAACAGGCAGTAACTAGCGACGCTCTGCGAACACTGCACGTGCTGCATCAATGTTCGCCAGCACGGTGTCACGCTCATTGTCACTATTGTAATCCGGGTGCGCTGCTGCGTTTGCCCGCACGTTGTCCAGCCAGGCAATAAAGTAGTCGGCATTTGCAGCACAAGCGAGGCTATCGCTTTCTACATCGACGAATACCGGATTCGTAGTGGCATACGGATACAAATCAAATACATCGACTGACGGTTCATCGTTCCAGGCCCGCAATAACAACCAGCCGTCACCATCCATCTTGATACTGCCATCAATATCGGCACTCATCCCGCTTGCATCAGTCTGGAACGTTGCGACCACCTCGCCATTCCTGACCAATTCCAGATGATCGACCGGCACGATCGAACGCAGAAAGCCACTGTAGTGAAGCACGCCTCCACCGGTCGGCAAGCTGAGGTCGGCGCCAGGGCCGCGACCCTCAACCTGCAAATCAAGCAGTGGCCCGTTTGTCGCAAGCGTTTTACCTCTGCGCAACGCATCCAGCCACGCCGCACGTCGCTCGACTGGCGTGACGGGTTCGCCCGTCACCTGTGCGTAGGTACGATTGATGCCCACCGGGCCACGCAACGACGCAAAGTTGGCCATCGCGTCGGTGCCGCCAGCTGCTGCAAGGCGAAGTCCACAATTCAACAGTCGGTACCATACTTCGGCCGATGAACGATGATCGGCAAATCCAACAACCTCATAAAAATCGGCTGTCCCCAGTGCCGCATCGACAGGCAAGGCATTGGTAAGGGACTGCGTCGCCGGATCGGGAACACTGAGGTACGGGTGTACGTAGCCAACCAGTGCGTTCTGCAGATGCGCTAAACGGCCGACTGTTGCGTTGTCCGGAAACGGGCTGGCTAAGCCAGTGTTCGCATAAGTCGAGTAATCCGGCAGCAGGAAATGTTCGTCAAGGCCGAGCAAGCCAAGGTGCCCCCAGAAGCTGGTATGAAATTCCTGGCCATGCAGCAGCAGGGTTTGCGCGGTCGACGCGCTATCCGGCGCAGTGGTAAATGCACGAATATCCGGAATTCGCTGCTCTTTGTTGACCACAAGATTGAACACGACATCAAGATCTTCAGCGGCTGCCTGCGCGACCAGTCGCGGCGGCGTCGTACGATACTGGCCACCGTAATTCATGTGTACGTGTACATCCGCACTGACCGACTGCCAATACCCGGGCACATCTATTGGCTGCAATCTGATTACGAGCTCGCCTGAACTATTGGCTTTTACATCGACACTGCGCCGCGCAATGTGGTGCTCCATGCCTCGCCAGATAACGATATTCGCCGTACCGGCTGGCAAGGACACGATCGCCTCGCCACTGGTGTGAAAATACTGCGGTTCGAACTGCGCACTGGAACGCCTGAAACCATCGTCCGCATGCAGCCACGCGTCGGCCGGCGCATAGCGACGACCGTCTGCAGCCGTCAGCATGACCCGCGCGGCAAGCAAACGACCGTTCGCATCTTCAACTCTCAGGCGTAGCTCGCCGCGCGCCTGCATATACTGCCGGTCATCGCTGGCAAGACGGGAAACTTTGCCGCCCAACATTTCCTGCACGCGAATCTCAAGATCACCGTGCTCATTGGCGATGTACGCGATCTTGCTGCCATCCGGAGACCAGCGCGCCGCCGTCACATCGTAGTCGCCGTAGCTCAATGGCACCGGATCGCCGCCACCTGCCGCTGTCGTCAGCCACAGCTGATGCCATTGGCGACCAAGATACGAGGAATAGATAACGCGTTTGCCGTCCGGCGACCAGTCAGGTCGCGCGCGCCACGTTGTTTCCTCAACCCGTACCGGCACGGCCTCGCCACCATCAGTAGCGCGACGCCAGATTGCACCAGACCCGTAAATGGTTTCAGGATTGCTGACATACAGCAGCTGCTTGCCATCCGGTGACCAACTCGGGCTCAACTCATGATCCACTGCGCCGTAGTAGTAGCGCGGCGTGCGGCTCGTGCGTTCAGGCAGCAGCGGGGCACTTTCCATGCCTTGCGCGGTCAGTGCGCCTATATGAACGTGAAACCGGCCGGTAGTCTTGGTGGATACAAAGGCCAGGCGCTTTCCATCCGGCGCCCAGCGCGGCTCCAGGTTTACGTCCCCACCTTGAGTCAGTGCACGAACACTACCGCTTGCGAGGTCCAGCACATGCAACTCGACTGCATCACCTGAATAGCGAGCAAACACTACAGCACTGCCGTCGGGAGACACATCCGGTTGGTAGTCGTAGCCCGGCCCATCTGTGAGTTGTCGTGCACGCGTCGAATCGAGTTGCTGTATCCACAAACTGCCTTGCATGGAATAGACGAGCGAATCGCCCGTTGGCATCCACGCAAGCGCGCTCGGCCCGCTGGTTAATTGTGGCAAATACATCTCACGAAAATAGTAGTCGTGCGGGACTTCAATTTGCGCAAGAACCGGCGTCCGCTCTGCACTCGCGGTTGCAAGAATGGGCAGCAGTAACGTGAACAATGGCAGGCATCGCGACAGGCGATTCACGGGCTTTACTCCAGCAAGGTTTCAGAAATTAACGGCGTCGGCGCCTTTGAGTTGCAACATGCGCCGGGCATCCGCCGCACTGGCAATTTCGTAGCCCAGCTCTTCAAGAATACGGCGGATTTTTTGTACCTGCGATGCATTGCTCGGTGCGAGTTCGTTCTTCGTAATGGTCAGACTGTCTTCCAGGCCGACGCGAACATTACCACCAAGGATTGCGCCCATGGTCGCAAGCTTCATCTGTTTGCCGCCCGCGCCCAGCACGGAAAACAGGTAATTGTCACCAAGCAGCCTGTCAGCCGTCGCTTTCATATGTGCCAGGTGTTCCGGTGCACCACCAATGCCACCCAGCACGCCCAGTACAAACTGCACATACAACGGTGGCTTCACACGACCCTGTTTCAAATACCAGGCCAGCGTTTCGATGTGACCAATGTCGTAGCACTCGAACTCGAAACGCGCACCATGCTGACCACCCAGGTCGTCAAAAATCATCTCAATATTTTCGAATGTGTTCTGGAAAATTCGCCGGCGCGTTGCGTCCAGTAACTCCGGCTCCCAGTCGTATTTCCAGTTCGTGTACTGGTCTTTCAACGGGAATATGCCAAAGTTCATCGAGCCCATGTTGAGCGAACACATCTCCGGGCTTGCTGCGCGCGCGGGCGCCAGGCGTTCGTCGAGACTCATCAGCGAACTGCCGCCAGTGGAAATATTCAGGACGGCATCGCAGTTGTTCTTGATGTCGGGCAGAAACTGCATGAAATGATCGGGATCGGCGCTTGGATAGCCGGTCTCCGGTACGCGAGCGTGCAGGTGAATGATGGCTGCGCCCGCGGCTGCGGCATCAATCGATGCGCGCGAAATTTCCGCCGGTGTGACCGGCAGATGCGGGCTCATCGTTGGTGTATGAATGGATCCCGTTACCGCACAGGTAATTATGACCTTGTTGCTCAAGTGCCCGCCCCAGAAAAATGGCACAGACGGCTGTCAGTGCCTGCTTACTTTAGCAGGAGTCTTGCCCGCCTGGTCTTGCAGAAAATGCTGGAACGTCAAGAGGCCGTGCCACCGAACTGTCTCCAACAACCGCCCCGTGACACGACCCTGCCCTGCCCGGCTCCTGTGACGGCATGCCAGGAAAGTCGCCAGGCCAGCCGGCGCCTGGACGCTGCCGTCCCCCCTGTACTAAACCGGTCGCCGGCCTTGCGGCATGCGACCGTAGCGCCGATCATCAGTGCTGTTGTACTATTCCGCAAGGCCATATTAATGAATCGTTTCATAGAAAAGCGGAATAATAGATATGATGCAGCCCTATCCTGAAAATCACACTTCGAGCAGCGATCCGGAACAGGTCGTCTGGCAGCTTGACTGGAATTTGTTGCGTACTTTCATGGTGATAGTGCAGGAAGGCGGCATTACAGCGGCGGCAAACAAGCTAAAGCTCAAGCAACCGACAGTAAGCAACGCACTGCGGCGCCTGGAAGAAAGCCTGGGCCAGCGGCTGGTGGAGCGCGGTCCGAGAGCGTTTCGGGTTACCCGCCAGGGAGATGCCCTGTACCAGGAAAGCGTGGACATTTTCGGCTCGGTGAATCGATTGTCGATTGCCCTGCGTGATATTCCCGACGACGTTCAGGGCAAAGCAAGCATTCACATGGCCAGTCATGTCATTTGCCCGCTGATTGATGAATCCTTCAGTGAATTCCACGCACTGCATCCAAATGCCACACTTTCTATCTCTATTAGCGCTAGCGCGAACGCGGTAGAGGCCGTACTCGAGAAGCGCTGCACGATGGCCATTTGCCTTGCCAATGAGATGCACGAAAATCTCGATTACACACTGATGCACTACGAACATTTCGGCTTCTTCTGCGGGCCTGGACATCCGCTGTTCGGACGCAAAGACGTCACGATGGCGGACCTGAAAGGTGAATCCAGTGTTTCTTTTTGTGCGGACCAGTTGGACGGCGTGCTCCGACCGATCGCATTGCTACGCGAACAGGCGGAATTGCATACGCACATCAGTGGCGTCAGCAGTCACCTGGAAGAAGTGCGGCGAATGATTGTCGCCAATATCGGCATCGGTCCATTGCCGATCCACGTGGTCGAGCGTGACTTGCGCGATGGCTTGTTGTGGCGCTTACCGCCGTACGACAAACCGCCGCGACTCTCTATCTATGCTGTGCGCAATCCGAAAGCGCGCCTGAATCGCGCGGAACAACGTTTCACGGATTTATTGCTCGACAAGATCGCCACAACACCAATCGAAGAACGTACATACGGTCTGGTCTAAGAAGGATTCGCCACTCTATGGTCGCTCGACAAAATACATTTCGGGGCAAACAACGTTCCCACGTTTTTTACCAGACTCGTCTTGAGCGGCCACGCCTGGCCAAGGCTGAAGGCGTGTATCTTTGGGATACAGACGGTAAACGCTATCTCGATGGCTGCAGTGGCGCGATGGTATCCAATATCGGCCACAGTAACCCGCGCGTGTTGCAAGCCATGCGTGAGCAAATGGACAAGGCGACGTTTGGTTACCGGCTGCATTTTGAAAACGATGCGGCGGAGAACCTGGCAACCCGGGTTGCAGAACTTAGCCCGGCCCCACTCGATCAGGTGTTTTTCGTTTCCGGTGGTTCCGAGGCGGTGGAGTCCTGCGTCAAGATGGCCCGACAATACGCGCTTGCCCGCGGCGAATCCGAGCGCTGCCAGGTTATTTCCCGCTACCCGTCTTACCACGGCGCAACGCTCGGCGCGCTTGCCCTGACCGGCTACGATCCATTGAACGAACCGTTCAATGCCATGTTGCAGGCAATGCCCAAGATTCCAGCGCCGACCTGCTACCTCGACCGCGACGAGCTAAGCGATGAGGAACGTGGCTTGCGCTACGCGAACATGCTGGCCGAAAAGATTGCAGCGCTCGGGCCGAAAAACGTGCTTGCATTCATTGTTGAACCGATCGGCGGCGCGTCGACAGGTGCCCTGGTGCCACCCGACAGTTACCTGCCGCGCATACGCGAGATCTGCAATCAATACGGCGTTTTGCTGATAGCCGATGAAGTCATGACCGGCGCGGGGCGTACGGGAACGTTCCTGGGCTGTGACCACTGGAATGTGGTCCCCGATATCGTGGCAATGGCCAAAGGCTTTGGTGCCGGCTACATGCCTCTGGGAGCAATGCTCACCAGTAGCGAGATCGCGGACTGCGTACTCGACCACGGCGGTTTTCAGCACGGCTTCACCTCGGCTGCGAATCCACTGGCCTGTGCCGCGGGGCTGGCCGTCATTAATGAAATTATCGAGCAGGATCTGATGCAGAACGCCGTTGTCATTGGCGAGCTGCTAAAGGCGCGCCTCACAGAGTTGCAAGCAGAGTTCCCGATTATTGGTGATGTGCGCGGTAAAGGTCTGCTGCTCGCAATTGAGATCGTGAAAGATCGCGAGACCATGGAACCGCTGCCAGCCGCTCTGCAGGCTGCGAATCAGCTCGTAGAAATCGCCTACGAACTTGGCCTGATTTTATACGCGCGGCGAACTCGTGGCGGTTTCAGTGGCGACCATCTGATGATCTGTCCGCCATTGATCAGCACGCGCGAGCACGTTGACGAGATCATCGGCAAGCTGAGTGAAAGCCTGCGAATTTTTGCAGAGCGCAACTAGCTGACAACGACCTGCGTTGCACCGCGCGACGTGCCTGATCTGGTCGTGCCCGCCCTTGTTTGGCCGCATTCCGGCGTAGCCGCGCCGGTCGCTACTGCACTGTTTCACATCCTATTGGAGGCCAGCTAAATCAGGGTCGCGGTGATAGCATCGCTGCAACAAGAATCGCACGTTTCGGGGAAAACACATGAAAGTCATTATCGCTGCCGGCGTTTGGGTCACGCTGGCATTAAGCACCGTCGCCTGTGATGCGAGCCAAGCCGTTGTTGTCGACAAAGCCCCCTACCGACCGGACAGTGGAACTCTGCTTGTTCGTTGCGGCTCGCTGATAGACGGTATCGCCGATGAAGCACTGGCCAACCAGGATGTGTTGATTCGCGATGGCATGATTTCAGCGGTAGGCAGCTCCTTGCGCGCTGCCACCGACGTCCCGGTTCTCGATTTGCGTTCGCATACTTGCATGCCCGGACTCATAGACATGCACACGCACGTAGTTGAACAGCAGGAAGACACCCATGACTTGTTTATTTACCTGACGCGTGGCGAGCAGGAAACCTTGCAACGCGGCCGACCGCTGGCCGTGAAAACACTGCTCGCCGGCTTCACCACCGTCCGCAATGTTGGCGTTTACTTTGGCTGGGCGAGCCGCACCTTGCGCGATGAGATCAATCGCGGCGAAACAATCGGTCCGCGCATGCATGTTGCCGGTTTCTACCTCACGATTCCGGGCGGTGGCGGAGACCTGATGTTGCCCGGGCTGGAAGAAAGCGACATTCCGGCACACCTGCGGCTGGGCGTTGCGCGCGGTGCTGATGCGTTTCGGCAGAAAGCCGAGGATGCAGTCGCCGGCGGCGCCGATGTTATCAAGGTCATCGCCTCGGGAGCGGTACTGGCCTACGGAGGCGTTCCTGGTGCGCCGGAAATGACACCGGAAGAAATCAGCGCTGTCGTGGAAGTGGCGAAAGCCGCGGGCATTCCGGTCACAGCGCATGCACATGGTGCACAATCCATCAAAGATGCAATTCTGGCCGGCGTGACCACTATCGAGCATGCCTCGTTGATTGATGATGAAGGCATTGCACTGGCAATGCAGCACGGTGTCGCCCTGTCCATGGATGTTTTCAACGGCGACTGGATCGCGACAGAAGGCAGACGTATGAACTGGCCGGCGGAATTCCTGCGCAAGAACGATGAAACCACGCTGATACAGCGGCAGAATTTCAGAAAGGCGCATGCAGCAGGAGTGCGCATTGTGTTTGGCTCTGATGCCGGCGTTTACCCGCACGGCATGAACGCGAAGCAGTTTTCCTACATGGTGAACTGGGGCATGTCACCGATGGCAGCAATCAAAGCTGCAACATCAGTCGCGGCAAGCTATCTTAAGGCTGGCGAGCAACTCGGCGCGGTACGCCCGGGGATGCTAGGCGACCTTGTTGCCGTTTCCGGAGATCCGCTTGCCGATATCAGCGTGCTCGAGAATATTGATACCGTTATTCGCGGTGGCCTGATTTTTCGGGCACCAGAGCAAAATCCGGGAGCAGCACAATGACTCGACTACAACGTATCCTGCTTGGCCTTGCGGCACTCTTCGCCTTGCACGGCGGCGTAGCCTCAGCAGAAGAAATGGGCGACATCGATTTCCCCAATTCTGGCAGCGATGCAGCCCAGGCACCCTTTATTGAAGGCGTAAAAGCACTGCACAGCTTCCAGTTTGACGAAGCGCAGCTGGCTTTCCAGCAGGCGCAGGAAGCGGATCCGGAATTTGCACTCGCCTATTGGGGCGAGGCGATGAGCGTTAACAAGCCGCTATGGCGTATCCAGGACACCGATGCGGCGCGCGCGACCCTTGAGCGCCTGGCGCCGACCCTGGAAGAACGCCTGGAAAAGGCTCCTACAGAAAAAGAACAGGCGTTTCTGCAGGCAGCACAGCAGTTGTTCTATGGCTCGGACGACAAACTTGAACGGGACTACGCGTACAGTGATGCGCTCCGGCAAATGCATGAACGCTGGCCGGACGATCACGAAATGTCGATTTTCTACGCCTTGTCCATACTCGGCACTGTGCGACCGGGCGACCAGGGTTTTCGCCGCCAGGCGCGGGCTGCTGCGCTAAGCATGGAAGTATTTGCTGCCAACCCGGGACATCCGGGCGCCGCTCATTTCACAATTCATTCCTTTGACGATCCTGATCACGCCATTCTTGCTTTGCCCTCGGCACGAGTTTATGCCGGCATTGCGCCTGACGCCGCACACGCTTTGCATATGCCATCGCATATATTCCTGCAACTCGGTATGTGGCAAGACGTCATCAACTCAAATATCGAAGCCTATCGGGCAGCGTTCTCTTTGAACGAACGACTGAAACTTCCGGAAGGCCGGGAAGATTTTCACACGTTGTCATGGCTCGCCTACGGCTACCTGATGCTGGGCAACACTGAGGAAGCCGCCGACAAACTGGATCGGGCGCAAGCAGCCCTGCAACGCAATCCGGGCAATGCGCGGATTGAAGAAGGTTACCTCAGCATGCGTGCACGTCACGTACTGGAAGCAGGCTCCGAAACGTCCTATGGACTGGCTCCTGCCGACACTGTGGAGGGCATGCATGCGAACTGGATCGCCGCAGTCGGCATAGCCGCGGCACGCCGCAATGCACCCACCACCGCGGCTGCCGCGCACAAACGCCTGACCGACCTTGTCGCTGCCGCTGCCAAGCGGAATGACCAATACGAACAGCGGCGCATTTCCGTGCTCGCCGACCAGGTACGTGCAGTACTTCAACAAAAGCGCGGCAATGTGGAAGCAGCTCTTGCCAGCGCACTGCAGGCCGCCGAAACAGAACTGACGTTGGGTGCCCCGTCGGGTCCGCCTGACCCCGTCAAGCCGGCTTGGGAGCTGTACGGAGAATTGTTATTGACTGCGGAACGCTACGACGAGTCCGTCGCTGCGTTTCAGAAGTCCCTCGAATGGATTCCGCAACGCACGCCATCATTGCTCGGCCTCGCCCGTGCAGCGAGTCATGCGGGAAAGGAAGAACTCGCGCTTGCCAGCTACAAGGTCATTGCCGGGATGCCTGGCATGCAGGACGGCAGCTCGGCGATGAAGGAAGCGTCAGCGAACCTGGACTGAACAAATTCTCGAGCAAAGATAGTAAATCCCTGGCCAGGGATTCGGCTGAAGTGCTTGATTCGATCTGAACGACATGCAGGCTGGATATCGAAGGGGAACGTAACCAGGGCGCGCAACCAGCGAGCAACTGCTGACGCAGGCCGGCCTTGTCGTAACGGCTGTGACTCGCTTACTGAGCAGCCAGATCCTGCTGCTCGGCAGCCGCGTTCTTGCGCAGGTTCACGCGCATGCGGTGGACCAGCAGACCACTAACGACACAGATCACACCAAGGGCGAGGTACACCAGCGTCCCATAGCCATGAGCTCCGACGTAGTAAACGCCACTAAAAAACAGCGCGCCAATGAGCGCATAAGCCCATGGCAATGATTCGTACAGGCGGGATGGCAACCACATAGTGTGCAGCCTCCTGATCAGTTCCTGAAGGCCCGCCATTATGCAGCTGACATCGGCCTGATTCGCCGCACTACATCACAAACGGACACATTTCTGTCCCGTAAGCATAGATCACCCACTTCTGAACTGCCCGTGCTGGCGCGCGCAACGCCAATTCACGTAACCGCGCCCACCGATATCTGCCATCGCCCGCAGGCCAGCTGCTACGACTGGTCGCCGGCCGGCTTGCAGCCACGCGACGCACTGCTACCTCTGCGCCCCCCGTTCAGCGAGCGACGAGCAACGACCAATGTAATATAAAGTTGACATGACTATTATGTAATGTTTATATAACTTTTCGTCATGCTTATCTGACAACGAGAGAGGACCAGATGACAACCTTTGCGGCACCTACAATTGCTCTCAGTGCGGGCTGGCTGCTTGCCTGCGCAGCAGCGGCGATCGCTGTAATTCGTAATCGGGGCGGCGCCCGGCTGCTGCCAGAACATAGCTATATGCTCGGCGCCATCGGCTTGCTGGCGCTGGCACCGTGCACCTATTTATTGACCCACTTCATTAGTGGCACGCCGTCTGTTTTTGGCAGCGTAGTCCAGACCCTAACCGCTGTGGCACTGTTCATTGTTGCTGTCCGCGTTCGCAGGGAACGCCTGCAACCCGGCAGTACAGCCAGTGTCATGTCGTTCCAGGAGAAAAGTGCAGTGCTGGTTCTCTGCGCCATCACAGCCCTGTTCTCGCTCTATTTCATCAGCCATTGGAACAGCGCGGCCGGTGTTGCCATCGGCGCCCTGGTTGGCACGATAATTCTGTTGGTGATTGTGATGATCGTCGGCCATGCCGGCATCGCGCTGTTTCACTCGCCGGGCAGCGAACTGGACAATGCCCCTGATGAGCGCGACCGGGAGATTGCTCAACGCAGCATGCGCAACGCCTACTTTGCCGTATCGGCCGCATTCTGGACCATGCCGGTATTAATACTTCTGCCATTGCCTGCGCGGGAGGTTCTGCAGCTATGGTTCGCTTTGTTGGTTGTCACTGAGGCTATTTACCAGGGCTCGATTGTCTACTACTACCGAACCGGGACGGTGTAATGGCGAAGAAGAAAAGCAATGTCGACAACCGGGTACGCGAATTGCGCTTCAGGCACGGCGAAATCACGCAGCAGGATCTTGCCAACAAAATTGGCGTTGCCCGGCAAACCATTATCGCCATCGAACAAGGAAAATTTTGCCCGTCACTGGAAAGCGCCCTGCGCATGGCAAAGGCATTCGACACCACGGTCGATGACATTTTTACACTGGCAGACTAAGGCTGTGCGGCCGGCACGTTGCAGCACGGCATTATCAGGACAAGGACAATAGTCAGCTACGCGGCGACCGAGACTCGGAGTTGAGTAACCTGTCCAGGTGTCCGGCAAAGGCTTTGCGGTCGGCCTGACTCAAAACGGGCGGTCCGCCAGTTTGAATCCCACTGGCGCGCAAGGTATCCATGAAATCACGCATGTTCAGGCGCGCCTTTATGTTTTCCGTGCTGTACATTTCGCCGCGCGGATTGAGAGCGCGTGCGCCTTTTTCTATCACTTCGGCCGCGAGAGGAATATCGGCAGTAATGACAAGATCGCCGGGCTGCAGCCGCTTTACGATCTCATTATCGGCAACGTCAAAACCGGCCGGAACCTGCAGCGTGCTGATCAACTTCGACGGTGGTATCCGTAAAGCGTGATTGGCGACCAAGGTGAGCTCGGTCGCAGTACGTTCGGCCGCGCGGAAGAGGATCTCCTTGATCACAACCGGGCATGCGTCGGCATCAACCCATATTTTCATCGCTATCGATCCACGCTTGCGCGCCGGCAGTTTCGCAATCTATTACGGGGCCGCAAAATGTTGCGATACAGGCTGCTGGCACAAACCTGTTGCCCACGAAAAAGGGCAGAACCTTGCGGCCCTGCCCCTTCGACCTTCAACCCGTTAGGGAATCAGGCTGGCCAGCATTGTGAACAATGCTGGCCGTGATTCTCATTTCGCTATTAAAGCGGAACGATGTTCTCAGCCTGCGGACCTTTCTGGCCCTGCGTAACTGTGAACTCGACCTTCTGGCCTTCGGCCAGGGTCTTGAATCCATCACCAACGATGGAACGGAAGTGTGCAAACACGTCCGGGCCATTCTCTTGCTCGATGAATCCAAAGCCTTTAGCTTCGTTGAACCACTTAACGGTACCGGTAACGGTAGACATATTTATATCCTGTTTTTACTTAAGTATTAATGGCCCTCGAGAGGACCGGTGTTGTTGAAATTTGTCGCTGTACTTATGTAAATCAGGACGATACGAACCAAGGTGGAGCATCGAAATGGTGTGCATAAATAGATGTGACGCTTTTTCAATCTGGCGCGAGTATATAGGGGATTGTCCGGCAGTCAAACAATAAATGCCCTAATTTGCCGAAAAATAACGGTATTTTGGCCCGACTGGGCTACGGAATGGAGGGAATTACCGGCGAATTCAACGCCCGGCCGCCATCCTGAACACAGGCACATTTGTCGTTATTGCCGGAGAAACTGCCATGCCTGATCCGGCCGATCTGGTTCGCTTCGCAGGTCAGTGTGGTCCCTACCGGACAATGCTGCGCGACCTTGCCGGCATCTTTATGCATCGGGTTCTGCGCGCAAGCGCTGAGTAAGCAACAAGCTATTGATAAGATGACTATTTTTGCGAATCCGAGGGTCATGACAGCCACCATTGATGGGTACCGGGTAGCCGTCAGTATAGCCGAATGTCCGCATACTATGGCGCCCCCGACCGCCTAATAACTTCTGGTTATTAGCGACCGGAGGCGCGCTGCAGCTGATCTTCAGGCTGAGGGCTTCAGGTGCGGCTCAAGCCAGGCGTCAAGCTGTCCCTGGGATACCGCGCCGGTATGGGTGGCCACTACTTCGCCGCCCTTGAACAACATCAGGGTCGGGATCGCGCGAATTCCGTACTTGAACGCGGTCGCGTTGTTCGAATCCACGTCCATTTTTGCGACTTTGAGCTTATCGGCATATTTAGCCGCTGTTGCTTCGACTACGGGCCCCACAGCCTTGCAGGGTCCGCACCATTCTGCCCAGTAATCGACCAGTACAGGCTGTTCTGCCTGCAGGACTTCAGCTTCAAAACGGTCATCGGACAGGTTACTAACGGTGCTCATTGAAATCTCCAGATTGTCAGAACAGCTAAGATGCTGTCTTGCTCGGCAGACTTCAAGGGCCCGGCGATTATTCCAGCCAGAGCCGGGGCGCTCGACAGGCACCGCCCGCATCCGGATAAAACCCGCGACGGCTGGCAGAATCACACAGCTGCGAGCGCCGCTCGCAGCTGTGTACGATCACTTTATCGACATACTCTAGTCGTCATCTCGATCGTCATCGTCGCGATCATGATGTCGACCAAGCCGGGTAATGCTCACCTGGGCAACCGGATTGTTGAAATCAAGCAGGTCTGCATCCAGGTCGCCAACGCCACGAATGCCGTTCGACACGTAAACATAGCCTTCGCCATTGCTCGACACCGGACCGGGGTCTCCGTTGCAGCCAGGGCCTGGCAAACTGACGCAAAGCTCATCGTTGAGTTCCGTGCCGGCGTCGTAAGCAGGAACTGTAAACGTCATGGTTCTGTTTTTCCCACGCGGACCGGGCACGCCGTTTACGGCGAAGAAAGTATCATTGCTCGGAATCAGCATGGCAGCAATCGTGATGCCACGATAACGACCCGAGGTCTGGACAAGCTGTGTTACGGACTCGCCCGGCGCGAGAAACGGCAGGAACGAAGAGTTGCTGATATCGAGCGCATCAAGTGAGTCCTGCAACGGGGCAAGGTTGCCTGTCTCGGCCATAGCTTCGACAGCGTCGCTGGCCATTTCGCCCAGGCTCAGAATTCGGTCGCCGTTGCGGGTAGTGGCCACCATGATTGGCGTGAACGTCATGCCCTTGGTGATGTTAGTAACCGTCACCTCGTAGTACGTCTCTGCCACGGCTGTGCCAAATAGCAGGCTGCCCAGCAAAGCGATTAGCGATGCGCGTAAGTATGACTGTTTCATTCTGTTTCCCCTCTTGTGAACACGGACCGCGACGACACAGGTCCATTCGCGGTGATCGATGCCATTCTCGCGTCCACACATCACGCCGATATCACGACAGGACTTTCTCCGGCTTTGCGCGTTATCATATAACTCACTGTTTTTACTAATTATTATTCAAATCGCGAAATGCGTTCGTGATACTTTCGTTAGATGTCCGGTCTATGTTGTGAACCAGGCCAGCAAAGAGTCGGGCGGGTGGAGAAACGAAAAATCCTGATCATCGAGGACGAGCAAGACATTGCGCGCTTGCTCGAATTGCATCTGCGCGATGCCGGCTATGCTGTCACCATCGCGACGGATGGCCACACAGGCCTGCAAGCTGCCAGCGAGCAAACGTGGAACCTGATCATCCTGGATTTGCGCTTGCCGGGTATCGACGGACTCAGCATCTGCCGTGCGTTGCGCCGTGACCGCGAATATGTGCCGATACTGATGCTGACGTCAAAGTCGTCGGAACTGGACAGGGTGCTGGGGCTTGAACTCGGCGCTGATGACTACGTAACTAAGCCCTTTAGCATTCTTGAATTACTCGCGCGTGTTAAAGCACTATTTCGACGCATGTCGTCACTGGATAAATCGACGGCGGTAAACGACACGACCCCGCTGATCGTTGGCCCATTGACGATAGATGCGGTTAGTCGACAGGTCTCACTCAATGACCAGCCTGTCGCACTGACAGCGCGCGAGTTTGACTTGCTTTATCACTTCGCCAGTTATCCGGGTCACGTATTCTCCCGAGCGACGCTGCTCGACAGTGTCTGGGGCTACGGTCACGACGGCTACGAACACACGGTGAATTCTCATATCAATCGGCTACGCGCCAAGATCGAGCGGAATTCTTCCAAACCTGAACTGATCGTCACCGTCTGGGGTGTTGGCTACAAACTGGATGCTGCTCCAACGTCCCAGCGCCGCTCTACGCACCCGCCCGTCCGCTTGCAGAGTGTTCCTCGGTGAGAACATTGTTCGCGCGCATCTCTGTCGCCCTGCTGGCGGTGGTTGTGCTGATCGGCAGCGGCTTCTTTTTCGTCGTACAGTTTGGCACCAGGCTTTACTACGAAGAAATCACGCAGCGCCTCAATGCATCTATCGCTATGTACGTAACGGGCGAGCGCCAACTGATCAGTGACGGGGTTGCCAACACCGACGCCCTCTCGTTACTCGCCCAGCAGGCGATGGTTATAAATCCAAGCGTGGAGATCTACCTGCTGGATCGGGAGGGCCACATAATGGCCCATGCGTTGCCCGATGCTGCCGTTGTCGTCAAGACCGTGGATCTGGAGCCTGTAAGACGCTTGCTTGGAGAAACTGTTGCCATGCCGTTGCGAGGCACCGACCCACGCAACCTCGATCGCCAGAAGATATTCTCGGCGTTCCCGGTGACGGACGGCAGCGGCCTGCAAGGTTACCTGTACGCTGTTCTCGGTGGCGCGAAATATGATGAACTCGCCAGCAGCGTGCGCGACAGTTATATCCAGCGCCTTAGCATTGGTGCATTGCTCGCCATCGCCTCCGGCGCATTTCTTGTTGGCCTGCTCGTCTTCGGATTGCTAACCCGCCGTCTTACTCAACTCGCTCGGGATGTCCGGCAATTTACAGATGCCGATTTCGCGCCGTCTGCAATGGGCGCACTTGCCGCGAGATCGACCGCCGTGGCGAAGGTGAGAAATCTCGACGAAATCGATCAACTCGGCGTCGCATTTTCCGCTATGGCGAGCCGGATTCGCGAGCAATTCGAACGACTCGAGGAAACAGACCGCTTGCGCCGCGAATTGGTAAGTAACGTCTCGCATGACCTGCGCACCCCGCTATCGTCTATGCATGGCTATGTCGAAACGCTGTTGATCAAGAACGAAGAGCTGAGTCCTGAGCAGCGTCGGCATTATCTGCAGATCACGCATAAACATACGCAGCGCCTGAGTCAGCTCGTTGGTGATTTATTTGAGTTGTCCAAACTCGACTCGTCGAGCATTCATCCGAGCCTCGAGAATTTCTCGCTCGCCGAGCTACTGCAGGATATTACGCAGGAGTTCGAACTCGATGCCCAGAAAAAAGGGGTAAAAATAGAAGTCGAAGGACAAGCTGACGATTCGCTGGTCTACGCCGACATCGGGCTGATGCAGCGAGTGCTGGAGAACCTTACCCGAAACGCACTGAAGTATACGCCCGCAGGCGGCCGGATCAGTTTTCGCCTGAGTAAGCGCCCGGGCAGCATTGCGGTCGCTATCGCCGACACGGGTTGCGGTATAGCCGACGAAGACATCGAGCATGTTTTTGATCGCTTTTACACGAGTAACGACAGCAACGCGGATGCGTCAAATTCAACCGGGCTGGGCCTCGCGATCGTGCGCCGAATTCTGGACCTGCACGGCAGCCGGATCAGCGTCAGCTCGACGGTTAATGTTGGCACTTGTTTTGAGTTTGAACTACCGAGCAGCAAGGCGGCCTGATCAGCGTTCAGCCTTTTCCGCACAGCCGATACAGAGGCTGGCAACCGGATCGAAGTTCAAGCGCTTTGGCGCAATACGTTCTTCACAATTTTGGCAGTAGCCGTATTCGCCGCGCTCCAGTCGACCCAGCGCAACCTCGATCCTTTTCAGCGTTAATTCACGCCTGCGTCCGGATGCCTGTGACATTGCCTGCGCCTGCAGCGCGTCCATGCGCGACAAGCGACCAACCCGGGTCTGGTCGAGCTCGACTACGCCGGCGGCATCCTTGCCAACTACAGTCTCGGCAAGGCACACCGCACGCAGCGCCAGCAAGCGTTCGCGGATAGCACGCTCGTCACTCTTGTTCATAATGGCGAACCCCGATTACGCCGCAAGTCAGAGCATAGTGCATTGGCCGACACGACGATATTGCTCGCCAGAATAATGCTGGCGCCGGAGGAATAATCTTGCGGCAAATTTGCTATATTCGAACGCCACTCAGCACTCGCCAAGGTTCCGAATGAATAAGCGTAAATTTTTGCAATTGAGCGCCGCCAGT
>JBBKWB010000089.1:0-7432 GCA_037968755.1 Woeseia sp.
CCTCTTTGGGGGGATGGCTCCCTTCGGTCCGCTTTATTCCCCCCAAAGAGGTCCCGAGAGACACTGCCTTAGTCCGTCGCGAGGTCTCAGGACACAGATGTCGTCCGTAGCGATCAAACACCGAGTACAAGACCCAGTCTCGACTTTCATCAGTGATTGGAGCTACGTCAGCGTCTATCGCATATCAGGCAATTCGGTAACCGCGATCGAAGCCACTCCTGCTGAAAAGAGCCAGCGCATACCCCCCGAAACCCGCTTGGGGCCACGGTTTCCCCGGCAACGGTTGCAATGCTTTGCAGACGCGGGAGAATTGGTGCGGATCGGTGTGGCGGCTTGTGTTCGAAGGGCAGGCAGTGCAGCATCTGACGGGTGACCGTCAGGTCGCAGATAATGCGACCCTGATTATCAGACCGGCGGGGAACGCCAGTACCAGACATCACAACGCGGCAAAACACGGAGTGTCCACCGACATCCGTCCTTTTTTCTTACGCGACAAACAGGTAGGTATCAAGGCAGTGAATCCGAGACTTTCACGCCGGCGCTTTATCAAGGCAGTTATTGCCTCAAGCGCCGCTGCAGCGACGAACGCAGGTGTTCATTCAGCAATCGCACAGGACCGCCCGAAAGGCGCGGTTGAACGCCTGATCTCCCTAAATGTGAACGGCAAGACGCGGCGCGTCGATGTGCTGCCGCAGGAAACGCTGGCGTATACGCTGCGTTACAAACTGGGGCTGACAGGCACGAAGATTGGTTGCAATCGCGGCGAATGCGGTGCGTGCACGGTCATTATCGATGGCGTAACCAATTATTCCTGTTCGACATTGACGCATAGCGTTGGCAAACGGCAGCTGCAGACCATTGAGGGTGTGGCGCGGCCGGACGGCTCGTTGCATCCGGTGCAGCAGGCGTTTATCCAGGAACTGGCGCCGCAATGCGGCTTTTGTACGCCGGGCCAGGTGATGTCGGCGGTTGCGCTGCTGAATGAAAACCCACGTCCGAGCCGCGAGGAAGTGCGCCAGGCATTGTCCGGCAACCTTTGTCGCTGCGGCGCGTATGACAATTATCTCAACGGCGTGATGCGCGCCGCGGAGCAAAGCTGATGAGTGACTACAAACATATTGGCAAGGACTTCACGCCACCTGACATCATGGGCAAGGTCACGGGCAAAGCGAAATATGCCGAAGATTTTCGTGCTGATGGCATGGTCTATGCGCGGCTGTACACGAGCCCGATGGCGCATGGCAAAGTCACCAACATTGACACGTCTGCCGCGGAGAACATGCCTGGTGTTATAGGCATCCTGACCGCGGACGATGTACCGGTGATGGAAGCGCCGAATGCAGCGATCCTGACCAACACACCGGTCTACGTCGGTGACCCGATCCTGGCGGTGGCAGCGGAAGATGAGACCACTGCCGAGAATGCGCTCGCAGCAATCAAGGTTACGATCGAGCCGATGCCGTTTGCGGTGGATCCACTCGACAGCCTCGCTGAAGGCGGCCCGGACGCACGCGAAGAAGGCAACGTGTACGTTCGTTCCCGCGAAGGCTCGGGCTTTCGTAAGGTCAAGTGGACCGAGGAACAGATTACGGAATTCCGCGCAGGCCATGAGCCTACCGGGGAATTCGCCGACGAATGGTCTTACGGCGATGTCGATAAAGGCTTTGCCGATGCTGCAGTTGTGTTCGAGGAACCGTTTGTAACGGTTGGCTACGCACATATGAGCATGGAACCTCGTACCGCGATGGCGTATTGGGAGAATGGCAAGTGCTACATATACGGGTCGGCACAAAGCCAGAGCTTCTGGATGCCTGGCCTCGCGCGACTGCTCGAAGTGGAAATGAAAGACGTTGTACTGGTGAGTGAGCACACCGGCGGCGGTTTCGGCTCCAAGATTGGTGCCTACCCGATGGCTGCACTGCCCGGCTGGTTCTCGAAAAAAATCGGCCGCCCGGTGCAGCTGCGAATTACCCGCGAGCAGGAATACTACGTGGGCTCGGCCCGTGTCGGTTTCCAGGGCTGGATGAAGGTGGGTTTCGCTGCCGACGGCCGCATGACGGCTGCGGACATGTTCATTATTGAAGATATCGGTCCGAACGCGACAGGCGGCGATGGCTCCTCGGCGGCCGGTGCAGTTTCCATGGTCTACGATCCGTTAAGCATGCGTTTTCGCGGCTTGCCGGTACTGACCAACACGACGCCCCGCGGCGCGCAGCGCGGCCCAGGCCAGAACCAGATCGCCGCTGTAATGGCGCCGATCATGGACAGAGCCGCACGTGAGCTCAAGATGGATCGTGTTGCCTTGCGTAAGGTGAATGCGGCCAACAATGACACGACCGTTTCCGAAGACCAGCATGCGGTGACCAGTGCCTACATGAAAGAAGCACTGGAGATGGGTGCGGAGATGTTCGACTGGGACGGCAAGAATGCCAAGCCGCGTAAAAACGGCAGCAAGGTTCGCGGCATCGGCGTCGGTCAGGGCTATCACTCGGCGGGTGCAAAAGGTTTTGATGGTCTCGTACGGATAACCCCGGACGGCAAGATCCACCTGCACAGTGGCGTCGGCAACCTGGGTACCTACAGCTACGCATCAACGACGCGCGCGGCCGCTGAAGTCCTGAAGTGCGAATGGGAAGACTGTGTGATTCACCATGGATCCACCGAGGCGAATCTTCCCTGGAGCTCGTACCAGGCAGGCAGTAACACGACCTTTACGCACCAGCGTGCCAACTACGTCGCCGCAATGGATGTGGTCGACAAGTTGAAACAGATTGCGGCTGCGACTCTGGGCGGCAATGCCGACGACTACGACATCGATGGACAACGCGTGTTCCTGGCCAGCAATGCCGCGAGCGGCATGAGTTACGCCGAAGCGGCCGCGAAAGCGATAACGATGGGCGGCGCGTACAGCGGCGAAGAATTCCCGGACGATATTCACGAGATTACTCAACGATCAGTTCAGAATCTTGCAGGCACCGGCCTCATTGGCGCCGCCAAAGACAATCTGCATCAGGAAGGCACGATCCCGGGTCTCGCGGTGGCTTACGCCGAGATTGAATTGGATCTAGAAACCGGCAAATACGAGATTCTCGATTACGTCGGCATCGCCGAATGCGGAAAAGTTGTGCATCCACAGGGCCTCGCCGCACAAATGCGTGGCGGTGCGGTCTGGGGCATGGGCATGGCCGCTCTTGAACGGCACGTCTACGATCCACAGAACGGCTTGCCTGCGAATGTGGGCTATCACCAGTGCCGTATTCCGACCTACCTTGATACACCGTCACACATCAAGACGGGTGCCGTCGATATCCCCGATCCGCAAAGCCCGTTTGGCGCACGCGGTATCGGCGAACCGGCTATGGGTTGCGCGGTCGCAGCACTGACTTCGGCTATCGCCGATGCGCTTGATGGCCATAGCTTCAGCCGTACGCCGGTCAGCCCGGACATGATTTTGAACTACGTTGCGGGACGTGAACAGTCGTTCAAACCGCTCCAGACCAACAACTTCTGAGGTAGATATGGCTTCTTTTGACGTCATGCCCGATATGCAGCTCTACCAGCCGGCAGAGCTCGACGATGCGCTGGAACTGGCTGATCGCCACGGCAAACAAGGCTGGTTACTTGGCGGTGGCCAGGACACTTATGGCTGGCTAAAAGATCGCGCCAAGAACCCACAGGCGATGATCGACCTCAATGGAATCGAAGCGCTGAAGGGCGTTCGCGAAACCGGCGACGGCGTGGAAATCGGCGCGGCAACGACCCTGCGCGACATCATCCGAAACCCGCTGTTAAATGATCAGTTCAGCTTACTGACGGCCGCTGCAGGGCGCGTCGCCAGCCCACAGATCCGCAACGTAGGCACCCTCGGCGGCAATCTTGTTCAGGATACGCGCTGCTGGTACTACCGACGCGGACTGTCCTGCTATCGCGCCGGCGGCAATCTTTGCTACGCGGACAGCCCACAGGGCATGAATCGAGAACACAGCCTTTTCGAAGCCAGTCGCTGCGTCGCAGTCAGCCCGTCCGACACCGCAACGGCGATGGTGGCGCTGGACGCTACGATGGTTATCCAGAGCGTCAATGGCGAACGCACTGTTTCCGCCGCCAAGTTCTTTGTTGGCCCGGCGACTCACATTACGCAGATGACCTCATTGGAAACCGGTGAGATTCTCACTGCCATACGCCTACCGAAAAAATGGGCTGGCAAACATTTCTACTTCGAGAAAGTGGCTGATCGGGATGTTTGGGATTTCGCATTGGTCAGTATTGCTGTAGCCATGGACTTAAGCGACGGCGCGATCCAGGACAGCCGTTTCGTCTGTGGCGGTGTTGCGGCCGTCCCATACCGATTGCGAGGCGTAGAAAACGCCGCTCGCGGCAAATCACTTGGCCCTGACAGCGGCGATACACTGGCCGCGCTCGCTACCAAAGGTGCCGAACCCCTTAACTACAATCACTTCAAGATGCCGCTGATGGAAAATCTGGTGCGGCGCGCGATGCGGGGCTGATGATGGATATCGCAACATTCAAGAATGACGTCTGGGGCCGCGAAGTACTGCTCGGCGTGTCCTGGGACCTGCTCTGGGTCATCCTGATTGCCGCCTTTTTATTCGTTGCTGTGCATGCTTTGTACATGGCGGCACGTAAGAAAGACCGGTCACCATCTGCTGACGGTCCGCGCGTAAGCCGACACTCGGGTGTTGATCGAATTTTCCACTGGGTGATGGCTGGCAGCGTGTTTGTACTGCTGATTACCGGGATTTTTCCGATTATCGGCATTGAATTTAACTGGCTGACCATTCACTGGATTGCGGGCATCGTGCTGACGGTCGTCATCCTGTTTCACATCGTCCGTGCGCTGTTCTGGAAACAACTCAAGTCCATGTGGTTCAGCGGTCGTGATCTCAAGGAACCGTTCGACAGCAGCATTAAGCCCGGCAAGTATTCCGTAGCGCAAAAGGCGATGCATCTTGGTGTCACGGTGCTGACGCTCGCTGTAATTGCGTCCGGACTGGTCCTGTTTGCGATGATCGACACGCCGTGGTGGGACCGCACCAATGCGCTGGAGGAATCTACTCTCGGCTGGATGTTCTTCCTACATGGACTCTCAACGCTGTTGTTGGTTGGCATGATTTGCTTGCACATCTATTTCGGCGTGCGCCCCGAGAAGCTGTTTTACCTGCGCTCAATGATCAAGGGCTGGGTATCAAAAGACGAACTTGAAGCCAACCACGATGCCAGCCGCTGGTCGCCCGACGAGTCTGGCTGATCCCGGCAACTCATAACGACCTGCAACGACAAGAGACTGAAACTAACGTGAGCAATACCCTGGACGACCAGATCGAGGTTATCGAATCTGGCTACGAATTCCTGTTGGCCTACGCAGCACAAGGGCGCGAGTCGGATGAAACGGGCTCCGGTAACTCCGAAGTTCGTTCAACGCTGACTGGCATGAGCAAGGCCGCTGCAAATGTCTGCGAGCTACTGCAGAAGGAAGATCACGAGTTCGCAAAGGTAACCGCCGACGACGCTCGCAAATCAATGGCGGCAATGTCACTCGTCACGGCACAAGCCAAAATCAGCTCAGAGCTCATCGACAACCTGAATGCGTCGATTCACCTCCGCGCTCTGCTGACAGACCTGTTCCTGCTGGGCGACGCGAGCCTTTGAGTCGCTCCGCACAGCACAACGATTACGCTGTGCATTCGTCATAACATTGCTTTCAATGGAAACGGCCGCGACAAATCGGTCGTTTTTTGCCCTGCAAACAGCACGATTTTGGTACGCCCCGAAACCATCCGCGGCACTGATTTCAAAGCGTATTCTTCACATGCAACGGACGGCTGGCTGACATTGAAATAGCCCGATTTATCAGGCCTAATACCGCCTCATCTGTACGGATGAACTGATCAAACGGTGATCGATGCAGCCAGTTTTAGTCAGAGTTTCAGGGGGGAATGGTTTGGCGCGCAGGTGACTACCGGCGTCGCGCAAAGTTGCCATGCACATACGCTCACAGCTTTCGCTGGCACTTATTCCATCGTGGAACTAAACGCGCACGATAAACACCAACTACGGGTGCCATCGCGGTTGTAACTACCGCGTCTGTCGTCTGCGTACAAACCCGAAATCGTTTTGAAATAGAAGACTCTTTATGACTGATCAAATATCGCGCCGGCACTTCCTGAATATCGTTGGTGCCGTTGGCGGTTCGACCGCGATTTACCAGACCAGCCGGGCTATGGGCCTGCTGCCCGACACGGGCGAAATGCCGCAACTGGACCTGCTGAATGTCGGTCGCAATAAGAAGAACGTCGTCATCCTCGGTGCCGGTATTGCGGGTCTGACCGTTGCCTACGAGTTGGAGCGCGCTGGTTACGGCGTCACAATCCTTGAAGCGGCAAATCGCGTCGGCGGACGCAACGTTACTTATCGCAACGGCGACGTTGTTGATGAAATGGGCAATCCGCAAACAGTCAACTTTGATAAAGAGCCGCATTTGTATTTCAACGGCGGTCCGGCGCGTTTGCCCGGCCACCACGAGCGTGCCCTGCACTACTGCCGCGTGCTGGGTGTCGAACTCGACGTAATGGCCAATGACAATCGCCTCGCATGGACCCAGGACGACAACGCCTTTGGCGGCGAACGCCACCGGGTACGCGAGTACACCACTGATGCACGCGGATTCATGTCTGAGTTGCTGTACAAAGCAGTCGACGCAAATGCATTTGACCAACCCGTTTCCGACGAAGACAAAGAACGTCTACTTGGCTTTATCAAGAATTACGGCGATCTTGACGACAATTCGTTGTACACCGGTTCTGCGCGCGCAGGATACGCGTCCGGCGGCTTCCTAAAACACGGCGAGTTGAAAGGTACTCTGGATTTCTCTGAGATACTGAAAAGCCGTTTCTGGCAGAGCGGCATGCACTTCAATCATGCCGAAGACTGGGCGGCACCGTTGCTGACGCCGAAGGGCGGAATGGATAATCTAGTTAAAGGCTTCCTGCGCAACATCCGTTCGGAAGTAACCATGAACGCACAAGTGCAGGCGATCCAGCTTCGCGAGAATGGCGTTGAAGTGGTTTACAACCACCGTGGCCGTCAGCGCAAGATTGAGGCTGACTATTGCTTTAACAGTATTCCTTCACACTTCATAAACGGTATTCCGAATAATTTTTCCGGTGAGTATGCTGGTGCGCTGACAAGCATGCGTCGCGGAAATTTCTTCAAGATCGGCCTGCAGATGAAGGAGCGCTTCTGGGAACGCGAAAACATCTACGGCGGAATTTCCTACACTAACCAGGATATCAACCAGATCTGGTATCCGTCGCACGGCATTTTCAAGCAGAAAGGCGTGGTACTCGCCGCCTACGCATTTGGTCCCGACCAATCCAACAAATTTGAACGCATGGCGCCGGCGGAGCGAATT
>JBBKWB010000090.1:0-11287 GCA_037968755.1 Woeseia sp.
GTTACGTACATCAACCAGCTCGCGGAATTTCTTGTCTTCTTCCGCATGGCTCTCAGCATCGGCGACCATTTTATCAATCTCGTCTTCGTTCAGACCGCTGGACGCCTTGATAACAATAGTCTGGCTCTTGCCCGTCGCCTTATCCTTGGCGGACACATTCAGGATGCCGTTAGCGTCGATATCGAAAGTGACTTCAACCTGCGGCATGCCGCGCGGTGCCGGCG
Source organism: Woeseia sp. (assembly GCA_037968755.1). Lineage (GTDB taxonomy): Bacteria > Pseudomonadota > Gammaproteobacteria > Steroidobacterales > Woeseiaceae > Woeseia. The sequence continues at coordinate 225 of JBBKWB010000090.1, forward strand.
GAATATCCGCCAGGTCGAAACGGCCCAGCGAGTTGTTACCTTGCGCACGATCACGCTCACCCTGCAGCACGTGGATTGTCACGGCTGTCTGGTTGTCGTCAGCGGTTGAAAATACCTGTTCCGCGTTCGCCGGAATGGTCGTGTTCTTTTCAATCAGCTTGGTCATTACGCCACCAAGCGTCTCGATACCGAGCGACAGAGGTGTGACGTCAAGCAACAGTACGTCCTTGACGTCACCGGCAAGTACGCCACCCTGGATCGCTGCGCCGAGTGCCACTGCTTCGTCCGGGTTCACGTCACGGCGCGGCTCCTTGCCGAAGAAGTTCTGCACTTCTTCCTGCACTTTTGGCATGCGTGTCTGGCCGCCAACAAGAATAACGTCGTTAATCTCGTTTACTTTCAGGCCAGCGTCTTTTAACGCAACTTTGCAGGGCTCAATTGTACGCTTGATGAGATCCTCAACCAGCGACTCGAGTTTGGCGCGGGTCAACTTGATCGTCAGGTGCTTCGGTCCCGATGCATCGGCCGTAATGTATGGCAGGTTCACTTCGGTTTGAGTATTTGACGACAGCTCGATCTTCGCTTTCTCGGCACCCTCTTTCAGGCGCTGCATCGCGAGCGGATCCTTGCTGATGTCCACACCGCTTTCGCGTTTGAATTCGGATGTCAGGTATTGAATGATTCGCAAGTCAAAATCTTCACCACCGAGGAACGTGTCACCGTTGGTCGCGAGTACCTCAAACTGGTGCTCGCCATCTACTTCAGCAATTTCAATAATCGACACGTCGAAGGTACCGCCACCGAGGTCATAGACCGCAATCTTGGAGTCTCCACGTTTCTTGTCCATGCCATAGGCAAGCGCTGCCGCAGTCGGCTCATTAATAATGCGCTTCACGTCGAGACCGGCAATACGGCCGGCATCTTTGGTGGCCTGGCGCTGTGAATCGTTGAAGTACGCGGGCACCGTCACAACGGCTTCCGTGACCGGCTCGCCAAGATAGTCCTCAGCGGTCTTCTTCATCTTCATCAGCACGCGCGCAGAAATCTCCGGCGGCGCCATCGCCTTACCGTTCGCCTCCACCCACGCATCGCCGTTGTCGGCTTTGACGATCTTATACGGCACCATGTCCATATCGCGGCTGACGACTTCGTCGTTGAAACGACGACCGATCAGGCGCTTAACCGCGTGCAGCGTGTTGCTCGGGTTGGTAACGGCCTGGCGTTTGGCCGACTGGCCTACCAGGACGTCGCCGTCCTTGCCGAATGCGACGATCGATGGTGTGGTCCGATCGCCTTCGCTGTTCTCGATTACTTTGGGCTTACCGCCCTCCATGACCGCTACGCAGGAGTTCGTGGTACCCAGGTCGATACCAATCACTTTACCCATAAAACTATCTCCAAAATCTGTTGATAACTGTCAAATCTGGCTGTGAAGTGGGGCCGGTGTGCGGCGTTTCAAGCGGCGCCCGCCGCTTACCCATCAATGAGTGCTAACTGTCGCTCCGCTCCGTAGCTGCCTGGGCAACGACGACCCGGGCCGGCCTGAGCAGGCGGCCGTTCAGGGAGTAACCCTTTTGGTACACGGTCAGGACGGAACCGGGCTCTACATCGTCCGAAGGCTGCATAGTCATGGCTTCGTGTTGCTGAGGGTCGAACGGCTCGCCTTGCGGGTCCAGTTCGTCAATTCCGAACTGGGCCATGGTCGTGGACAGCTGCTTGAGCGTTGCCTCGCAGCCCTGAACGACGGTTTCGATGTCCGAACCGACTGCAGCGGCCAGGCCCATTTCCAGGCTGTCGCGTACGTTCAGTAATTCCCGCGAAAACTGCTCAAGGGCATACTTTCGTGCATTCTCGACATCCCGTGACGAGCGTTTGCGAACATTCTCGAGTTCCGCCATGGCCCGCAAGTACTTGTCCCAGTTTTCGTCTGCCTGCGCCTGCACGGCCTCGATATCTGGCATTTCGACTGCGGTCTCAGTTGCCGCGGCCTCCTCAGCTTCTGGCTCCGCACTGCCGGACTGCGGGCGATCAGGCTGTCCTGTCATGTCACTACTGCTCCACTAAATAGATTGGCTCGCTGCGAATCCGCTCACAAGTATGCGGTACCTCGCAAAGAAGGGGGGAGTTTGGGGGCAGCCTCGAAAATATCAAGCGTTTTGCCAGTATTAAACGGATTTTCACTCCACGAGGGCGGCGAAAGCGCCTATTCGAGGACGTTCAGCGCCGAACCCAGCATGCGCGCAGTGACCTCCACGATCGGCACCACCCGGTCGTAGGCCATGCGAGTCGGACCAATTACGCCGAGGACGCCAATCTTGCCATCGTCCATGCGGTAGGGCGCGGTCACCACGCTGCAATCGTCGAGGATCTGGTAGCCGGATTCCTCGCCAATGAATATCTGTACTCCTTTGGCGCTGATGCTTCGATCCAAAAGGTCGATCAGCAAGCGCTTGTGCGAAAACGCGTCGAATAGCCTGCGCAGCTTGTCGATGTCGGACAGCTCGGCAATACCCATCAGATTGGTTTCGCCGCTGACGACGAAGCCGCTCTTGGGCGACGAGGCACCTTCCATTGCCGATTGGGCCACGCTGACAATATCGAGCATCGCCTGGTTCATTGAATCGCGCGTTGCTTCGAGATCTTTGACCAGGCGCGAGTGAATGTCGGTCAACTCAACGCCGGCATAATTCTCATTAATAAAATTCGCGGCACGCTGTAACTCGTCGGCAGAATAATTGCGGTCGGTATGCAGAATGCGGTTCTGCACTTCGCGATTATTGATGACGAGGATAGCGAGCACCCGGTTATCCGACAGCGGCAGGAATTCGATTTGCCGTAACGTCGCGCTGGCGCCTTTTGGTACAGTCACTACGCCCGCAAGGCTCGTAATGCGTGACAATGCCGTGGAAACCGAATTCGTCAAGCTATCCGGATCGCTGTTGGTGTTGGCCAGGCGCTTCTGCAAGCGACGAATATCGCCGTCCCGGGGGCGCTTGTACTGCACCAGGGTATCCACAAACATTCGATAGCCGCGCGGTGTGGGCACACGGCCGGCCGAGGTATGCGGCGCAGAAACGAAACCCATGTCCTCCAGGTCCGACAGCACGTTGCGAATCGTCGCGGGGCTCAGGTCGAGGCCCGAGTCGCGTGACAAGGTGCGCGAGCCCACGGGCTGGCCGTCACGAATGAAACGCTGAATGAGTACCTTCAACAGATATTGGGCACGCTCGTTCGGCGCGTTACTGACAACTTGCTTGGGCATGCTGGTACCGTGTTCTGCCGGTCGTCGAATTGCTGGTGCGAAAAAGTATACCCAACATCGGCCGGGGACATGTGATCCAGAGTACGCTAACGCGACCCGCGGCGATAATTTGACAAAAGGTCGGCCAGTCTCTGCTTGGCGGCAGGTCCGCGGTTTGCAACAATCGCCCCCTATCCCGCCGACTTCGTTCGGCAATGCGCAGGACCGAGTATGGAATTCAAGACAATCGCCGTTCTCGGTCGCAACTCGGATCCGCGAGTCGCGGAACCCATGCAGCTGCTCGCCGAGCATCTGCAGACCGTCGGCGTCGATGTCATTGCCGAGTCCACTGATGATTTCAATCTGGCGGCGCGGGAGGTCAGTGAGACCGGCATCGCTCGCCAGGCCGACTTGATTATCGCGATTGGCGGCGACGGCACCATGTTGTATGCCGCCCGCATCGCATTCGATCACAAAGTGCCTCTGCTTGGGGTTAACCGCGGCAGGCTGGGTTTTCTCGCCGACATCACACCTACCGAAATGCTGCAAAGCGTGGACCAGGTTCTGGCTGGTAATTACAGCCGCGAATCCCGGCTATTGCTGGAAACCGAGCGTGTTCGCGATGGCAAGGTAGACCGACGCGCAATAGCGTTGAACGACGTCGTCCTGCAACGCCGCGAGACCGGCCGCATGGTTGACTTCGAAACGCGCATTGACGGCCACTTCGTCAATTCTCACTCGGGCGACGGACTGATCGTTGCAACCCCGACGGGATCTACCGCATACGCTCTGAGTTGTGGCGGACCGATTATCCAGCCCGAGCTCGCATCGGTTGTCCTGGTGCCTATCTGTCCGCACACGCTGAGCGATCGGCCGATAGTCGTACCGTCTTCGCTGGAGATTGAAATCCGACTGCTGGAACGAGTGGATACCAAGGCGGAAGTTACTGTTGACGGCCTCACGCTCGGCGGGCTTCAGCCTGATGATCGCTTGTTCATTCGCGATGCGGGCAGCCGCGTTACGCTGATACACCCGCCCGGCTACGACTATTATGAAATTTTGCGATCCAAACTCAACTGGGGTCGCGATGGTCGTCGCCGCGCCGGCGATGAGAGCTGAACGATGCTGACGAGCTTGCAAGTCAAGAATTTCGCCATCATCGACCAGGTCGATGTTGTGTTTGAACAAGGGATGACCGTGTTAACCGGTGAGACCGGCGCCGGCAAGTCGATCCTTGTCGACGCACTGGCACTGGTGCTTGGCGAGCGCGGCAGTACTGGGTTGGTTCGTGACGGTGCGGATCGTTCTGAAATCTGTGCCGAGTTTGATATCAGTGAGCACCCGGCAGCTCGCGCCTGGCTAAACGAGCAAGCGCTCGACATGGACGACGACTGCGTATTGCGCCGTGTCATCAACGCAGATGGCCGCTCGCGCGCATTCATCAATGGCAGCACAGCAACGTTGCAAAGCCTCAAAGGCCTTGGCGAAATGCTGCTCGATATTCACGGCCAGCATTTCCATCAGTCGCTGGGTCGGCGCGATATTCAACGTGGCTTGCTCGACCATTTCGGCGGCCTGGATGAATCCGCCGCGGCGACTGCCACCGCGTTTTTTGACTGGCGGCAACTGGCAGACGAATTGGAGGCACTGGAAGCGGCTGATGCTGATCGTGCATCGCGGCTGGACTTGCTCGAATTCCAACTCACTGAACTCGAAGCGCTCGACCTGAAAAGCGGCGAACTGGACGAGCTGGATGCGGAACGAAAAAAGCTGCAATACAGCGGCCGCATCGCCGACGGCGTGGCCAATGCGCTGCAGCTCATCTTCGAGGCGGAAGAAAGCAACGCGCACCGACTGTTGGCGAAGGCGCAGCAAGCGCTGGAACCGCTAGGCGAGTACGACAAGAACCTGGCAAGCGCGGTCGCGTTGCTGGGCGAATCAGTTATCCAGGTCGCGGAAGCGGCCGATCAGCTGCAACGATGCGCCGACAACCTGGACGCGGACCCCAATCGCCGGGACTGGATAGAAGAACGCCTGGACGCCGTCCAGTCGGTTGCCCGCAAGCACCGCGTTGACGCTGCCGAACTGCCGGAATTACGTGAACGCATCGCCAGCCAGCTCGACGAGCTCCGCAATGCTCGGGAGCGCGGCGAACAGCTTGCCGAAAAAGTAGCGACTGCTCGAGGCCAATTCGGAGTTCACGCCAAGAAACTCAGCAAGGGACGCAAAGCAGCGGCGAAAAAACTGGCGGCGGCCGTTACTGCGGCAATGGCGGATCTGGGCATGCCGGGTGGCGTATTCGAGATCAACCTGAAATCCCGCGAGCAACATGCCGCCCGTGCCTTTGGTCTTGAAGACGTCGAGTACCTGATCAGCGCCAACCCGGGGCAGCCGCCGATGCCACTGGGCAAAGTAGCGTCCGGCGGCGAGTTGTCGCGCATGAGCCTCGCTATTCAGGTCATCGCCAGTGGCGGCAGTTCAATTCCCACGATGATTTTTGACGAGGTCGACAGTGGTGTCGGCGGCGGCGTTGCGGAGATGGTCGGGCGACGTCTGCGGGAGTTAGCCGACAATCGCCAGGTGCTGTGTGTAACGCACTTGCCGCAAGTCGCCAGCCAGGCCGGTCAGCATTTGCGCATAAATAAGATTACGGATGGCAAGTCGACGCGCACGACGGTAAGTGTTCTGAATAAGGACGCACGAATTGAAGAGCTGGCGCGCATGTTGGGTGGCGTTGAAATTACCAAGCGGACGCGTGAGCACGCGGCGGAAATGCTGTCGAAAGTGGGCGCTGGCAATAGCAAGCGCAAACGCAACGCGGGATAAAACGAATTACTTGTCTTTCTTGAGTGGCCGGACGTACAGCACCAGGCTGTGATCGATCAATTCGTAGTTGTGCTTGCGCGCGATCTCTTTTTGTAGCCGCTCAATCTCATCGTTCATGAATTCGACGACGTCACCGGTCTCGACGCAAACCATATGGTCGTGGTGCTCACCCTCGTCCACCTCAAAAACTGAATGGCCACCCTCGAAGTTATGCCGGGTCACCAGGCCTGCCGATTCGAACTGCGTCAGTACCCGATAGACTGTGGCAAGACCAATATCTTCACCGGTATCAAGCAGCTCTTTGTAGATATCCTCTGCGCTGAGGTGCCGTTGTGGACTGCCCTCCAGGATTTCCAGAATTTTCAGCCGCGGCAATGTGACCTTCAAGCCGGCTTTGCGTAGTTCCTGGCGCTGTAACATCCGTAATTCTCTCAGTCTTTTGGGTAATATCCGCTGCTATCGCCGCGCGGATCAAGAAGGTATCATGCTGCGCCTATTATTGCCCAGTTGCCCAAGGCGCTCCACCTGCAATAGTCCGCAGCCACAGCGCCCGACGGCCCGTAACCTGCTGAGAATTCATGCAACGACCAGTATTATATGTAGCGACCCTGTTGATGTTCGCCTTGATGGCCGCCTGTGTATACCAGGCACCGCTGTCGCAAGGTAACCTGCTGAAAAATGACGACCTGGACCAGATTGAAGTCGGCATGACGCGCAGCCAGGTCCGCTTTCTATTGGGCACCCCAATGGTCGACGATCCGTTTCACAAGGATCGCTGGGACTACGTCTATTATTTGCGCGTCGGTCGCGAAAAGGCGAGCTTCACGCGCTGGGTGTCCATTCATTTCGACGGCGACACCGTCACTCGTATAGAGCGAGACAAAGAACTGAAACCTGACGTTTGATCGAGGGCGCCTGCCGGCGCGCCACTCCAAACTAGGTATCGGTGGATTTCTGCCCCATTGCCTGACCGTGCTCAGCCAGCGTGCGGCGCGCGTCGCGTGGATCCATCTGTAGCGGCCGGTAGATCTCCACCCGGTCACCGTCGCGCAATATGCGCGTGCGTGCGGCAGGCTGCCCCCACACCCCGACGTCGAGACTGGCCAGATCCGTGGCTGGAAACTGTTGCTGCAAGCCAGACTGCTCAATCGCATCCGCCACAGTTGTACCAGCAGCCATGGTTAGGTTGAGCAGGCGCTGTTCGTCCGTGTCCGCGAACACGATCTCTATCTGCAACGTTGCCGGATCATCACTCATCCGTTGGCATCCGCGCGATACACATCCGCCGCGCGTTGCGTGAATGCGTCCACAAGCGAATTACAGGTGTCCTCAAAAAAAGATCCGAATACGATATCGACCAGCGTGGACTCGAATTCGAACTGCAACGCGAGCTCAACTTTGCAGCCCTGTCCGTCGAGGTTTGTGAATCTCCAGCCACCGTCAAGGTGCCGGAAGGGCCCGCCGACCAACTGCAGCCGAATGCTTTCAAACTCGCGGCGCAAATTCCGCGTCGTGAAGGATTTGCGAATTCCGCCCTTGTTGAGTTCGAGAGTAGCCTCGATTGCGTCATCGTCACGACGGTCTATGCGCGCCCCACTGCACCACGGCAGAAATTCCGGGTACGACTCAACGTCGTCTACAAGTTCGAACATCTGCTGCGCGCTATAGGGCACAAGCGCACTACGTTGCGCGCTACGCATGGTACAGAAGGCCTGGGTGACTGGCTGGGAAGTGCCTAGCCACCTGACATTTCGGGAAGTACACCAATCGCCTTCAGAAACACGAAAAGAATCGCGACAGGAGCTACGAAGCGTGCAAGGAAGCGCCACAGTTGATACAGCGTACCCGCGCCGCCCAACTCTTCAGACGTCGAGTTACGGCACATGACCCATGCTGCGAAAACAGAGATCAACACACCTCCCAGCGGCAACATGATGTTGCTGGTGATGTGGTCAACATTGTCGAAGATCGTGCCTTTGTAGAACGTAAATTCTGCCAGCACGTTGAATGAAAAAACAGTGCCGAGACCCAGCGCCCAAATCAAACCGCCAACCAGCACGGCTGCCTGCGCACGGCTGCGCTTCAGGTGCTCAACACACCATGCTACTGCCGGCTCGACGAGTCCCAGTGCAGAAGTCCATGCGGCAAAGGTCAACAGCACGAAGAAAATGGTGGCGAAGAAGGTACCACCGGTCATTTGCCCGAAGGCGAGCGGCAACGTGACAAACACCAACCCGGGACCATCAGCAGGATTGAGATTATTGGCAAAGACCAGCGGGAAAATCACGAGGCCGGCCAGAATTGCGATGCCGGTATCCGCGATTACGACGGCAGCAGAGGCTCCGGTGATCGAGGTTTCTTCCGGCAAATAGGCACCGTATGCCATCACGGCACCCATGCCGATACTGAGCGTGAAAAATGCCTGCCCCATAGCGGCGAGGATGCCGTCCCAGGTCAGTGCATCGAAATCCGCAGAGAACATGAAGTCGACGCCGCTGCCGAAATGACCTGAATTGATAGCGTAGCCCAGCAGGGTCAACATCAGTATTAGCAATGCCGGCACCATAAAACGCACGGCTTGTTCAAGACCTCGTTCCACACCACGCGCCACGACAAATACGGTAATACCCATGAAGACGGTGTGGGCGAGCAACACTTTCCACCAGCTACCGGTGAAATCCGCAAAGGCCGAACTAACTGCCGTTGCGCTGGCCCCGGCAAACGTGCCGGTCACGCTCTTCATAATATAGGCCAGGGTCCAGCCGCCGATGACGCTGTAATACGAGAGAATCAGAATGCCAGCCAGCACTCCCATGCCACCGACCCAGCTCCAGTGACGCGAACTGCCTTCTTCCTCACCAAGCAAACGCATTGTGGCCACCGGGTTGCGGCGTCCACGTCGTCCGATCAGGATCTCGGACATCATCACCGGCATGCCGATCAGTGCGACGCAGAGTAGATAGACCAGGACGAAAGCACCACCGCCATTCTGGCCGGCGATGTACGGAAACTTCCAGATATTGCCGAGGCCGACTGCTGACCCGGTAACAGCCAGGATAAAGGCCATCCGCGAGGACCAATGGCCATGAAGTGATGTGCGTTTCCCGCTGTCGCTGGCTTCCGAAGTAAGCATTATTATTCTCGTAATCTGCGATGGCCCGGATTTTGGATTAAATGGACAGCCCTGACAACAGCTTGCCATTGCGCGCCGGTCCCCTGCCTGCCGTATAATCGCCGGCCAGCATCACGCCGCCAGTCGAAATTCACCCGCAATGAGCAAATCGAAGAAAGCCGGCAAGACCGATTCGCGCATTGCCGAGAATCGCAAAGCCCGCTACGAATACTTTATCGAAGACACGTTCGAGGCTGGCCTGGCGCTGCAGGGCTGGGAGGTCAAGAGCCTGCGCGAAGGTCGAGCCCAGCTAACGGAGACCTACGTGCATCTCAAGAATGGTGAGGCTTTCCTGATCGGCGCACACATCTCGCCGATGCTCAGCGCTTCGACCCATGTAAAGGCAGACCCAACCCGAACCCGCAAACTGCTCATGCACCGCAACGAACTGGACCGGCTGGTCGGCGCAGTCGAACGCAAGGGCTACACCCTGGTGGCGTTGAATCTGCATTGGTCCAAGGGCAAGGCCAAGGTCGACATCGGTTTGGCAAAAGGCAAAAAGCAACACGACAAACGCGCAACTGAAAAAGACCGCGACTGGGAACGGCAAAAAGCGCGGATGCTACGCCCGACTTAACGGGGACAGACCACGGTTATCTCTGAGTTTCTGAATTGGGGACAGACCACGGTTTTCCAGCGTACTTGAACATCACAACTTGTTATTATTATTTTAAATCAACGCTATATGTCACTTACTTAATCTCAATCCTACCGTGCTGAACCAGTAAACCTAAGGTACTGACTACTGTTTTCCAGAATACATAAGCATCAAACTTACTAAATTGTCCTGTTAAACCAGTGCGTTACATCACTTACCTAATCTCATTCCTGTCGTACTCGCAGGATTTGGCTGTTGCCCGCCGCCCAGTCACCCAGCGGTTCTAACTGCAAATAGAGCTGCTCACCTGAGCCACTCAGCCGATATCCAAGCCGCGGAATCTTTTCCACCACACCAATACGTACAAGCTCGTGCACTCTTGCCTGCAGGACACTGGGGGAGATATGACCGCACGCTGCCTGCAAGCCGCGAAAAGTCAGGGCACCGGCGCGCAACTCCCAAATCACCCGCAAGGCCCAACGACGCCCCAGCTGTTCCGCCAACAGTGAAAATGCATTGCTCGTATCGTGGTGGCGCCAACGCCCAGGGCTTTTGCTCATGCGGTTTTCAACCTCTTGCTACGAAAATAATAGCGAGACATACTTATGCTACGTTATCTGTAGCATAAAAACCATAGTCAGGCCATGTCGATCAGTATTTCGCGCCAAATCCAGAAAACCGGGGACAGACCACGGTTTCCGAAAACCGTGGTCTGTCCCCGGTTCTTGGAGCTCAACGATTGTAATTTCCCGCAGTGCCCATACACTGTCCGCCAGCGTCAGACATTGTCAGGCGCTGGAACACCGGGGGCGACATGGCTTCGACGTGGGTCGCGAAACTCTGGGTGCATGCCGAGGAACAGATAACCTCGTAAATCCAGCTGTAACACTTATAGTTGCCAACGACGACAACTACGCATTAGCTGCTTAAAAACCAGTTGAATGCCCTCTGACCGGATGTGCCTGTGCGTTCGGGGTCCAGGGGTCACCCACACGGGACCGCGGGGAGAGTGTGCTCAGCACGCGAACCGTTAAATCCAATCTGAGCAGGCCGTGAGTTTTCCCTGCCCTTCGGGTAGCTAACGGTGAGATTAAAGACGGGCTAAGCATGTAGATCTCATAGCGGAGGGCTTGCGGACGCGGGTTCGATACCCGCCGCCTCCACCATTGACTTAGGCCACCTTCGGGTGGCCTATTCATTGGTGGTGTCGCCGGGCACTCCCGCGT
>JBBKWB010000091.1:0-9884 GCA_037968755.1 Woeseia sp.
AACCCAATCGGCCCGCAGTGCCAAAAATCACTCTCCCACGTGGTGCCGATTGATCTTTAGTGGCCAAGCCAAAATAGCCGCCAAACCCTTCGCGGGTGAATTCGTCGCGGAGTGTCGATCAAAAAAAAGGGGTACCCGCTTTTGGGTACCCCTTTTTCATTGATTGGCTCCCCGGGCCGGACTCGAACCAGCGACCAATTGATTAACAGTCAATCGCTCTACCAACTGAGCTACCGAGGAATGGTTGCGAGGCTTCCCTCGCAGGGGCGGCATTTTCGTTCAGCCCCAACGTCAAGTCAAGGCACAGGGCCGCCAAAGCGCAACCGCGTGCAAATTCAGGCCAAAGCCGCTTTCATCCGCGCTATCGACTGCTCCAGCGTGTCCATCGAGCAGGCGAACGAGATCCGCAAATAGCCCGGCGCACCGAAGGCAGCGCCTGGCACCAAGGCGACATCCGCCGCCTGGAGAAAATACTCGACGAGCTTTGTATCGTCACGCAAATTGCGATTTTTTATGGCGCCGAAGACGCGCGGAAACGCATAAAAAGCTCCTTCTCCAGCCCGGCACTGGAATCCCGGCACAGTATTCAATGCCTTGACGATGTAGTCGCTGCGCTCTCGATACGCGGCTGTCATCGTTTTCACGCAATCCTGATCGCCGTTCAACGCAGCAACGGATGCGGCCTGGGAGATGCTGCACGCATTCGAGGTGCTTTGGCTTTGCAGCGTTTTCATGGCCGTTATCAGGGCCGTCGGGCCGCCGACATAGCCAATGCGCCAGCCGGTCATGGCGTAGGCTTTTGAGACGCCATTAATTGTAAGAGTGCGGTCGGCGAGGTCGGGACAGGCTTGCGCGAAACTCGCGTAGGGCTCATCGGCCCAGTGGATGTGCTCGTAAATCTCGTCCGAGGCGATGACGACGCGCGGATGCTGCCGCAGAACTTCACCCAGCTCTGCAAACTGCGCCGCCGTGTAACAGGCGCCAGTCGGGTTTGACGGGCTGTTCAGGAACAGGAAGCGGGTCTTCTTGGTAATGGCTGCTTCGAGCTGATCCGGTGTGATACGGAAATCGCTATCGAGTTCCGTTTGGATAAATACCGGTTCTGCTTCGGCCAGCCGCACCATGTCCGGATACGAGACCCAGTAGGGTGCCGGAACGATGGCCTCATCGCCGGCACTGAGCACCGCCTGGCACGCCAGGAAGCAGCTCTGTTTCGCGCCGCTGGAGACGAGGATTTGTGAGCGCTCGTACTGGAGACCGTTGTCACGTTGAAATTTGGCGCGAATGGCGTCCTTTAGCTCCGGCGTGCCATCGATCTGCGTGTAGCGGGTTTGGCCACCGCGTATCGCCGCAATGCCGGCGTCCTGAATGTGCACAGGCGTGTCGAAATCCGGCTCTCCAGCGCCAAGGCTGATGATGTCACGGCCAGCGGCTCGCAGCTCCGCGGCCAGGGACAATACGGCACCGGTCGGTGAGGGCCGCACGCGCTGCATTCTTTTTGAAACTGTTACACTCACTCGCTTGTCTCCTGTTAGCCGCCGTCATGGTACGTCAATCTTAAGAGGCGCCCAAGAGAATGCCTGAGCTCGAACAACAACGACTGCAACTCGTATCGAAATACAGCCCCGCCGGTGACCAGGAAGCCGCGATAAGTGGCTTGGTAGAAGGTTTACGCGACGGCCTTGCGCGGCAGACGTTGCTCGGCGTGACCGGATCCGGCAAGACCTTCACAGTGGCCAGCGTAATTGCCGAAGTTCAGCGTCCCGCCATTGTACTTGCACCCAACAAGACACTTGCTGCGCAGCTGTACGGCGAGATGCGCGAGTATTTTCCGAAGAATTCGGTCGAGTATTTCGTTTCTTACTACGACTACTATCAGCCCGAAGCGTACGTCGCGAGCTCTGATACGTATATCGAGAAAGATGCGTCGATTAACCAACACATTGAACAGATGCGTTTGTCAGCGACCAAGGCGCTCATCGAGCGGCCCGACACGATTATCGTTGCTACCGTATCGGCCATCTATGGCCTGGGCGATCCCGAGGCGTACTTCAGCATGGTGTTACACCTCGCCCGGGGCGAGTCCATTGATCAACGCAGTATCCTGCGCCGCCTGGCAGAAATGCAGTACACACGTAACGAATTGGAGTTATCGCAAGGCAACTACCGGGTGCGCGGCGATGTAATCGACATTTTTCCGGCTGAATCCGAACGCGATGCAGTGCGTATTGAATTGTTCGACGATGAGATTGAATCATTGTCGTATTTCGATCCACTGACGGGTGAAGTCGTGCGCCGCGTGCCGCGTCTCACCGTGTTTCCGAAGTCACACTACGTGACACCCCGTGAGAAATTACTGGCGGCCGTCGATCTGATCGAAGCGGAGCTGAAACCGCGGCTCGAATACTTGCGCAAACACGAAAAGCTGCTCGAAGCGCAGCGCCTCGAGCAACGCACTCTGTTCGATATGGAAATGATCAAGGAGCTGGGCTATTGCCAGGGCATCGAAAACTATTCGCGCTACCTGTCCGGTCGCGAACCGGGCGAACCACCGCCGTGCCTGTTCGATTACTTGCCACCAAATGCTTTGCTGATTATTGATGAAAGTCACGTGACCGTGCCGCAGCTCGGGGGCATGTATAAGGGTGATCGCTCGCGCAAGGAGACCCTGGTCGAATACGGCTTCCGCTTGCCATCCGCTCTGGATAACAGACCGTTGCGTTTCGATGAGTTTGAAAGTCTGTCACCACAGACGATGTACGTGTCCGCGACGCCTGGCGATTACGAGCGCGAGCATTCCGACAACACGGTAGAGCAGCTGGTGCGGCCAACCGGGCTGATCGATCCTGAAATCGAAGTTCGGCCGGCCAAAACGCAGGTCGATGATGTGCTGAGTGAAATTCGCTTGCGCACGAACGTCGGTGAACGGGTGCTCATCACGACCCTGACGAAGCGCATGGCCGAGGACCTGACCGAGTACCTGCAAGAACACGGAACCCGGGTGCGCTATCTGCATTCGGACATCGGCACGGTTGAGCGCATGGAGATCATTCGTGACCTGCGCCTGGGCGAATTTGATGTGCTCGTCGGCATCAACCTGCTGCGCGAAGGGCTCGATATGCCGGAAGTCTCTCTGGTCGCTATTCTCGATGCCGACAAGGAAGGCTTCCTGCGTTCTGAGCGTTCGCTGATACAGACCATCGGCCGTGCAGCCCGCAACCTCAATGGCAAAGCCCTGCTGTATGCGGACAGAATGACCGGATCTATGGAGCGTGCGATTGGCGAAACCAACCGCCGCCGCGAGCGCCAGCTCAAACACAACGAGAAACATGGCATTACGCCGGTATCGATCATCAAGTCCGTTGCCGACATCATGGAGTCAGGGCAAGGCGGGACCGGACGAGGAGTGCGGCGGGCTGCCGCAGAGGATGCTGCGCCGTACGCGTCGAAGACGCCCGAGCAACTCCTGCAAATGGCGCAGAAACTGGAAAAGCGCATGTTGAAGCATGCTCGCGACCTTGAGTTTGAGGAAGCGGCGCGGCTTCGGGACCAGATTCACGAGATGCGCGAGGCTGCCATGGGGTTCAGCGACAGGCTGGCCGGCTAAGTTCTGATTTTGTTCGCAAAAGGTGCCCATGGTGCTTGCTAAGGGCTGGCGGCTTGAGTATCTTTGGCGCCGCTTTGCGGGACCCACCGCACACGTGCGGGCGATTAGCTCAGGGGTAGAGCGCCACGTTGACATCGTGGAGGTCGGTGGTTCGAGACCACCATCGCCCACCAGGCTTAGTTTCTATTGGCATTGCAGCTGTCGATCCTTGCGGATCGCAACTGAATGCCCTGGATCTGTGGTGGGACGTCGCTGGGCGAGCTTTGCTCGCTGGCGACTTTGTCGGCAGGTTGGGTCAGTGTTGTGCGGGTTAAGGATTTGGCTCGTGAGTAGGCTGCCGATCCTTGCGGATCGCGACTGAATGCCCTGAATCTGTGGTGGGACGGCGCTGAGCGAGCTTTGCTCGCTGGCGACTTTGTCCGCAAGTGGGGTGCCAGGGACGGGTACCATTCGAGACTTGTTTGTCACGCCGTTACTTTTGTTGTTACGGCGGACCGGTTGCTGGGCACGCTGATTTCTGTCCTTCTGGGTTGCGGCCGGATTGGGGCACACTCCAGTCTCGGACGGATACTCGCGGTCCTGTGGTGATTTCGTTGCGAATTCGCGACAGTTTGCGGCGAATTCGACCTGGAACGCCTGAATTTATTGATATTCAGGGCTTGTGGCGCTTGTGTCACGATGCCGGCAGCTATAAAATTCGCGTCCCCGTCAAGCGGCGTCGACACTGAAGTCGGCACCGGGCGGAGACATTCACAGTATTTGGGAGGATCGGCTTATCGCAGCCACTAAGCGTGTCAGGCGCAATGAGGAAATCGAAGCATCCGAGGTTCGGGTCATCGACCAGGACGGAGAACAAGCGGGTGTAATGGCTTTGAGAGAAGCGCTGGTAATTGCAAAAGAGCAGGGCCTGGACCTCGTTGAGGTTTCGCCAATGGCCAAGCCGCCAGTTTGCAGGGTCATGGATTTCGGCAAGTACCTTTTTGAGCTGAACAAGAAAGCTCAGACAGCGAAGCGAAAGCAGAAGCAGGTCCACATAAAAGAAATCAAGTTTCGGCCGGGAACGGACGAAGGTGATTACAAGATCAAGCTCAGGAAGCTGACCGAGTTCCTTGCGGACGGTGACAAGACAAAAGTCACCCTGAGGTTTAGAGGTCGGGAAATGGCGCACCAGGATTTGGGTGCAAAATTGCTGACCAGGGTCAGAGATGACCTGCAAGAAATTGGTGTTGTTGAACAGATGCCGCAGATGGAAGGGCGGCAGATGATCATGGTGATATCACCAAAGAAAAAGTGAGTACGGGTATATCCGCAAGGGTCACTGCCTGAACCCCGCCTGTCGCGGCGCATCGCATGTTGCGGTGACGTACGTTCCAGGGCTAGAAAACAGGAAAAGATAATGTCGAAGATGAAAACCAACCGGGGCGCTGCCAAGCGCTTCCGCCGGACGGGCAAGGGTGGCTTCAAGCGAGCCCAGTCCCATCTCAATCACATCCTTACGAAGAAAAAGTCGAAGCGTAAGCGCCAGTTGGGTCTGACCCTGCAGGTCGCTGATTGCGACGTCAAAAGCGTGCGCCGCATGCTGCCGTACAGTTGAGGAGTGATTGAGTCATGGCAAGAGTAAAACGTGGCGTAACCGCCAAAGCACGTCATAAGAAGGTCCTCGGCAAAGCCAAGGGCTACTACGGCGCGCGCAGCAAACTATTCAAGACAGCCAAACAGGCTGTCATCAAGGCTGGCCAGTACGAGTATCGCGATCGTCGCCAGCGCAAGCGTCAGTTCCGCGCACTCTGGATTGCCCGTATCAATGCGGCGGCCCGTTTGCATGGCCTGTCCTACAGTGTCCTGATCAACGGTCTGAATCGTGCTGAAGTAGAGATCGACCGTAAGGTACTGGCCGATATTGCTGTGCATGATGCCGAAGCGTTTGGTGCCATTGCGGCGCAGGCGAAAGCCGCACTCGCTGATTCCTGATCACCTGACCTAAGCAGTCAGGACTGTGCAGAGCCTCGATGATCTGGTTGCGGCGGCAGCAAACGAAATTGCTGCCGCCGCCGACCTGTCTGCGCTCGATTCCGTACGCGTCAATTACCTCGGCAAGAAAGGCGAGCTTACGGCTCGACTCAAAGCACTGGGCAAAGTGTCGGCAGAAGAACGTCCGGCGGCTGGCCAGGCTATTAACCGCGCCAAGCAGGCGCTGGTTACACAGATCAACGCCCGTAAAGAAGCGCTTGAGAACGCCGCGCTGGAAGCACGTTTGCTGGCCGATGCGGTTGATGTCAGTTTACCGGGGCGCGGACCGGGCATTGGTAGTCGCCACCCGGTATCGCGTGCGATGTCTCGCATCGAGCGCATTTTCTGCAACGCCGGATTTGAAGTCCGTTCGGGGCCGGAAATTGAAGATGATTTCCACAATTTCACCGCGCTGAATATTCCGGAAAATCATCCGGCGCGGGCCATGCATGACACGTTTTATTTCCCCGGCGGCAAACTGCTGCGTACGCATACCTCCCCCGTGCAGATTCGCTCGATGGTCGAGGAGGGTGTGCCGCTGCGAATTATTGCGCCGGGCCGCGTGTACCGCTGTGATTCCGATCAGACCCATACGCCGATGTTCCACCAGGTTGAGGGCCTCGTCGTTGATCGCGGCATCAGCTTCGCGAACCTCAAAGCAGTTCTGCACCAGTTTGTGGAGAGCTTCTTCGAGCGCGATGCATCACTGCGCTTTCGGCCATCGTATTTTCCGTTTACTGAACCTTCGGCAGAAGTCGATGTGCTGTGGGGTGAGGACAAGTGGCTCGAGATTCTGGGCTGCGGAATGGTTCACCCGAACGTGTTGACCAACGCCGGTATCGATGCAGAAGAATTTACAGGGTATGCCTTTGGTATGGGCGTTGAGCGGCTGGCGATGTTGCGTTATGGCGTGACCGACCTGCGTACCTTTTTCGATAACGATCTGCGCTTCCTGCGCCAGTTCAACTGAGCCCGGGTACTGACCATGAAGTTTGCAGAAAGCTGGTTACGTGAGTGGGTCAACCCAGCGCTTGATGCGAGAGCCATCGGCGAGCAACTGACGATGGCAGGCCATGAGTTGGACGGCCTTAGTTTCGAGGGCGAAGGTCTGGACGGCGTGATCGTGGCCGAAGTATTGAAAGCCGTGCCGCACCCGGACGCAGATCGACTCCAGGTATGCACGGTATCGACTGGCAGCGGCGACCCTGTGCAGATTGTCTGCGGTGCGCCAAATGCCCGCGCGGGTCTGAAGAGCCCGCTGGCTAGTCCTGGCACGAAATTACCGAATGGCGTCAAACTGCGCAAAGCCAAAATTCGCGGTGTCGAGTCGATGGGCATGTTGTGCTCGGCAGTCGAGCTTGGTCTCGGCGAGGAATCGGACGGTATTATCGAGCTACCGGCGGATGCCGTAGTCGGCGATCCACTGACATCTGTACTTGGACTGCCCGATGCCATTTTCGATGTCGATTTGACGCCCAATCGGGGTGATTGCTTCAGCGTGCTGGGCATCGCCCGGGATGTATCTGCGCAAACGTCGACGCCGATGAACGAACCTGCCCGACACCCGGTAAAGACCAGCTGCAAGGCGTCGCACCCGGTTGAGCAGGTGATTCCCGAAGCCTGTCCGCGATTCGCTTGCCGGGTAATCCGCGGCATTGATCCGCAAGCCCGTTCGCCGTTATGGATGGTGGAGCGCCTGCGACGCAGTGGCATCCGCTCTATTCATCCTGTTGTAGACATCACCAATTACGTCATGATGGAGCTGGGTCAGCCATTGCACGCCTACGACCTGGCGAAGCTCAATGGGCCCATTCGGCCACGCTATGCGAAATCCGGTGAACGGGTCACGTTGCTGGACGAGCGCGATCTTGCCCTGAACGCCGATACCGTTGTGATCACCGACGATACCGGACCGATCGGGTTGGCCGGGATAATGGGTGGCTTGAGTACTGCAGTGTCCGACGAGACCGTCGACGTGTTCTTTGAGGCCGCCTTCTGGCCCCAGGATGTGATGGCCGGACGTGCGCGCAACTATGGAATGCATACGGACGCATCGATGCGTTTTGAACGTGGTGTCGATCCTGAGCTGCCACCGCGCGCCATCGAGCGTGCCAGTGAATTGCTGGTCGCGATTGCGGGCGGGCAAGCGGGACCGGCCGAAGATCACGTGTTCGAGGATCTACTGCCAGAGCGCAAGCCCGTGACTTTGCGCCAGGCGCGATTACAAAAGTTGCTGGGTATTGAGTTGGACCGCGACCGGGTCAGCGAGATTCTCCGTGCGCTCCACCTGCAGGTGGACGTCCATGCCGATGGCTGGACCGTCACTCCGCCAGGTTTCCGATTTGACATAGTCATTGAAGAAGACCTGATCGAGGAGGTCGCGCGGGTTTACGGCTACAACAATATTGCTGAATCCACGGCTGTCACCAGCACGCCATTGCAGCCGTTTAGCGAGTCGCGCATCGACTCTGATCGGATCGCGAACGTCCTGCTCGGGCGCGATTACCAGGAGGTGATTACCTGGAGCTTTGTCGACGCGGAATCGGACCAGCTTGTTACCAACAATACATCCGAGCTTGCGCTTGAGAATCCGATCTCGTCGGAAATGTCGGTGATGCGAGGCAGCTTGTGGACTGGTTTGATTCAGGCCGCCGCTCGCAACTTGGCGCGTCAGCAAGACAGAGTACGATTATTTGAGATCGGCAAGTCCTACCATGGCACGCTTCTGGACACGCGCGAAGTGCTGCAGGTCGCTGCGATTGCGCTCGGTCCTGTGCTGCCAGAGCAGTGGAGCTTGAAGGCGCAAGCTGTGGATTTCTATGACTTAAAAGGCGATGTCGAAGCGCTATTACAGATGACAGGTTGCGCGGGCGAGTTCGCTTTCGTCAGCACCTCTCATCCTGCGCTGCAACCCGGGCAGGCGGCTGCACTGATGCGCGACAATCAGCAAATTGGTGTGCTCGGGAAACTGCATCCGGCAATTGCGAAGAAAATGGATTTGCGCAAAGATGCGTTCTTGCTGGAATTGAATATCGAGCCTGCCTTCACCGCGGCCTTGCCGGCCGCAGAATCCGTATCGCGCTTTCCCGCTATTCGCCGTGATCTGGCGATTGTCGTGGCCGAGGCGGTCACGGCAGCCGAGATACGCGAAGCCGTGGCGGCCGCCGCGCCGGCCCTGGTCCGGGAGGTACGAATCTTTGATGTGTACCGTGGGCAAGGTATAGAAGCAGGGCTAAAAAGCGTAGCTTTAGGCTTGATTTTACAGGAAACATCCCGCACCCTTACTGACGCTGATGCCGATTCTGTAACGGCCACAGCGGTCACTAAATTGCAACAAGAATTCGGCGCGGAACTAAGAGACTAAACCCTATGGCACTGACAAAAGCCGACATGGCTGAATCGCTGTTCAATGAATTAGGGCTCAACAAACGTGAAGCACGTGAACTGGTTGACCTGTACTTCGAAGAACTGCGAGCGTCATTAGCAGTAGGCGAACAGGTTAAGCTTTCCGGCTTCGGAAATTTTGATCTTCGGGACAAAAACGAACGACCGGGTAGAAACCCAAAGACGGGAGAGGAAATCCCCATCACGGCCCGCCGTGTGGTGACCTTTCGGCCTGGTCAAAAATTAAAAGCCCGAGTAGAGGCCTATGCTGGAACCGGGGAATAACGACGAACTACCTCCAATTCCTGGTAAGCGCTACTTCACCATTGGTGAAGTGAGCGACCTTTGTGCTGTGAAGCCGCATGTGCTTCGCTACTGGGAACAGGAATTTCCGCAACTGAAGCCGGTAAAGCGCCGTGGTAATCGCCGCTATTACCAGCGTCAGGATGTGCTGATCTTTCGGCAGATCCGCGCGTTGCTCTACGACGATGGTTTTACCATCGGTGGCGCGCGACAGCGGCTGATGGGCGATCAGGCGAAGACGGATGTCAGTCAAAGTCAGCAAATTATCAAGCAGTTACGCGTAGAACTTGAACAAGTCCTAAAGATACTGCGGCGCTGACAAAACCCTTTCACCCAGGATCACCGGCACGTATTATTGCCGGCCTCCAGACATGCCAGTTTCGGTCGGGGCGTAGCGCAGCCTGGTAGCGCACCACAATGGGGTTGTGGGGGTCGGAGGTTCAAATCCTCTCGCCCCGACCAATTACCAAGCGAAAAAAAAGCCTTTCCCTTTTAGTGGGAAAAGTTGCTGGTTGGTAGATCGTGGGGCGAGAGGATGGGTTGGCGGCTGCGCCACCAAGTTCTGCGGACCCGCCTCGCT
>JBBKWB010000092.1:0-40461 GCA_037968755.1 Woeseia sp.
TCGGTGTCGGTTTTCTGACACCTGGCGGTCGCCTGACGCTGCCGCGTCGCATTGGTTGTCGATGCCGCACAGATTAGCCGGGCATTGCTGGCGCAAGACACGTGCGGCATTGGCAACAACCGGAAACAGGTCGGGACTTGTTTGTTACGCGCCACCTGGATTGCGCATGGTTGATCGCGCCGGTGTCATGACAAGGCGATGTCGAGACGGCAGAGTGGTCGCAGCGGTAAAAGCTGCCGGGTGCAGCTTAAGACATGGCGAACAACGATTGCAGATTGCTGTTCAGCGGCGCCGGGTACGCCCGGATAATCAACGATGGCAGGACGACAACCGTGATTCGGATCAAGGCGCGAACGGGCCCTGCCTGTGTCCAGCGGACTAACTGATGCTGTATTTGTTGATTTTTTCCAGAAGGGTTGTGCGCTGCATCTGCAACTGGCGGGCGGCCTTGGCCACCACACCGTCCGAATTCTCCAGCGCCTGCACAATGAGTTCACGTTCAATATCCTGCAAATACTGTTTCAGGTCAGCCGTACTGGCTGACATTGACGTCTGTTCACTCTCCAGTGGCGGTGCTGCTGCCGCTACCTGGTATTTCTGTGGCAAATCGGCGAGATCAATTTCGCCCTCGGGAAACATGATTGCCAGCCGTTCAACGAGGTTGCCGAGTTCACGAATATTGCCCGGCCAGGGATAGCGTGCGAGCGCGTCGAGCGCCGCGGGCGTAAGCCGAAGCGTATTCTCGGTACCGGGTTGGTGCTGCACCAGCAGTTCTTCGAGCAGCTGCGGCAAATCTGCGGCGCGTTTGCAAAGTGGCGGCATGTCGATCGGGAAAACATTAAGCCGATAAAACAGGTCTTCGCGAAAACTACCTTCTGCAGCCATGCTGGGCAGGTCACGATGCGTTGCTGCGATAATGCGCACATTGCAGCTCCTGGTCTCGTTGCTACCAACGCGTTCAAACGTGCGTTCCTGCAACACGCGCAACAATTTGACCTGCATCGGCAAGCTCATATCACCGATTTCATCGAGAAACAGGGTGCCACCTTCCGCCAGTTCAAAGCGACCAATTCGATCGCTTACCGCACCGGTGAATGCACCCTTCTCGTGGCCGAACAATTCGCTCTCGAGCAGGTCCGGCGGAATCGCGCCGCAGTTGATCGGCACAAACGGCCGCCCGGCGCGATCAGACAGGTCATGAACCGTGCGCGCGACCAGTTCTTTGCCCGTCCCGGACTCGCCGGTAACAAGGACATTGGTATCGAATTCGGCGACGCGTTCAATCAGCGCACGGACTTTGCGAATGCGGCTGGAGCTGCCGGTCAGTCGCTGGCGCTGTTCGCTGCCCTCGTAGCGCTGGGCACGCTTCAGCAGCTGCGACAGCTGCGTGCGCCGGATCGGCAATTCCATCGGCCAGACTTGCCGTTTTGAATATTCGGGATGTGAATCGTTGGACGCCAGCAATACGGGCATGTCAGGACGAGAATTCAGCAGGTCTTTGACAGCGGTTTCGAGTTCGCCACCGACAATCGTGTCGCCGAGCATGACGGCGATACCGCTGTCAGCGGAAAACTGCGCGATCATGTCGGTACTGGCAGCGACCACCGGGTCATAATTCAGAAAGCGCAGGCGATGGCTGAGTTCATCCGCACGACTCGCGTCTTTTTCCATCACGAGGACTTTGGACTGGCTGCTCGCTTTCCGTGGCATCGCTGTTCCTTGTTGGCGTTATGTCAATTCATAACTAGCGCGAGGGAAAGCATAAGCGACAAGCGCCTGTCACTATTGTGATTGAACTCACAGATCCTTACTGCAGCGTCAGGAATCTGACGCTATTTGGGTAATTCAGGTCGTTATCGGCAATACGCATGGACTATGTGGCCATTTCTGGACCATTTCGCATAGGTATGGTTACCTGCGCAATTACTGTCAAATCGATTTGGCAAACCGTCAGCGGTTTGCGCGATATATATCCGTCGCCTTCCGGCCGCGTTGCAACTTTGCCAATTCTCCGGCGAGCTCCAGCCGTGCCGACTTGGCGAGCGCCAGCAACCGGTCGGTAGATTTCTGAGCTGCTTTCAATGCGCGTTCCCGCGCCAAACCTGAAACGCCGGCCAACAGGCCATTGCGCTGCTGCATCAATGCTTCGACCTCGGGCCAATGGCTACCCGCCGCCTGTTCTTCGATGCTGCGATGCAGTTTCTCGAGTTCAGCGAGCATTTGCGCGGACGAATTGGGTGTTGTCGTGGCCATATCGATTGCCGGCTTACGCGCGGCTGGCCGCCTTCGGCAACTCGGCGATTTCATCACCGATTGCATCCCAGGCTTCTTTCACCTGGCGCAGCAGTCCCGCCACTTCCTGCAGGATGGCATCGTCGTTTTTGAGGTTCGCTTCGAGCAAGCGTCGCGACATGTAATCATACAGCGCGTCAAAATTGCCGCTTAAGGATGAATCGACCTTGTGATTGAGGCTGGCCTGCAAGCCACTGATGATGCTGATCGCATCACCAATATGCTTGCCCTTCTCGCTTACGGCTTTACGCTCAAGGTGGCCGCGCGCGATCGCGATCTTCGCCAGCGCACGCTCCATCATCAGCTGCACCAGCCGGTACGGTGTCGCACCTTCTATTGTTTGGCGCATGCCAACCTGGCGATATTCACGCATGGCCGAGGTGCTGCTGTTCATCATGTCGAAACCCCTGGAATAGATTAGTTGTTGGACCGACCAACGCTCGGCAGTGCCGCGAGTTGCTGGGTCAGAAAATTGCTGGTATTCGAAAGTTGGCTGACAAGTGAATCGAGTGCATTAAACTGGCGGAGCAGGCGCTTCTCCAGCGACTGCAAGCGTTCGCCGAGGCGTTCACGCTGCTCTGCATAGTCTTCGATCCTGCCATTCAATCCTTCGGTGCGCGTCGTAATCAAACCATCTTCTTCAAGAAAGCCGTCGACCTGACTAAAGAGCCGGGTCGCGAAACCGTTCTCACTGGCAAATAACTGCCCCACGCTACCGAAATTGCCAGCAAGCGCCGCATCAAGATCTTCCTCAACAAGATTCATCTTGCCGTCCAGCTGAATCTCAATACCAATCTCGCGCAAGCTATCGAAGGTCGCGCCAGCGTCACCGACGCCGGTACTCATTTCCCGACGAAGCTGGTCACGAATGCCGCGCAGCGAGGCATCGCCTAACAGCGGGCCTGCAACCTTGGAATCCGCGTTGAATGCGGAAAGCTGGTCGAACGTTGAGATGAGCTGGTTATAGCTTTCGACAAATGCGCCGATTGTTCGCCGCACATCCGCATCGTCATTTTCAATGGTTAAGGTTTCGCTGCTGCCGGACGAGGCTTGAACGATATCAATGGTGACACCGTCGATCGCACCGGTAATGCTGTTAGTGCTGGACGACACATCGAGTCCGTCGATACGAATCAACGCATCCTGTGCCGCTATGCTCTCCGTCAGCGAGTTCAAGCCGTTGCCCGGATCGTATTCGAGCGCCGCCAGGCCACCATCGCCACCGCTCTGGGTAACCGTGATGGAGTTTGCTGCGCCGGTGTTCTCGCCGCTGAGAATCAGGTAGCTGCCAGCAGTTGCATTGACAATAGTTGCCGCAACTCCGCTGTTATCTGTTGCGGAATTTATGGCGTCACGAATACCCGCCAGTGTGTTGTTCTCGGCGTCAATTTCGATACTGAATGCACTGCCGCCGACGTCGATCTGCAAGGTGCCAGTGCCAACTACCGTGTCAGCATCAGCGAATGCCGCAGACGCGAGCTTTTGCGCAGACGCAAGCTGCACAACCTCGACAGAGTAACTGGCCGGTACCGCGTTGCTATCAACGCTGACCGAGAAAATATCTTCGTTCGCGGAACTGGCTTTACGGGTCAGGAAACTGTCGAGATCCTTCATCGTTTCCAGTTGAGTGCGAAATTCCGACAATGACGACTGTAACGATCCGAATGCACTGAGCTTTGCCTGCACACTGGCTTCGCCACGCAATATGCGGTTCTGCGCCGGCTGCCCTTCGGCGGCGACTAGCTGGCTAACCAGACTGCTGATGTCGAGTCCGGAACCAATACCTGCTGAAATAATGCTGGCCATAATCGCTGTGTCTTAGTCTCGTCAAGCGTGAACAGGGGCTACTGAAATCAGCAGCGCTCAGCCTGTAGTTACAAGTTTCGTGCCAAAGTCCGGAGATTTCGGCAATCAATCACATTCAAACTACCTCGTCGAACAGACGCACCATCAGTGCGCCATTCGCCTGCACTTGCGGCGTGATCTTCTCAGGCGGTATTTGCCGGATAATCTCGCCGGTTTCGCGGTCCAGAACCTGGATGACGGAGTGACCGCTGTCGAGGTTCACTTCGAATCGCAAATCGCGACCGATGGCCTGCGTGCTCTGATTTAGCTTTTCGGCTACGGCCTCGAGGTCCGGTTTTTCCGGTTCTGGTGGCAAGACCTTGCCGCTCTCTGCCGCACGCTTGCCGTCTTGTTCAATCTTGCTCGGTGCCGCCGGTGGTACCACAACGTGGTACGTACCGGTGCCGGAGATCGGGCTTACTATTGATTCCGACATGACTGACTCCTAATGTGGCCGGTAAGGCGACATCCCTGCCGCCTTACCGGTTCTACTTCTTCCTGCGTGCTTACTGCAGCAGACTTAGTGCAAGTTGCGGCTGGGCATTGGCCTGGGCCAGTACCGATACGCCCGCCTGCTGCAGGATCTGCGCTTTTGTCAGAGCTGCGGTTTCTGCGGCGAAGTCAGCGTCCTGGATACGACCACGTGAGGCCGACAGGTTTTCACTAACCGTTTGCAGGTTAACAATGGTTGACTCGAAACGATTCTGGATGGCGCCGAGGTTACCGCGCAAGCTGTTAACGTCCGTCAGTGCCGAGTCAATACGAGCGATTGCGAGGTTGGCAGCCGTGACCGTGTCAACATTGGTGCCTGACAGGCGGGTCGTTGCCGTCAGCGTCTCGGCTGTAACCGTGCCATCGATGCCTGACGTATTGGTGTTGTTCGGCGACGTACCATCGTTCACTTCCGTAATAACTACCGCCTGGTCAGCAATTACCTGAACCTGACCACCGTCGTTAACGAACGCTGAGACGCCTTCAAAGTTTGCACCGTTGATAGCGTCAACAGTTTCCTGCACCGTCGAACCTTCGTTCAATACAACCGTACCCATTGCTACGGCAGCGGCATCGGTAAAGGTAACGGTGACATTACCCTCGCCAGCGTCCGAAGCGAAACCGGTACCCGCCAGCGTATTGATCGTGCCAATTGCATCAGCGCGCACGTCGGTGGTTAGCGCAACAGAAATGGTGTCACCTACATTGGCGCCAATCTGGAACGAAGCCGTTCCGAAACTGCCGTCAAGTACGTTTACGCCATTAAAGTTTGTCTGTTTCGCAATTCGGTCAATTTCAGCGATGCGCTCAGAAACTTCAGCGTTCAGTGCTGCACGATCTGACGAAGAGTTGGTTGCGTTGACCGACTGTACTGCCAGCTCACGAATTCGCTGCAGGTTGTTGGTCAGCTCGCCCAGTGCCGATTCCGTGGTCTGCGACAGAGAGATACCGTCACTTGCGTTACGGACCGCCTGGTTGAGGCCACGAATCTGGGTGGTGAAACGCTCGGAAATTGCCAGTCCTGCAGCATCATCCTTTGCGCTGTTAATCCGCAGGCCGGTGGACAGTCGCTCAAGCGACTGATTCAACAAACCCTGCGAGCGATTCAAATTACGTTGTGCATTAAGCGACGCAACGTTTGTATTAATCGACTGTGCCATGTCTTTAACTCCTGAAGTATCCGGTAAGGCGGCGTACTAGCCGCCTTACCGGCTTTTCTTCTTAGTGGGTGCTTACTGCAGCAAACTCAGCGCAAGCTGCGGCTGGGCATTGGCCTGCGCCAGTACCGATACGCCTGCCTGTTGTAGGATCTGCGCTTTCGTCAGCGCCGCCGTTTCTGCGGCGAAGTCAGCGTCCTGGATACGACCACGTGAAGCCGACAGGTTTTCACTAACCGTCTGCAGGTTAACGATGGTTGACTCGAAACGGTTCTGGATAGCACCCAGGTTGCCGCGCAAGCCGTTGACGTCAGTCAAGGCAGAGTCGATACGGGCGATTGCGAGGTTCGCATTTTCAACCGTGTCAACGCTGGTACCGGACAAACGCGTATCGGCGGCCAGGGACTCGGCCGCTAATGTACCCGTAATGCCGGCCGTATTTGCGCCGCCACCCGAGACAGCCTGGGTAATTGCAACTGCCTGATCGCCAATAACGTGGATCTGACCAGAGTCATTGACGAAAGCCGAAACGCCTTCGAAGTTGGCGCCGTTGATCGCGTCAACCGCATCCTGCACCGTCGAACCTTCGTTCAGCACAACAGTGCCCATTGCGGCCGCTGCGGCATCGGTGAAGGTCAGGGTAATGTCGCCCGCGCCGACGGCAGAAGCGAATGCCGCTCCTTCCAGCGTGCTGATCGTGCCAATAGCATCGGCGCGTACGTCGGTGGTCAGTGCAACAGAAATGGTGTCGCCTACGTTGGCGCCAATCTGGAACGATGCTGTTCCGAAACTGCCGTCAAGTACGTTAACGCCATTAAAGTTGGTTTGTTTCGCAATTCGGTCAACTTCGGCGATACGCTCAGCTACTTCAGCATTCAGTGCTGCACGATCCGATGAAGAGTTGGTTGCATTGACCGACTGTACTGCCAGCTCACGAATGCGCTGCAGGTTGTTGGTCAGCTCGCCCAGTGCTGATTCGGTGGTCTGCGAGAGGGAGATACCGTCACTTGCGTTACGGACCGCCTGGTTAAGCCCACGAA
Source organism: Woeseia sp. (assembly GCA_037968755.1). GTDB lineage: Bacteria > Pseudomonadota > Gammaproteobacteria > Steroidobacterales > Woeseiaceae > Woeseia. The sequence goes on from JBBKWB010000092.1 coordinate 6,827, forward strand.
TCTGGGTGGTGAAACGCTCGGAAATTGCCAGACCTGCAGCATCATCCTTTGCGCTGTTAATCCGCAGGCCAGTAGATAGTCGTTCCAACGACTGATTCAACAAGCCTTGCGAACGATTCAAGTTACGTTGTGCATTAAGCGAAGCAACGTTTGTATTGATCGACTGTGCCATGTCAGAAACTCCTGATTAAAAATTCCGGGTATCTATTATTCCGGTATCCATTCGCGGCTCACGAAACTAATCGCTACCGCCTTACGGATCAGGTTATCGGTACGTCGGGAAATTTCTTTAATCAAACAGTGAATTAATTTCGGAAAATTCAAGGGCCGCCGCGGCAGCGATCGGAGATACTTTAGGGGGAATTCAACGAACTGTGACGCAGCTCACGATAAACCGCCGATAGACGGACCGAACGAGCAATAAGCGATGCAATTACAGGTAGTTGAACAGGGAAAGGCCCTGGGTTCGGGCGAATGTAGCCTGCGCAGCTTCCAAAGTTGAGGCCTGCTGGCTCAACAAAGACAAGGCCTCAGCGTAATCAAGATCTTCAATACCGGCCAAGGTGGTTTGCAGAGTCAGTTCAAACGAGGCGTTGTTCTCCGCCTGGTTCTCAATCGCATTGAGGCGCGTGCCTACTTGCGTGCGAACGTCGAGCACTTTGCCAATCGCCTGATCAATATTCTGCAACGCATTGTTGACGTCATTGTGCAGCGCGGCCCGCGACTTATCGTCCGTCACCGGCTTTTCAAGAGCAGTAGCCAGATCGAGAATACCGCTAAACATATCGCGATTGCGGCTGGGTTCGATATTGAACTCATCGCCGCCTGCCGGCTCGCCGGAAATCGCGAACTCAATGCCACGAAATGCGACCGTATCACCGGGAGTGAACGCCGAGCTGCTGATAATGCTGCCAGTCGAATCGATTACATCGTAGCTGTTGCTGGCGGTAAAACTTACCGTGTAGCTGTCACGATCATACTGGCTCGAATCGGTTACGCTGCCAGCTGTCAGTATGCCCGTGCCGGCGTTGCCGGCAGCAGCGCTGCTGCTGAATGTGCCGTTGCCGTCTTTAATATGAAAGAAGACATTCGCACCGGAATCACTGTCGGGAATCTGCCGATCTTCGGCGATCTGGATCAGGCGCTGGCCCTGATCGCCGTTATAGGAGAATGCACCGCCGGAGGTGGTAACCGGCGCGGTGCCATCACGATTGCCTGAGAACAGGTAGCGCCCGCCACCGTCCCGTTGATTCGCAATCTGCACGAGCTGATCGACCCGCTCGCGCAGCTCACCGGCGATCAAGCGCCGTGACTCCGGGGACTGCGTGTCATTGTTGGCCAGAATGGACAGTTCGCGGACCCGCTGCAACGTGTCGTTAACGCTGACCAATGCCGTTTCTTCAAAGCTGAGTCGGTTGCGTGCGATCTCGCCGTTGCGCTCGAACTGCTCAAGGCGTGACAGTGTCTCGCGCAATTCAACCGTGCGCGCAGATGCTATAGGGTCGTCGGATGGTGTCAGGATGCGCCGGCCACTGGAAATTTGTTGTTGCGTACGATCCAGCGCCTGCTGCAACTGCTGCATCATGGATACGCCACGCTGAAAGGAACTGCCTGTGGATATGCGCATGCTTATCTCCGCGTCGCGTTGATCAGTGTATCGAACATCGTATTGGCAACGCTGACGACCTGCGCGACAGCCTGGTAAGCCTGCTGGTACTTGACCAGATTTGCGGCTTCTTCATCGAGGTTAACGCCGGATTTCGCCAGTTGCGCCCCTTCAGCATTCGCAAGAACGACACTCTGCGCTTCGAAATTTACCTGCGCCTGGCGAGTTGCACTGCCAACACTGCCGACAACCTGGCCATAGCTGGCGTTAATACTGGTGCTGCCGCCGTCGAGTACGCCGACCGACTGCACATTGGCCAGTTTCAGGCCATTGCGATTATCACCCGGTGCACCGTAGTTCGCTTCGAGCGTGAATTGGTCGCCAGTCTGTGGTGTGCCGCTGATGCTGAATTCGGAGCCGTTGACGGTGATTGCTTCACCGCTGGTATAAGCAAACGAACCGGCACCATTGATGCTGTAAGTGCCTGGCCCCGTAAACTGGATTACGGCTGAGGTCAGCAAGTCGGAATCGTTTCGGTCCACAATCTCGCTGGGTGAAATGGCGGCATCGCCTATATTGCTATTGGCAGCCAGAGTGCGGGTCGGAGCAGCCATCGCGATACCTTGCGCGTCACTCAGAGTCCGTGAAATTGAGCCGGAACCACCGCTGACCGGGCTGATCTTGATGCGATCGCCTGCATCCGGCGCGCCGGCCGTTACGATGCTGATGCCATCGGCGATGAACGGATCACCTGCTGTACCGCTGCCGGTCATTGCAACGGTCGCGCCATTATCGGCGCGGCTCAATGAATACGCGGCGCCGTCGTACGACAGCAAGTAGTCGCCACCGGTCACCGCGCCGAGGTTCGATACTGATGCGCCGGCTGTACCGCTACCGCTGTTGCGATTCGAGTACGTAATGGCCGGATCATCGATGCCGAAGAACGCGCTGCCGAGATTGCCATTCAGGTCCATGCCTGCGGCTTGTTGTTCATTAAAGCTTTGCGCAACGGCACGTGCGGTCCGACCGAGTGCCTGGCGGGTCGGGTCCAGCATCTCGTTGCGGAATTCCAGCATTCCGCCGAGCATGCCGCCGGACAAGCGATTGTCGAGCACGCTGTTGCCACTTACGTTCTGGTAGGCCACTTCGAGGCGGCTGGGATCGAACTCGCTGCCCTGGGTCGTCAAGGCGCGTGATTCGATACCGACGACGAGACTCTGGCCACTGCCGATAAATACGTTGAGCTTGCCGTCGGACTGCTCCACGGTATCAACAGGCACCAGTCTTGCGAGATCGCGGACCAGGAGGTCGCGCTGGTCGAGCAAGTCGTTCGGCGGTGCACCAGTGGCAGCCCGGCCCAACGAAATCTTGTCATTGAGGTCAGCGATCGCCGTAGCGAGCTGGTTGATATCCGATACAGCTGCGGAAATACGCAGATTGATCTCGCTGTCGAGATCGTCAATCTGGCGATCCATTTCCGCAAAGCGTGATACCAGGCTGTCGGCCTCGCCGAGGAGTGCCTGGCGGGTCGGTAACGATGCCGGATTGTTCGCAATATCCTGTACGGAATTAAAGAACGACTGCAGCTGCGCGTTCAGCCCGGTTTCCGGGTTGGCAACCAGCGAATCCAGTCGCGAGGACAGCTCGTTCAGCGAGTCAAAACGTGCATGGCTCGTCGTGCTGGTTTGCAGCTGATTGCCGAGAATCTGATCGTAAGCACGCTTGATAGAGGAAATCTGCACACCTGCGCCAATGTAACCATTGCGCACGCCCTGCCCTTCACGAGCCGAGAACTCTGTGACCTGGCGGCTGTAGCCGGGCGTATGCACATTGGCAATATTGTGACCGGTTGTTTCCAGCGCACGCTGGAATGCGATCATGCCGCTGATACTGGTTGATAAAACACTTGGCATAGCTATTCCCTGAGGCGTCAGTCCGCCGTAGTCGGACTACCCGCCAAGCTTATCGGCGGAGTATCCGTAATCTTTAATCCCTTAAGAGCTTGCTGCAGAGTTTCGCCCTTCAGCACGCTACCAATTTTTTCTGCATAGCGCGGGTCGGTTGCGTAGCCTGCGTCCTGCAAGGCTGTCGCGAAGCCAAGTACGTCGGAGCCCTTGCCTTGCGCTGCGTCGTAACGCGGCCGCGACTGGATAAACTCGGCATAATCATCAAATGCCGCGGCCACATCCGGATACGCGCGGAAACGTTCTACGCGTCGTTCAGCTACACCGTCGCGATATTCAACTGTTGAACGTGCGACGCTTTCGCCGCTCCAGCTGCGATCGGCTTTGATCCCGAACAAATTGAAGCTGGACTCGCCTGCTGCATCCCGCATGACGTGCGCACCCCAACCGGTCTCCAGGGCCGCCTGTGCCACGAGTGCCTGTGGCGCCACATCCAGTTGCTGTGCCACGCGTTGTGCTTCCGGCCAGATATCACTGACAAACTGATCGGGGCCCGACCACTCTGCGGGGCCCGAGCGCACGGGTAAATTCGCGCCTGCGCCGTCCATGCGTCTCGCGCCAGGCAAGTTGTAGCTCTCACGACTGCTTGGCACATGACCAACTTCGCCACCCATCTGCCTGACCAGCATGTCGGCGAGGCCTATGCCCCGGCCATTCGCCATTTCAAGCGAAAGCTGCTGGTCAAACATGTCGGTGTACATATCCATTTGCTCGCTGCCGAACATAGGCTCGGCAAGCTTCGCGCCACGCATATTCTTCAGCATTGATTGCACGAACAGCGCCTCAAACTGCGACGCTACCTCGTGCAACGCCGACACGTCATCGCGTTCGGCACTCGCTTTGAGGCTCGCAAACTGGCCGAAGTCTGTAATGGATGCAGTCATTTTATGAAAACTAGATGACCACGAGTTCAGCGCGCAAAGCGCCGGCCTGCTTCAGGGCCTCGAGTATTGCGACGAGATCGCCCGGCGCTGCACCAACGCGATTGACGGTACGTACGATCTCATCCAGGCTCGTGCCCGGATCAAACATGAACATGCGCGTATCTTCTTGTGTAATTTCCACCTGCGAACTCGGCACAACGACCGTATTGCCTGCATCCGAGAACGGTGCCTGCGGTTGGCTGACGAGCGGCTGCTCACTGATGGTCACAACGAGCGAGCCATGTGATACAGCAGCCGGCGACACTTTGACATGTGAACCGATTACCACCGTTCCGGTGCGGGAGTTGATAATTACTTTTGCCGAGCCCTGCCCCGGATCGACCTCGAGATTCTCGAGATAAGAGAGAAACGATGTCCGCTGACCCGGGTCGCTCGGCGCGCGCACACTGATGGATACGGGATCTATTGCATCAGCAGTGCCGGCACCCACCGTGTCGTTGATCAGGCTGGCGAGACGATGCGATGTCGTGAAATCCGGAACATGCAAATTGAGCAGAATTGACTCGCGCGAGTGAAAATCGCTGGGTACTGTGCGTTCAACCATGGCGCCATTCGGAATGCGCCCGACACTTGGAATGTTGACCGTGACGCTGGAACCATCGTTACCACTTGCACCAAAGCCGCCAACGACAAGATTACCCTGTGCTACTGCGTAGACGTTGCCGTCAGCACCGCGCAGCGGCGCCATTAACAGGCTGCCACCGCGCAGGCTCTTGGCGTTACCCATGGAAGAAACCGTTATATCGATGGTTTGGCCTGGCTTTGCGAACGGCGGAAGTTCTGCATGAATCGTCACTGCGGCAACGTTCTTAAGTTGCAAACTGGTGCCAGGCGGAATGGTGATGCCGAACTGCGTCAGCATGTTCTTGATGCTTTGCACTGTGAACGGCGTCTGACTGGTCTGGTCACCGGTTCCGTTCAGGCCAACGACGAGGCCATAGCCCGCCAGTTGGTTGTTACGAACACCGGCAACCGCGGCAAGGTCCTTGATGCGATCGGCAAGTGCCGGTTGCAGCAACATCACCAGGATCAGCGAGGCTATGCTCGTGCGCGAAGTCCATTTTCTGGTAAGTCTGTTCATTAGCTGGTCCTAGAACGGTGTCAATACAGAATGGAAGAAACGCGAGAACGGACCCATCTTGTTGGCCGCCGCGAGCACACCCTTGCTGCTGTAAGAAATCTGGGCATCGGCGATCTTCGCCGACGGAATGGAGTTGTCCGGTTCAATATCGTAGGCACGAATAATTCCGGATACCCGGATGTATTCATTGCCCTGGTTCAGCATTACCCGTTTTTCACCGCGTATGCGCAGGTTGCCGTTAGCAAAGCGCTCAACCACGGTTACGGTCACGCTGCCCTGCAAGCTATTGCTCTGGTTACTGGAACCCGCACCTTCAAAACCTTGTTCGCCTGAGAGTGAACCATCAAAAATGGCTACGCCGCCGCGAGTAACCGGGCGGCCGAGGAACGTTGGTGTTGTCAGTTCTGTTTCAGTTGACTTCGACGTTCGGGTGTTCGACTGCAACGATGCGTTCGTGTTTTCCCGCAGGCTTACCGTCAGTATGTCGCCGACACGCCCTGCACGAAGATCTTCAAACAACAGCGTTGCACCGCCTTCCCGGTAGATTGCTCCGCTGCTCGCCGGCGCTACTTCCGGTAACACGGGCAATGGCGGCTCATACGGATCCTGCAGCAGCCCGCTGCGGGCGCAGCCACCTGCAAGGACGGCAAACAACGCCATGCCAAGCAAGCGTGCAGAAGTATGGAAAACTTTACGCATCATCTCGTGCCCGCCTACAGGTTGTTGTTCAGGTACTGCATCATTTGGTCATTGGTCGAAATCGCCTTTGAATTCATTTCGTAGGCGCGTTGCGTTTCGATCATGCTGACGAGTTCGGAAACAACATTTACGTTCGAGCCTTCAAGTGAACCCTGCAGCAACTTGCCAAAACCATCGAGGCCTGGCGTGCCGGTTTGCGGCGAGCCACTGGAAGCGGTTTCCAGGTAGAGGTTCTCACCGATCGGCTGCAAGCCAGTCGGATTGATGAAATCCACGGTTTCCAGCGTGCCCACCTGGGCGGGAATCGGTTGCCCGGAAAGTTGCACGCTGACAATTCCATCACCGCCGATGGTGATGCTTTGCGCGCCATCCGGAATGATGATGCTTGGCTGCACGCGATAGCCGCTTGCCGTCACCATCTCGCCTTCGGCATTACGCTGGAACGTGCCATCGCGGGTGTAGCCCAGATTGCCATCCGGCGTCAGGATCTGAAAAAATCCGCGCCCATTGATCGCGACATCCAATGCATTTTCGGTTTGCAGCAGGCTACCCTGGGTGTGCAATTTCTCCGTTGCCACGACGCGCACACCGGTACCGATGTTCATGCCGGTCGGCAGTTCTGTATCCTGCGATGACTGTCCGCCAGCCTGGCGTACATTTTGATAAAGGAGATCTTCGAACACAGCGCGATCCTGTTTGAATCCCGTCGTGTTCACGTTGGCGAGGTTATGCGATACAACCGACATGCGCGTTTGTTGCGCGTCCAGTCCGGTTTTTGCGATCCATAGTGCCTGGTTCATAGTCTTACTCCGTATCCTGTCCCTGGACCTAACCGACGCGCATCAATTGCGCGGCGGAGTCCGCATTTTCTTTAGCGGTCTTCATAGCGTTGACCTGCATCTCGTACTGACGCGACAACTCGATCATGTTGACGAGTGTCATGGCCACGTTAACGTTGCTTTGTTCCAGTGCACCCGCCGTTACCTGGATGCTGGCATCGGCCTCAGCTACTTCACCTTCCGGCAAATACAGCAAACCGTCGTTGCCTTTGTGCAGTTGCTTGATATCGGGGTTAACCAGCTTGATGCGATCCACAACGACCAGCGATTCCGGACCCTGTCCGAGTGGCTGAACGCTGACGGTGCCATCGGCACCAATCGTCAGGCTGGTATTGGGTGGTACTGCAACCGGGCCACCATCGCCCAGAATCAGATGACCGGCGCCATTCGACAACAAGCCACCCGAGTTCACGCGCAAGTCGCCAGCGCGGGTATAGGCTTCCGATCCGCCCGGTGATTGCACGGCGAAAAAGCCCTTTCCCTGTACTGCGATATCCAGGTTGCGACCGGTGTTGGCCACCGGCCCCTGGGTGAAGTCAGTACCGAACGCATCCACTATCGCGTTCACCCTCGAATCGGCACCCGGACCCTCGATCGCCTGCGATGAAAACGCATGCAGATCGGCACGGAAGCCACTGGTCGAAATATTGGCGAGGTTGTTGCTGTTGATGGCCTGCGCGTATTCAGTCTGCTTCGCGCCGGTCATTGCCAGGTAGATCATTTCGTCCATGTGTCTGTCCCTTAAGGTCCGTTAGTCGTCAATGCTGTTAACGAATATTGATGACGGTCTGGGTAACGGTATCGGCCGTGGAGATCATCTGCGCATTCGCCTGGAAATTGCGTTGCGAGGTAATCATCTGCACGAGCTGTGCCGTCAGATCGACATTGGATGCCTCGAGCGCACCCGATTGGATGTTGCCGAATGATGCCGTGCCGGCTTCGCCGAGCAAGGCGTCGCCCGAGGCAAATGACTGGCCCCAGTTCGTATCACCAAGCTGCTGCAGTCCCTGCGGGTTGACGAAGTTCGCCAGTGCGAGCTTGCCGAGTGAATTCGACTGACCATTGGTGAAACGCGCGAAAACGACGCCTTCCGGATCCACGCTGACACCGGTCAATCGCCCTGTCGTAAAGCCGTCCTGTGACAGAGAGTTCACGCCGAAGTTACTGCCGAACTGCGTAGCAGTGGAGAAATTCAACGCCATCGAAATGTCGGCTGCACCGGTTGTCGGCGTGTAGGCCGCCAATGGCATGTTGCCGGTCGCTGGCGTATTCAGGCTGCCGTCGTTGTTGAACGTTATCTGGGTCGAACCCGCTACCGGGGTGCCGTCAATTTCAACTTCGGTATTCCAGGTATTGGGTGCCGCATCCTTCATGAAATACACGGTTGCCGTATGCGCAGCGCCCAGTGAGTCATAAATCGTCACCGAGGTTGTATGGTTGAAACTGGCCGGATCGGCCGGATCGAACACCGGGTTAGTCGGTGACGTTGCATTCGCTGGCAAATTCAAACCGAAACTGGAAGAGGTTGTTGCCTGCGGTGGATTCGCCCCGGTCGTCAACTGCAAATCAGTTGGTGTGCCGGTGTTGAACAAGCCATTGCCCGCGAACGGGTAGGACTGCAGGCGCGCACCCTGCGCTGTGGTCACGTAGCCCTGGTTGTCGACACCGAAGGCACCGGCGCGTGTGTAGGAACGAGCGCCATTGTCGCTGAGCACGAAAAAGCCCTCGCCGCCGATCGCGAGATCGAGTGCGTTATCGGTAAAGTCGATATTGCCCTGGGTAAACTGTTGCGCGACATTCGAGAGTCGAACGCCACTACCGGATGCGCTGGAACCGACACTTTGCGTACCGACCGCGAAAACCTCAGCGAACTGTGCGCGTGATTCCTTGAAACCGTTGGTGTTGACGTTTGCAACGTTGTTAGCGGTGACCTCGAGGTCAGCCGATGCGGCATTAAGTCCGCTGAGTGCAATAGCAAATGGCATGGTGTATCTCCTGAATGAAATCCGTTTCGTGTTTGTTAGGTAATCTGGCGAACGGCGGCGAGCGATAATTGCTCTCCCCCGGCCAGGTTCAATGTCAGTCCCTGACCAGCCCGGCCAAGCGTGACACTTGCAATGTTTGATTCGATTAACGTCGGCGCGCTTTCAACTTGTACGCCGCGCTGCACCCGCGCGCTGACACGGTACTGGCCGTCAGCCACTACGTCGCCCGCGGTGTCGCGACCGTCCCAGGTAAAGCGCGCCATGCCGGCTTGCTGTTGGCCAATCTCAAAACGTCGCACCAACTGGCCGCTGGCATCTGTAATCTCGATCTCCACGTTACTGGCACTGGCCGGCAACTCGACTGCACCGGCAAGACTGCTGCCGTTAGTGACAAAGCCACCGTCGGTCTCTGCCAATACCGAACGGCCGACCAGGTTGGCTGCCTGCAAAGCCTGGTCCGATTGGATGGACGACTGCAATCCTGTGAACGCGCCGTTCAGTTGGTCGATGCCGCTAACGGTGCCGAATTGCGCGAGCTGGCCCAGGAAGTCACCGTTGTCCATAGGCTCGAACGGGTCCTGATTGCGAAACTGGGCAATCATCAGGGTCATGAAATCTTCCTGGCCCAGGTCACTGCGATCGGTGTTGTCGGCGACCGGCGGACTGATACCAAGACTGGAGAATGCGTTTATTTCTGTCATATCCGTAACTCTTCGGTTAAAGCGCGGCCGTTGCTGTGCAGCATCAGCCCTGGCGACCCAGCGCCAGGGTCTGTAACAGCATGTCGCGGGTCGTGTTAATCATCTCGACGTTGTTCTGATAGGAACGCGAGGCCGACATCATGTTGACCATTTCCTCGACCGTGCTGACATTGCTGACATAAACGTTGCCGTCGGCATCGGCATCAGGATGGTCGGGACGATACTGAACATTCAGTGGCGCTGTGCTTTCAGTAATGCCGGTCAGGCGCACTCCGGTTACACCCGTCTGCGCCACCAGCGCATCATTGAACGTGGCAAAGATCGGTTGCTTCGCGCGGTAAACCTTGTTCGGATCGCCGCTGACACTGCCAGCGTTTGCAAGATTGCTGGCCGTCACATTAAGGCGCACCGACTGCGCGTTCATCGCACTGCCGGCTACATCAAAAACTTTAAACAGTGACATTAGTCACCTCCTTTAATCGCGTATCGCAAACCGGAGATCGAACCGTTTAAGAACGTAAGGCTCGCGCGGTACTGCACCGCGTTCTCGGCAAATGCCGCCTGCTCCACGTCCGTCTCAACGGTATTGCCGTCGAGCGTTGGCTGCATCGGGATGCGAAATTTGAGTTCGGCGCCGGTGCTCATGAAATTGGCTGGCTGGCTATGCAAGGCGCTGGTCGTCTTCATTGGTAATGCACCGCCCTGGACACTTTTCAGTGCCGAGGCGAAGTCCAGATCGCGGGCCTTGTAGTTCGGCGTATCCGCGTTCGCAATATTCGACGACAGCACTTCGTTACGCTCGGCGCGCATCTTTAGTGCTTGTTCGTGAACGGCAAATGCCGGAATTTTCATGTGCTTGTTCCCATCGGTTGCAAAACGTGGCTGAACATAGCTATGCAACTGCCGTGCCAAAACCAGGGAACGGCACAACCACGGACTCCCGACTAAAGTTTTTCGGAAATCGGTCGATGCCGGAGCGGTCGCCAATACGGCAAGGTCTTGCCGCATCAGCGGCAATGCCTGGTTGTATTCACGCCGGTAACCGACCGTTTTACAGCTGGCATGCCTCTTGCATTGGCTTATAGAGAAGAATTAGCCCGTGTTCTGCACGGTCAGCCGAGCAGCAAGATAATCGCGCAACGGCGCGAAGGAACGACCGAAGTGAACCGAAATCAGCCAGGACAATTCGTCGACTTATTGACGCGCGCCCCCGCCGAGCGTCGTTGTGTCGACGTTGCGAGTCGGATTTCTGGCGCGGCGTTACTCTTATTCTTATGCCTGGTCGCGGCGGCATTACCCGTACAAGCATCGGATTCGCAGCCGCTCGAGGATATCGAGCGCGCTGCCGAGGCGTTCATCGCAAAAAAGGCGGCAGCGGGAACCGCCAGCGCGAACCGACTCGACCGGCGCCTGCGACTTGCTCGCTGTGATCAGGAGCTGCAAGCGTTTTTGCGATCCGGCGCGCGGATTCAGCAACGCACTATAGTAGGAGTACGTTGCGCGGGCTCACAGCCGTGGAAAGTCTACGTTCCGGTGAATCTCGTCGTTACTCAGTCTGTCGTGGTTTTGCAGCGCAACCTGCCACGCGGCCATCAGCTCAGTAGTGACGACCTTGTTATTGAACGCCGGGATGTGTCGCGGCTGCCTGGCGGCTACCTGGCCACGCCAGCCGAGGCCTTGGGCAAACGTCTGAAACAATCGCTGCGGGCCGGCGCGATTATCGCGCCGGTGTCACTGCAGACAGATCTCCTGATCCGGCGCGGCCAAAGCGTCACCTTGAGCGCTGCCGGGACGGGCATCAGTATCCGCATGCTCGGCAAGGCGCTGATGGACGGCGGCCTGAACCAGCGGATAAGGGTTGAAAACATAAGCTCTGGCCGGGTGGTCGAGGGCTTGGTGCGCTCCGCGGAGCGCGTCGAAATTCTGGTTCAGTGACGTGCTCCGGAGAAACGGGCTGTGCCCGGGAAAAAATATATTCATTACTAATGACTGCAATCGCTAAAGTTCGGCCGGGTCTGGCCGATAAAGGGCTTGAGCAGCAATGATTGTTGAGGGTTGAGATTATGTCTAACACGATAAAACCGGTGGATCAGAGCATGCTGACCAAGATTACGGACAAGGTAGAAAGCGCGCGCGACGCCCAGTCGACCAGCGACAAGCAACGCGTTGACACCGCGCGGACGCCAGAGCGCGCTGCCGCGAGCGATACGGTGGAACTTACCAGTGGCGCCAAGCTACTGGAAAGGCTGGAGAAAACGCTGGCCTCACTCCCTGATATAGACGCCTCCCGGGTCGAGGCCGTGAAAACGGCGATTGCCAGCGGCGACTATGAGATCGATGCGGTGAAAATAGCCGATGCCTTGCTGCGCACGGATCGGGAATTCGAGGGCTAGGCGTGGGTTCGCAACTGACACTGCCGCCAGCAGCTGACTTGCCGGCCCTTATTGACCTTGGCATCAAGGCGGCCGCGCAATTCGAAGCCCTGCTTGCCGAAGAGCGCGAAATTCTCGAGACCCGCGACAGCGCGGCATTGGCTGAGCTCGCGACGCGCAAACAGCTGGCCCTCAGCGAGCTTGAAAGCCTGGAAGCGCGTCGCTGTGCCCTGTTGCGCAGTGCTGCAGTTGCCAATGATGCCGACGGCATGCAAACGCAACTGCAACGGGCCGAGGATCGTGAACGCTGGCAGCATTACCTGGACCTGGCTGGCCGCTGCCAGCAGGCCAATATGACCAACGGCGCGATCATTCGCTTGCGGCATCAACAGATTTCAGACGCGCTGGCCATTTTGTCCGGCGCACGCAGCGAAACTTACGGACCTGCAGGCAACAGTCGAACCGCGACATCACGGTCGCTGGCGAAGGCCTGAGGTACAGCGTAAAACGAGGGAAGTAACCCATGTTGATTATCAGCCGCAAGGACGCCGAATCGATCCTGATTCGCCCGGCAGAAGACGTAAACCCGAAAATGACGCTGGCCGAGCTGTTCAGTGATGGCCCGATTGAAATAACGGTGTTTTCAGCCGGCGCAAACCGGGTCAAAATGGGTGTTCAGGCGCCCAATCAACTCAGTATCTGGCGCAAAGATGCGCCGAAAGACGTCGCCGCCTGATCTTCCGCCACCGCAGCGCCCTACTCTAAGTCTTTCTTTTTAAATATCTTTCCCGACTCGCGTTGCTTCATAAGTAAAATATGCTGCGCCGCACAAAATAAATCTTGACAAGTCATGGGCAGCTCCCTATTGTGCATTGCAACATTTGCTGCATCGCACAAGAGGAAACGCAGTCATGAATCCACAGATCGAACAATCACTGAATCGTATCGGCAACGCTGCCGAGGGCCGTATGCGCGCCATCGTCGACGGCGCTCGCCATGGCAGCAAACGCGCAGCCAACAGTATCGAAAAAGGTAAAAAGCCCCTGAAGACGCTTTCCGGCCTGGGCCTGAAGCTGTCTGCCGTCTCGCATCAGACCACCGACCGTGTTCTGAAGCAGCAGACTCAGCTCGCCGCCAATCAGCTTGACGCTGTTGCACGCCGTTTTGAGAGTGCTGCGTCGGCCAAGTGCCTGCGCGACCTGGTGAAAAAGCAGATCCAGCTGACACCTGAGCAGTTTGCCAGCCTGAGCCGCGACACCCGCGCTTCGATCGGCATCATTGCAGACGCCGGAAGCGAAGCTCGCGACGTCGTCGTCGGTACCTTCAAGGAACTGAAGAAAGTCGGCAAGAGCCGTACTGCTTCGGCCAAGAAGAAAGCCAAGAAAGCGTCAAAGAAAGTGCAGGCGAAAGCAGCCAGCACTGTAAAGAATGCCAAGAAATCCGGTAAGAAGACCGTACGCAAGGCAGCCAGAAAAACCGCAGCGAGCGCTGAGAAAGTAGCAGCTGCTGCAAGCTAGGCACAAAATTTGATTGCCCAGGCCAGATCTGGCCGGTGTGATCAAACCCAGACCGCCTGTCAACCCCCCGGCGACAGGCGGTCTTTTTTTTGTCTGCAGAATACCGCCGTCGCCTGACGTCCGTACTGGCAGCCGCACCCGCCGGCAGTCTCCGCAATCAGCAATTCCGTCTGGCCTCCCCGCCCTGCATCGCAGCACTGCGCGTATCGGCTGGCAAATCAAGGGCGACAGTTTCTTGTGTACCTGTATAATCTCTTCGCATTCGCGGCCCAGATCGATTGTGACTGTTCGATCACTGGGCCGTTTGCCACTCCGGTCGATGCACAGACCCCGAAAACCAGAGAGCCAGAATGACGACGAAGCTAGCAGCCCTCGCAGACTGGGTAGATTCCGTTGCGAAACTCACTCAACCCGAGCATATCCACTGGTGCGATGGCAGCGACGCCGAGAATAATCGATTGACACAAGAGATGCTGGAAAGCGGAATATTCTCCGAGCTGAACCAGACAAGTTACCCAAACTGTTATCTACACCTTTCTGATCCATCCGATGTCGCCCGCGTCGAGCACCTGACGTTCGTCTGCACCAGCGAGCGCGATGATGCAGGCCCCAATAACCACTGGATGGAACCCGCCGCGGCACACGACAAGATCGATGCGTTGTTCGCCGGCGCGATGCGTGGGCGCACGTTGTACGTTATTCCTTATTGCATGGGGCCAATTGATTCGCCTTATGCGCGACTCGGCGTCGAAATAACCGACAGCCCCTACGTTGTCGTCAACATGCGCATCATGACTCGCATGGGCACGGCGGCACTCGAGCGCATTGAACGTGAAGGCAGCTTCGTTAAAGGTCTGCATTCCACTGGCGACCTGGATCCCGAACGGCGTTTCATCATGCATTTCCCGGAAGAGCTGACGATCAAGAGCATCGGCTCCGGCTATGGCGGCAACGCGTTGCTCGGCAAGAAGTGTCACGCGTTGCGCATCGCCAGTTTCCAGGCGCGCCAGGAAGGCTGGCTTGCCGAACATATGCTGATTGTCGGCATTGAGAGTCCGGAAGGCGAAACACATTACGTTGCCTGTGCGTTCCCGTCGGCCTGTGGCAAAACAAATCTCGCCATGCTGATTCCGCCGAAGTCACACCCCGGCTGGAAGATCTGGACCCTCGGCGATGACATCGCCTGGTTGCATATGGGCGACGATGGCCAGCTCCGCGCTATCAACCCGGAAGCCGGCTATTTCGGCGTCGTCCCCGGCACCAATGCCAAGACCAACAAGAATGCGTTCGACATGATCAAACGCGACACGATCTTTACGAACGTCGCGACCACAGCCAATAACGAGCCGTGGTGGGAAGACAAGAAAGAAGGCGAACCGGCCACGAACTGGCGCGGCGATGCATGGAAGCCCGGCAATGGTGCTGCCGCGCATCCGAATTCCCGCTTCACTGTCGCAGCAAAACAGAACCCGAGTTATTCGTCACTCGCTGAAGCGCCGGATGGCGTGCCCTTGTCCGCGATCGTCTTCGGCGGCCGCCGCAAGGAACTGGCACCGCTGGTGTACGAAGCGCGCGACTGGCGCCACGGCGTGCTCGTGGGCGCTGGCGTCGCGTCGGAGACTACCGCTGCTGCGACTGGCGATGTTGGCGTCGTGCGCCGGGATCCAATGGCTATGAAGCCGTTCTGCGGCTACAACTTTGCAGACTACTGGGCGCACTGGCTGTCTTTTGCCGAACGCTCGGACAAGCTGCCGCGCGTATTTCATGTTAACTGGTTTCGCCAGGACGAGAATGGCCGCTTCCTGTGGCCCGGCTTTGGCGAGAACCTGAGAGTGCTGCGCTGGATTATTGACCGTTGTGAGCAGCGCGTTGGCGCGACCGATACGCCGATTGGCTTTTTGCCCAAAGCAGGCGATATCGATACCAATGGCCTGGATATCGACGCCGCTACGCTGCAGGCACTGTTGTCCGTCGATACGGGACAATGGCAAGACGAGATGGTTTCAGTTGGTGAATACCTGGCAAGCTACGGCAATCGATTGCCAGCAGCGTTGAAGGACGAGCACAGCCGGGTTGCTGCGGCTTTGAAAAACGCGAGCTGACTGCGACGCTCGTTATTCCTCGCAGATAAAATGAATGGCAAGTGGTGTGCCGGGTTTCGCGACCCGGCCAAGCCCTATGATGCCCTCACCTGACAACTCAGTACTATCGCGGCGTACGAAGGTCTCCTCACCGTGCACATTCTGCAGGAAGGTTCCGTTGGTACTTTGATCTACCAACATGAACTTGCCGCGACGCATTTCAATTTTGGCGTGAATGCGTGATATCAGGTTGCCTTTGATGACGAGGTCATTGTCATCGGCCCGCCCCATGTTAATGCTTTTCTTGCGCTCGTTAACGACGACGGTCGTTTCGCGAAAGTTCAGGGTCAGTTTGCTGGCTTTTTTGGACTTATCGTTCCACTCAATGGTGGGCAACATGCTGGTCGCTTCATCGGGCTGCCAGATCAGCTCGTAAAGCGCGACTTCATCTATTCGACCGCGAACGGTCGCCACGTCAATCTGCCGGGTCTGCCCGCGCCATTCATCGCTCATGCGATCAACCGACGTCCCTGAAATTACGATTTGCCGCGATTTCGCCTGCGAGGTCATGCGATTGGCAGTGTGCACAGCCGCGCCGAATATGTCGTTATTCTCGCGAACCACGGGGCCGAAGTGACAGCCGATGCGGATCGAGACCGGGATGTCACCGTCACCGCCCATATCATTGCCGCTGATCCGGGTTTGCATTTGGGTGGAAGCACCCATGGCCTCGTCAATGGTCGGAAAGGTCGCCATGACCTCATCACCGATCGTCTTGATCACTGTGCCATTGAATTGATGAGTAGCGTCTTTCATGACGTCGAGACAATGGGCCACGGTTTCAGACGCCTTGGTGTCACCAAACTCGTCATACAGCTGGGTGCTGCCGACTACGTCAGCGAACAAAATAGCGACTTCCAGGTCTTTTGCCATTTAACCTCTGCCCATCATCCGAGTGGCGTGCGCCTCGCGGTTTAACGTACGCGCTGCCGCGCGCCGGCGGGCCGCACTCAATGCTGGCCCTGCGTGCACCGTACCCAGCCTCGAACCATATACGAGATTCGATTCCAAGTCTTTATAAATCCTACTATTTTTCGGCAACAATATAGGCGATCCAGGCCAGGTCCGCCTCGCCTTTGGGATCGGGGGTAAATTCGCCGTTGCCATCACCGTCTTCGTCTTCACCTTCCCAGTAAACGGTCGCTTTCTTGAAGCCCGCCTCCAGCAGGATGTCGCGAAGCTCTGGCGCTGAATACAACCGCCATTCATAGGTGAACGCATTCTTGATCTTCGAGCCATCCTTGAATTTGAAATCGATCGCGCAGCGTATCCAGTTGGTGACCGGATGAAATTTGGCTTGCCGCCAAATATAGGTAAAACCGTGTTTCTTGTGCTTGGTTTTTTCTTTTGTTTCTTCCTGCGATTCGGGCCCGCCGAACATATCCACGAAGAAAACGCCATCTTCCTTGAGGCTGGCATAGGCGCGGCGAAAGTACCGCAGCATCTGCTCGCGTTCCTGAAAAATGAAGTAGCTGAAGTTGAACGCGGCCATCAGGTCAACCGCCGGCGTTTCCACCGTCATCACGTCAGACTCGATCAGGCTTACCCGGGCCTGGTCGGCCGCGGGCAACTTGCTAAGCCGGTTCTTGCGACCCCACTCGAGTACGCTGGGCTCAATGTCCACGCCAATGGCCTGGAATTTGGCACCTTGCTTTACCCATTGGCAGGATGCACTCGCGGTCCCGCAAAAATCCTCGCGAAACACGTGCGCAGTGCGCCCACGAATGTCGCGAAATGTAGCTTGCAGAAACTCGATTTCATGTTCGACGTTCTGCACCGACAGTTCGTACAGTTCGTGGATATCGGCCTCGTCGGCCATCGTCGGCTTGTTCTTGGACATTACGGCATTATTCCCGCTCATGATGGTGAGGTTTCCCCGCACTCGATGAATTGAGGGGGCATTGTAGCGGGCCTTTGCCTAACAATCACCGCCAGAAAGCAAACAACGGTTACAGAGCGGGGAAGCTAGCCAACCGTGGCGGCAGGCAGTGCCGGCCGCGGCTCGCCCGGATCCTGCGCGCGCGCGGTCTGCCAGTCTACGAACTTGGCCGGGGCCAGGGGGCGATTGTAGTTGCGTCCTGAATATTCGGTCGTGAACATGAGCTCGATCACTGCCCATGGTCCATCCGCGGAACTGCCATTCACATTTGGATTCGATCAGCAAACAAGCCACTTATTTCAACGGTACGCTGCCGCAGCAAATCTTCCGGGCTCATGCTGCCTGCGGCACCGCTTGCAATGCCTGCTCCAGCACGTCGAAGCCACTACCCGGCAGATGGGCATGCTCACTGAGGTAGCGCCGCCACGCGCGAGCACCGGGCTGGCCGGCAAAGAGGCCGAGCATGTGGCGGGTGACGTGTTTGAGCTGAGCGCCCTCGGCAATAACCCGCTCAATGTACGGACGCATTGCGCGCACGATCGCCGCGCGATCGAGCGCGTCGCTGCTGACGTGCAGGGCCTGGTCCAGTTCAGTAATAAACCAGGGGTCGTGGTAGGCCTGACGTCCGATCATCAATCCGTCAACATGCTGCAGATGTTCACGGGCCTGCACACAGTCATTAATGCCGCCGTTCAGGATGATGCGAAGACCGGGACGCTTTTCTTTCAGTCGATACACGCGCGGATAGTTTAACGGCGGAATACTGCGATTCTCCTTAGGACTGAGGCCATCAAGAATCGCCACGCGCGCATGCACGACGAATGTATCGCAACCGGCATCCGCAACTATCGCAACAAAGTTGTCGAGATACTCGTCGCTGTCATTGTCATCGATACCGATCCGGGTCTTGACGGTCACCGGACAGCCGGTCGCGCGATGCATCGCGCGCACACAATCCGCCACTTTTTTTGGCTCCGCCATCAGGCAAGCACCGAATTGCCCGCTTTGCACACGATCCGACGGGCAGCCTACATTGATGTTGATCTCATCGTAGCCGGCCTCGGCGCCCAGCGCCGCAGCGTCAGCCATTTGCGCGGGATCGGAGCCGCCGATCTGCAACGCAACAGGGTGTTCGACAGGGTCGAACTTCAGTAGCCGTGCAGGATCACCATGCAACAGCGCGGCAGCCGTGACCATCTCGGTGTACAACAAGCTGCGTGGGCTGAACTGGCGCAGGAAGTAACGGCAGTGGCGATCAGTCCAGTCCATCATGGGCGCAATCAATATTTTGTTTTTCATACGGCAGTGACACTTTTCGCTATGGGTATCGCGAGTAGAGAATCGCAAATTCAGGCCATTGCGTAAAGATAACGGGTTGCATTGCACGATTTAATACGCGGAGTATTGTGATCAAGCGAATGGGCATCGCAAGATCTGCGATAATTGCAGATAGGTTCGCGAAGACGGGAGCATGATTTCATCTCAGCCACTCGGTGCTTATACGGCATCGAAGGGTGGTTACGGCGAACACAATAACATGCCGAAAAGTGGGCTTAGGCAACTATAAAGTTTTGTAACCATTTGCCAACCATTAGTGCACTCGCTGCACTAATACCCGTCGCTGCGCAGCGACGCGATCACGATAGTTTCCCGCAGCGTCGGTTCAAAACCCCTCATCGACAATAAGCACCATTGTGGCGCTTACCTTTCTGAACGCACGCAGCATAAAAAAAGGCGCTGGGCTCCAGCTAAGGAACCCAGCGCCCGTCGTACTACCTGGCCGGTATTATTCGGCTTCTTCGGTCAGATCTTTGATGCTGTCAAACTCAATGGACGTAAGCTTACCGTCATGGTCTGCATCAGCCGCATCGAATTTGGCCATCAATTCCTGGTCAGTCGATACCTCGACTTGCGTCAGTACGCCGTCCAGATTCTGATCGAGATCACTGAACGTTTTTTCCTTGTCCATGTCCCCGCCGAATGCCGTTCCTGCAACAAGTACTGCACTACCTACAATGGCTATAAATTTCTTCATTGGTATTTCCTTTTGCGTGAGCGGGCGACTGCGAATTTCGCAGGACGCAACTACTCACTTGTGCGCCACACTACGCACTTCGGGATCGCGCGACGGTGTGCTACCGAACACGGGATGGCGATCTCGCAATTCCTCAAGGCCCGGCGCACAGGAGTGCGCTTGTTGCTCCCAAACACTTAAAGTTGGAACGGAAGTCGGAGGCATTAATGTCCTAAAGCGCACACTGCGATCAGCTGTAATCGTATGCTAGCGACTCACACGGCCCGGCATGTCAGATCGGGACGGCTACGACTTCAGGTCGTCAGCAGGATCTGCAAGGCGCTTAAGATCAACTGTCTGCCCGAACAGTCGCTTGCCAATAATAAAGTCGCGCGGCCGATTAACGGCATCCACGGCCATCAATCGCTCACCGCGTAAATGAAATACCGCAAACTCGTGTTCGCTCATGTTGCCGCGGACGATCTGCCGGTCGCAGCCCGCTGGAAAGCCAACCATTTGCAGCTTGAGATGGTATTGGTCGCTCCAGAACCAGGGAACTGAATCGTGGATATCGGTGCCGCCAAGCATATTGACTGCCGCTACCCGTGCCTGATCAAGGGCATTCGGTACGGATTCCAAACGCAAACGTCGACCGAGTTGTGGGCTCGGGTGATTCGTACAGTCGCCGGCCGCGTAAATATCAGGATCCGAAGTACGGCATGATTCGTCGACGACTATGCCGTCCGCGCATTCCAGTCCGGCCGCTTCCGCCAACTCGACGTTTGGCACAATGCCGATGCCGATAATGACCAGGTCGGCTGGAATCGTCCGTTGCCCGCAAAGCACCGAACTCACCCGTTCCTTCCCAGCAAAGCCTGTGACCTGGGTGCCTACGTGAATTGCGACTCCGTGGTCACTGTGCAGTTGGTGGTAAAACGCGCTGAGCTCCGGTGTGGCAACGCGTTGTAATACCCGCTCGCCCATTTCCAGGACGCTGACCGTTTTGCCAGCTGTCGTCGCCACTGCAGCCACTTCAAGACCGATGTAGCCGCCACCAATAATGCAGACGTTTTGTGCATCCGCCATTTCCGCGCGAATGCGATCGACATCAGTGATCGTACGCAGATAGTGAATGCCGGCCAGATCGGAAACTGCTGCCTGCAACTGGCGCGGCCGCGCGCCAGTGGTCAGCAGCAATTGATCGTAAGCAATGTCACCGGCCGAAGTGTGCAGTAGCTTGTCAGCACGCGCGATGTCGGTGATCTGTATGCCCGTGCGGACGTCGATGTCCTGCTTCTCGTAAAACGCTGCCTGTCGAACATACAGGTGTTCGCGCTCTTCCTTCCCGGACAAATACGCTTTGGACAATGGCGGTCGCTGATACGGTATATACGGCTCATCGCCAACAATGATGAGCTCACCGGTGTGGCCTTTTTGCCGCAGGCTGGCGGCGGCCTGACCGGCGGCATGGCCGGCACCTGCAATAACAATAATCGACATAAGGTGTAATCCAGTAAGAACTTGTGCGACGGGCCGGACGTCAGGCCAGTTGCTTGTCCATTTCCTGCTCAACGGCAGAACGAATCGACGGTTCCATAAAACGCAGTGCCAGGCCCAGCTGAATATCCAGGTTGACGGAATGCTCACTGACCGCGAGCTCGCCATTAACCCCGCTGCCGGACACCTTCAGGCTATCGCCTTCCCAGTGCGAGGTGAGAGCAAACTGGCGCTGCAAGGTTTCCGCCAACTTGTCCACACGAATCTTCGCCTCGCTGCGGCCAAGGCTATGTTGTCGTTCAATTCGCATGCTGTCGTTCGCCGTGACTATTGCCCGGAATGGCCTGATTGTACCCGTAAGCAATGCGCTTGCGTTTACTGGTCATTGTTGGATCTCAATATTTTGCCCGGCCGCGCACCGGTCATGCTGGCGTTCTGGAGCACTGATTGACCCGCGACAAATACGTGGCGCATACCTTCAGCATACTGATGCGGATCCTCGAAAGTCGCGGTATCCCGTACCGCTGCCGCATCAAATACTGCGATATCAGCAACCGCACCGACCACAAGTCGCCCGCGATCGCCAAGGTTCAGTCGCGCCGCCGGTAACCCGCTTATACGGTATACCGCGGTATGCAACGGCAACACGCCCTCGTCGCGTACATAGTGACCAAGAAAACGGGCAAACGTGCCGTAATTGCGCGGATGCGGCACCCGTTCGGACGGAGCTTCAATACCCCCATCGGAAGACGGCATGGTTTGCGGGTGTCGCATAATACGGCGCACGTCGTCCTCATTAATCGCATGGAAAACAGCACTGCAGTTGCCGGCAGCGACCAGCTCCATCAACAACAACGCGGCATTGTCCTTGGATACCGGGCGTTCCTGCTGATCCAGAATTTCTGACAGGTTCATGCCATTCAGCGCCTGGTCAAACGGACAACTCGCGATGACTACATTCGCAGGGTCATTGCCGCCGCGATCAACCTCGATGCGATAAACAATTTCTTTTTGCAGACGTTCTCGCTCAGCCGGATCACGAATACGCTCGAGCAGCGCGGGCCGGCCACCATCCAGGCTCCAGCCGGGAAACAGGATCGTGAGGCTGGTCGACGAGGCCGTATACGGGTACTGGTCAATGCTGACATCGACACCGCGTGCCAGTGCTTCATCGACGAGACGCAGCGTTTCCACGGATTTGCCCCACATCGGCGCGCCCACAATTTTGTGGTGAGTTATTTGTGCAGGCAATCCACCCTCTTCCCCGATACGAATCGTTTCCGCCACACTCAGCAGAACATCGAGGCCTTCTTCGCGCATGTGGCTGATGTAAATGCCGTTGTAACGCGCCGCGACTTTAGCCAGAGCAATAACTTCCTCCGTGCTTGCGAACCGACCCGGTGGATAGATGAGTCCGGACGAAAGCCCGAATGCACCGGCTTGCATGGCGGTCGCTACCTGCGCACGCATCGCGTCGAGCTCGGTTGCGCTGGGTTCGCGATCATCGTCGCCAATTATCAGTTCGCGAATGGAACCGTGACCCACGAAAGTGCCAAAATTGACCGCTGCAGGTGCGGCTTCCAGTGCATCGAAGGTTTCTGTGATGGGCAATGGCGAACTTCCGTCCGGTCCGCCGATGACTGTCGTGACACCCTGGCGTATTAGATTCTCTGCATCCGGCCAACGGAAAATGCCGTCGCGCGGGTCGTCGCGAACAGCGTGGCTGTGAATATCTATGAAGCCCGGCGCAACGGCGAGACCGCGAGCATCAAGCTGTGACTTGCTTTGCCATTTGCGCAGATCGCCAATGGCGACGATGCGATCACCGCGCAAACCAACATCGGCAACGGTCGGCAAATTGTCTTCGCCACTGAACACCAGGCCGCCGGTTATTACGACGTCCAGCATTTCTTGCGGCGCATCGGGCTGCGGTCCGGAACACCCTGCGAGTAGCAAAAAGGTAACTGTAGCCAGCCACTTGACCGATCGTGTATTCAACATTTGCCGTCCTTACTCCAGGAATTTCGTTGACAATATCTACTGACCGACTGCCCGTGGGTACGGCGGCGCTTCATCCGGAACCGGGTCGACGAAATCACGCAGTTGTTCCATGACCTCTGCGATGCCCCGCTCCAGTTGTGTGTCCCGACCCTGATTTGTTGCTATCGGGTCGAGCGCTACCTCGATGTCCGGCGTGACGCCTTGGTTTTCAATTGTCCAATTATGCTCAGCATCGTAGAAACGGAAGAACGGCACAACAATAGAACCACCGTCCATCAGGTCCGGGTTGGCTGCGATGCCGATCAAGCCGCCCCAGGTCCGTGTGCCCAACAGCGTGCCTATGCCAAGTTGGCGAAATGAGTACGGCAGAAAGTCACCGCCAGAGCCGGCATCCTGGTCGATCAGCATGACCTTCGGCCCATGCAGCGCGCCTGCCGGTGTGTTGTAAACCAATCCGTCGCGATCCTTCCAACCTGACAGGTGCCGGCGACTGAGTACGTCCGTAATATAGTTCGCAGCCTGGCCGCCGCCGTTAGATCGTTCATCAACAATGAGCGCATCGCGATCGAGTTGCGCAAAGAACATGCGATTGAAGAAGGTAAAGCCCGCGCCCGCAGTATTCGGCAGGTAAACGTAACCGACACGACCATCACTCGCCTCATGCACCTGCCGGCGGTTGTTTTCAACCCAGTTCCACAACCGTATCTCGCGTTCGGAATCCACCGGTTCGACAAGGATGTCACGGGCATCACGGCCATTTGCGCGCGCCGCAATCCGCAACGTCAACTGCTCACCAACGGTGCCTTGCAAGCGCTCGAAAATATTGTCTGCCGCCGTGAGTTCCTGACCGTTGATCGCGAGGATATATTCGCCCGCACGCATGTCATTGCCAGGCTTTGCCAACGGCGCTGCCAGGAAAGGGTTCCAGCTTTCGCCCGAGTAAACGTGAGTCACCCTGTAGCGGCCACTATCGATTTCCAGGTTTGCTCCCAGCAAACCGGTGGCAACTTTCTTCGGACGATATACATCGCCACCGCCAATGCGGTTATGCCCCACCTGCATTTCCGCAATCATTGACACCATCAGGCGATTGAGATCAGCCCGCCGGCCGACGTGGTCGACGAGCGGCCGGTAGCGTTCGTAGACGGCCTGCCAATCGAGTTGATGCATGTCTGGATCGTAGAAAAAATCCTTCTCCATGCGCCAGGCTTCGTCGAAAATTTGTGCCCACTCTTTTTGCGGCTCCACCTGAACTTGTAAGCCACTAAGGTCCAGTGGTTCCGCTTCAAGTTCGTCGTCGATTTCTGCTGTCTCCAGTGTGTCATCGACTTTGCTGATCAAGAGATGTTTGCCATCGGCACTGAGAGCAAATTCGCTGACGCCCTGCAACAACGAAGTGGTTTCCAGCTCTTCGAAATCGAAGCGTAATAACTCATTAGCCGAATTTTCATCATTGCCCGGTGTTTCGACCGTTGCTCCGGGCTGTACGGACTTGACGAAATACAAGTGGCCATCGTCCGCCGCAGCAAGATTACTGTAGTTGGCTTCGGCAATTGGTAATCCGACGATGCGCGTACTGAGGTTGCGCAAGTCGATTCGGGTGGCTTTCACCGCAGTGTCAGACGATTCTTTCTCCGATTCGTCGGCACTCTCGTCCAAGGAGGAATCTTCGTCACCTGGTTTCGGCGCCAACGGCGAGTCGCCGTCCGCGGTCAGCACAACGGCATAGAGACCAGCGCGATACGGCCGCTCCTGGCTGCTCATGTTCAAGCCAATCTGTAGCGGCCCGGAGTTTGTCGACGCGGCGAAGAACAAATACATACCGTCGCGGCTAAATGCCGGTGCTGCAGTATCCGCATTGCCATCGGAAATCGTATAGCGCTCACCACTCGCAAAGTTGTACAGCACGAGGTCACGATAGTAGTTCGCCTGCTCGTTCGTGTGCGCGAGCCAGGCACCATCAGGGGAAATGGCGACCTCGAATACTTCACGACGAGCATTGCTCGCGATGTGTTTGCTGGTGCCGTTATTGACATCAAGCGCGAACAGATTGAGGTGATTGTCCTGATACACGATACGACCATTGCTGCCCGCACCCCAGGCCAGCAATTCATAGAAGTGTTCGCCCAACCTGATCTCGCGACGCTTACCCATGCCGGATTGGTCCGCGATAACGACACGTTGTCCCTGCAATGATTCGACTATGTAGGCAAGGCGGTTACCATCTGGCGACCACAAGCCGCCGTACTCACGGGTAGCGGGCGATGAACTGATATTGCGTGTCGACCCGTCTTCAATGGGTACGGTAAAGAGTTCGCCACGGGCCGCGACGATAGCCCGCTTGCCGGTAGGCGAGATATTCGCCGACTGCACGGTTTTGCTGGCGTCTTTCCACTGGCTGCGCCGTTCCGCAAGGTCGGGGTGAATATCGATACGTATTTCTCTGCTCTCGGCCGAACCGAGATCGAGTTCATGCAGGCGCCCACCTGCCGCGTAGACCAATTTATTGCCATGACCGCCAACATTTTGCACATCCCAGCTTGTTTCATTACTGATCCGGCTAACACCCGCACTGGACGGATCGTAGTGATATACGTTGAAACGCCCGGCATCCCGATCGGAAATGAAGTACAGCTGGTCACCCAGCCATAGCGGACCGAAGTTTGTCGAGCGAGCACCGGGCACCACCGTTACCGTTTCAGCCGCCACGTCCATGATCTGGATAGCTGGCGTGGTCCCTCCCCGGTACCCGCGCCAGCCCGCAGTGCCTCGGAACAGGCCGTTGTAACCCGACCCGAACGCAATGAAGGCGAGGTGCGAATCATCCGCGTCGTAGACGCCACGAAAAACCCGCGCCGCCATCCGTTTTTCCGGCAATCCGCCAGCAAGCGCTGCTACGTACAGCTGCCCCGAGCGGCCGTGATCGGTTTCCCGCGCCGATACGAACGTGACGCCACTACCATCGGCGGTCCAGCCTGTAGGCGTATCGTCGGCGGGATGCCAGGTCAAACGCGTAGGCTGGCCACCGGCTGTCGGAATGACGAAGACATCGTCGTTGCCGTCGTAATCCGCCATGTACGCAATCAGCGACCCATCCGGGGAGAATGCAGGCATATACTCACCCGCCGGATCCGAGGTCAGGCGTCGCGGCTCCGAGCCATCACGGTTAGCAACCCAGATATCCCCGGCATAGACGAACGCGAGATGCTGAGCCGAAAGGTCCGGCTCCTCGAGCATTAATGTCTGCTGCGCGCAAACGGAAATCGGCAGAAATGCAAGCAACAGGCCGGCGACGTTCTGGAACAGCTTCATTGGCGCACCTTGTTATTGACAACCGTATCCCGGACAGGACCAGGCCATTCGTTTTTGGGCAAGGGCCGGAGTATAAGCCGCCGTCGGGGTGCTACCAAGTCGCGCAAGGGCTACGCTGCGAGTTCGTTGCCGCCGATAATACCGTCATGCGGCCAGCTAAGAACAAACGTAGCGCCACGTTTGCTGGCGGGGTCGGAAATAATCTCGATCGCGCCACCATGGGAATCGACGAGTTTTTTTAATACCGCAAGCCCCATGCCGCTGCCGTCGGTTCCCCCGTTTTCAGGCTTCAGCCGGTGGAACATCTTGAAAATGCGCTCATGATGTACCGACGCGATACCCGGGCCTTCATCGCGCACGGATATCGTCAGGAACTGATCGGCCACCGTGCAGTTTACGTAGACAGTGCCGGGTCCGTCTTCATTGTGCTTGTACGCATTGTCGATGAGATTGCGGACGATCTGCTCCAGCGGAGTTCGCCAGGTACTCACTTTCTCTGAATTACCCGTCAGCCGGATGTCCCCGCCTTGCGGTGCCACCAGCTCGGCGCAGCCAGACAGCATTCGATGCAGGTCTACGCTCTCAGGCAAGGTGCGCTCGCGCCCCACCCGCGAATACTCAAGCAGTGCATCCAGCAATGTTGAAAGGCGCTTGGAGCGGTCCTTCAACATGGCGATATGCTTGCGCGTAGTGGCGTCTGCCTGGTCGCCCAGATCTTCTTCCAGAAAGCCGCTAATACTGTAGATCGCACGCATTGGCGCCTTCAGGTCGTGAGAAGCAACGTATGCGAAATTGTCCAGTTCAGCGATCATCCGCTCCAGTTCCACGCTGCGTTCGGCCAACGCTGTCTCGCTCGCGCGCAGCGCAACAGCATTCTGCCGTGCTGACTCCAGCGCTTCTGCCATGGCGGTTAGCTCATCGTCACCGTCGACGGGCACCGGCGTCGCAAGATCACCTGCGTTCTGAGCGGCAATATGGGCGGTGAGTCCGCGCAGTCGCCGAATCAGCTTCCTATGTATGATCAGGTAAATAAACAAGAGTGCAATAAGCGCACTCCCCGCTGCAATCGCGAGCAAACGGAAAACAGACTTATCGAGAGCTGCAGAAGTTGCCTGCATCCAGAAGCTGGTTTGCGAAAAATTCTCACGATCAATTTCCGCGAGTTCCTCCAGCATTGACTGAACTTTTTTCCGCATACCGATATGTTGTTCAACAAGCTTGCCGTCGAGCGCCAGTTGTTCCTGCCGTGCTGTTGCTCGCTCGGCCGCATTCAGGTCGAGACCAGCCAAACGCCCGCGTGACGCCAGGCGCTCAGCCGCTGTATGCAATGCGGTGGCAGCAGATTGCTCGACTTCGCGTTGCGCGATCAGCAAGTCACCTGTATCTCGACCGGCATCGGCTGCAGCCAGTTGTTCAAGGCTGCTGCGCATGATCGCAAGGCCACGTTCTGTAACCTCGCGAGTTCGCTCAAGGCCTTCGACCGATTCAAAGTTCTCGGCTTCCGCGTACTGCAAGCTGAGCCGCCGCACGCCGATGCGAAAGTTGAAATGTTGCTCGCCAAAGTAGATAGCTGTTTGCGCCACGTGATCGAGATTGCTCTGAACAGTTCTGATATTGGCGAGATTCAAGAGCGCACCCGCAACGGGTATCAGTGCAAGCAACATCAATGCAACGAGCAATCGCGTTGCAAGGCTGGTCTGACCACGCGATCGCGATGTTGTGCCGCTTAACTGCATTTCAGGTCATCGCAATTCGAGGTTGCACACTGCGCCCGGTGGCAATCGTAAAGCAGTTCGCGGCGCTCGCTCAGCATGCACGGGCCATTGCCATCAGGGCATCCGGATCGAATTTGTTTTCTGCCGCGGCAGGCATTACCGCGTCGATCGGCCAGATTACGGTGAAGCGAGAGCCTCGACGCATATCCGGATCAGAATCAACAGTGATCGCTCCGTTATAGGTTTCAACCAACTTCTTCAGGACAGCCAGACCCATTCCGCTACCTTCCACCTGGTCGCGCGGCTTCAGTGTTTGGAACATGCCGAATATTCGTTCATGAAATTCCGCTGCGATTCCGGGGCCGTCGTCTTCTACAGTTAGCCGCAAGCGCCCAGCAACTATCTCAGTATCGATTGTGATCAGCGCTCCCGCATCCGGATTGTGCTTGACTGCATTGTCGACAAGATTGCGGACTATTTGCTCCAGCGGTGTTTTCCACGTGTAAACGCGCACCGCAGTTCCCGTGTAAATAACTTGCTGTCCCTGCGGCAATACGAGGTCAACGCAGGACTCCAGGAGAGCGCGCACGTCAACCAGTTCCGGCGGCGCGGGATTGCGCCCCGCGCGCGAATATTCGAGCAACGCGTCCAGCAGGGATTCGAGACGACGAATTCGGCTTTGCATCATCTCCAGATGCCGCATCGAATCCTCATCAGCGACTTCGCGCAGGTCTTCGCGCAGAAAGTTTGCGAGGCTGTCGATAGCGCGCATGGGTGCCTTCAGGTCATGCGAGGCGACATAGGCGAATTGATCCAGTTCCTCGTTTGCTGCCTGAAGCTCCCGACTGCGCGCGGCGAGAATCTGCTCGCTTTTTCGCGAGGTCAATGCAAGCCGTCGAAACGATTCCAGTGCTGTTGCGAGTTCAGCCAGTTCGTCGTTGCCTTCAATCTGCACCGGTTGCTCGAGCGTTCCTTTCGTTAGCTGCTTCGTTACGTTCGTCAGCGACTGAAGGCGCCGCAGCACATTGCCTCGAACCAGCAACTGGATAAGCAACAGCGCTGCGAGCGCACTGAGCGCGCCGATTCCAAGCATTGCATAGTCCGCTCGCGCCAGGGCCTGAGCTGCCGCATGCACAGACGACTGAGATAGCTGCTCGCTAGCCCTGTCCATCCTGTCGAGTGATTCAATTTGCGTAAGCAAGTTATCGCTCAGCGCAACTCCAACAGTGACCAGCTCAGTACGAAGTGAAAGGATATTGCGCATCGTTTGAAACACGCCACTATCGCCGAGCATCAATTCGAAGAGCCGTTCGAACTCCACTGTGAGCTGTTGTCGATAGGGCTGCGCTGGCAGCTGCGCCAGCTCGCTAAGGGAAACGCGAATTTTTGCCGCGGCATCGGCCTGCAGCGACTCCAGATCCTGGGCTGCAGTGGCGGCGGATACTGCGCGCGCCTGATAGAACACGGTCGATGCGTTGAAGCGCAGCGCATCGAGTCGACGGCCAACATTACTCGTTACCGATACATCCTCGGCAGGCACCGTTGCAATTTCCTCAATGCGCTTCACGACTGCGACCAATTGTGCGAGATTGGTGGCCTGCACTTCGCTCGCATCAAGTCGGCGTTCCGCCACGTCAAGCGTCGCCAGAATACCCCGCTCTATGTTGCTCTGCCGGGAAAGCATATCGTTTGGCACCTCGTCAAATTCGAGCGGTGCCAATACTTCGATACTCTCCCACATTCCCTGGACAATACTTGAGGCCGTGACCCGGGTCGCCGCAAGCGCCGCGTGCGATGCGAAGTTGTCAGGTTGCGAATAGAGCGTGTTTATCGTTCGCGCCCAAGAGCGGTAGACCCGATCTTGTGGGCCGAATGATTCCGTAATTCGGGTTACCGTTTGCAACGGCTCGCTGACCGCGTGCGTATTGATCCAGCCGAGCAGACCGGCCAGAACGGGCAAGAATGCGAGAAAGCAGAAAGCCATGAGCAGACGACGGCCAACCGCGCTGTTGAAACGTGCCTCGTCTGGTGCTCCTGTCTGTACTGGATCCGCAGCGGTCATTGCCGTAATTCCTGTGGTTACCTCAACATTATCGGCATCCATGTACATTCCTTTAGGCAAGCCCTCAATTTCTGGCTCACGCGACCGATACACGCTCGTGAAACGGGTATGGAGGAAGGTCAACATGCCCTTTCCTGCCGCCTGGACCCGATGCGGGTTGATGCGATCAGCCAATACAGTGACTCGGCCGATCCGGCGCTGGTTGCCGCAGACGCGTCAATCCGCCAGCACGCTACGGCTGCGATAGCCCAGCGGAATTACCCGGGCTTGGTGCGCCGCCGTCAGGCGGACTTGGCCGGCGGTACCTCGGCGAGCGAAAAACGGCCTTTGCCAGCGCGCTTGGCGATATACATGGCGGCATCTGCGGCTGCCATCAGCGACTCGTAATCGTTGCCGTGTCCGGGAAATACCGCAACGCCGATGCTGGCACCAATGGTGACTTCCCGCGGAAGCCTGAAAGGAGCGGAAACAGCATCCAGAACTTTTTTCGCTATCAGTTCAAGACTCGATGGATCCGGCACTTCGCACAGAATGGCAAACTCATCGCCACCAATTCGCGCAAGGATATCGCCCTGGCGCAAGGCGGTCTTCACGCGTTGTGTCACGTCACGCAGCAACTCATCGCCGGCTGCATGCCCCAGGCTGTCGTTGACGGATTTGAAGCCGTCCAGATCAAACATCAAGACCGCGGGCAAAGCGTTGCTCATGCCGCTCTTGGCTACATTGATCGCATCGTCCAGGATCGCCCGGAATGCACGTCGATTCGCCAGGCCAGTCAGCTCGTCCCGTTCGGCATTCATGCGTAGCTGGCTTTCCGTAAATTTGCGCTCAGTAATGTCGATTGCTGTGCCTTCAACGATTAGCTCGGCGCTTACTTCGTCGCGGACAGCGGCTGCGTTGACCAGCACTGTCAAAGTCTGACCGGCGCGGTGGTACAAGTCGATTTCGAACCCTTCCAGTACAGGGTGATCATGCAGTTTGTTCATCGCACGGGTGAATTGGCCGGGGTTTGCGAACAGGCTGCCAGCACGGCCGGCACGCAGTGCGTCTCGCTCCGAATCGAAACCGAGGGTACGCACCAGCATGGAATTGACCGACAGTATTTCGCCTGTACTGCTCGCCTGGAAAAGGCCAACGGGGACCGAATCATAGAGTCGCCGGTAACGTAGTTGCGAACGTCGCAGGTCCGCTTTCACCCGGGCCCGTTCAATCGCATAACGCATGATGCGCAACAGCTTGTCGCTGTCCGAATCGCCCTTCATGAGAAAGTCCTGTGCGCCGTTGCGTACAGCCTCGAGCGCTTGCTGCTGGTCGGCGTTACCACTGAGGATAATGACGGGCAGATCCGGCGCCATGGATTGCACGGCGTTAAAGGTATCCAGACCGAAGCTATCCGGCAACCAGAGGTCCAGCAATATGCAATCGGATTTGCATTCGGCCAGCAACGCAGCCGCTTCGGCCACGCTCGCAGCGACCCGCAGCGTGTGATCGCCAGACGCCGCCGCAAATTCCTCCCGCAACAGATAGACATCTGCCGGATTGTCCTCAACGAGCAAGATATCCATGTGCCGTTCGTTCCATTCCTGTGACCGCTCACAGGGCATGTCCGCGGCGTTGTGAGCTGCCGGGAACAATCGACTACAAGCTGGGATTGTGGCCACGGTATCGGCGGACGCCTTCGGTACTTTAGGGCCTGCAGATTATGTTGAATCGCTGATTGCCGCTAAAGCTGGCGCTCAAGCGGCCGATAAGCAGGGATAGAGCGCCAGTGATCTCCGCATCAACGGCGGTTCCTCCGGTATTCCACGCAGGTGAGGCATGGCTTACCCGCGCATGCCGTTGCCCGCTAGCCAACCCCCTGCACGATTTCGGGTATTGCAGAACAGCGACAGCAACTACTGAAAGTCAAAAGGAACGTTGCATGATGCAAGCACTAGCCATTAGCCCACAGGATCACAATTCTGTGCGTGAATTTGCGGAGTCGAACCGCTTGTTACGTGTGTTGATCACGGACGACGACGACGCGGATCGGCTGATAATAACCCGAGCATTGAAGCGAACCGGTCTGGAGCTCGAGATTCATGAGGCCGCAACCGGTACCGATGCGTTGCGGCAGATGCAGGACCGGCGCTTCGACTGCGTATTCGTCGATTACATGCTGCCCGACATGCAAGGCACTGAGCTTCTGAAGAAGATGAACCTGCCAGAATGGCCCATGATTGCCGCAATCATGCTGACCGGCGCAGGCGACGAGAACGTCGCGACTCATGCCCTCACCAATGGCGCCCAGGATTATCTCACGAAGGGAGAGCTAAACGTCACCGCCATTCGTCGGGCGTTGCTGCGTGCTGTAGAGAAAGTAGACCTGCTTAAAAGCCTCGAGGAACAACGCGAAGCACTGGAACACAGTAACCGGGAACTGGAACAGTACGCGTACGTGACGTCGCACGATCTGCAGGAACCATTGCGTATCATCGTCAGTTTTCTGCAGCTGTTTGAACGGCATAATTCAGACATGCTCGACGACAAGTCGCGCGAATACATGAATTTTATTGTTGACGGCTCCAAGCGCATGCAACAGATGGTCGCGAGCTTGCTTGAACTATCGCGAATCGGCCGCGGCAACGAAGACTTTCAGCGCGTTGATGTCGATGACGCCCTGCAGGATGCTCTCGCCAACCTGCAGATCTCCATCGCCGAGTCCGGTGCCGAGATCACCGTCGAAAGCTTGCCAGTGTTGTCCTGCAATCGGCAACGTATCGTCCAGTTGTTGCAGAATCTTGTCGGCAATGCCATCAAATACCGCGGCAACGAAGCGCCCAGGATCAATATCTCAGCACGACCGATGGCCATTGACTCGGTCGAACGACTTAATTACGCCACGTCAGCCCGACACCAGACCATTTGGCAATTCTGCGTGGAAGACAACGGCATCGGCATCGACCAGAAGTACGTTGACAGGATTTTTGTCATTTTCCAGCGCCTGCATTCCCGGGAAGCGTATGAAGGTACTGGCATCGGCCTCGCGCTCTGCAAGAAAATTGTGCAGTTGCACCACGGCAAGATATGGGTTGAGCCCGGTGAGCAGGCCGGCAGTCGCTTTATGTTCACCTTGCCGAGCATCCAGGCATGACGGCAGGCAACAACCTGTTGATGTTGGTCGAAGACAGCGCCGCGGATGTAATGCTGGCAAAGGAAGCACTCGCGAAATTTCTTGCCGACAATCGATGCCTTGTTTTCGGCGACGGCAGCGCTGCGCACGACTACCTGTGCGATCCTGAAAATGAGCTGCCGGACCTGATCCTG
>JBBKWB010000093.1:0-3429 GCA_037968755.1 Woeseia sp.
CATTCATAAGTGCGTTCCAGCTGCTCGATCTCCAGCGCAATGCCATAGCGATCACGGAGGTGCCCGGTGGCAAGAGCGCTGAGGCGCTCGCCGTCATACCATGCCAGTGTGCCGGCGCCCGCAACGACAACAGCCACCAACAGGGCTGCGGCAATCGCTGCTGCATTGCGGATCGTTTTGGCAATGTCGGGCATGCTGCCATCATAGGTGCAAATTGCACTAGAACGCTATCCGCAAGCAATTAAGGGGTCAGAGCCCCAGGACTTCTTACCCGAGGGACAGGCGTCGCTCGGATCGCACGTCGGATAATTGAACGACCACTTTTCTCGTAAACTCCGGACACAGCGTTCTTACGCCGTGTTTCCTACCGTACAGACACACCCAGACGCGACGCGATATGAGTGGACATCGTAACGACTATAAAATGACGTGAGCGCCGCGTGTGGGTTCTCTACCCATTCTTTGGGTTGCACTTGTCCCCGATGATCGCGGCAGCCGTGATGAACTTCAACTCGGTATCGGTGATTGGCAATACGCTTTGCTTGCGGCGCGCTCGCCTGGCAGGGCGTCGGGCCTCGATATCATGCGCGGCTCGCGTCCCTAAGCGAAAAGTACGAGCAAGCCCGCTCCAAGGGAGTTGGAAGTGACGACCTGACGCACGGGACTGGCGGCGATCTACCGATACTGAGAAGACACGGATCACCAAGGAGAACGCGATGCACATCGAGATCAATACAGACAGCAACATCGAAGGGCGAGAGGAATTCGCCATCTACGTCAAGGGCGTGGTAGAGAGCGCCCTAAACCGATTCAGCGATCGGATCACACGGGTAGAAGTTCACCTGAGCGACCAGAACGGCGACAAGAGCAGCCAAGACGACAAACGCTGCATGATGGAGGTTCGCCTCGAGGGTCGCCATCCCACCGCCGTCACGCACCAAGCCGCCAGCCTGGGCGACGCCGTCGATGGCGCGGCCAACAAGTTGAAGAGGTCCCTGGAGAGCACGTTGGATCGGCTGCAGGATGCTCGGAGAACGTGATGCCCCCGGCTATGCCACTGCGACTTGAACAAAGATCTCACAGGGCCTGGGCGGTAACCTATCTCGCAGCCAAAAAGTTTCTGCAGATTGGTGGAACACATTGGGCGGAATCGTTCGCCTTCAACGCGTTCTTCTCGCTGTTCCCGCTCGTCATTCTATTCGTCACCCTTGCGTCGTTTTTCGTCGATCGGGACACTGCAGGGCTAGCAATCGTCACGTACATGGAAGGCTACGTGCCTCTCGAAAGCGAGATGAAAGCGCGGATCTTGGGGGCCATTACTGCAGTGATCCAGGCGCGCGAGCGGGCGGGGCCAGTCGTGTTCGTCATCTTGATCTGGGTCGCGCTCCAATCCTTCACCACGCTGGTTAGTGCTACGAACCGCGCCTGGGGCGACGACGCACACAGCTGGTGGCGGCTGCCGCTGAGAGGCATGGCGCTACTCGGCGTCACTGCAAGCGCTGTCCTCCTGGGTATGGCCGCGCCGGCGCTGGCGAGTATCGGGAAGTCGTGGCTTTTTCCGGCGAACGATTTTGGCTCCTGGGTCTACGCCCTGTGGGGCTTTGTTATCCCGCTGTTGGTGTTGTTTCTTAGTCTGACCTTATTCTACAAATTGGCTCCACGGCGCAGGACACGATTCGCCGAAGTCTGGGTCGCCGCCGCTTGCGTCACGGTGTTCCTGCAGACAACCGAGAGCCTATTCGTCGTCTACCTCACACACTTTGCGACGCTGGACGCCGTCTATGGGGTGTTCGGCGGGATCATGGCGTTGCTGTTTTGGATCTACCTGTCCGGCTGCGGTTTCGTCTTCGGGGCCTGCCTATGCGCGGCTCAGGATGAATGACGTTCCGTACCGGCAACTACCGCGATCGCGCTCGACAGAATCGCCGCATATTGGCATGAAGGTGGCGGTTATTTTTGGCAGCGGCTGGCCAACTGCTTGTCGCGCTACGGCAATAAAGGCGAGCCTGCGTTGCCTCTCTTTTTGAAATTAACGGCTATTCGATCCGGCTAACCGTGAGCGATGGTCTAGTTATATACCCCCAAGGAGGCTGATCCATGAATAAGATGAGACAATTCTGGAGCAACCTACGGTCGAGCTTTTGGTTTATACCCTCGCTGATCGTCATGGGCAGTATTGTATTCGCGGCAGCGTTGATCGAAGCAGACTCTTCCGGGAGCAGCCAATGGCTGAGCCGCTGGCCACGCCTGTTTGGTGCCGGGGCGGAGGGCGCACGCCAGATGTTGTCTACGCTGGCCGGATCCATGATGTCCGTTATGGGCATCACGTTCTCAATGACCCTGCTAGCGCTGGCGTTGGTTTCGGGCCAATACACCTCGCGCATCCTGCGAAACTTCATGAGCAGCCGCAGTACTCAGGTCACGCTGGGGACCTTCGCCGGTATTTTCGTCTATTGCCTGATCGTGTTGCGTACCATTCGCGGGGGCGACGCGGATTTTGTGCCGAGCCTGGCGGTGTTTGTCGCGTTTTTTATGGCGCTCGGTGGCGTAGGCGTCCTCATTTTCTTCATTCATCACATCGCCTCGTCGATCCAGGCTTCCAGCATCATCGCCTCGATTGCTCATGAAACAATCGTGGTCATTGATCGACTGTTTCCGGAAAAACTGGCACACGAACCCGATGAAGAGAAAGGCCGGAACCAGGTGCTTGAGCTTGAGCCTGAGGATGAGAGGACCTGGTACGCTGTGTCGGCAGCTGCGAGCGGCTACATACAGAGTGTGGATAATGACGCCTTGTTGTGCTTGGCCCGTGACACGAAGACCATCGTGCGGATGGAAGGCGGCATCGGCGCGTTCGTTGTGCAGAACACCGCTTTGGCCTCGCTCGCCCTGACGTACCCACCCGATCAAGAGATGATTGCTACCTTGAATAGGGCTTACAGCATCAGCCGCCGTCGCACGATTGAGCAGGACCCCGCTTTCGGTATCAGACAGATCGTCGATATAGCCTTAAAGGCACTTTCTCCCGGTGTTAATGACACCTCGACGGCCGTGATGTGCGTTGATTATCTAGCTGCGATTCTGACTCGGCTGACCGTTCGGCAGTTCCCGCCACGGCACCGCTACGAAGGAGCAGTGCTTCGTGTGATCAGCATAGCCCCAACCTTTGAAGGTCTGCTGGCCGACGCGTTCGACCAGATTCGGTGCAGTGCTGACGGCAATGTCGCCATCATGGCACGTATGCTCAGTGGCATCGATACCATCACCAGTCTGACGGTCAGCCCGTGCCACCGACAAGCACTAGGTGAACAGGTGCAATGGATTGCCGAGCTGGCCGATCGCACCATCGAATCCACGCATGATCGCGCGCGGATCGAAAGGCGGCTGATGCACGTACGCGAAGCGCTCGAAGCCGAACCTGCTTTTTGC
>JBBKWB010000094.1:0-11398 GCA_037968755.1 Woeseia sp.
ATATGGTCGGAAGTAATCCGTCACGCGACTGAAAACCTACTTCCAGTTGGTCGGCCCCAAACTTTGCGCACTAACCTTTACGACGACTTGCGTCAGTTCCACGATTCTCTCAGAAAGATCCCTTGCGTGAACCGCAGATATCCGAGCTTGAGAATTGGGCCATATCTCAAATATTCACTTCCGATAATTCGTTAATATCGAGTAATAAGGACGGAGACCAGGAATGCCAATTTTCGCGTCAGGCAAGAATTCACTCGAGACATTGAAAGAAATGCGCTTTTCTGATTTTGGAATGACTGAGCGCGGCGAACTGCAACGATCGTTGCGCAATTAAGTCTCGGTGGTTGCACCATGACGCAGGACCCTATCGATCAAGCAATTTCGCTAATGCAGAATCAGCGATTTGGTGACGCCTTGCCGTTGCTTCTTGCGGTAGTCCGAGTGGATCCTTCGTATTGGAACGCATGGTACATGGCTGGTCAGTGCTGCCGGTTTCTCGGGGACTTTGAGAGCGCCATAGAGCACCTTACGCAGGCCGCCGGATTGGCGGCGGATCAACCGGCGGTGTTCTTGGCACTCGGCATTGCTCTGCAACAGCAGGGGAGGCTGGATGACGCAATCACCGAGCTACGCCGCGCGATCGAAATTGATTCTGACTACGAACCTGCATTCAACAGCCTGGCGCTCACACAAAAGATGTGCGGCGAGCTAGATCTGGCGCTCAATAACTATGACTCAGGTGTGAAGGCGTTAACACGGCGAATTGTGAAAACAATGCGAAACAAGCGGACTAGCCTGATTCTGAAACACCGTGACACTTCGGGAATGCTATGGTTCGAGCACGCAAGTTACGGCGCGTTGTTTCTGACTACTAACGCGCACGGAGTCTCCAGTATGGCCTGGCTTACTGGAGAGGAGGCAATTCACGAGGAGCGTACCGAAAAGCATGGCGGCCTTTACTGGATAGATGTGCCGAATAATAAGAATGAAACGACGCGACTGATCCTTCCAAACTTCTTCAATACGTACCGGGAATCACTTAGCGAGAACAGCTCATATTCCAACCTAATCGGGAACCAAGGCACTGTACTTGAGATGCTGGGTCGCCACGATGAGGCGCGCCAACACTTTGATGAAGCGAGCGAGTTCCTTCCTCAAGTTCGATAATGTGGGTATTCCCGTCGGCCAGTCCTGGCGTCCAGCCGAAACCGATGCGCTGCTAGGTATAGCTTGACGACGATAGTTGAAAAGAAGCCGGTCTCAGGGAGGGTTTTTTTTGCTCCGATGGTAGGGGCCAGGTAGCGGGGCGGCGAAGCCGCTCTTGGTGACCTGATAGTTTTCAATCATCCGCAAATTTTCCAAGAGCGCCACTCAAGATCAATCCGCGGCAATCGGGAGAGTTGTTGCTGGCACCGCGGGCGGATTGGGTAGAGCAGTGGACTGAAAACCCCCGTATCGGTGGTCCAATCGGCTCTCTCTTTCGGTGTTCACCCATACCTGCTCGATAGCCTCAACGCCGAGCGCAAGCACGATACAGTTATTGACATCCTCCTTTGTTCGATAAAAACAGAAGCTTGCACTAAGAGCAGTAGCTCATTAACGTAGTCCGCATTGCCGTGAACGCAATCGTAGTCACGAGGAGCAGAACGTCCATGCAAATTCGGTACACAGATTTTCGTTGCATCATCACACTGGCGCTTTGCTTAGGGTTAGCTGCCGGCCCCGCTTCGGCCGCTGAAACGGATCCTGAGGGGCGCCGATACGCGGAATCCGCGAACCCTCTTGCCGACGTTGAACGAGCGCTCGCTCGCGCAAAGGATCGCGATCGGCCATTGCTTGTCGTCGCGGGTGCAAACTGGTGTCACGATTCACGCGCACTCGCGGCACGCCTCGGTCACTCGCCGTTGGCCGACCTTGTGCAGGACAATTACGAGCTGGTATTCGTAAACGTGGGCTTCTACGAGCAGGGCAGGGATGTCATGCAGCGGTTCGGTGTCTCGCATTACTACGCAACGCCAACGGTACTCATTATTGATCCGGCAAGCGGGCAGGTAATCAATGAAGAGGACCGACACCAGTGGGGTAATGCTTACAACATCGATATGCCGGCGTCAGTTGACTACTTCGAAAAATGGTTGCACGAAAACCCGCCAGTCGAGTCTGTCGTGGAGTCCGTTGAACTTCGCCGATTAGATCAGGAGATCGACGCATTCGAGCAGCAACTGGCGGACCGCGCGGTGGACGGCTACGCCGTAGTTGGCCCGTTACTCGAAGCGACCGAGGCCGGTAATCGACCTGAGGAATTCAGCGCCAGCTGGGACGAGCTAAGCAAGTTTCGATACGCTATTCCGAGAGCAGTTCAAGCGCTAAGAGCCGAGGCTCGCGAGCGTGTGGCAGCGGGCGAAGAGAATATTCAACTCACGTTCCCCCGTTTTCCACCGCTGTCGTGGGAAGGGTAAGAGTCGGATTTATTTAGTCGACACTCAGCCGGAATCTGGAAATGACGTCACGCCGATACAGGGCAGACGAGCCGAAGAAACCGATTCGACTCCATTTACTCTTGCTGACGACGTTCCCGCCGAGTACCGGCGATCCAATCCAACAACGCTGACAAAGCCTTGTTCATAGCAGAAGCGTGGGTTGGCAGAAAGCAGAAAAGGTGTCCGCAAAGGTCTTACCACCTCACCTGACACCTTTTACGTGCTACTTGCGAATGGCGAAGTCTGCTTCACTCCCAATAGTAGCCGCTCGAAGGGCTGCTATTGGGGTACCATCTACTTCTGCTACTGACCGAGCTTGTGTGAAAACGTCGCCGCGTCGTAGCGCTAATTACAATTGCTCAGGCCGTCGATCCACGCGCTGATTCGGGCGACATTCAAAGTGTCGACGGCATTGGATCCAACGGGCGGCATTCCGTGGCTGTCGCGGCGTCGCATTCGCTCAACAATCAATGACGCCCCCGAGTTTCCGGGCGCGATCAGGCGTGCGTTCGGAATTCCAAGGTCGCCCTCCAGCGGTAGCGCGTCGCAGGCGTTCGTGTCAGCGAGAGCCGTCGAGTATCGGAGATCCATGGTCGCGGGTGTCGGTCCATTCGGCCGATGACACTGCGCGCAGTTCGTGTGCAGGTACGCCCGCGCCCGTGGTTCCAGTGGCGCGCTGGTATCCGCAGGATCCGTCAAAGTGTCGAGCGTGTTGACAGGACCCGGCAACGGCGCCGTGAACATCATGACGTGCTCGATGGTTTCCAGTTGATTGGCGAGTCGTCCCGTCGACGGATAGGTGACGTCCGTGTTGAGTTGTGCGATCTCCGGGCCAAGCGCAAATCCGGCGGCCCCAGTGTGGCACTCCATGCACTGAGCTTCGGACGGGTAAACCCAGTTTTGTCCATTGATGCTGGCCACTTTGCCACCACGAACCCGCGTCGCTTCGGTTTGGCCGGGGTTCCATTCGTAGGTGTAGCCGGCCCAGACGCCGTCCGGATGACGCATGAGGTGGCGCGTCTCGACGAGATTGCCACCGAGCCGGAAGTTCTTGACGATCACTGTGCCGATCGGGAACTGGAAGTCACCGTCCGCAAACACATCGATTGTCGTGCCGCTCGGTAGCCCGATGTAGCGATCCTTATCGGCGCCGTCGGACCAGAACGGTGCGTTCAGATCGTAAGGCAGCAATCCGGCGTATGGCTGCGTGACGTCGTTCGGATCGATGCAGCCAGTCGCCGAAAGAAGGTCGGGAATCGTATCGGGAGTTGGGCTGGCGAGCGGATCGATTCGCCGCACACGTCCTAAGCCGTTGTCGCCATTAATGTCGACGAAATAGAGTTCGCCATCCGCGCCAACGCCGAACGCAGTAGGTTGTAGGTTGGTATCGATTAACTCGTCGTTGGTGTAACCGCCTTGCCCATCCGGCCGCGCTGCCCAGAAACGCCCTGAGCCATAGTCCGCAAAGATGTAAAGGCCTTCGAGCTCGTGAATGGCACTGCCGCGATAGACGTGGCCACCGGTAATCGAATTGCCCAGACTGTGGTCGTATTCCGTGACGGGATCGACCAGCCCTCCGCCGATGCAATCGGACGCATTGATTGTGTTGTTGGCGCCCTCGCGACAACGCCATCCGTAGTTGCCGCCCAATTCGATCAGGTCTACCTCTTCCCATGCGCCCTGGCCGACATCGGCCGCCCAAAGCTCGCCGGTATCCGGATCGAAACTCCAGCGCCACGGATTCCTGAGGCCCCAGGCATAAATCTCCGGGCAGTTATCCGTGTTGGCGCCCGGACCGCACTTGGTGTTCAATGCAAACGGATTGCTGGGCGGTATGTTGTAACCCGCAGCGGTACCGATCACATCGATACGCAACATTGAGCCCAGCAAGCGAGTCGTGTCCTGCGCACGTTGGTTGGGATCGTTGGCTCTGCCGCCATCGCCGAGGCCGACGTACAAGAAGCCGTCCGGTCCGAAGGCGATATCGCCGCCGTTGTGATTGTCAAAATCCTGGTCGACTTCGAGTATGACCTGCTCAGTTGTTCCCGCGCCGGGGATATTCACATCGTCGAGCACCACACGAGACACGACATGGCGCATCGGCGGATTCGTGTGTTCGATCGTGTACGACAGGAATATCTCGGGCGTCGCAGGGTAGTTCGGATGAAATGCCATGCCCAACAGACCGCCTTCAGAATTTGTCCGAATCGAATGATCGGTCGTCAGGTCCAGGTACTGAGTGACGCTGCTCGGTTCGTTCGTAGGGAACGTCACGACCTGTCCGGACTTCTGCAGGACGAACCAGCGACCGGCACCGCCAGGCTCCAGAATAATCTTGGTGGGCTGTACGAGATCGGGCAGTAACGGATACGGGTCCGAAATGGATACCGACGTGTCGGATGTTGGTCGTGCCGGCGCCACGCAGGTGAGATTGTCGGGACGGTTGTCGAGCCCGGACGCAGCTGTGGCCGAATCGTCGTCACGAATGGTGCCGGTCGCCGTGGCCTGCGCGATTGTGGCGTTGACCGGGGAGGACAACGTAACGGTAAACGTTTCGTCGGCCTCGACGTCGCTATCTCCGATAATTTCGACATCAAACGTGACCTGGGATGTGTTGCCCGGAATCTGGACAGTACCGCTCGCGGCCTGATAGTCGACAGCCTCGGTGGCAGTGCCGGCAGACGTCGAGTAGTCGACGCGGGCATCCGCGATGATTGCTCCGGCCGGAGCGATAACGCCGGCTTGTACCGTGAACTGCAACGTCGTGGTGCCGCTATCGCCCTCGGTAGCGATGGCGTCGCTGATCGATAACGAAGGATTCACCGGCGTCGGCGGTGATGGTGGTGGTGGTGGCGGTGGTGGCGGTGCCGCATTGCTGCCTCCGCCACCGCATGCAGTGACTACGAACGCGAGTGCCAGCGCACACACGTATCGCGCTGAACGAGCATTCTGTCGTAGCAAATCTGCACGCATCGTCAACTCCCAGGCCAGCGTATCTGCAGACATTATTGCACGCGCATACAGACAGTATTGGTCTCGCCAGCGTCTCAACTGTCGTTCGCTGATCCCAATATCCTTACAGACGTCCCTGTCCGTGACCCCATCTTCGCTGGATCGCTTCAAGGCGTGACGCTTGAACTCGGGGCTATACCGTCGATACCTTTTCTTTGGCATACGACACGTCCTCGCACACTATTGTGCACATTTAAAGGTGTGCCTTAACCAGGGCGAGCCGAAGGAGTTACCTTCGGGACATTTCTTAACAGATCTTTCGATCGTCCTGCCAGACGATAAGGTTGTTTCCGTATTAGTTAGGTGGCCAGGGATGACGCTCAAACAACGACCAATACGGATCGCGACCGCCGCTCTTATGAGTCCATGACACCCGAATAGACCCTGCGGACCTGGGACTCCGCCGCTCGGATCATCGTTTGAATCACGTCACCAGCGGGGCCACCGGTCCGCACAAGATCGACGGCTTCGCCGACAATCACCGCAGCGATTTCCAGATCACTCATTGCGACCGCCACCTTGAAGCGGGCACGCTCGCTCTCAAGGTAGCGAACCAAGCCTGCGACATCGCTTCCCAACTGCTTTGTAAATGGGTTCGCAAGCGCTCTTAGATTCCATTGGGGTGGCCACTGCAGGTTGCGCGCAAGGTCAAATACGACACTGCATTCAGTGTTGTCGCCCTGTCCAGCCATGACCGCGCGCTTTACCGTTGCATCTGCGAGGGATTCATCCGTGGCGACAAACGCGGTGCCACAGAGGACGCCGGCCGCCCCAAGCGCAAGGGCTGCGACCAAACCGCGGCCGTCTGCAATACCACCGGCAGCAATCACAGGAACACCTTGCGCGATATCTACGACGGCGGGCACAAATGGAAACGTGGACCGCGCACCGCCATGACCGCCAGCCTCTGTCCCCTGGGCGATGACAGCGTCCGCACCGGCGGAGAGTGCTTCTTTCGCCTGAGCCAGAGTTTGGACTTGAAGGACGACTTTCGCAGGGGTCCGCCGAATCTGAGACAAAAATGGTTGGAAGTCGCCAAAGGACAACATGACAACCGCTGGATCATGTTCGAGTGCGTAAGTGAAAGAAGCCCCTCAATGAGGGGTTTTTTTTGCTCCGATGATACGGGCCAGGTAGCGGGGCGGCGAAGCCGCAAGGTAGAGTAGCGGGCTGAAAATCCGCGTGTCGGTGGTTGATTGATTCGGGTCGCCTGCGGACGATCCTCACCCTTCGGTCCGCCCCTGGCCACCATTCTATTTAGCAATGTGTCGATTTCGCGTCACATGAAAAAGATTGAATAGAGAAAAACGCTACAAAGCGCTGACTTACTTCCGGGAGAGCTTCACGCCAACCCTGACCAGTCCCGCAGTTTGCTGCAACGCCTTTAACACCCTTGAAGTACCGGCATTAGCATCCAGCCGATGTCGGTTGAGCTGAGTCGCACGAGCCTCATCGCTGGCAGAGATCAGCAGCTCCAGCAACACATC
This sequence comes from Woeseia sp., assembly GCA_037968755.1. Classification (GTDB taxonomy): domain Bacteria; phylum Pseudomonadota; class Gammaproteobacteria; order Steroidobacterales; family Woeseiaceae; genus Woeseia. The sequence continues at coordinate 6,980 of JBBKWB010000094.1, forward strand.
CAGATTATAGGATTCCTTGCCGGGCAGCAGTGAGACCGGCACAGCCAGGCTTTCTTTGGGTAATCCGATTGACTGGTGGGTATAACGCAGGGCTGCCATCATCGACTCGACTTTCCTGCTGCCTGAATCCGCCAGGTCGTAAGGCGGATGCCAACTATCCGCTGGCGGTAACCTGTCGTTGTGGGTGGTCACCAGCAGCAGCGGCGGTTTCTTTCTGGCGAGACGCTCCTCGAAATAGCCGCACCATTGTTCGAAAAATTGCTTGTCCAGCGCCTTTGCCGGCTGGTTCGCCTGGGATACCCAGAGCAGCAGATCGACTTTGACGGCTTCCTGCAGCAGGGCATTCGAAGTGCTTTCCTTGCCATCGAGCCCGGGTGTATCGATCAGGTAGATCTCGAGACCATTTGCCAGCTGCATGGGATGGTAGTGAAACCCGGAAGTCGCCGGCAGCGCGTCGATCTCTGCCACGCACTGCTGCTTCAGCGCATTGATCAAAGATGACTTTCCGGCATTGAGTTGCCCCACGAACATGACTGACAGCGGCTTTAGCTCCACCTCTTCCGGCTTGTCCAGAGCTTTCCGGTAGGCCAGCATTTCCTCCTCTGAGAACTTCAATCGGCCGCTGTACAGGTCGATGCCCACTTGTGTCACCTGCTCAAACAAGACGACCCTGATATTTTTTTGCATGTGCTGGCCGAGGTCACCCATGTACTTCGATGCAAGTTGTGAACTGAATTCGCGAGCCAGCCCGGTCAGCGGATTTATCCCAATACGCAGCGCGCTGACCAGCGGAGACACATATCTGTATATCCTCAATGCCGTATCGGTATGGCGGGTCAGCGTCCTTACCGTTGAGATCTTCATGTCATGCGCCAGCGGCATGTACTCGACGACTTGTGCCCGGTATTCCCTGCTCCAGGTCTCCAGCATCAGCAGCAGTTCAGGGAGGCTGAAAGCAAACTCGGCATCTCTGTCGTTACCGTGATAGGCGCTCGCCACATAGGTGAGTTGGTCGAACATAGCGCGTGGGATGTCGTCCCAGGGAGTAGCGGCCAGCTCCGCCTCCTCGATATGGGCGACACACTGGCGCCATACTTGCTGGTCGTGATCTGACCATTCCGGCCGCGGGTCCAGGTGCTGTGGCGCTTCATCGGCCTGTTCCACGGGCCTGGCCAGGATGCGGCGAATGCCCCAGGACAGCATGGCCAACAGCAGCAATGCGCCGCTGAACCACCAAAACCAGCCGGATTGCCACAAATAAATCAATCCGAGCAGCAATAACAGCAATCCGGGTAAAAGCCACAACAACATCCCCGCCATGTAGAATTCAGTGGAGCGCTCCCGCAGCAGTTTGTGCAGCAGTCCCCTCATTTGTGCGCCGCCCTGGTGGCTTCCTTACCTGCCTGCCGACCCTGCTTCATGGCGTCCTGATAGACCGATTGCAAAGCGCCATCGTCAATCACCGCCGCCGTTTTCTTGTGATAAAGGTAACTGCACGCGGCGCGCCCCAGGGCGTAGGTGCTGGCATAGCTAACGGTAACGGCAAACGCACCTCCTGCCAGTTGACCAAAACCCGGCACGAGTTTGGCAAGCTGCCGCGCGCCCAGGCTGGTGACATAGCGCAACGCGAAGCTGGTGCCCAATGCAGCGCTAAATTCGGAGAAGTTACGTTTGTTCCAGCGTATGCCGTACTTCCGGGACAAGCTGTGCAGCATTTTTCCCTGAATGGCCGGCACACTCACCAGCCCCACTACCGGAACGGCGTCACTGGCCGCGGCAGTGCCCGCATACCACAGCACGTCGGTCTTAAGCAGATCAAAATTGTCTTGTTCCGCATCGTGATGGGCGCTCCTGAGCAACCAGAGACTCAACTCGGGCACCTTTTTTGCGATCAAGCCACGCAGTTGATCGGCGCCCTGATCATTGAGGCTGCCGTCGGTTCGCTCACCGAAAGCGGTGATGCAGGAATCCACCGCTTTGCCCCAAACTGCCTCTATCTCATCCTGCCGTGCCTGAACAGCCCGGCGCCGGTCGTGCTCATTCTCCAGCTCATCACCGCCGGTATGTACCGCAATGATCGCCGAATGGCCGATGTGCCTGGCCGACTTGCGGATTTTTTTCAGCGCGCCCAGCACGGCGCTCTGTTCAGCGTCCCGGATCCGGCTAACAATCAGCAGCGCGTGGCTGCTGTGGCTAAGCGCGTCGAGCTCTGCATCGACCTCGTAAGCGACATCCCCCAGGCCCCGGGTATCCAGAAAACGCAGAATGGGGCGCTCCTGCGGATAATCAAAATAGTTGGAATCACGGGTACAGGGCATGAAGCCGTTGCCGATCTTCGCCCTGGACTGCCCGGTCAACTGCTGCACGATTGACGATTTGCCGGCCCCGGTTTTACCCAGCATCCAGATCACCGGCAACTGCAGATCGCGTTGTTGCCAGGCCTTATTCAGTTCGTCATCGGAGGGCGGATTGATGACATAGTTGTAAATCCTGCTGGCGAATTTTTTCATTTTTCCCTAAGCCCACTTGTCGACGATCGAATGCGACGGCCGCTCCTCCGATCACAACCAGCATTGATTTTCAGCATGTCGCCGTGGCTCCGCAGCAACTCATGCCCTTAGTGGGGCCATTTCGATGCCCAAATCATAGACCAGGTAGTTTTCTTGAATCGGGAGTATTCGATACGTTATTTTTGCGTGAACTGGCGCCGCATCGTCCTGCATTGTGCTACAAAATGGGCAACGCGCGCCCCGGTAACCTACTGAAAAAATATAGCTAAAGAGCTCTTACGTCCAAACTGAAAATCCGCGTGTCGGTGGTTGATTGATTCGGGTCGCCTGCGGACGATCCTCACCCTTCGGGCGGCTACGCCGTCCTGATTCGCTTCGCGAATCGGTCCGCCCCTGGCCACCATCGTCAAAAAGGTGTTAACCGGTCATATGGTTTACACCTTGTTCCGGACACATGGTTAACACTTTGGAGTTCCCCCGACCTGACGGACATTTCTCCGGCTAGAATCAGCCCCAGGAGGAATGTATGAGTAACCATAGATATTCACCGGAATTTAAAGACGAAGCAGTCCGTCAGATCATAGAGGCCGGCCATTCAGTCAGTGATGTAGCGGCTCGTTTAGGCGTATCGACGCACAGTCTGTACAAATGGGTCGGTGCCGTGCAGCCGAATACGGACTCGCTGAAAGACGATGAACTTATTGAGTCCAAGCGCGAGAATCTCAAGCTAAGAGCCGAGTTGCGGCGCGTCGAGGAGGAGCGCGACATCCTAAAAAAGGCCGCCGGGTACTTTGCCAGGAACCAAGGGTAAAGTACCAGTTCATCGAGGCGCATCGACATGCATATTGCGTCGCGGTGATGTGTCGTATTTTGAAAGTGTCGCGCAGTGGATACTACGACTGGATCGATCGCCCTTTGTCCAACAGGGCGCGCGACGATGAGCGTCTGATTGTACTGATACGCGCGTCACACACGGCCAGTGGCGGCATTTATGGATCGCCTAGGGTCACTGCGGATCTGCGCGAGGCCGGTGAGCGTTGCAGTAAGAATCGAGTTGCCCGACTGATGCGGCTCAACGAAATACGTGGCATCACGGGGTTCAAGAGGCCAAGGCCGTCGTGCGAAAAACCGTCACTTCTAATGCCCAATCGACTGCAGCGGCAGTTTACTGCGAGTCGGCCCGATGAAGCTTGGGTGACCGATATCACCTACATCCGTACATGGCAGGGCTGGTTGTACCTGGCCGTGGTGATTGATCTGTTCGCGCGCAAAGTGGTGGGCTGGTCAATGAAACCGACACTGGCCAAAGAAGTCGTTCTTGATGCGCTGCTGATGGCAGTATGGCGACGTCGCCCAACTGAGCCTGTTATCGTTCACTCTGACCAAGGCACACAGTACGGCAGCGATGCCTGGTATCGCTTCTGTGTCTCGCATAACCTCAAACCAAGCATGAGTCGGCGAGGTAACTGTTGGGACAATGCAGTTGCCGAGTCTTTTTTCGGCAGTCTGAAAAAGGAACGCGTACGAAGACAAATCTATCGAACCCGCGATCAGGCCCGCGCCGACATCTTCGACTACATAGAAATGTTCTACAATCGACGACGTCGTCACAGCCATCTAGGTGACGTCAGCCCAGAGGCCTTTGAACAAGCCTCAAAATGCAGCGGAGCTGTGTCCGTCTGACCGGGGGAACTCCACTTTGTCCAGCATGAACGGTGAGGGACCGGGTTCTACCCGGTCCCTTTCTTCATCGAAGTATCCCAGATCATACTCCAGGAAGCTGACCAGCCAGATCTGGTTGTCGACCTCACGCAGGCCAATGGTTTGGCCGGCGAACACGGAGCTGAGGTTGATCTTGCGCCGGCCGATGCAGATTCTGCCGCAGCGCGTCACCCGTACTGTTCGGTCG
>JBBKWB010000095.1:0-3123 GCA_037968755.1 Woeseia sp.
ACCAGCGGTACCACCAGCCGGCCGCCGATGCCGGGCCTCAACGATGCAGAAAAGACCCGCCATTTCGGCGAGCTGATTTATCCCAACCTGATGTTGAGCCTGGCGATGGATCACGCTGCCGCATTTCTATTGTGGCCTGTCGGTCCGGCGGAGACATTGATTGATTGCCAGTTGTTGTTTCACCCTGATGCAGTCAGCGATCCGACTTTCGATCCGTCTGACGCCGCCGATTTCTGGCATCTGGTAAACGAGCAGGACTGGAGCATTTGCGAGCGCGTGCAACGCGGCATGCAATCGCAAGCCTTCGAGCACGGTTACTACGCGCCCATGGAGGATATGAGTCTCGATATCCGGGATTACGTACGGACGCGCATGAAGTAATTCACAGCCAGTAACAAGTCACGGCCCGTAGTTGCCGGCTTAGCCATTCTGGTAGGAGTGATCAAATGCAAGGCATGCAATGGCGTATTAGAAGCCTGATCGTGGCCAGTCTTATTCTGGGCAGTTGCACAGCCATCCCGGATACTCACTTGTCGCCTGGCGAGACCAGCGTGCCGTTGCGCGTGATGGCGTTCAATATCGAGCTGGGCGGTGCCTACGTCAGCTTCGACAGTGTCATCGACGCGATCAGGGTCGCTGAGCCGGATATCGTTGCAATCCAGGAGCCATATGGGCAGTTGCCGAAACTGGCAGAGCGCCTGGGCTGGCATTACGACCTGCGCAATCACGTAGTCTCGAAGTTTCCGTTGATCGATCCGCCCGGTGCTGCTGGTCACTACGTTCTCGCAGAAGTGCTGCCTGGCAGGGTGGTTGCGGTAGCCAGTGTGCATCTGCCATCGGATCCATACGGCGAAGACTGGATTCGTGATGGCCGATCACATGACGAGGTTGTCGAGTTGGAGCGTGCTGTCCGTTTACCGTCAATTCGACCGTTCCTCGCTGTACTGCCGGCGCTTGCCGAGCTTGGCTTGCCAGTGTTCATGGCGGGTGACTTCAATTCGCCACCGGGCGGAGACTGGCAGCCGGAGTCGATTGCGAAGTATCCGTTTCGGCGCTTTGCTGTCGACTGGCCGGTCGCCAGGGCCATAACTGATTCCGGGCTTCGCGATTCCTATCGCGACGCGCACCCGGATGTTCTCGCCAGGCCGGGTTTCACCTGGTGGGCGGCGCGACCGCCAAACTCCGGGTACGACCCGGAAGGCGAGGGCGCGTGGCAAAGTCGCATCGACTTTATCTGGTATGCAGGACCGGCGCGGGTTACCAACAGCCGGGTAGTGGGTGAGCCAGAGGCGACGGTTACGGATATCGCAATTTCGCCATGGCCCAGTGATCATCGCGCGCTGATCAGCGATTTCGCTGCTGAGCCATTGCCGGTTCCCGTATTCATCGCGTTGGAACAGCGCGTGGTAAGGCCGGATACGCAAGCCGTAGTCCGTTACAACAACACAACCGACAGCGGATACATCGAAGCAAGCAGGATCGATGATGAATCCATGCAGGGCACGCGGATAGATCTGACTACGCAGCGAGGTCAGGTTACGTTGCCGGGCATCGCGCACGTCGATGGTGAGTATCGAATATTGCTGCACGACGCGGCCGGCGCGATCGCTAGCGAAAATCGCTACTGGTACCAAGGCGACGCTCTGCAACCTCGGTTGGTCGTAAAGCAGGAATCAGCGGATTGCGAGACGGGCCTGGTCGCAAAATGGAACAACGCACCAGGCCATCGCTACGACTGGCTGGGCGTCTTCGGTCCGGATGATTCCGAGCCGCGCGCCTGGTTGCATATCGATGCGGCAATAGATGGCGAGGTATGTCTGGATGCGAACTCGCTTACCGGTACCTGGCCATCGCCACCGGGTCGCTACGTGTTACGCCTCATGCTGGATGACAGCTACCAACTGCTCGCAGAGTCAGCGACGTTTCAGATCAACTAGTTTCTGATTTACAAGCAGGGCGGCAGGTGCACAACGTTTACACAGGTGTCGTCTACGCCGAAATCGTTCCACTCAGCACTATCGGCGTATTGCTTGTTGCTGCCTAGAAGTCCGGGCTGCGAAAAACCTCTCGGCCATCGACTAACGTCAATTGCACATGCGCGGCATTGATGTCCGTTGCCGGCAGTGAGTACAAATCACGGTCAATCACGATGAGGTCAGCTCGTTTGCCGATTTCAATGGTGCCACTTATCTTCTCGAGCCCCATCAGGTGCGCAGCATTCACGGTGTACGCGCGCAGTGCGGTATCCAGATCAATTTGCTCGTTTTCGCCGAGTTCCGGACCGGACGACGTATCCGGGTCGCGGCGCCGCACCAGGATTTCGATCGCGTCCAGTGGATTGAGAGAGGACACATCCCAGTCACTCCCGCCCACCAGCATGCCGCCGGAACGCTGGATGCTGGCAACGGGATAGAACTTCTGTACTCGTTCTTCTCCAACGAGCTCATTGGCAATGTAGATGTATTCGTCCGGGTACGCCCATGCGCCCTGGAAACTCGCCGCGACACCGAGCTCGCCGAAACGCGGTATATCAGCCTCATCAATTAACTGCAGGTGGACGATGTGATGCCGGTTATCAAGCGGGCCTGCCTTGTCCCGCGCATGTTCGTATGCGTCCAGCGCAAGACGAATGGCACCGTCACCAATTGCATGCGTGTGAATCTGTACGCCTTCCTTGTGCAGCTTCTCGTACAAGGCGTTCAACGCTGCGGCCGTGTAGAACGCGGGAAAATTGCTGCCGTCGGAGTACGGCGCGAGCATGTTCGACGTCTTGGTTTCAATGACGCCATCGATATACACCTTGACGGAGTCCGCGCGAAACATCCGGCCGCGCCAGCCCTTTCGCTTCTCCAGAAGGTCATCCAATCCGTCTTTGATCTGGCCCGCGTGCCATGCCAATGGAGATAGTGAGCCGAGGACGCGCGCGGTCAACGCGTCGCGACGATCCGTTTCTGCATAAAGTTGCGCGTAGCGTTCGTCCAGTCCCGGTTCGATATACGCGGTGATACCAAACTGGCTTGCTTCCTGTAATCCACGTTCGATACCAGCAAGAACCGCGTCATCGTCGTCCTCGGGAATGTGCCGGGAGACGAGTTCCATGGCCGCATCGCGCAAGGTGCCCGT
>JBBKWB010000096.1:0-9134 GCA_037968755.1 Woeseia sp.
ATCGCGCACCAGGACAACGTTTGCCGCATTCAGCCGAAACTTGTTGACCAGCAAATCCACACTGGCCTTCGATGAGCAGAAAAACTTGTCAGCGGCACCGATAATCCACTTTTCCACAATCTCAAAACCGCGCCGCAAACGGGGCCGCCCGTCGAGGTATCCGTGGGCAGCCAGCTCGCCGGTCAAGCTGCCTTGCATATCGAAACACAGTGGCACACTGAATCGAAACGCCAGAATTTGTGCTGCCCAACCGATCAAAAGTCCTTCATGCAAGTGACAATGCAGTATGTCCGGCCGGAATTTTCGAATTTGCCTTGCCACAGTAAAAATCAGTAGCAGATCCGCGATGTACTTGAAGCCCGACGGTCCAGCCTCCGTTTTCGTGTATCCGGGAATCCTGGGACATCGAACCGTCTCGATGCCCGGAGTGTCTTTGCCGATCGGATAGGTACAGACAACATTAATAACGCCGCGATCCTGCAATGCGTTCACTATTCCGCGGATGCGTATGTGGCAACCACGATCAGCAAAGTACGGCGTCGGCGCGATGTGCAGGACTTTCAATGAATTCTCGAGCATCAGGTAATGTATCTATGCTGCGCGAAAGGGAATGGGAAACCGCGCGGCTGTGCGCTCTATTTCCTCGAGGCGTCGAGCCTCTGACCAAGCCAGTTCCGTCGCCATCAAGGCCGATGTACGTTGCAACAATTCCGTCCCCGGATGACCAATAGTGCCGACTCCGCTGCGGCGGAAAATAAAATCATCCAGGTATATCGCCATTTCATTTCGTGCACAGAACACGGCCTCCGCAGCAATATTCAGCCTCCCGTCGCCAAGCGGTAGCCTCAAGTCAGGGTCCTTTCTCGCGAGTTCCAGCACTTCAATTGCGTCGGTCCCGAAACTCGACGCCAGGCTTTCAATGCAGGGCCTGGACGCAATATCCGCGTAGCGGCTCTGCAGTCTGTCCAGATAAGCCGCGAAATTCCCGAACTCGGCAGTTGGCACCGGCGTATTACGGGTCGTGCAGGGGCCGAATTTTTCGCCTGTCTTGCTGGCGATCAAGTTGCAACTCTTCTCCGCCAGTATTCTGGCAGTAGTGAATTTGGCACCAAATACTGAAACAAAACCATCGATTGAGTCGAATTTCGAATGATCAATGATCCGGTACTCAGCCGTGCCCTGGTACACCGCATTATTTACGGATTCCGCAATCAACGGATAAATTCCGGCGTAGGCATGCACGATGCTCGAATCGCTTACCAGTTCATGTCCGGCTGCTTCATTTATGCCCGACTTTAGCTGGTCTATGTCGCTGTCCGTAGGCACCACGTTATCCAGCTTGCCCTCATGCGCCGCATAGCTCGTGCCAACGAGCGTGTGCTGGCGCCAGGGAATCATGAACATGTGCCGACCGCCGCGGCTGGCCACTCCCTGGATTTTCTGCTTGGTCGGCAGTGCGACGGCGCAATCCAGCGAATTACCACGCAGAACGAGGTGCGAACCGCGAGAGAATGCGGTGATTGGACTGGCTGCGGATTGCGCCTTGCGCGGCAAGAAGCCGCTTAGCCAGGGTCCACTGCAATTGGCGACCACTTTCCCTTTGATCTCGATATGCGCGCCGCTGACGGCATCACGGGCCGATACTCCCGTCGCGGTTTTCCCTTCCAGCAACAATCCTGTTGCGGCCACGTAGTTAGCAACCGTCGCGCCCAGTTCCGATGCACCTCGTATCAGGCTGAATGTCACCCGCTCCGAACTTTTCATGTGACATTCCGGCAGCACCAATGCACCTGTCACTTTCTCGTCGTCAGTGATCCAGGGCAGCAGACTCCGAAGCCGGTCGCGGCCGATGAGGCTGGTTGCTTCTACTGTATGGGCTGGATCATTCAATACTCTGTTCTGGCCGAGAGAAGCCGCGTAATAGGCGACGCTCGCGGCAAACAGGGCAGCCCGACCTTTGCTCAGTCCGCGATACGCGGGGATCACGAACGGCATGTAACGGCAATGGTGCGGTACGAGATTCTGGAAAAAAACCCGCTCAAATGCAGATTCGCGGACCTTGTCCGGACGCGCCTGCTGCAGAAAGCGTATTCCACCATGCAGTAATTTGGAGGACGAAGCCGATGTAGCGCCACCGAAATCCGCTTTCTCGACCAATGCCACTCGCATGCCGCGCCGGGTGGCGTCATAGGCAAGACATGCGGCGGTAATGCCCCCGCCAATGACGATGAGGTCGAAGGCATCATTGCTCAGCCGCCCGATATTGTCGCTACGCTGCATAGGTTCCTGACTGACTGAGTAAGTGCTCGGCGGTACCCTGCGGCACCGTACCATCGACAAAAGCCACGCACCTTATCAATACGCCCGGAATTAGTCATGCATTCGGTACACCGCTCGCCTCGACCTCAGGTATGTACCGCGCCGTACCGACAAGGCCCATTTTGGTCACTTGGCGACCTGTCCTGTCCGCAAAAGACGACAGTCGGCCGACTGATAGGAATCAGCAACTTGGAAAACTTTATTAGCTTAGTTAATTAAAAACCTGTCCCTCTTCAGCGACAGTCTTGCCTGGAAATAGTCGTTGCCCGCTCGGCTTCGAACACGTCGCTCTACCACAAACTATTGTTTTTTAACATAATTATAAATATTGGCACTAATTGTGCTTGTATATCGCCAGTGAGTAAATGACGTTCTATACTGACGTCCCACATTAGCCGTTGTGTGACCTGAAACACAGCATCAATCGTAAGCGCGATTAACATACAGGTTACGGAACATCGATTGCACATGGTGCTCCGCAACAAGTAAGGGCAAACCCAACAAAAGTTGGGGACGCAAAGCCACCGGTCTAAGGGCAGTAGCCTACGACAGCGGGGTTGCCATGAATGTAGCGAACTGCCGTTCGCCCGGCGAAAAGCCAGCATTCATGCAATCGTCTTCGATTGGTGACCTCCGGACACAGCGGCTTGCCCTTGAAACCAGCTCCGGCTGCATCGCCTTGCGACGCAGCGTGCTGACGGTTCGCATTGCCGCCGGATTGGCGTCAGTTAAACGCCGGACAACGTGTTTGGCCAGAGGATTACGAAATGACGATGGGTGAATTCAAGACTGCTGCAACGACAACACTGTTAGTGACTCTGCTGGCAGTCGGTGGCTGCAAGAGTGGCGGCTCCGATGCCGGCGTCGATGCGCCTGGCGCCTCGAACAGGTCGCCCGTGATTTCCGGCAGTCCGCAAACCTCTGTCATAGCCGGTCAGTCATATTCGTTCACCCCCAGCGCTTCCGACCCGGATGGCGACAACATCTCATTCACTGTCCAGAATCTACCGTCCTGGGCGTCGTTCAACTCCAATACCGGTACTGTCAGCGGCACCCCGTCGCAAGCTGACGTAGCCAGTTACGCCAATATTCTAATCTCCGTCAGTGATGGATCCAATGCAAATTCACTTGCCGGGTTTTCTATCGTTGTTACGCAGTCTGGTTCCGGGTCGGTGTCACTTTCATGGTCGCCGCCTTCACAGAATGAAGACGGGTCGGCGCTGACCAATCTGGTCGCGTACAAGTTCTACTACGGCACATCATCAGGCGATTATTCGTCCCAGGTCCGGGTCAACAATCCGGGAATTAGTTCATACGTCCTCGATAACTTGTCGCCAGCCACTTATTACATCGTGGCAACTGCGGTCAACGGCGATGGGGTTGAAAGTCGGTTCTCTAACGAGTCCAGCAAGCAAGTGCTCTGATTCGTCTACCTCGCAAGAACGGGCAATGGCCTAAACGTGCAATGGCTTAGCTGATACAAACGACGGACGCACGGCCTGCGGCTGCCAGCGGCAGCGCCACGGCAACACTCAATTCCTCTTGTCTACAGCGTGCTCCGGTCTGGAGCGCGCTACATGTGTCAGCTACGGGCGAATTCCTGCCTGTGCTAACCACGGGCCACTTACTGGGCAATAAGGTTGGTAGGCGCCATAGGCTGCTGCGGGCCCTGTCCAGGATTCTCTCGCGGACCGTAAACCGGCGTCGTGCGACCACGCTCCAACGCGCCCAGATCCGCGCCATTGCCCGCAAAGTCATCATTGATATTGGCGAGCGCAATGCCAGCGTCTACCGCGTTGGACGTCGACTGCAGCGTTCCATCCGCACTTGAAACAAACGTCGTGTAGTCCGCGCCCAGTTGCGGGCCGTTCTGGAAAACCTGGCCGGTCAGTATTCGTCCGTTTGCGGAGTACCCGGATCCCTGCTGTAGCGCCTGAAAGTCAGGCCACGATGTTGACAACGTAAATTGGCCGTCTGGCGACCAGCCGTTGTAGTCAATTTCACCCAGTACGATATCCGAGGTCACTTGCGCCGGTGTGGTACCGAGACTCAGGTTGTTCTTGAACTGCAGGTTGGATATGACGCCACCAAACTGCGGCCAGGCCGAACCCAGATAGTTGCCATCACCCACTGTGCGCACCGACGTATTGTGGTAGATCAGAATGCCGGACGGATCATTGTTAAGCTTGTAAGGGCTATGCGCAGTGTTTACCAACACATTCCGCACTATATAAATCGGCCCGCCCCACGCTGGCTGTGTGCTCACCCCCATTCCGGAATTCACGACCCGGTTCCGGAACGCGCGTACGTTTCGATGGGAAAAATCCAGCTCGATGCCATCGTCGCCACCCCACACAATGTCATTGCCAAAAAAGTCGATAGCAAGATTCGGAATGTCGGTGTCATTGGCAAGGCCAAGAGAATCACCAAAGCCGGACAAGCGATTGTGACAACCAGTGTGGCCCGGGCCGGTGATGGTGATGCCTTCGAGGCCCCAGGTTTCGCGACTGACGTCGGGCCAGACGGCACCGTTACCCTCGAGGATATTGTCGCAAATATAGAAGTCGCGGTTGCTACCGGACTTGGCATATATCCCTTTGTTTATATTCGAGAAATGAATATCCTGTAGTACCGCGCCCGTCACGTTGGAGGCGATGGCGCCCCATTCGGAGTTACGCACGCTCAGTCGACGTACGTACACATGCGATCCTTCGATCTGTATGCCGTAGGTTGCTCCGGTCGCATCGATGGTGACCGATTGCTGATCAACGCCGGTCACAATGATCGGGTCAGTACGAGTACCGCTACGAGCAATTCGCAGCGTGCCGTTGTAGGAGCCGGCAGCCAGCTCAATTACATCACCGGGATTCGCTCCGGCCAGAGCACTGTTCAGCTCTGTAGTGGATGCCACAGCGACCAGACGCGCTGTTTGTGGCGCATCGACAGGTAACGCTTGCGTGGACGCCGCGATGATCTGTTGCTCACTGCTGCCGTCAGGGTCGTTGATTTGCAACCGAACGTCGTAAGCGGTGCCAGGCTCAAGATCGAAAACGCTGCCTGCAAACTGTTCGACCGGCCGAGGAAGACCGAAATTCTCGGGCGGATCTTCGTTGCCCAGCGTCTCCGGTCGTACTCGCAACATTGGCAATGCGGGCGTCCATGCGGTATCTCCGGTACGCCTGTAGCTGACACCTACGAAGGCATCGTAATCTTCGTCGCCGGAAAGTATCGGCAGCGATATGCCAATACAACAAACCGTCGATGGATCTGCCGCTGCCGGCCCGACCGACAATGGCGCAGCATGCGCGATACCCACCAGGCCGGTATGCAAGAACAACAGCGATAGCCAATAGGCAACACTTGATTTTGGACGTCTCATATTCATATCCGGGAAGTGGTCAACTTTACTTACTCTGCACATCGAAATGTTATGGCACAGCACCTGGTGCGTAAGCGATCGCCGCATTGCTATCCGGTACAAGTCTGCCACCCCTCGCGCTACGATGCTCTACAGGTTCTGCATAAATGCGTTTAACTACAACGACAATCGCGATTAATTGATAAAACAGATCAAAAGAAGCCATTTCCAGGAACGTGCCACAAATCAGGTAAGCAAACAGACTGATCGTCAACATTCGTCCATAGGCAATTCGCTTTAACGTGGCATCCGATTTTGGCACGCGCCTGATTCGTCTCAGTGACAGCATGATCAACAGCACCAGGATCAGGAACACTATAAGACCCGGGAAGCCGTTCTCGGCCAGCAATTCAAAATACACGCTGTGCACACCAGAAATATGCAATCCGGCGGCCTCTGGCGTCTGCGCCTTGGTAAGTATCTCCGGGTTATATTGCAAATAGACTGCGCTGTCATTCAGAGCTTCAAATCCGCCGCCAGTCAGAGGCCTGTCAAGTGCCAGGCCCCAGGCAGCCCTCCACGCCTCCAAACGACTCAAGGCAGAACCGTCTTCGTCATAGCTCTGAATCGTAAGAATTCTCTCCTTCAGGGCTTCAGGCAACTGGCTGATAACAACCGGTGCAGCAACCAATCCCAGAACAATCAGCGGCAACTTCCAACGAAGTTTGAATGTGAGGAAAATTCCAAACAAGACAACCACCAATCCGACGAATCCTCCTCGCGAATAAGTGAACAATACAGCAAGGATTGTCATGCCGAATAGACCATAAAGTCCGTTGCGCAGCCACTTCCTATGCTCAATCTGGGCGAGGAAAAACATGAAGGGTAAGGTCATGTTCAGAACCAGCGCCAACGCATTGTTGTCTTCAAAAAAGGAACCGGGAGGACCCCAGACGCGATAATTTCCGCCGGTCATGATCGAGAATACGCTGCCTTTCAAGCCGTAGAATCCGATTGATGCCGTAATAACCATCATCAGGTACCACAGTTTCTTTTCATCATCGATGAGAAATGCGGTCAGGAACGTCATTAACAGGATCTTGGTGATCTGATTCCAGGACTGCCACGCATCGTCCGGCACGAGCGCAGGAAATGTCGTCAATGTGAAAATGATCCAAAGCAGCAAGAGCAGTTTCAATTCCGCGCCCGCGAGAATGCCGGACAATCCTCGTACGCGAATTGCGTACCAGCCGAATCCGCATAGTGTCGCGATGCCTACTACTTGCGCGAATGGAAAATCGAAAGCGAATCCCCAAGTCAGGCGATGCGGATTCATGTATCCGAGCCAGGACCACGCAAGGATGCCGATCCACGGCCGGTATGCGCAGAACGGCACAAGCGCAATTATGAAGAGAAAAAGGAGTACGTCACGCATGTCTTGAAGATGGAATTCGCAGAAACAATGGCATGGAACCGACGCGACGACAACGTCGGCCCCGTGCGAGGACGGTAGCCAACGTAGTCATTAGGTAACTCGTCCACATGCAGAGCTTCCACGGTGTGATGACGTTATCGCCTGCTCTTTAGCGGTAGCAAAGCCATACAACTATTCCATGCTGGCGCCAGCTGCAATGATCCAATGCTTGTCCGGTGTCGTTGTCAGATTACTGAGCAAGAAAATCTCCAGGCGGATCAGATGCTACAGAACCTCCGCCTGTTCCGGACGGATCATAACGCAGCACAAACAAATCGTCTGTATCACTGCCGGATGGGTCCTTCCCCGACCATAGAATCGCGACTTTGTTGGCGGAATCATAAGCCGCACCATGCAGGCGTCGGGACGGCCCTCCGGCATTGTCGAGTTGCGACCATTGCCGGCTGTTTGGATTGTAAATCCAAGTATCGCTGCGGCCACTGCCACCATGCATGATGACTACGTCATTGTCGGAATCGTAAACCATCACGTGCATTTCGCGGGAAGGTGGAACGATCGTCGAATTAATTTCCGTCCAACTATTCGCTGCCGCATTGTACTCCCACGTATCATTCGACCCAGATCCTGGAGCACCAGTAGGCTGACCACCAAAAATAAGGAAACGTTTGGTGGTCGGAATATAGACCATCACCTCTTCGATCTGCTCCCGACTCGGCGGTATGCCATTTTCGGACAGTTTTACAGACCAGCCGGCGGGTGATGACATTGCGGTATCGAAAGCAGACGTTCTCTTTCCGGGATTCTCAATCCAGCTTGGTTCGCCGCTGAAAACCACGACCTGACCATCACCCCAGGCAAATCCTGGATCAAACACACCATCGTGAGGCTCGTTGCTGTCTGCAGAATTGTAGTCGCCAACTTGGGTAAAGTTGTTTGTCTGGTAATCGTAGTAACCATAGCCGCCACCGCATGTCCCGCCCAGTATCCAAAGATACTGATTGTCCGCATCGTATGTCATGACATGATTGTCCATGCCTTGAGGCCAACCGCCACCGCGATTCACCGAACGACGTTGCGTCCATTGCCAGCCGCCGCGTGCCGCGTCGTAGCCAAGATCCCAGACATCGTTGATATAACCGCTACCGCAGCCACCCGCAACGCTACCGCCAAACACTACTGTCTTGCCGGCGCCGGCATGGTACTCCAATGGAAACCATGCCCGGCCACAAGGTGTGCCGCCACAATTACCTGCGTCATTGACCGCGGAATTATCCGGCAACTGAGTTACCCGAGTCCAGGTGTTCGGCGTGACTGTCGGTATTGCGAAAGATACGGCTGGCAGTAGGCAAAGCATCGCCAAGCCGATGTGGGAAATTTTACAATTCATAAATCCAGTACTCCAATACTCAAATGCGGTCAGTAATTTTTATTGCATCAACTGCCCATATAGTCGAGCCAAAGTGGCCTATTGCGTCTGAAAATTAGTGGGTGCTTCAGGCACTTCGGAATTGCCGGGCGACCCACTTGATCCGGTGATTTTCGGCACTCGAGTCCGTGAGACAACAATATTGTCGATCCACATGTTGCCATCCGGTACTCCGGACTTGCTTGCCTTGTCGGTGGAAAAGAGGGTGAACGTCAGTTTGCCGTAGCCCATTTCAAGATTTCCCGACTGATCCCAAACACCATCTTCCGTATACGGCTGGCTGATTGTCAGACCCGAATGATCGGCATCGGTTACGCGGATAATGGGGTTCGGTTCGTCGTCAATATACAGTTCGATGAGTCCATTGTTTTTAGCTGCATTGTCAGCAACGATCACGTGCATTTGGTAGCTACGCCATACATTGGCCTTGAATCGTCTGCATGGTGGTTCCGGGTAGTTCGCCGGATCTTTGAAATTATTTGGCGTTGCATTGTCATTCTCGAAGCAACCAATATGGTCCTGTGCGCCGTACTGCTCATACCCGCTGTCACTGTAAATTTGGGGAATTCGGCGCTGTTCACTGTCTTGTATGGTTT
>JBBKWB010000097.1:0-25784 GCA_037968755.1 Woeseia sp.
TCTTCATAGCGTTCGTAGGGCAGGCTGTAGGCGCGATCAGCTGTATTGTTCCAGCTGTCGTCAAAGTATTTGTGTGCGGCGACGAATACAGAATCCGTGTTGCTACCCCTGACCACTACATCCGTTTCCAGATTGAAGTCATCCAGATTCCGGCGCGTGAAATTCGCTGAGCCGGTTACAATGACGCTGCTGCCCGAACGGTCCTGAAACAGCAACATCTTGGTGTGGCATTGTTCGCCCACGGAGGTGCACCAGCGCACGGGAACGCCGGCTGCGTTCAGTTCATATGCTACGGGCCGGTTCGGAATACCGTTCTTCTCCCGCCCGAACGCATCCTTGTTCGGGTCCAGCAACAATCGCAGTTTCGCACCGCGATCGTGCGCCCGCTTCAGGGCCGCGATGACCTCCCGATCGGACAAATAGAACATCATCAAATCCAACTTGTCTCCGGCATCCGCTTGATTGATTTTCGCAAGGACGGCGTCTTCAATCTTGCCCTCTGTGACCACCTGAACAGTCGTAGCCGCTGCCGTCTGCTCACGCGGAATTTCAATCTCCACTGGCGCATGACCCGAAAATGCCAGTACGGCATTCTCGGAGCGCAACAGATCCGCAACGGCACCGCCGGTAAATCGAATTGCCGCATTGCGATGCGCGCTACTGCCATCGTGCGGATTGGCGGATGAGACGAAGCCGACGTAGGTTGGGCCACTATCGGCAATCAGCACCTTGCGATGATTCGCCTTGAAATTGAGCAGTTCCAGGTAGCTGCGAATTGACACTCTGCCTGGTCCAATGGGATTCGAAAGCGTGTTCGCCGCCGAGTTTCCGAACGGTTTCGCCAAAAGCCGCCAGAAAAACGAGTAGACCGCATTACTGTCCTGGAGTTTGCGTAAATTGGTTACGACAACTCGGATACCCGCCTGCTCCAGGCGCTCAAAATAAGGCGATTGCAGGCCGCCGTACAGTTCATTAACGGGATCAGTGATAACGACGATCACCATACCCGGACTACGGTTTTTCTTGTTGACCAGCGCGTCGGTCAGTTCGCTGGCAAGCGGTCGGGTTGTCTCCGGCACGGATCCCTGAAAATCGTTGTAGAGGAACATATCCAGAACGATCAGTTCCTGCGCTTCGTCGATGATACGAAACAAATCGTCAAAAATGGCCTGCTCCACTTGTCGCTGGCCGTTCTCGTCCACCCAGGTGGTATCAGCAATGAAGGCGACATCGGCGCTTGGATTTGCCTCACCCTGCAGAGACGTGTCATCTGGCAACGCCTTCAGATTCTGGCAACCGGAAAGGACCGGAAATGCCAGAACAGCCACCAGTATCAGATGATATCGCATGCTTGCTACCGTGCTTGCTCTATGGTGCAAAATTCTTCGTACATCCTGTCGTTCCGAAATATTTCTTGCGTCCAGAATCCCGGAACGTCAGAACGGCTGACCAAGGAAAAAATACCAGCCACGACGACCGCCTTCGGCATGACCGTGGGCCAGATAGGCCGGCCCGAAAATCGTAGCCGCGCCGGACTGCGATCGTAGTAACGCCTTACTCAGGTCTCCGCAGATCTGCCTCGAGTTCCTTGGTGGCTGTGATGTCCACGAAAGTGATCACGGCGCCGTCGATGACATCATCGAGTCGGCGGTACGGCATTATTCGAACGGAAAACCAGCGCTCGTCGGTGGTCTGGATCTGCTTTTC
Organism: Woeseia sp.; assembly: GCA_037968755.1. GTDB lineage: Bacteria > Pseudomonadota > Gammaproteobacteria > Steroidobacterales > Woeseiaceae > Woeseia. The sequence goes on from JBBKWB010000097.1 coordinate 1,708, forward strand.
CGAAAAGACCAATGTCCGCATGGTGTTCTGTGCATCATCGTGCAGGGAAGGATATTGCAGCGAAGTCGTCAGATCGCTTAGCGGACGACCGATGTCTATTTCGCGCAGATTGATGATCTTCGCGGCACGATCTGTATAGCGCCTGACATTCAAATCGTGATCGAGAAACAGGATCGCAATGTTGGTGCTGTTCAAGAGATTGGCCAGATCGCCCTGGGCGAGCGCAAGATCATCGAGACGGGTCTGCATTTCTGTGTTGACCGTCTGCAACTCTTCATTCATTGATTGCATTTCTTCTTTCGACGTCATCAACTCTTCATTCGTCGACTGCAGCTCTTCGTTAGTCGACTGCAACTCCTCGTTGGTTGATTGCAATTGTTCGTTGGCCGACTGCAACTCCTCCCGCGTCGAACGGGCCTCTTCGCGCAGGCGCTGGATCTCATCGTGAGAACTATCGGCTTCGACTGCGTGGGCGGCGTCGAGCGCGCCCTGGCGGCGACGAGGTTTTCCGGGTGTCGGCATGTCGCGGAATACGACAATGCACTTGTCACGCAGGGAGGCGGGCTCATGTAGTTGTTGCACTGTGACGTTCACCGTTCGTAAACTGTCATTAACTTTGCTTGCAAGGCCGGTACAGTACACGGGCGAGTCTTGCAGTCTGGCCTGAGCCAATGCCGCGGTCAGCGGCGCACGCAGATCATCGCGGATCATGGCATGGAAATTCCAGTTTGCCTTACCGGAAGCGGGTTCGAGGTACTCTCCCGTGCGCCCGCTGATGTAGATGATGTCGCCGTCGCCATTGACCACGACTGCAGGCGGTGCGTAAACCTGTAACAGCACGCGGTCGGCCGCAGCCTGCAAGTTGTCCGGCGATGAATGGGAAACAATGCGAGGCAAAGCAGGGGGCTCTTTTTTCATATTCATCAAAGGCGGAAATGTGGTGGACGGGAAAGTGGGATCGACGTTAGAGCTGGCCGATACATGTTGGTACAGTCGCAGCTTCGAATCAAGCGTCGAAAACAGACGACTGAATCGTCCTATCGTTTCAGAGCTACCGAGCATCAGGACCCCACCTGCTCGCAAGCTGTAATGGAACAAAGGCAGCAATTTTTGCTGCAGGGCGTTGTCGAAATAGATCAAGAGGTTGCGACAACACAGGATGTCCAGGCGCGTGAATGGCGGGTCGAGCACGACGTCCTGCTCGGCAAACAACACCGTGTCACGAATACCTGGAACGAGCCGATAATAGCCATCTTGCTTGGTAAAATAGTGCGCCAGGCGTGCCGCTGGCACATCTCGTTCGATGGCTAAGGGATACTCGCCACGACGCGCCGTCGCGATTGCGTCCGAACTCAGGTCAGTCGCAAAAATCTGTAGCGCGTGGTGTGCGTATTGCGGCAGGCGTCGAATCGTCTCGGCAAAACTTATTGCGAGTGAGTAGGCTTCCTCGCCAGTCGAGCACCCCACCAGCCACGCGCGCAATTTGGGGTCCGCGGCACGACGCTTAAGCAAATCCGGCAGGGTACGATCCTCGAAATACTGCCAGACTGGCGCGTCGCGATAAAATTGCGTGACGCCAATTAGCAACTCCTTGAACAACAATTCAATTTCATTTGGATTGTGCTCGAGAAATTGGGCGTACTCATCCAGCGATGAAAGAGCATGTATCGCCATGCGTCGGTCGATGCGGCGATGCACGGTACTCATTTTATAGAGCGAGAAATCATGGCGCGTCGCAAGCCTCAGTAAATCGATGATGTGCTCCATCGAATCTTCGGGCGGCATCGCCCGCGGCTCGCCTGGCGTCATGGGCACCGAGGTCATCGTTTCGTACTGACTTTTAATGGTCGCGAGTATGCGACCGGGAAGCTCGGCCGGCGATGCGACGATATCGTCGCAGCCGGCGGCAATCGCGTTTTTCGGCATCGAATCGAACTGGGCAGTGTGGGGCGACTGCACTGCGCACAGGCCACCGAGCGATTTGATCGATTGCAGTCCCTGCGTGCCATCGACACCCATGCCCGACAACACCACCCCAATGGCAGCTTCGTGCTGATCGCGGGCGAGCGACGAGAACAGGACGTTAATTGGCAGACGCATGCCGCGCGGCGTCGATGGCGCACGGATTTTGAGTCGGCCACCTGCCACGCTGAGTTCGGCGTTTGGCGGGATCACATAGACGTGGTTCGGCTTGATCGGCATAGTATCTGCCGCTTCATTAACCGGCATGCTGGTAACCCGTTGCAGAAGCGAGGCCAGCAGGGCTTTATGCGTAGGGTCGAGATGTTGCACGACCAGATAGGCCAGTCCAGACGTCTCTGGCACGTGCTCAAAGAATTGTTCCAGCGCCTCGAGTCCGCCAGCGGAAGCGCCGATCCCGACAATGTGCGTCATTGCGAAAGGGGCCTGTCGCGTATCGGATTCGCCTGTGGGAACCTCAGACATTAATTCGCCTATAACGGCTTATTGCGCTCAGCAACACAGCGCTCAGCAACACAAGAGCAGGACGCATTTCACGAACCTGCGCCGGGACCTCGCCAGGCTGCGTACAGTCGCTGCGTCTGTGCCTAAGTAGCCGTTGGCGCGTCGCGAGAAGAAAGCTCCACCAGCGCCACGAGCCGTGAATGCCCGTCCTGCGAGCGTGTGGCGGTCAGGCGCAAACCATCGCCAGTGTCGCCGTTTTTTGCGTTATGCACCACGCAACTGAGTTCTTGAGTACCCGCATTCAGGCTGGCCAGCACATGCACCAAAGCAGGCCGGCTGGTGGACATGAGAAAGCTGTCTATGCTCCGTCCAGGCAAATGCTTGGCATTGGCGTGAAGCAAGGACAGTGCGCGCGGATTTGCTTCGATAATCACGCCGACTGCATCGACGACGAGCAGACCGACGGCTACACGCTCATACAGTTCGGCGAAGTGATTGAGTTGCTCGGCAAGTTCCGCTCGAGTGTGCTCGATCTGCTCGTTTTGCAAGTCGACCTCGATTTGGTGAACCTGTAATTCATGCAGAAATTTCAGTGCGATGGTGGCACTCGATGGGTCGCTGGCGAGTTGATGCAGATAGGCAAGTGCATCGCCGCCGGCCCAGGTGCTGCTGGGCGGCGCAGTGCCTTCGAGTAGACGCGTTTCAGCGTGCAGACGCAAGTCAACTCCATTTGTCGGGTGAGGCTTGTGATTAGTCATTACGTCTCCAGTTCTGAGTATCGGTTAAAGACCCTTGCCCGGATGTATTAATGTTGGACGAACGATACCGGCCGGTAGGCGCTCTCGCAAGCGTCACAGGTCCCGGGTTTTACCGAGACTGCGCCGTCGACCGGATAAGTGATACCCAGCGCCAGTATGGCCCTACGGTCAATATTTCGCATTCGAGATCGCAAGCCATGTAGGAATTCAGTGAACGAAGAACTTGCGCAAGTGGTCCCCGTTTAGTCGAACGAACTGCCCGGTTCTAGATCCGAAAGCAGCCGGTCGAATTCCGTCTTGACCACGCTGTAACATTCGCAGACACGCTGTTCCAATTTGGGTCGGTCCACGACATTAATATGTCCGCGCCTGTATTCAATGATGTTGGCATTCCGTAATTTTCCGGCTGCCTCCGTAACCCCTTCGCGCCGCACGCCGAGCATATTGGCTATCAGCTCCTGGGTCATATCAAATTCATTGGACGGCAGGCGGTCGAGACTCATCAGCAACCAGCGACACAGTTGCTGATCGACAGAATGATGCCGGTTACACACGGCAGTTTGCGTCATCTGTGTAATAAGCGCCTGCGTGTAACGCAGCAGCATATTCATCATCGATCCGCGGCGATTGAATTCCTCAACTAGTTTGTTGGCCGGCAACCGGTAGCCAAAACCTCCGCTCTGCACAACGGCGCGACTCGGCGTGGACTCACCGCCCATAAATGAGGAAACGCCGAGAATGCCGTCGTTCCCGACCACGGCGATTTCAGCCGATTGGCCATTTTCCATGACATACAACAGCGACACGATAGCATCGGTCGGAAAGTAGACATATTTGAGTTTCTCGCCAGACTCATACATAGAGCACGTCACCCAGTTTCAATGCGATCAATTGCAGAGCCGGCAAAACGCGCTCTGCCTCGCCCGCGGTCAGTGCTGCGAGTATGAGGTTCTGATGTGGGTTAAGAATCGAAGCCATGCAAAGTGATCCGGTCTATAGCGCCAACTCTCGTAAGTCGATGCCTTGCATAGTGCAGATTAGATTTCGAATAAGTCAAGCCACTTGTCCGAGCGCCTCCCGGATGACCTGCGCACGGTGGAGCACCGCTTTTTCGATACGGCGTCAGTTACGTGTTGCTGTCGCTTGTGCGTGGCCGGTTACAGTTCGAGGCAACACCAAACTCCAACAATCTGTGACGTCGAGAGACGGACTTCATCGGCCCGTCGCAATCAATGGCGCGACTGCGTTTCATGATCGACGAACTATCAACAATGCACTATTCTTCCGTTTAGGAAAGTAGAATCAGCCGCCGTCGGTTAGAATTGATGACCCAGAACGGCGACACAAGATTTTTACCTCGGTTTCTGTCTTCATTTGCCGCATGAAATTGACTCCGATCTGCAACCAATGTCGGATGTTTCCGCTTTGTAATTGTCGTGGCTGGAATAAAAGAACCTTTAAGACACTAAGTTATGAATGACGAATCCAGAATTAGCGTACTGTTCATTTGCATGGGCAACATCTGCCGTTCTCCAACCGCTGAGGGCGTGTTTCGGAAAATGGTTGAAGACGCAGGCTTGAGCGCGACAATCGAAATTGATTCAGCCGGTACTCACGCGTTTCACTCCGCCGAACCGCCGGATGGCCGGGCGCAGGTTGCCGCAGAGAATCGTGGCTATAGCCTGAAAGGCATCAAGGCCCGCCGCGTTGTGGATGCGGATTACGAGCGCTTTGATTTGCTGTTGGTCATGGACGATGAGAATCGCCAGGTCTTGCTGGAACGCGCCGATGCGGCACATCACAGCAAGATTCGCCTGTTCCTCGATTACGCGGGTGGTGATAGCCGGGAAGTGCCCGATCCTTACTACGGCGGCAGTGCCGGATTTGAGCGGGTCCTCGACCTTGTCGAATCTGCAGCGCGCGGCCTGCTGGCTGAGCTACAACAAAAAACGGGCAGCGGCGACGCGTAAGCGCGTTGCCAGCTGCCCGTGGGTTTTCCAGCGCCTTGCAATCAAGGTTGCGCGGGCTTGTCCTCATTGGTACTGCTGTCACTCGCCGGCGACGATGCGGGCGCGGCGTCCCAAGGTAATAACCGTCCTTCGGGTTTCGCAGCTGGTTCTGGTGCCGATTGCTTTGCAAGCGCAGCACTTGCAGGCTCGCTTGCCGGTGATTTCTCAGGCTTGCTGGCAGCGTCTGAATTCTCAGGCTTGGCTTTAGCTTCGCGCGGCGGTTGCTTTTCTTCAGAACTCGCAGGACTCTTGCCTGCATCGTTACTCGCCTCAGATGATGACTTGTCTGTATCCGCTGATGCAGTCTCCGTTCTGGTGCGCGTTGCTTTTTCCTTCGAACGCTCGCGTTGTGCATCTTTCTGCACCGACTTCACCTCGTCGTCAGACATATAGAGGCGCGTCAATTCCGGCTGTGTGTCGTCGTAGTCAAACTGCATTGGTTTTTGCGTGCTGACTGCTGCCAGGGCGACGGCCTTGGATGCATCCGCGGGCTTCGTCGCTTCCGCCGTTTCAGGTGCAGATCTTTCCGCATGCCTATCGGCCGATTTCTCAGCAGGTTTCTCAGCAGGTTTCTCAGAGGACTTTTCCGGTCTCTGCGCTGCAACGTTTTCCTGCGCTGATTCCGCAGGCCGGTCAGCCTGGGTCTTGGCAACAGGCTGCTCGTTCCTTGGCTGGTCTGGCGTCGTTTGCGCCGTATTGCCATTACCCGATTCCGTCTGCTGGGTATCTTCGTTTTTAGCTGCATCCTGTTGCTGATTGTCATTGCGCTCACCGGTCTTCCGGCGACGGCGTCCACCGCGACTCCGACGTTTCTTGCGCGGTTGCTCGCTGACGTTACCATCCGCATCTGTCGCTGCGCGTTTATCCTGTTTGTCTTCTACTTTATCGGACTGGCCGTTCTGCTCGTTCTTGGCTTTGCGCTCGCTAGTCTTACCTTCCGTTTTTTTGCCGCGTTTCCGGCCACCGCGTTTGCGTTCGGTGCGGGCCTTGCCGTCTTTGCTCTCGTCGTCACGACGCTTGCCGCGCTGACTACCGCGTCCATCTGCGGCTTTCTTCGAGCGTTTCGCGGAGCCAGCCTTTTTCTTGTCGCGCGCCGGCGCTTTCTTCTTTTCATCCGAGCTGCTTGAGCCTGCAAACAACGCGGCCAGACGAGCCAGGAATCCGGGCGCGCGTGGTGTTTCCTCGACAGGTTGTAGCGCCCGTAGTGGCGCCGGTGTCGTCGCAACGACGGTAGTTGTTACTGCTGCCAGTTCTGCCGGCTTGCGCTCCTGCAGACTCTCAGGCACTGCATCTTCATCTTCGGGGTCAGATAACGTGTAGCTGCTACCGGTGTTTTCCGGCAATTCGAGCTGGTCATCACGAACGCGGCGAATCCGGTAATGCGGAGTTTCAAGGCCTTCATTGGCAATGAGCACAACCTGCGTTTCATTGCGCGATTCCAGGTTCTGTACCCAATCGCGTTTCTCGTTCAGGAGATAGGTCGCAACTTCGACAGGCAGCTGCGCAATTACTTTCGCTGTGCGCTCTTTGCGTACTTCTTCGCCGATGATGCGCAGGATTGCCAGTGCAAGCGATTCGACACTGCGAATATTGCCAATACCGGAACAGCGCGGGCAGGTGAGATATGCCGATTCGCCCAGCGATGGCCGCAAGCGCTGGCGGGACATCTCCAACAGGCCAAAACGCGAGATCTTGCCAATCTGGACGCGTGCCCGATCCTGGCGAACCGCTTCGCGCAATCGGTTTTCGACTTCGCGTTGATTCTTTTGCGGGCCCATGTCGATAAAGTCGATTACAACGAGGCCGCCGAGATCACGCAGTCTTAGCTGCCTGGCAACTTCGTCCGCTGCTTCGAGGTTGGTATTGAACGCGGTCGCTTCAATGTCACTACCTTTGGTAGCGCGTGCCGAGTTGATATCGATTGAGACCAGCGCTTCCGTGTGGTCAATGACCAGGCTGCCGCCCGATGGCAAATGCACCATGTGCGCAAAGGCGGATTCAATCTGGGTTTCAATCTGGTAACGCGTAAACAGCGGGACCGGATCCGTGTAGTGCTTCAGCTTGCGCTGGTTGTGCGGCATGACCTGCTGTACGAACTCGCTCGCTTCGACGTAAGTCGCTTCGTCGTCGATCAGGATCTCGCCGATTTCGTTGGTCAGGTAGTCGCGCAAGGCGCGCACAACCGCGTTGCTTTCGCGATAGATCAGGAACGGGGAAGGGCGTTCAACGACGACCTTCAGAATGGCCTGCCAGACGCTGAGCAGATTTTCGAGGTCCCAGCCCAGTTCTTCGCTGGTGCGGTCGATGCCGGCGGTGCGCAGGATCACGCTCATACCGTCGGGGATCTCGACGTTCTTCAGGGATTTGCGTGCTTCGTCACGGTCGTCGCCGGTAATACGGCGGGATACGCCACCGGAGCGTTCCTTGTTCGGTTTCAGAACAATGAAGCGGCCTGCGAGGCTAACGAACGTAGTCAGGGCAGCGCCTTTGTTGCCGCGCTCTTCCTTGTCAATCTGGATGACGATGTCCTGACCTTCTTTAAGGACATCCTTGATATTAAGCTTGCCGGAACCCGGTTCCTTGACGAAATACTCGCTGGAGATTTCTTTCAGCGGCAGGAAGCCGTGACGTTCCGCGCCGTAATTAACGAACGCCGCTTCGAGGCTGGGCTCGATGCGGGTTATTTTGCCTTTGTAAATATTGGCTTTTTTACGTTCGCTTGCGGGTGCTTCTATGTTGAGGTCGTATAAGCGCTGGCCATCGACCATCGCCATGCGCAACTCTTCTTCCTGAGTTGCGTTGATTAACATTCTTTTCATGATGCCCTACTTGTTGACTGGGCAGCACGGTCGCACGGTGAGTTGAGGCTGAGAGAGCGGTGCAGGAAAGCAGCACAGGCCCCAGGTGTGAAACACCCGGTATTGTTGGCGTGTACTCTTTGAAGGCTCGATCGTTGAAGATCCAGCCGATCAGAAACAAAATCATTGTTACCCTGCGGCATGCCGCTCTGGCGCTCTCCGGTCGTCCGGGTTGCTGCCAAAAGGATGTCCGGCCTCGCTTGTACGGGCCGGATATGAATAAAATAAACGCTTGGTCGGTCACAGACCGTTATTCGTTCGTTCTTGCCGGTGTGGCCAGACAGAGGTCCAGTGGTCCACACAGCGGCGTAATATAGCACAGCCATTCCGCGGCGCATCCTACCTACGGCGCAAGCCAGCAAATAAGTGATTGCTTATGCAACCGAATTCCACCTCCCAACCTGCTGGCCAGCTCCAGGGCGTGCGCAAAGTGACGGTCAGCGACGACGATACGGACCAGCGGATCGATAATTTCCTGCGCCGGCACCTGCCGGGCGTGCCGAAAAGCCGGCTATACCGGATATTGCGCAAAGGGGAAGTGCGGGTGAACGGCGGCCGGGTGCGGGCTGAGTACCGTCTGCAGGCCGGTGATGAAGTGCGAATCCCGCCGGTGAGGATCAATCCGGAGGGAGCCCCACCGCCGGCTGCGCGGGTCAACGACATGGCCGAACGTATCCTGTTTGAGGACAAGTACCTGTTGGTGGTCAATAAGCCGGGCGGTGTAGCCGTGCACGGTGGCAGCGGTATCAGTCACGGTGTCATCGAGCTGATGCGCGCGGCACGACCCGAACTTAAGGACCTGTCCCTGGTGCACCGACTGGATCGCGAAACCTCGGGCTGCCTGGTTCTGGCAAAACGCCGCAGTGCCCTGCGTTCATTGCACGAGCAGTTTCGCGAAGGGCGGGTAGAGAAGAATTACCTGGCGTTGGTGGCGGGCAACTGGCAATTCGGTGAGCAGATCATTGACGCCCCATTGCTGGTTACCAATCGGCGCAATGGCGAGCGCCACGTCATCATTGACCCGGAGGGCAAGCAGGCCGCTACCAAAGTGCGCTTGTCGCGAAAGCACGGGATATACAGTTTGCTGCAATGCCAGCCGGAAACCGGTCGCACCCACCAGATCCGCGTACACCTTGCGGCGGAGGGATTTCCCATAGTGGGGGATGATCGCTACGGCGACGAAGACGTCAATTATGTTGCAGCCAGCAACGGGCTCAAGCGCCTGTTCCTGCATGCACAATCAATTGCCTTTCCGGATACCAATGGCAATGAACAACATTTTACCGCGCCGCTGGCCGATGACCTCGAGGACTATCTGCAAAACGGCACGCCGGCCAGCCGAAAACGCAGGTCCCGTTACCTGCGAAAAAAGTAAGTTCCCTACGGTAAAAGCTGACCCAGTTCTCGCAAGGTCGCGGCCAGCCAGATCATCGGCAGACCAATTAATGCGGTCGGGTCTTCGGTTCTGACTGAGCGAAACAATACGAAGCCGGCGCCCTCAATCTTGAAGCTGCCAGCACAGTCGTAAGGCTGATCGTGTTTCAGATAGACCTCGGCCTGACGTCGATCGAAACTGCGAAACTGCACGGTCGTGCGGTCAATATGTTCATAGCGCCGCCGACTGTGCGGATCGAGTACGCAAACAGCGGTCAGGAATTGCATGGTCTTGCCGGATGCGGCCATCAGCTGATCGACAGCCTGCGAATGCTTACCTGGCTTGCCGATGATCTTGCCATCGAGGACCGCGAGTTGATCGGCGCCGATAATGATGGCATCGCGGTTGCGGCTCGCAACGGTCTCTGCCTTGCTGCGAGCAAGCCGGGCCGCCAGTGCTTCGGGCTCCTCATCATCGACGGCGCTTTCGTCGACATTGGGCACAACCACCTCATATTCGTTGAGAAAGCGGTCCAGGAGGCCGCGCCGGTAAGGTGACGACGAGGCAAGGATGATCGGCGCGGCAGACGGATTTTGCACCTTCTGTAAGCCTTTGAAATCCAGGGCGGGCCAGTTTACCTGCTTTGCCTGCACAGGCTAGCGTTCTGCGCTGTAACGTGGGCTTTGACAGGGCGCGGCGCGGTCCTTATCATGCGCCCGCCATGGCGAACCCTTTGCTAGATCGCGTAGCGCCCGATTATCTCGCGCGCAGAAAACAAGTCATTGAAAACGTTGAAAAATTATCGACGTTTGAACGACTTACGGCGATCGTGGGCGAGGATTTGCAGGCGCTGGATGCGGAACTGATCCCCAAAGATTGGCAGGACTCCCCCGTTTCAGTGTGTCTCCGCTTCGCTTGGGCCGATGCCCGCGAGCGCTTACCGGAGGTTCGGGGCTGGGCGGAAGCGACCGTACCAGCTGTATGTCAGCGTTGCCTGGAACCCTGTACCCTGTCGCTGCGAGCCGAGCTGAAAATGCTGCTCCTGGACAGTGCCGATGCACAGTCTGTGGACGATGCGCTGGAGGTTTGGGGATTGACCGATGGCAAACTGAGACCGATCGATGTGATCGAGGAAATGCTGGTCATGGCGATGCCGATTGCAGCGAAGCATGAATCCGTCGGCGACTGTAAACAACAGTCGGTGGCAGATGAGCCCATTGAAGTGAAGGATACGGTTCGCCCGTTTGCTGACCTCAAGGCACAGATTGAAAAATCCCGTTAACAGGGCAGCGTCCTGGTAACGAAAAATTGAAATAACAACTGACTTAGTAATGTGTTGGCGACGCTTTAGGTTGCCCACAATTGGAGATGAAAAATGGCTGTTCAAAAGAGTCGCAGAACACCGTCGACGCGTGGCATGCGCCGTTCGCACGACAAAATTAAAGGACCGGCACTGTCGGTTGACCCTACCTCAGGCGAGACGCACCTGCGGCATCGCGTTTCCCCGGACGGCTTCTACCGTGGCAACCAGGTAGTCGAGCAGCCGATCGACGACAAAGACGAAGACTAAACGTCTCGTCCGTCGTGATTCTCACCGCGTCTGATGGCACAGCCTGACAGACTCAGTGGCTGACGAATCTGTCATATCTGTTGATGCTATGAGCGGCGACCTCGGTGCCGAGGTTGTTGTGCGTGCCGCACTTACCTGCCTGGAGCTGCATGCAAACCTGAAGCTCATCCTCGTAGGTGATCCAGATCTGCTGGGCTCGCTCAAAACAAAAATTGTTGGCAACAACGAACCGCGCCTGCAGATCAGGGCCGCGAGCGAGGTTGTTGGTATGTCGGAATCAGCGGCAGACGCGCTGAGAAAGAAAAAAGATTCGTCTATGCGCGTCGCGATTAACCTCGTTAAGGAAGGCGAGGCGGCTGCCTGCGTCAGTGCAGGCAATACCGGTGCGTTGATGGCCACCGCGAAGTTTGTTCTGAAAATGTTGCCCGGTATTGACCGTCCCGCGATCCTGGCAGAGTTACCTGCGATTGGCGGCACGGTGCATATGCTGGACCTTGGCGCCAACACGTCCTGCAGTGCAGAACAATTATTTCAGTTTGCCGTGATGGGCTCGATCGTCACCGGTGATATTCGCAGTATTGAGCGACCGCGCGTCGCACTCCTCAATATCGGTGTCGAAGACACCAAGGGCCACGATACGGTTAAGGATGCGGCAGCCCTGTTGCAATCCAGCAGCCTGAATTACGTCGGCTATATAGAAGGCAATGAAATCTTTTCCGGTAAGGCCGATGTTGTCGTAACCGATGGTTTCACCGGCAACGTTGCGCTCAAGACGATGGAAGGCACGGTTGGTCTCGCGTCTCACTATCTGAAACGCGCGTTCACACAAAATGCCTTTTCAAAACTGCAGGCGTTCCTGGCGCGGCCAGTACTGAAAAATCTCGCCGTACGCATGGACTCGCGTAACTATAATGGCGCGTCTTTGGTAGGGCTTAATGGTATCGTTATCAAGAGCCACGGTGGTGCGGATACGGTCGCATTTCAACACGCAATCGAAACCGCATTGCTGGAAGTAAAAAACCAGGTTCCCGAACAGATCGGCAGTCTGCTGCAACAGGAAGCTGCATGAAGTATTCACGTATTGCCGGCACTGGTCGCTACCTGCCGGAACGCGTCATGACCAACGCGGATCTCGAGAAGATGGTCGACACCAGCGACGAGTGGATTCGCACGCGCACTGGCGTTGAGCGACGGCACATTGCTGCTGAAGAGCAGTCGACATCCGATCTTTGTGTAGAAGCTGCAAAGCAGGCATTCGAGGCCGCCGGCGTCGGCATTGACGAAATCGACATGATCGTCGTCGGAACCACCACGCCAGACCTGATCTTTCCCAACATTGCGACCCTGATACAGCAAAAGCTGGGCATACACGGCTGCCCGGCATTCAGTATCGAGGCTGCCTGCACTGGCTTTATTTACGCTTTGTCGACGGCCGACAAGTTTGTTCGTGCGGGTGAAGCGAAGTGCGCTTTGGTAATTGGCGCCGAGATTTTATCCAAGATTGTCGACTGGACTGATCGAACGACCTGCGTGCTGTTCGGTGATGGTGCCGGTGCGGTTATCCTGAAGCCCTCGGACGAAGAGGGGATTATTTCGACCCACCTTGGCGCGGACGGCCAGTACAAGGACCTGCTCTATTTTCCGTATGGCCCGTCGAATCAGCTGAAAAAGATGGCAGGTGATGACGCGAAGATCATGATGAAGGGTAACGAAGTATTCAAAGTTGCGGTCAAGACGCTCGGCGGCGTTGCCGACAAAGCGTTGGAAGCAAACGGCATCGATAAGGATGACCTCGATTGGCTGGTGCCTCACCAGGCCAATCTGCGGATTATCCAGGCTACGGCGAAACGCCTGCGGCTGCCGATGGAGAAAGTCATTCTGACTGTGCAGGATCACGGCAACACCTCTGCTGCATCTGTGCCTATGGCGCTGGATGTCGGCGTCAGGGATGGTCGAATCCAGCGCGGCCAACTTGTCCTGATGGAGGCGTTTGGCGGCGGCTTCACCTGGGGCTCGGTCTTGATGCGCTACTGAACAACATGACCAATCCGGCGCTCAGTCTCGTCATCGGTAACAAGAATTACTCGTCGTGGTCATTGCGCGCCTGGTTGTTGTTAGCGGAATCCGCTATTCCATTTGACGAGATACGGATACCGCTCGATACCGCCGATTTTCCGGCCGCGATCCGCCGCTATTCACCGGCCGCTTGTGTGCCAGTTCTGCTAATGGACGATCGTCCTGTGTGGGATACGCTCGCGATAGCCGAAACGCTTGCGGAACAATTCCCGGACGCAAAGTTGTGGCCTGCCGATGCGGCTCAGCGCGCGCACGCGCGCAGCATCTGCGCGGAGATGCACAGTGGCTTCCAGGGCTTGCGCGCAGCGATGCCGATGAACTGCCGTGCGATGGGCCGCCGGGTGGCGTTGCCTGACAATGTCACCCGCGACATCGACCGCGTATTTGAAATATGGATCGATTGCCAGCAACGCTACGCTGGCGGTTGGTTGTTTGGTGAGTTCAGCATCGCCGATGCCATGTTTGCTCCGGTGGTATTGCGCTTCCGTACGTACGGGATCAATCTTCCCGACGCAGCCTGCCATTACCCACGGCAGTTGCTGAAAAGTGAGGCTTTGCAGAACTGGTTAGTCGCTGCGGAGTCAGAAACAGAAGTTTTGCACAGAGAAGAATTAGGCCAATGAGACGAATGATGGTTCGGTTGTTACCCGCCTTAGCCTTGCTGCCGTTACTGGCAAGTGCCGAAGTTTATGATTTGCCACCAGTAGGCAGTGACGTTATTGGTGCTGTCAGCACGGTGCGCGCGCGCGCTGATGACACGCTGGTCGATATTGCCAGACGGCATGGCCTTGGCTACGAAGATGTCGTCATTGCCAATCCAGACGTCGACGTCTGGTTGCCAGGCGAGGGTACCGAGATAATCCTGCCCACACGCTTTGTACTGCCACCGGCACCGCGTCGCGGGATCGTGCTGAACCTGGCCGAATATCGTATGTATTACTTTCCTAAAGCCGCGGCCGGCGAGCGGCCGGTAGTAATGACGTTTCCGATGAGTATCGGCCGCATGGATTGGGAAACACCACTCGGACGTACACGGGTAACTCAGAAAGTGCGCAACCCGGCCTGGTACCCGCCGCAGTCAGTACGCGATGAGCATGCAGCAGACGGTCGGCCGCTGGGGCGCATCGTGCCTGCTGGCCCGGACAACCCGCTTGGCGCACGCGCCATGCGACTGGATTTGCCAGGCTATTTGATACACGGCACCAACCGACCTGCAGGTGTGGGCATGCGCGTTACCCATGGCTGCATCCGCATGTTTCCGGAGGACATCGAGTACCTGTTCGAACAAATCGCTATCAACACCGAAGTGATGATCATCAATGCGCCGGTCAAGATGGGCTGGGACGGCGACCAGTTGCTGCTGGAAGTACATCGGGTGCTGGATGTGGTCGCACCGCCGGCGGATGCAGTTCTGGCAGATGTTGCAGAGATATTGGCGGCGGAGGCAGAGATTGCCCTGGGCGACGAGATGACGCCCGAGACCACGGCAGCAAATGAGGCAACTGGACTAACGCACCTGACGGAGCAGTTCGTCGCGGCTACACAATCGCGCCAGGGAGAGCTGGATTGGGAAATCGCCGAGAGCCTGGTGACACGCCCCAGCGGTATTCCGCAGCGCGTTGGGCAGGCCATAAAAAACGCCGCGACAAGCGCGGCGTTCGAGTAATACTTCGTAGTCTAAACGCTACTTAATTTCGATATCTTATTTGGACATCGATTTCTGGAACATCCGCTCCAGACGGTCGCGGTTTGCATCACAGCATGACTGCGCCGAATTTGCGGCTGACAGTGCACGATCTGCGGTGCTTTGCGCGCTAGCGGCTGAGCGAGCAGCGCTATCTGCGGCTGCACGTGCTGCGTCTGCTGCAGATTTGGCAGCGGCTGCGTCACGAGCGGCGGCGTCGGCTGTGGCCCGTACGGCATCGATACCATCGGTGCTGGCACAACCAGAGGCCAGACCGAGGACCAGCACAGCTGCGCCCACTTTGAGTGCGTTCTTGATCATCATCCAATTTTCCTCTGTTGGAATAAATTTGCCCGCGCATTATTTCGTAAAGCGCGCTTATCTTCAATAAAACCCAAGAAATATCCGTTGCCTGTCGGGCATAAGCGACAGGACGAACGTCGCCCTGCCGTCCATTGGACGACCTGGCGAGCGCCGAGGATACGCTGTTTTCCGGCATTGTCATTAGTTTTCGAAAGAATCTTGCTATCGATTCGCCCTCGTTTAGGCGGCCCGGCGCGCGGTCCCGGGTGCATAATGGCGGCAGGCACACCCGTTGCAGGTGCAAGCAATCAAGGAGAAAGGGCGATGAAATGGATACTGTATGGCGATCCCACCTCGGGTTCAGCGACCATCGAACTGGCGCTTGCCGAAATAGGCGCTGAGGTGGAATTGCGCGATGTGTCGCTCGATCAGGGGCAACAATTGGCTGAAGAATACGCAGCCGTGAACGCGCAGCAGAAGCTGCCTACCCTGATTACGCCAAACGGTACGGCCCTCACGGAGTCCGCCGCGATACTCATTACCCTGGCCGAGCGCTACCCGGATGCCGGCTTGATGCCCGACACTCCGCGTGACCGGGCGCTGACCTTGCGCTGGTTGCTGTTCATGGCCACTGAGCTGTATCCCATTATTGAAATGCATGATTATCCGGAGCGCTTTCAACCAGAAGGTGAGGCAACGGCGAGCCAGCGTCTCGACGAACTGCGCAGTCACGCACGGAGTATCTGGATGCGCCGCTGGTTGCTCGTCGAGCAAGCGGCTGCGGAAGAAGACTGGTTCTTCTCCTACGGTTTCTCGGTAGTCGACATCTATGCTGCCGTCTTAACCCGTTGGGGACAGATTGATAACTGGCGCCTTGAAAATTTGCCGCGACTTGAACGCATCGCGCAAAAGGTCGCGCGTCGCGACGGGCTGGCAGGAGTCTGGCGGCGCCATTTCGAGTAGACTCGCAGCCCTTGTTGAATGCAGGAGGCGGCCGTGCTCGAAGTCGAGAACCTGGTAAAACGATACGGAGATCTGGTTGCGGTCGATGGCATCAGCTTTCGTGCTGCGGAGGGAAGCGTCTACGGACTGCTTGGGCCGAATGGCGCGGGCAAGTGGACGTCTCGTATGGGCCTTGCCGTCGTCCATGTTTCGATAGCGTTAATCGTTGGCACGTTCCTGTTCAAGATGCACTGGGGGCCGAATTTCGCAATGGTACTGCTGGTGCTCGGTTCGTGGGCTGCGTTCTGCGCGTCCGCCGGCTTGCTGCTGGGGTGTATCGCAAAGACAGAAGGGCAGGCGGCCGGGCTCGGCGCCTTGCTCGCGAATTTGCTGGCGGCGCTTGGCGGTTGCTGGTGGCCGATTGAGATAACGCCGGAGTGGATGCAGACTTTACAGAAAATGATACCTACTGGCTGGGCCATGGATGCGCTGCACAAGCTCATCAGCTTCGAGGCTGGCGCGGCGGCGGCTGTGCCGAATGTCATCGCACTGCTGCTCGGCGCGATATTTGTGTCGTGGCTGGCTGTTCGCAGTTTCCGATACGAATAGCGGTCCGATCAATACTTCAGTGATTTGGCTGTAAACGGCTGCACCGGCTTCTTGCCCAGAATGCGTTTAAGAACGCTGTTCAGGGTAATTGCATCATTGTCGAAGCCACCGTGCGAGTTACTGGCGGTGATTTTCGCGCTTGCGGTATCGCCTTCGCTGTAATGCAACTTGAGCTGCGGCAAGCGTGCCCCGAGTTTGCCGCTGTGTGCTTGCATCCCCAGTATCGCCGCCGGACGTGGATCTTCCTCGAATGACCGACTTACAAGGTACAGCAATGATTTCCGATATACGCTGATTACGTTGTCGTCGAGTTCCAGCTTTTCAATCAGGTTGTAGATATCCATGTTATCGATGCCGGTGTCATTTGGAGATGCTTTCAACAAGGGTCTGTAATAGTTGCGAAACAACTCAAGTGTTGCAGCCGGCGCCAGCAGGCTTGCGCTGGAGACACGTTGGGATTCGGCCAATTCGGTCAGTGCTTGCAGAAGGTAGGCATGCAGTATCGCGCCGGTACTGTGGCCGATGATGTGCAGTTTTACAGTCGTGCCTTGCAGCGCATCGAGGAACGCCTGGAGTACGGCGGTGCCGGCACCGTCCGCAGCGAATGGACGCTGCGCGCCAAACTTCATTTCACGCCATAACGCCCGCCCCGAAGTATGCGTTGCGCGCTCTATTAGCCGGTCCGTCCAGTCTGTCAGGCCACCTGCCCGTTTGCGGACTTCCTCGTGGCGGCCACGTAGCACATCTTTCATTTCTTCGAGGAGGCCGGTGTCGTACATGAAGTGAAACGGGTAGATTCGATTTGCTTTGAAGGTTTCCTTCATCGCGGCGATGCGCCGTGCCGAATCCTTTATGTTGTTCAGGCCACCGTGTGCGTAAAAAACAAGATGATCGTACTTGTCACTCTTGGCCAGCAGTTTTGCCGTTTGCCGTACATCGTCGTGATTACTCCAGAATCGACCATCATCGTTGAAGTGACCATCATCGATATGTACGAAATGACCCGCAATCTCCGCGCGCGTCGGTGTTTTTCGGAACAAGCCTTCGGTGCGGCCGGCATCGGATCCGCCGTCCCTCGATAGGTGCCAGATTTGTGGTGTCGGAATGGCGAGGCGCATCACCCATGCATCGGACACGTGTTGCTGCCAGTCTTCGTACAGCCAAAGCGCTGTGCCTTCCTGACCCCATTTCTTGCCCCAGCTGTTTTGTACCCAGAAACCTTTCTTGTTGTAACCGACGATTGAAAACGCATGTCCGCCTTCAACCTCGTCGCGCAGCGGAATAACCCCCGTTCTTTTTGAGGGACTGTCCCAGCCAGCATGGATATCGGCGGAGCAAAAAATCACGCCAGTTTCGTTCAGGGCCCCGTGAAAATCGGTAATTCGCGTACCGAGGCGATAGTAAGCGCCAAGCGTATTTTTTCTCGCTTGCTTCGCGGCCCTGACAGTCAGATAACCGGGCTCGCCTGCTTTATACGGCCAGGTTTTGTCCGGGCATACGCCCATGTTGTACCAGCCTTTAATGGCCCCACGGCAGCTTGAGCCCTCGTCACTAAAGCCACGCCATTCATCGTGACGCTTGGCCATTTCATACAGCATGCGCGGACTGACGGCGCCGCGTTGCCGGCTTTGCGCACGAAACAGGTTGATTACCGCAGCGAGTGCAAAGCCCGTGCAACTTCCCTCGTCGCCCTGGTCAAGTATGTGTAAGCGGGTAGGTCGCTCGATCGTGTTTGCCAGGCGAACCAGCGCCGGCTGGTACTGCCAGTCCCGAAAATCCGGCACATCGGGTATAGCGGTAAGACGGTACTTACCCAGTCGTGCGGGTTTGGAATCCGGCATTGTTGTTCTTCTTTTCTGCGAGCAGTTGCGAAAAGAATAGACGATACCATGAAGAATTTCAGTCCCGGGAAGACGCGATCAGGGCAATATCGCTGCTAGCGACGACGTTCTCTGGATCCACTGAATACGGATACCTCCGAGTAGTACTTGCGCGGCTAACGGAGCCTGCGTAACGTCTCGTCGAAACACTAATCATCGACCCGGCACCTCGCTGCCCGATTGTTCGCTATGGTCGCTGACGCGGCCTGACGCAGGATACGTATTCATGCAGACACTCGATATATACCAGTCATTGTGGGCGATGGAGCGGCGTCACCCGCGTTTGCCTGAGCGCAGCGATGCAGAGAACATCGAGATGATTGCGGAGGCGGCTTACGCCGGCGTGTGCCTCGATCCAGCAGTTGCGGAGATTGCAAAGGTCCGGGCACTGTCTCCATTGCTTCGGCAAAACAGCCTCGATTGCATGCTGAATGTATTCCCGAATACGGTCGACGAGCTGCGCCCGTTGCTTGATCTGGCTGCGGAGATGGATGCCCAGCTTGTCAATATTATTGGTGGTGTAATGCCCGTATCGGTTGATGACGCAGTACCGGTTGCCGAGGCGTGGCTGCGCATGAGTGAAGACTACGATTTCCCGGTCTTGTTTGAGACGCATCGGGACTCACTGCTAAATGATCTCTTCTACACATTGCAACTGATAGAGCGCGTGCCTGAGATGCGCCTGTGCGCAGACCTGTCTCACTTTGTGGTCAATCGCGAAATGCGACTACCCTTGCGAGAAGAAGATCGCCAGTACATCGATACGATTCTGCAGCGGTCCGATTGCTTCCAGGGACGAATCGCGAATCGTGAGCAGGTCCAGATCCAGATCGATTTTCCGCAGCACCAGGCTTGGGTCGAGCAGTTTCGCAATTGGTGGAGCGATGGTATCCGTGACTGGCGTGCCCGCAATACTGAAAGCGCAAATCTCATTTTTCTCTGCGAGTTGGGTCCGCCGCCCTATGCGATGACCGATGCAAACGGATTGGAGCTGTCAGATCGTTGGCAAGAAGCCGATTGCATTCGCCATTGGGTAAGGGACATCTGGAACGCAACCTGATGGACTTGCTTCGCACTTCGAGCTAAGCGCAGCACTGGAAAAATACTTAACCTACTGTTGCGCAGCCAGCCACTCGTCGACAATCTCCTCAAGCACGGCGATTGGTAATGAGCCATTGCCGACGACTGTGTCGTGAAATTCACGAATATCGAAACGCGAACCCAGCGCAGCCTCCGCTTTTTCGCGTAGTGCGCGAATGCGAATCTCACCGATTTTGTACGACGTGGCCTGTGCCGGCCAGGTGATATAGCGGTCAATCTGGGCTACAACCTCAGGGCGCGTAAGCCCGGTGTTGTCGAGCATGTATGCAATGGCCTCGTCACGACTCCATCCAAAGGCATGCAGGCCGGTATCGACGACCAGGCGTGCCGCACGCCAGGCTTCGTAGGTCAGTCGGCCGAAGTCGTCGTAGGGGTCCTTGTAGAGCCCCATTTCGATGCCAAGACGTTCCGAGTACAGGCCCCAGCCTTCGCCATAGGCCGAATGATAAATATGCCGACGAAAATCGGGTAAATCGAGTTCGAATGCCAGCGCGGTTTGCAGGTGATGCCCGGGCACGCCTTCATGCAGGGTGAGTGCCGTCAGGCCGTAGAGAGGCTGCGCATCGAGATCACCTGTACCGATAAAATAAGAGCCCGGTGTGGTGCCATCGCCGGTTGACGGCATGTAATAGGCCGCCGTACCGGGCGCCGCTTTGATGTTGTAGGTGCCACGCGGCAAACGCGTGAAAAAGCGCGGTAGTTCGCCTTCTGCGGTTTTCGCGATCAGCGCGGTTTGCCCCAGTAGTTCCTTTTCTGATTTTGCGAAAAAACGTGGGTTAGTCCGCAGCTCAGCGAAGAAACTTTGTAAGTCGCCACGAAAACCCGTCTTGTCCTTGATGGTTTCCATCTCGACCTGGATGCGCGCCATCTCGGACATGCCGAGTTCGTGGATTTCGGTCGGATTCATATCTGTTGTTGTGAAAAAGCGTAGCAAGTACTCGTAGTACGCAAGCCCCCCGTGCACGCTTACGATGCCGGCGGTGGTTCGGCAGTGCGGGATGTACTCATCGAGATAGACTTTCAGCAGCTCACGATAGCCCGGCATGATGGCGTCGCGAATTATCGTCGCGCCTTGTTTTTCGATGCGCTGGCGTTCTTCGGCTGTGATCGTGCCCGGGAACTGGCGAAACGGTCCGTACAAGGGGCTGTCTTCCGGCTGGTCAACGATCAACTTGCGGATCGTCTTGTCGTAGCCTGCCATAGCCGCACAATGTTGCGCATAACCGCGAGCTGCCGCGTCACGAAGAATATTCAGGTGCTCGGCGTTATAGCGCGGGAAATCAGCAAGGCTTACGAGGTACTTGTCGTAGTCAGTGGCCGAAAGAAAGGCCATGTTCGCCGGCGCATTGACGAAATAGGTGTGATAGCCGAACAGCGCGTTGATCGGGAAGTAACGATCGAGTTGCGAATAGCTTTCGCGCTCAGTCTGACGTTCGTAGCGGAACAGCTTATAGGAGATCCGGTCCTGCTTATTTAGCGTGCTTGCATCGATGCTCGCCAGTCGGGACAGCACCGATTCGTTATACGCTTCGCGGCGCGCATAGGCGGCAGCGGAGAATGACGGTAGTTCTCCGTTCATGCGGAAGGCATCGGGATCACTGCGAAAAATGACTCGCTCTTGTTGCGAGGTTTGCCAGTGTTCGTCAAGTAGCGTGTGGAAGTCGTCCGCCGGCGAAGCCTGCACAGCCAGTGGCGTAATTGCTATCAATAGAATCGCGCAAAATCGCATGAAGTTGTCCCGTTCAGTAGAACAGGGATTATGCCCAATGATCACCTGCCCCGGTATGCCCTATGATTATTTGTCTGGCCACACTGCGGGTCTGGCGGCCGATGCGCTGGGCAAGCGAGACGTACTGCGACTATTGGTGGGAACGGCGTGCGCCAAGAGGAGCCCTGTAAGCTAATTGCCGGCCCGTTACCGGCTTTTTTCGGCGTCGGACCCGATGGGCCGCCCTCCACATCATTGCAATGGACCACAAGCGCAATACAAACGCATGCAACCCGGTCGGAACGTGGCCTGGGCCCGGCGAAATCGGGGTTTTCAAAAGGCGTTCTTGTGACACAGCGCGCAGTCGCTGCGGCGCAACGGTTTAAAATTATGTCACCGCGGTTCACGGTGCAAAGCATGCACGCCAAGACCCAGTCTGCCAGCACAACTGATAAGCCCGCAAAAGCGGCCGTCGGCAAGCCGATTCGGTCGCTTGCCTTATTGCTGGAACATGTATTGCCGCTATGCACGTTGTTGTCTGTGCTTTGGATTGTTGTTGCCGTCGAATGGCTTTGGACATTACGGATCGCAGTTCCGAACCCGTTGTACGCGACAGCGATTGCCGCCCTGATGACAGTGTATGTTTTTGCGCGAATGCGGACAGACTGGCTTGCACTCCAACGCTATCAATTGCGCACGGAAACTGCGCAGGAACTATCCGGATTTCTCGATCGTTTGCGCGGCCTCGGCTTTCGTGTTGTTCACGACATTCCCGGCGACAGTGGCAACATAGATCACGCCGTGCTGAGCACGCATGGTGTGTTCTGTATCCTGTGCCGAACGCGTGCCAAACCAGCCGACGGCGACGCGCGCATTCGTTATGACGGCGCGGCGGTTTCACTTAACGGCGGACCTTACGATTCCAGCGTAATTAACGAGGCGCGCATTCGGGCACGGCAACTGCAGCGAATCGTCAAAGAGTGCTCCGGTCTGGAATTGCCGGTGCAGCCGGTATTGATGTTTCCCGGTTGGAACATAAGCGCGGTCGAGACGCAGAATCATGCAGACGTCTGGGTCATTACCTCAAAGGTCTTGCCAATGTGGATCCGCAACGTACCTGAGCGCATTGGCATGAAAGATGTCAAACAGGCCGCCAAAGAGCTCTCAACTTACGTTGGCCAGTACGCCTGACAGGCTAGCTGCTTAACGTGGTGCCCGGTACGGGGAGAACGTACATCGCTACGGCCATGAAATGGCAGATGCCACCGGCAAGTACAAACACGTGCCAGATTGCATGATTCCAGGCCACACGTTTGGCCATATAGAACGCGGCACCGACCGTGTAGCTGAGGCCGCCCGCAATTAGCCAGAACATGCCGTCTTCGCCAATCGCGGCGAGTATCTGCGGTGTAGCGAAAACAATCAGCCAGCCCATCAACAAGTAGCCGGCGAGCGACAGCTTTGGATATCGATGGCGGAACCACAACTTGGTAATGATACCTGCAGTTGCCAGTGTCCAGACTCCCGCGAACATCCACCAGCCTGCACTGCCGCGCATTGCGACCAGCAAGAACGGCGTATAGGTCCCTGCAATCAACAAGTAAATAGCGCAATGATCAAGCAGCTTGAATGTCGCCCGGTGAGGCGACGCATGGCAGGCATGGTACAGCGCGGAAGAAAGGAACAGGAGGATCATGCTGGTGCCATAGACAATGCTTGCGGCGATTCGCCAAGGATCGTCAGCGGCGAATGAGAGCAGTAACATCCACGATAAACCAGCGACACTGAGCAGCACGCCGGTACCGTGGGTAACAACGTGTAGAAATTCTTCGGCGACAGAATACCGGGGAGCGAGTGGATGCATGCAGGTGTCCTTTTAACAAGCCAAAGCGTAGCACGTGTGAGTGCGATCGCCTTTACCGGTTGTATTCTGCCAGCATTTTCGCATGATCCAGCTCATACGTCGGTGCGGCACCGCCCGGACCCCGTAAATAATGTTCCATCCAGCGCAGCAGGCGCAGGCCGTAGTCGTACTGTGCAGCGGTGTTGCGATTACCGTGCACTTCGCCGGGATAAATGACCAGCCGAACCGGTGTGTCGGTCTGTACCTTGACCATGCGATACATCTCCAGCGAATGGCTGGGATGCACGCGTGGGTCTTTGTCACCGCCCATGATCAGTAGCGGAGTGCGGGTTTTTCCGGCGTGGTAGATCGGGCTGCGCTCAATCATCCACATCCAGTCTTCCCACGGCCACGCACGCACATGCACGTTGTACATTTCATTGGGAATGTCGCCTGCGGAAAACATTGAGATGTGATTGGAGATGCCGACAAAGGCAACGGCGGCCTGGAATTCCTCGGTCAACGCGCTGGCTGCCCACATGGAGGCGTAGCCACCGTAGGACGCGCCGGAAATGCCCGTCTTGTCCGGGTCGGCGATGCCTTCGCTGACAAGGAAATGTTTGACGTCTACCAGATCGTCAAACTCCGCCTCCGCCGATGCATGTTGACCGAGCATCGAGTATTCAACTCCACGGCCGGTGCTGCCACGGTAATTCGGGTAGACCACGGCGAAGCCCCTTGCGGCCATAACCTGTCCAGGTTGCGAGTACCCGGACATCCAGCCATTCGATTGATGCGCCTCGGGTCCGCCGTGTACGAAGATCACGAGCGGATTACCGCCGCGCTTGCGCTCAAAAGGGTGAATCAGTACAGCTTCCTGTTCGAGCCCATCACGTGCTTTGTAGCGAATGCGTTCCTGGCGGGCGAGTTTGCGCGT
>JBBKWB010000098.1:0-44459 GCA_037968755.1 Woeseia sp.
AGCCGTGCCACGGAGGCCAGCGTATCCGGAGCGCGCACCAGCTCAATAGTCATTTCTGCCTGCGACTTCTTGATCTTGTGTGCGGCTGCCTTGTCCGGTCGATAGTCGGATACGGCCGCGGCGCCGATAAATATGTCGACCTCATCAATGTGTTCATGTGTTGCGGCAAATAGTTGTTGTGCCGACTCCACACTGACAAGCGTCGCATCCGCCGGCGCGCTGATATTCACCGGCCCACTGATGAGGATGACTTTGGCACCGGCATCCAGCGCTGCCTGCGCCAGCGCGTAGCCCATTTTTCCCGAACTACGGTTGGTGATGTAGCGCACAGGGTCAATTGCTTCGCGGGTCGGGCCCGCCGTGATCATGACGGTCTTGCCTGCCATGACCTGTGGCACGCTCGGCGCTTTGGGTGTCGGCGAGGTGGACACAGGTGCAGTCCGCACTGGCGCGTCGCCGCCCATGATCAATGCCGCGATCTCCTCGGGTTGCGTCATGCGCCCCAGACCTTGCTCGCCGCAGGCCTGCTCGCCACTGTCTGGCCCGATAATCTGCACGCCGCGCTCGGCGAGCACAGTGCGATTTGCCTGCACGGCCTTGCTTACCCACATGATTCGGTTCATGGCAGGCGCGATGGTTATCGGCGCTTCGCTGGCTAAACAAAGCGTGCTGAGTAAATCGGCAGCGGAACCTGTTGCCAGTCGCGACATGAACTCGGCGGTCGCCGGCGCAATCAGAATATGGTCGGCCCAGCGTGCCAGCTCGATATGGCCCATTGCCGCCTCGGCAGCACTGTCCCAAAGGCTGTCGCGCACCGGCCGGGACGACACAGCCTGCAACGCTATGGCCGTAACAAATTCGGCTGCCGAACGGGTCATGACAACCTGGACCTCGGCACCCTGCTCACGCAGGCGCCGCACCAGGTCCGGGGCTTTGTAGGCCGCGATTCCGCCGGTGACGCCGAGAAGTATGTTGCGTGTATTCATCAAGTTGCCGCGTGAGAACGTGGGCCGAGCTTAGCTCGCGAGGCCGGTCTCTGGCCAGCGAATCGGTACGACTTCCGGCAATTTGGCGCTGGTCGCCGCGAGTGGCGCAGCGCAGACTGTTGGCCAGCGATGTTCGCAT
This sequence comes from Woeseia sp., assembly GCA_037968755.1. Lineage (GTDB taxonomy): Bacteria > Pseudomonadota > Gammaproteobacteria > Steroidobacterales > Woeseiaceae > Woeseia. The sequence continues at coordinate 1,126 of JBBKWB010000098.1, forward strand.
TTGAACCGGACAGGGAGTGTCCATGAGCGCGTTATCGACCGCCACCCGCCTGCCACCGCGCCGCAAGCTTGAGATGCTGGGACCACGCGCCCTGACGGACAGCGAGCTGCTGGCGACCGTACTGCAGCTTGGCAGCAGTGAGACCGCGGCCTGTCAGCTTGCGGACCGCCTGTTGCGGGACCACGGCAACCTGCGGGCACTCCTGGCCGCCAGCGAACGCAAATTGACGGCCGAATCCGGCATTGGCGCCGCGCGACTGGCGCTGTTACGCGCCCTGCCGGACCTCGCCCGGCGCTATTTCGAGCAATCGCTGCCGGTCGGCCAGGCGATTCGCAGCCCCGCCGACACCGAGGCCTTCCTGCTCGCGAAGCTGCGCGACCTGCCGCACGAGCTGTTCTGCTGCCTGTACCTCGACAATCGTCACCGGGTATTGCGCTTCGAGCCGTTGTTTCGCGGCACTATCGACGGCACCAGCGTGTATCCGCGAGAGGTCGTCAAGCAGGCGTTGGCAGTCAATGCGGCGGCTATTATTCTGGCTCATAATCATCCCTCGGGGGTCGCCGAACCGAGCCAGGCGGACGAACGCATCACCCGGCGGCTCAAGAATGCCCTCGAACTGGTGGATATCCGGCTGCTGGACCACCTGGTCATCGGCGATGGCCGCAGCACTTCGTTGGCGAGCCGGGGCTTGATCTAGGGGCGGGTCGCCAGGATCGCTTGCTGTACCCCACGGATTCACCCGGCGGGCCTTGATCGACAGGGGCTACGCTGGTATAAAGACGCGCTCACTGCCCGCTGCTCGCGGGCATTTTTTACAGAATCAGAGATTTATCATGTCCAGGGTATGCCAGGTAACAGGGAAGCGGCCGCAAGCCGGCAACAACGTTTCTCATGCCAACAACAGAACTCGCCGTCGCTTTCTGCCAAACCTGCAGCACAAGCGCTTCTGGCTAGAGGCCGAAAAACGCTACGTGCGCCTGCGCGTATCACACAAGGGCCTGCGCCTTATCGACAAGCACGGGATTGAGAAAGTGCTGGCTGATCTGCGCACCGCCGGCCAGCGCGTTTAAGCGCGGAGGAATACGAGATGCGTGACAAAATCAGATTAGTATCAAGTGCCGGCACCGGTCACTTCTACACCACCACCAAGAACAAGCGCCTGCATCCGGAAAAGATGGAGACGCGCAAATACGATCCTAAGGCCCGTAAACACGTCGCCTACAAGGAAGCGAAGATCAAGTAATTCCGATCTTCCCACCGGGCCGAGGTCCGGACAAAAAAATACCGGCCTTGATGCCGGTATTTTTTTGTCCGCGAAATGCGCTACTGACGTTCAGTTCACAACCATTAACACCATCACTCAGATCGCGGCCGAACCGGGTTGCAACCGGTAACAACGCAAGCGCTCTGCAAAATCTTCCAGTGATTTTATGCCGCTGGCTTCGGCTTCGGCACACCACTCGCGTAACTGTGCCAGCAATTTCTCGTTATTTACATTGGCGCCGTTCCACAGTTCGCTCAGGCGCTCGCGGAACTCGTGGACCGTGCGCAGCGATGCGTGATCAGACAGCAGCATACTCAAACGTTCACGCGAGGACTCATCCAGCAACGCCGGTCGCCGCACCAGCAACTTGCGTGCCCGTTTCAAAGCGCGATTGCCGGCGGCAATGGCACGCTCTCGTTTTAACACCGGCAGGGTTACCTGGCGGCTGTAGTCACGCAGCACGTGCATACGATTCACAATGATTGCACGCAAATTGTCTATGTCGGCATGCGCTACCGGTTTCTTTTTCAGATGCGGGCGTGGTGCCACTTTGCGGACCTTGGCCATACCCAGTGCACGAAAGATCGAGATATACATCCAGCCGATATCGAATTCCCAGCGGCGCATGGAGAATTTCGCCGAGGTCGGGAATGCGTGATGATTGTTGTGCAGCTCCTCGCCGCCAATGAACAATCCCCACGGTACGAGGTTCGTGGCGGCGTCATCGCATTCGAAATTGCGATAGCCACTGTGATGACCGAGGCCATTAATAATGCCGGCTGCGAACAGCGGCATTGACGCCATCTGGATGGCAATCATGGTAATCCCGGGCACACCGAATAGCACGAGGTCTGCAATGACCAGGAGAATAATGCCGCCAAACGGGAACCGCAGATAGACGTTGCGTTCCAGCCAATCATCGGGCGTACCGCGGCCAAATTTTTCGAGCGTTTCCGGATTGTCTTTTTCAACCCGGTACAGTTCTGCGCCTTCGAGCATAACTTTCTTGAGGCCGAAAACCTGCGGGCTGTGCGGGTCGCCATCCTTTTCGCAGAACGCGTGATGCTTACGGTGCACAGCCACCCACTCGCGGGTGAGCATGCCGGACGTGCACCAGATCCAGAAGCGGAAAAAATGCCGCAGCGCGGGATGTAACTCGAGCGAGCGATGCGCCTGGTCGCGATGCAGATACAGGGTTACCGACATCATCGTGATCTGAATCATAATCAGCATCGCGGCGACGTAGCCCCAGAGCGTCAGATCAAGGACGCCGTAAAAGTATTCCATGCAATAATCCTGCTCGAGATGGTCGAGCGACCACTATAGCGAAAGGCCCGGGTCCCACCAAGGACGGGGTTAGCAAATTCAAAATCGGCAGAAATGTCCGGGCTGGTTTAATTCAGACCTTGCCAGCCAGGCGATGTTCCGCCTTGCCTGCGGCAGCGCTGTTACGGCGTGCCTTACGAGCCTGAAATGCCTGAATTGCCTGAAGTTGAAACCAGCCGGCGCGGAATCGCGCCTTACATTGTCAATCAAACAGTCGTGAAACTGCTGGTTCGCGATCGCCGGCTGCGCTGGCCCGTACCCAGGGGGCTCGAAGCGAAGCTGGTCGGGCAAACCGTTTTCAGCCTCGAGCGGCGCGCCAAGTACCTGTTATTCAGGACAGCCGCCGGTACCGCGCTGCTGCATCTCGGCATGTCCGGCAGCCTGCGCATCATTGCGCCTGATGAACCTGCCGCCAAGCACGATCATGTCGACATGCAGATGAGCAACGGTAAGGCGCTGCGCTTTCGCGATCCACGCCGTTTCGGCTCTTTGTTGTGGAGCAACGGCGATGCTGTACATCCATTGCTGGCAAAGCTCGGGCCCGAACCACTCAGCGACGACTTCGATGGCGATTACCTGTGGCAGCGCGCGCGCGGTCGGCGGGTCGCCATGAAACCCTTCATCATGAACGCAGCAATTGTTGTTGGTGTTGGCAACATTTACGCGAGCGAGGCCTTGTTCGAGGCAGGCATACACCCGCTACGCCAGGCACAGAAAATATCGCGAGTGCGCATGCACAAGTTAGCTGATGCGATAAAAGAAGTGCTGGAACGCGCCCTGGTGGCAGGCGGCACAACGTTGCGCGATTTCTCAGGCGGCGATGGCGAGCCCGGCTACTTCAAACAGCAGCTCGCAGTTTATGACCGTGCCGGCAAACCCTGCCGGCGGTGCAAGCAGCCAGTTCGCAGCAGGGTAATCGCGCAACGCGCGAGCTACTACTGCACCGACTGCCAGCACTAGCACAACGCAACGCAACGCAACGCAACGCACAACGATCATGCATGCGTTCGATGCGCATTGACGAATTCCGTTACAGGCGAAGGACCGCAGGGACCGGGAAGTTTCTGGTCCTGGCGGTTACTTCGCCTTGCTGCCCCGTCCAACGCGTTCCAGGATTGCCTCGTGCACATTCGGCGGGACGAACTCGCGGATGTCGCCGCCAAGTTTGGCGATTTCACGGACCAGGCTGGACGAGATGTAAGTGTATTTTTCCGTCGGCGTAAGAAACGCCGTCTCGACCTCGGCGGTCAGATGCCGGTTCATGTTGGCCAGCTGAAATTCATATTCGAAATCGGAAATAGCCCGCAGACCCCTGACGATCACTGCAAGATCGTGCTCGCGAGCAAAATCCACCGTCAGACCGTCGTAGCCGGTGACCTCTACGTTATCTATTCCTGACAACGCTTCTGTCGCCAGGGCGACGCGCTCCTCGAGGGAGAACATCGGCTCCTTGCCCGGATTCGCCGCCACCGCGACCACCACCCGGTCAAACAAGCGGCATGCACGACGTACAAGGTCCTCATGGCCCAGAGTAATTGGATCGAAAGTGCCCGGATACATTGCGCCTACGGTCATGCCGTTCTCCCCGTCATTATTCTTGTGCGGCAGTGGCCGCTTGCGGCGACATCAGGCAATAACTGACGCGGCCGGCTTTACTCTGCTTGACGACTTGCCAGTCATTTGGCAACGAGGGTGGCGATTTGCGATCGTACTCAAGGTAAACAAGTGCATCGTCAGCCAGCCAGTCGCCGCTTTCCAGCAGTCTACACAATTCCGGAAGTAACGCGTCCTGGTACGGCGGATCCAGAAAGACAATGTCGTACTGCTGCCCAGGTGACTTTTGCAGGAAACGCAGAGCATCAGCCTGCACGATCTCGAGCTCGGCAAGGTCGCCGTCCTGCAGGAGTTCCGCCGAAGCCTGCATACCCTTTACTGCAGATCTGGATTGCTCCACCAGAACGGCTTGCAAGGCGCCACGAGATACCGCCTCGAATCCCAATGCGCCGGAGCCCGCGAACAAATCGAGGCAACGTGCTCCGTCGATACGCGGCGCCAGCCAGTTGAACAACGTCTCGCGTATGCGTTCCGATGTCGGTCGCAGTCCCGGGGCGTCGACGACGGGCAACAGACGACGACGCCACTTTCCCGCTACAATACGCAGCCGACCGGGTGCCGATTGGCCAGCCTTACGTCGGGCTCGAGGCGATTTCGCCATAGTCTCCCCGCAATTGTGCGTGTGGTAGTTGCAAAGCCAGCGGCCCGCGTGCAGCGTCGCCGGGATTGGTTCAGATCATACGGAAATGGTGCAGGTGTTCGGCAAGAAGAACAAATCGAATGATCAGGGCAAGGGCGGCTTCGTCACACGACTGCGGGCGCGACTGAATCGCGGTGACAGCTGGCTTACCTATGATCTCGCCAATCTCGTGCCTGGCGGAACGATAGACGAGGACGTTATCGATGAACTGGAAACACGCCTCGTCATGGCCGATGCCGGTGTTGATACGGCCGCACGCCTGGTAGCCGGACTCCACAAGCAGCTGGCGCGCAAGGAGCTCGGCGACGTCGAAGCCCTGATGAACGGCTTGCGGAGCTCAATACTCGAAATTCTGCAACCGGTTGAACATCCGCTGGTCGCCAAAACTGATGACGGGCCGTTCGTAATTCTTATGGTTGGCGTCAATGGTGCCGGCAAGACCACCACCATAGGTAAGCTGGCGCGCCGGCTGCTGGATGGTGGCCAATCGGTCATGCTGGCCGCCGGAGACACGTTCCGCGCCGCAGCGGTTGAGCAACTACAGGTCTGGGGGGATCGCAACAATGTGCCCGTGGTGGCGCAACAGGCCGGGGCCGACCCGGCTGCGGTGATCTTTGACGCCTACGAGTCAGCGCGCTCAAGGAAGATTGACGTTCTGCTGGCTGATACTGCAGGCCGTCTGCAGAACCAACAGGGATTGATGGACGAACTCACCAAGATCAAGCGGGTACTGGCCCGACAGAACCCTGCGGCTCCGCACGAGGTGATGTTGGTGCTGGACGCGGGCCTTGGACAGAATGCCCTGTCGCAGGCGGAGAAGTTTCATGCCGCATTGGGCGTGACAGGCATAACGGTCACCAAGCTTGATGGCAGCGCCAAGGGCGGCATTCTGCTCGCGATCGCCGACAAGCTGAAGATTCCGGTGCGCTTCATCGGTATTGGCGAATCTTTGGACGATATGCAGCCGTTCGTAGCGACAGATTTCGCAGAAGCCCTGTTGCAGTCGGCCGAGGCTGCGGACGCATGATTCGCATTGAGAATGTGGTGAAACGCTTTCCTGGCGGGCAGGAAGCGCTCAGCGGTCTTACTTTGTCTGTCGAAAAAGGTGAGATGGTATTCGTCACCGGGCACTCCGGCGCAGGCAAGAGCACTTTGCTGCGCCTGATTGCGCTTATCGAACGGCCGACCAGCGGACAGGTAATTGTCGATGGTCAGAATACCGCGCGCGTATCGCGGCGCAAGATTCCCGCCTATCGGCGTGAAATCGGCATGGTCTTTCAGGATCACAAACTGCTGTATGACCGGCCCGTTTTCGATAACGTGGCCTTGCCTTTGGTAATAGCCGGTCTCGGCCACCGTGAAGCCGGTCGTAAAGTTCGCGCGGCACTCGACCAGGTAGGCCTGTTGCACAAAGAGCGGCAACGCCCCGAAACACTGTCCTCCGGTGAGCAACAACGAGTCGGGATTGCGCGCGCCATAGTGAGCCGGCCAAAACTGTTGATCGCCGACGAACCGACTGGAAATCTTGATCCCGATCTCTCGCTTGAAGTAATGCGGATCTTTCGGCGCTTTAACGAGGTGGGCGTCACCCTGCTTATTGCGAGTCACGATCTCGCGTTGATCGATCAACTTGGGTGCCGGCGTATCGCGCTCGAGAACGGCGTTCGGCAAGCACTTGTCGATGACGACATGGATATCGACGGGCACGTTGAGGGACAACCGTCGTGGCAAGGATGAGCCAGCATGATCCGGGCCCAGCGCGACCGGCTGGCCCGATGCGCATCTGGTTGCTGCGGCATGCGAGCAACCTGGTTGGCTCGCTGGGGCGACTTGCGCGCCAGCCGTTTGCCAGTTTCCTCACTATCCTTGTCATTGCGGTGACGCTGGCATTGCCCGCGTCACTGCATTTGATCATCAAGAACGCGCGCTCGCTCGGTGATGGCTGGGACAACGCGCTCGATTTTTCGGTTTACCTGAAGTCCGGCACTACCGTTGCGGATGCTGAGCAAATGGCGCAGCTAATTTCGCAGCGAGCCGATGTTGCGAATGTTCGCCTGATCAAGGCGGACGACGCATTGGAAGAATTCAAGGCAGGTTCTGGTTTCGGTTCTGCGCTCGACTATCTGCAGGACAACCCGTTACCGCACACCCTCGTTATTCGTCCCGCGCCAAGCAATACCCAGGCTTCGGTTGTGTTGCTGCATGAAGAGCTCGGCAACCTGCCGCAAACGGAAGTCGTTCAGGTCGACTCCGAATGGGTTCGGCGTTTTCTTGCCATTCTGGATATCGTGCAACGCGCTATCGCTGTAGGTGCGGCATTACTGGGTGCTGCGATTATCATCATCATTGGCAATACCATCCGTCTGGATATTGAAAACCGGCGCGCGGAGATCGAAGTAACGAAGCTGATCGGCGCAACTAATGCATTTGTGCGGCGACCCTTCCTGTACTCCGGTTTGTGGTACGGACTGTTTGGCGGAATGTTGTCATTGGCACTAATGGCCTACGGTCTGTATTCCTTGCGTGCGCCCGTGGCGCGGCTGGCCGGTTTGTACAACAGCCAGTTTCAGGTCCTGTCGCTCGGGTTTGCTGAGTGCGCTGCGATTGTCGGCGCCGGGGTGACGCTTGGCTTGCTGGGTTCCTGGCTGGCTGCAGCCCGGCACATGCGTGCGATTGAGCCGCGTTAGCGACTAGCTGTGCAGTCGCGCGGAGCGGCTCGCGGTGATCGCCGCGAGTACGCCATGGACAATTCCGTCCAATGCCGTGGCCGTTGGATTGCTTTTGCACAATACCCGCATTCCCCACAGGTTATTCATCAGGAAAGCAGACAGCGCTTCCGGATTTGCGGCCGCGCAGAGTTCGCCATTTGCCCGGGCGGATGCGAGGCGTTCTTCAAGCCTGCGCCTGAGTCGTTCACTTCCGTTCTGCAGATTGCGAGCGATATCGTCATCGTGCTGCGCCAGCTCGAGCAGCGTATTGACGGCAAGGCAGCCACGCGATCCCGTGGCCTTCAAGGTGGCATCCGCAGTTTGCCGAAACAGGGTTTCTATTGCCGCCAGTGAAGAGGGCGCCCCTGCGAAAGCCTGATCGACGGCGCGCAGGTGATCGTTATGGTAGTGATCGAGTACTTCGAGGAACAAACCTTTCTTGCTGCCGAAGGCCGCGTAGATGCTGCCAGGTTTCAGTCCGGTTGCTTCGACCAGGTCGCAAACCGAGGTCGCCCCGTAGCCGCGGCTCCAGAACACCTCCGTAGCACGAAGCAATACATCGTCGCGTTGAAATCCAGGTGGGCGGGGCATAGGGCTAACCTTACGATAAGTGCAGGGAGCATAGCGATACTTGAATGATTACTCAAGAACTGCTAGCCTTCTCTACTCGCGCCCCTATCGGCGTTTTTTTCGGGTGGATTCTTGAGTAATTACTCAAGAATCAGTGTTGGCGGCCGTGACCTGAAATCGGGACCCGGCGGCGACCGTACCCAGAGTACTGTGACGAGTTCAACTACATGAATTGTCATGTTTTTTTGTCAGGATCGTGACGGAACTCACGATCCGTTTAGCACTCTAACGACCAGAGTGCTAATATTGGCGGCCCGCAACCAGGAGGTTTAAAGGACCCATGACCACGGCAATTGCATTACGCAACACCAGCCAGATTCTAGCCGGCCCGGTCGGCAGCCTCGACGCCTATATTCAGGCCGTCGGCGGTATTGCTGTGCTCAGCAGGGAAGACGAGCAGGCGCTGTCACGACGCTTCCGTGATAAGGAAGATCTTGAAGCAGCACGTGAGCTCGTTATGGCACACCTGCGCTTTGTCGTGCATATCGCCAAGGGTTACACCGGTTACGGCTTACCACTGAACGACCTGATTCAGGAAGGCAACATCGGCTTGATGAAAGCCGTCAAACGTTTCGACCCGGAGTTCGGTGTACGCCTCGTCTCGTTCGCCGTGCACTGGATACGTGCCGAAATCCATGAGTTCGTGCTGCGCAACTGGCGCATCGTAAAAGTCGCGACCACCAAAGCGCAGCGTAAACTGTTTTTCAACCTGCGTAAGGCGAAAAAGACACTGGCCTGGTTGTCTGCAGCTGAAACTGCGGCAGTCGCGGAAGACCTCGGTGTCAGCGAACGCGAAGTCACTGAAATGGAGCGTCGCCTGAGCGCGCGTGACACCCTGTTCGACCCGGCACCCGGTGCCGATGACGAGCATCTGTTCACGCCAGCGGCTTACCTGCCGAGCCCGGACGCCGACCCCGCCCTGCAGGTGGAAAAGACAGACTGGCACGACGACGCAACGAGTCGCATGGCGGATGCACTGGACGAACTCGACGAGCGCAGTCGCGACATCCTGGAGTCACGCTGGCTGTCTGAGAAGAAGCAGACCTTGCATCAGTTGGCCGCCAAATACGGTGTATCAGCGGAGCGTATTCGCCAGGTTGAAAACAGCGCGATCAAAAAGTTGCGCGAGACCATGGAAGCCGAGGCTGCCTGACGCAGAGACCTTGAACGACGAAGCCCCGGCATTGACCGGGGCTTTTTTTTGCATCAGCGATAATGGCGGGTGCGGTACCGAATGTAGCCGCCCGCCTCAACATTGTGCGGATCTTCGTGGGTCCAGTGCACCAGCCCACCCAGGTCGTTCCACTCGTACATGCCGCGAAAGCGAATGCGGTCGCCAATACCGAGAGGAACGCGATCAGCAATATCGATGTTATGCGCAACCAGCACAGTACGGCCATTGTGCACAGACAGGATTATTCGCTGGTGGCGATCGCCGTCATCGTCGTCCGACAACAAGCGGCGCACAACACCACTGCCTTCAATCCATGTACCGGAGTCCAGTTTGCCCCAATCGCACTTCATCGCTGTTCTTGTTATTGCGCTGCGGGCGCGAGCTGGTCGAGCCCGCAGCGACTGGGCTGGCAAAGGCGCTGATCAGCCTGTGATCGGCACCATCGTAATTTCCACACGCCGATTGGCCTGTCGGCCAGAGTCGTTGGAGTTGTCTGCAACCGGACGGCTCTCGCCCATACCGATAGTAATCAGACGTTGGCCACTAACGCCCTGGGTTTGCAGGTAGCTCGAAACCGAGCCGGCACGCCGTTCGGACAGGCTCTGGTTATACGAGTCACTGCCTGTACTATCCGTGTGCCCGGCGACCTCGACAACCGTCTTGTCGAATTCTTTCATCACCTTGGAAACCGAACTCAACACGTTAAAGAATGCAGGGCTCAAATCCGAACTGTCGGTCGCGAATGTCACGTTGCCAGGCATGTTCAGTGTGATGTTGTCGCCCATACGGGTAACGCTGACGCCACTGCCTTGCAGTTCAGCACGCAGCTTCGCTTCCTGGCGGTCCTGGTAATTACCAACGGCCCCACCTGCCAATGCACCGACACCTGCCCCAATCAGCGCTCGTTGACGGCGCTCAACCGCATCGTCACCCGACACCAGGCCAACTACTGCGCCGGCCACTGCACCGATGATCGCACCGCTCGTTGCCCGGCTGGTCTTTGATTCCTGTGTGTACGGATCCAGCGTCTGACAACCAATCAGAACGGCGCTTGCTGCAGCGCTCAGTACTACGGTACGAAATCCCTTGTAAGTCATGTCTATTCCTCTGTTTTGCCCTTGCGAAAGGCGGTCCTGCGGATAGCTCCGCCCATGACTCGCCAGCATTGCATTGTACCGGCCTTCTTGCTGAACGACGACTGAAGAGACTAAACATCGGCGAATCAGGCACTTCTGTGTAAAATGTTTGCCCCGATCAGGCTTACATAACCCATGTCCGATACTGACCACTGGCTGGACCGTTACGCCGAGAACCAGCGCGACATCCGCTTTCGGCCCGCCTATTGGCTGGCTGCACTATTACTTGTGCTCGGCGTAGTTGGCCTGCTGTGGGCGTTGCCAGTACCCCGCGAGCTGACCGCTATTTCCCCGGTGCTCAACTGGGGCAGCGTGTTCCTCATGGCGGCCCTGGTTTATTACTTCATCATTTCCCTGCCTCTGGCGATTGGTATGTTGCCAGTCATAATCGGGATCATGGCTCTGCAGATGTGGCTGGAAACCTCGACCAACTGGCTACGGCCGGCCGCGGTATTGATGACGCTTGCCGGTGTGTCGGGCCTGTATCTCGGCCACTACGGCGGTAGCGGTCTCAGAGGCGTATTTCGCGACATCCAACTGGTGATGATTGCGCCGCTTTGGGGCCTCGCGGTGATCTATCGCCGCCTTGGCATCCCGCTGTAGCTGCACATGCTGCAAACGCGCTGACCGGCTGACGCTATTCGGGTAGAATCTGCGGCCCCGCAAATGTCCGTTCCACCCAGGAGTTACCGTGGCCAGCACCGCGCCTTTGAAGTCATCCGGCAGCCGCAAAAAAGCGCTGAACCCCCTTGATCTGTACGACATTCGCTCGCAGCTTTCTGAAGAAGAGCAGATGGTGCAGGACTCCGTAGGCCGCTTTGTCGATGACAAGGTACTACCGGTCATCCGTGACGCGTTCGAGCATCACTATTTTCCCAAGGAATTCATCCCGGCGGTGGCAGAGCTGGGCCTCCTTGGCAGCTCGATCGAGGGCTACGACTGCGCGGGCCTGAACAGCGTCAGCTATGGACTGATCTGCCAGGAACTTGAACGCGGCGACAGCGGCCTGCGCAGCTTCGTTTCTGTCCAGAGCAGCCTCGTCATGTATCCGATTCATGCCTACGGCTCCGAAGAACAGAAGCAACGCTGGCTGCCTGCTATGGCACGGGGCGAAGCCATCGGTTGCTTCGGCCTGACCGAACCGCATGGCGGTTCCGATCCGTCCAACATGAAGACCCACGCGAAACGTGATGGCGGCGACTGGATTCTGAACGGCGCGAAGATGTGGATCACCAATGCCACGATTGCCGATGCCGCCGTTGTCTGGGCCATGACGGACGAGGGTGTGCGTGGCTTTATTGTCGAGAAGGATATGCCCGGCTTCAGCACGCAGGAAATCGAGAACAAGTTCTCTTTGCGTGCGTCCGTGACCGGTGCCTTGTTTTTCGACAACGTGCGCGTTCCGGACGCAAGCGTCCTGCCTGGAGTAGTCGGCCTCAAGGGTCCGCTGAGTTGTCTCACGCAAGCCCGCTACGGCATTACCTGGGGCGTAATTGGTGCGGCGCAGGCTTGTCTGAGCGAAGTATTGAAGTACGCGCAGGACCGCGTTTTGTTCGACAAACCGCTTACCCACAACCAGCTGATCCAGCAACGTCTGGCCGACATGGCGCGGCGTATCACGACAGCACAGTTGCTGTCGTTGCAGCTTGGCCGCATTAAAGATCGTGGCGAACTGAGCCCCACCCAGGTTTCGCTTGCGAAGTGGAACAACTGTCGTGCAGCGATCGACATCGCGCGTGACGCTCGTGACATGCTGGGCGGTGCAGGAATTAGCGCTGAGTTCTGTCCCGTCCGCCACATGCTGAACCTCGAAAGCGTAATCACTTACGAGGGCACGGAATCGGTGCACCAACTCGTTGTCGGCAAGGAACTGACCGGCGTCAACGCTTTTTGATGCTTCTGTTCGTCGCAGCACGGTAAGGTGCCGGCTGTAGAGTCCCTGCCGCAGAACCGCGATGTCTGGCGTATTGCGGCGCCGCTGATCATCTCCAATATCTCCGTGCCTCTACTTGGCATGGTGGACACCGGCGTCACCGGTCATCTCGACAACGCCGCCTACCTGGCCGCGGTTGCGGTTGGCGGCGCCGTCTTCAGCTTCCTGTACAGCGGCGTTAACTTCCTGCGCATGGGGACGACCGGCATTACGGCGCAGGCCTTCGGCGCGCGCGACGACGAAGGCGTGCGCAACTCACTGGGCCAAGCCGTGGTGGTTGCCCTGCTAATTGCCGTAATCCTGTTGTTGTGCATGCAACCGCTAACGCACGCGGCGTTGTATCTCCTTGCGCCTGATACCGCTATCGCGCCGTATGCCGCTGAGTACATCGGCATTCGCATCTGGAGCGCGCCTGCAACGCTCGCCGGTTATGCCCTGATCGGCTGGTTTATCGGCATACAGAATGCGCGTGTGCCATTGCTGATTGTTCTCGTAACCAATGTTGTAAACATCGTTCTTGATCTTTGGTTTGTCATGGGCCTGGGCATGACCGTCGACGGCGTGGCACTCGCCTCCGTTATTGCTGAGTATTCCGGGCTGTCCGTTGGCATCTTCTTCGTATTGCGCGAGCTGCGTCGCCGTGGCGGGCAATGGGATATCGCACGGCTGACATCATGGAAAGCGTACAGCGCTTTTCTTGCAGTCAACCTGCACCTGTTCGTGCGCACGATGGCATTGGTATTCGCGTTGGTTTTCATAACCGCGCAGGGTGCCCGGCTGGGCACACTGATTCTGGCAGCTAACGCAGTATTGATGAACCTGCAGCTCTTGCTTTCGTTCGCCCTCGACGGCATCGCGCATGCCGCTGAGGCTCTGGTCGGCAAGGCTGTCGGTGAACACAGTCGCGCGGCCCTGCGGCGAGCCGTGTCGCTGACCTTGAAGTGGTCGCTGGGAATCGCGCTGGGTTTTAGTTTGCTCTTCCTGCTGGGCGGGCCGTTGTTTATCCGGCTGATGACGGATCTTCCAGAAGTGCGGGAAGCAAGCCTGCGATACCTGCCGTGGCTGGTGCTGTCGCCGCTGGTCTCAGTCTGGTCATTTCTCTACGACGGCGTGTTTGTCGGTGCCACCCGCGCGCGGGAAATGCGCGACATCATGCTGATCTCAACGGTGCTTGTGTTTCTGCCGGCGTGGTACTTTCTGCAAGGCCTGCACAACCATGGACTGTGGCTGGCCTTCACCTTATTCATGGCCAGCCGGGGCCTCGGCATGCACGTGCTTTACGAACGTCGCGTAGTATCGGAGACGGTTGCATAGGCCGCAACATCGACCTCGGTTTCTGGTGACAGGGTTTCCGGCAACGGGCGATGTTCATTCTTGTCGCACTGCTCTTGCACCGAGCGATGCGCCCAAGCGTATGACACGACACCCATTATGATGTTGGCAATGGCGTAAGCACCGAATATGCCGGCAATACCAAAGATTTTTTCGCCAATAATTGCCAACGGCACATAGATGACAGCCATACGCGCGACGCTGACATAGACCGCGGGCATCGGTTTGCCCATGCCATTAAATGACGCATTCATCACCATGACCATGCCGTACGCGCCATAGCTGATTGGCACAATCCACATGAACAGGGTAGCGACATCGGTGACATCGCTGCTGTCGCTGAACAAACCGGGAATGACGGAACTACCCGCAGCGAGCAGCACTGCAATTACCAGCCCGGAGCCAAGGCAAAAGACGGTGCACTGGCGCAATGCGGTATAGATACGCTGCGACTTTCCTGCCGACATGTTCTGGCCAACAAACGGGCCAATCACCGCCGACATCGCATAGTAAATAACCAATGTCAGTGATTCGATACGGGTTGCTATACCGAAACCGGCTACGGCATCCGTACCGTATTTCGCGAGCATCGCGGTGATTACGCCGAGCGCGATTGGAATGATGGCGTTCGTCCCGGCTGCCGGTATACCGACATGCAGAATGTCTTTCCACGAACTCCGCAGCTCAGGCATTTTTGGGATGCGAAAACTGAGCATGTCCAGCTTTTGGTGCATGAAATACAACGTGCCGATAAAAATGGTCGCGCGCGCCAGCAATCCCGCCATCGCCGCACCTTCAAGCTCCATGCGCGGTATCGGCCCCAATCCGAAGATCAGCAGTGGATCCAGCGCAACGTTGAGAATTGCAGCCAGCACCATCAATTTGCTCGGCAAGCGCGTGTCGCCCGTCGCACGCATGCTGCTCATGCCAACCATGCCCACAACAACGAATGGCACCCCAGCGTAGAGGATGCGCATGTAACCGCCAATCAGCGGCAACATATCAGCCGGGGCACCGAGCAACGTGAACAGTGGATCAATCGTCACGATGCCAACAGCGCATATGATCGCTGTAACCCCGAATGACAAAAGCAGGCTATCGGTTGCCAATCGCTTGGCTCGCTTCTGATTGTGCGCACCGATGGCGCGAGCAACCACCGACGATGTGCCGGCGCCAAGTCCGATCGCGACGCTCGTTACAATCATCAATACCGGGAAGCCGAAGCTGAGTGCTGCGAGCTCGCGATCGCCTACCTGGCCGATGAACCAGGCATCGGCAAAGTTCTGCAACATCATCATCGTGATGCCGTAGAGCACGGGGACAGTCATGTCGACCAAATGCTTGCCGACCGGCCCCTGGGTAAGGCGGGCTTGTGCTGGTTTCATTAGTGATCCGGCGCTGGGGGGTGTTGTGCAGACTGCTGCCCGCTGCTTTAACTATGACCCAGCGCGTCGCTAGCTGCAATCCACTCCAGCGACTTGCTCCTGCAAGCAATACAGGCGGCGGACTGGGTTATTATTCACTGACCTCGTCCTCGCCGGAGCGTTCCATGAAACACAATGCAGAAGTGCTGATCGCAGCGCCGCGGGAACTGGTATGGCAAATCTTCGATAGCTCGGAGAACATGCAACAGTGGCAGCCAACTCTCTCCTCGTTTACACATAAGTCCGGTGATCCCGGCCAGCCTGGCGCTGTCTCTGAGCTCGTATACGACGAAAATGGCCGCAAGATCGTCATGACTGAAACCATTACCGAACGCCGCGAACCCGATTTTCTGGCTGGCACCTACGAGACCGAGTACGGAATAACGCTCATCGTCAATCGCTTCGAGTCGGTTGACGAGGATCAGACGCGCTGGAATGTATGGTGCAATTTTCAGTTTCGCGGTTTCATGAAAGTCATGGCGCTGTTCATGGGAGGCTCGATCCGGCGCCGTACCAACGACGACCTCGGCCGCTTCAAACTGTTGGCAGAATCGCTCGCGGCATCTCGATGAGTTGGAAACGGCTGGGTCGCAAGACGATATTCGACAATCCGTGGTTCACGGTTTACGAGGATCACGTCATTAACCCGGGTGGCGGCGAGAACCAGTACGGCAACGTGCATTTCAAGAATCGCGCGGTCGCCATTCTGCCGTTGGCAGAGAATGGCGATACCTGGCTCGTTGGCCAGGACCGCTATACGCTCGGCAGCTATTCCTGGGAATTGCCAATGGGAGGCGCCCCGCTCGAGGAGTTGCCCCTGGCTGCGGCGAAACGCGAACTTCAGGAAGAAACCGGTTTGTCCGCCGAGCAATGGCAGGAGTACATGACCCTGCATACCAGCAATTCCATTACCGACGAAGTTGCCATTGTGTTCGTTGCCCGTCAGCTAACGCCTGGTGAAACCGCCTTCGAAGAAACCGAGAACATTTCCATTCGCAGGTTGCCACTTGCGGCGGCGATAGCCGAGGCGATGACTGGCGAGATCACTGATGCGATCAGTGTTGCTGCATTGCTGAAAGCGCAGGAACTGTTGTAGTAACCATCTCGGCAGAATCACGTCACGACGCCAAAGCCGCCGTCACGACATAGCGCAGCGGTCCACCGGGATCCGTTGCCGCAAACGGATAGCAGGTGATTAACGTGAGCATGGGTTCGTCTGTGTCCAGCACCACACTGCCATTGCGCGAGTCCACAACATCAATAGCAATGACTTCGAATCGCAGTACCCGACCGTCACTGCGCTCTACCTCAAGCTCATCTCCCTCGCGCACATCTTGCAGGAACTGGAAATGCGTATCCCGATGTCCCGCGATAACGCTGTTGCCGGGATCGCCGGGCAGGACGCTTGCACTCAGGTGACCAGGAGCGAACGCGAGCGTGCGTCCTGATCCGCCCGCGAGCACGATAAGTTCGACACCGGCTGCGCGTGACGTCAGCCTGGCAACCGGCTCTGTATCCGCCCAGGGCCATGGCCGGGCTGCGACGGCCCCGTTACTCGCGCGCGTCCAGGCGTGTTGCATCAGGCCTTGCGCCAACCACGCCTTTGCCGGAATCCAGGCGCCGTAGCCGAACTGCCAGAAGCCGAGACCGAACAGACAGGCCACTGCCCAGCCCGACCTAGTTTTCGGAATCAGCCGGGTCATGACCGCCAACCTTCATTGTGCAGATACGAATGAGACAAATAAGTGTCGCGAGCAACAACAACAGCGCACCGGAGAGGCGCATTATCGGGCCGGCCGTAGCGGTGGCCGGGAATCCGAATATGGCTTGCTGACTCTGGCCAAACGGCATGAGATTGGGGACCTGCTCTTGTGCCAGACCGGTGTTCTCCGGACGCACCGGCGTTTTGTCGACGGCGACAAGGCTCGTGTGTTTGCTAACCAAACCGTATTTCAGTGCAACGTCGACAATGCCCTGGCGAATCTCATCCGCATCGGCGCCACGACGCAGAGCGTCAGTCAGCGCCGCAATACGTGCCCGCGCCCACAGCGCGGCAACACCGGCATTGTCAGCCGTGTCCGCCAGCGGAATCTGTGCGGACCAGGCACCGGATGACGCGTTACCCCGAACAATCAGCAGATCGCCGCTGCGTGGCGGCAACTGCAGGCGCGCTTTTACGAGCACCGGCTCACCGCTATACAAGTCAGCGACCCGAGTGGGGTACATCTCAGCTTGCACGCCATCCGGCCACTGCAACTCGACGTCGGTCAGCATCGGTTCACGCAGCCGTCGCAGCAGCCGCCCCATCTTCTCCTGCACCTCGTGCAGCGCGCTGATGTACACGAAACTGCCACGACCCACTTCTGCGGCTTTTTGCATGAACCAGCCGTTCGGTGCGGAGCCAATTCCAATAGTAAACAAGCGTGTGTCGCCGAGACGTCGCTCGATCAATTCGAACAGCTCCGCTTCATTGCCCACTGCGCCGTCGGTCACGAACACGACCTGGCGCAAGCTGTTCCGGTTTTCGCCGGACAAGGCGGTAAGCAGAGCGGGGCGCATTTCGGTACCGCCGTCTGCTTTCAGTGCCTGCACCCACGGCATGGCCGTACCCAGGTTTTCCGCCGTCGCGGGCACGCTTTGCCGAAACAACGACTCGGTAACCGAGTTGAATTGGATGACGTTAAACCAGTCTTCCGGCCGCAGATCACCAAGTGCCATCAGCACCGCCTGCTTTGCCTGCTCCATGGAAACGCCGTGCATGGAGCCCGACGTATCAATAACAAACGTCAGGTCACGCGATGGCAGTTCGTCGGCCGCAGGTGTGATCGCGGGTGGCACGAGCATCAGTAGCAGGTGCTGGCGGTCGTCCTGAATTTCCGAGAACAACAACGCTTTCGGTTCTGCGGTTTTCTTCGGTCGCCATAGCAACTCAAGGTCATGGTCAGTTACTTCGTTCTCACTTTTCAGAGTAACGATGTAGTGATCCGCACCTTCCACAACATCGATCGGGTGATAGCGGCTCGCGATAATCTCCAACGGCAGGCCCGCATCGATAACGGCGTTGAGTGTGATGCCGTGATCGTCCGAATGCGTGACCATCGGTGGGGTGATCAACGACGCGTCGGGCACTTGCTGCGTATCGGCGGCCCAGCCACTGCCCTTGCGTCCACCTGACGGCACACCCGGGATATAGCGAGGCGTCAAGGTCATTGGAAAGCGCAGGCTGAAGGTGCCGTCGTCGAACTTGACTGTTTCAAGGTACGCGATCTCGATCGTAATAGTTTCTCCCGGCGCGATGTTCGCAACAGAAGTAGTGAACAGGTTACTGCGCTGTTGGCCGACGAGGCTCGCGCGCTTGCCTTCCTTCTTTGCCGTTTCGTACGCTTTCTTCGCTGCCGCCTTTTCGCGGATCTCGCCCTCGATTATTCGCTCGCCGGCACGCAGCCGCAGGCGATCCACCGCGGCGCCTTCTGGAAGAGGAAAGACATAGATGCCTTCCACCCACTCATTGCCGTCATTGCGAAATTCCTGGCTGACCGCGACCCGTGCCACCATGCCGCTGATGTGCATGTCGACATCAGTATTGATGCGAGTGGCCACCTGGTAGCCGGACTGCATGCGCAGCAACAAGCTGCCGCTTTGCTGTTCGGACAATTCATCCGCAAACGCGGTACCGGCTGGCTGCATAATCAAAAACAATGCGAGTACACACGCTTTTGCCAGATTGCGGCGCAGCAGCTCAGCCAAATGCGCGGCATAAGTGACCGGAATGGGTGGATGCCAGCTCTTGCGGGATTCCCCTGAGTAAGGACTGACGTTCGAACGATGGCGTGTGAAGCTGGTCATTGTCATGGCGCTGTTCCCCTGTATGCTGCCAAGCATTCCAACAGCGCCAACGGTTGCAGCCCTGACTCACTCATGGCAAAGCTGCGACAGAATGTGGCAAATTGTGGCTTTCGGGCCGGGCGGTAAAGATGTCTAAGAGAATTGCCATCGTTGAGGACGAGGCCGCAATCCGCGAAAACTACGCGGCCGGGTTTCGACGCGAAGGCTATGCAGTGGATATGTATGCGGCGCGCAAGCCTGCACTTGAGGCGTTTGAAGCGCGCTTGCCGGATCTTGTCGTGATCGACATCAATCTGCAGGACGACATTGAGGGCGGTTTCGAGCTGTGCCGCAGGCTTCGCCAGATATCTGAAGATCTGCCCATCATTTTCCTGACGGCACGCGATAGCGAGTTCGACGCCGTATCCGGCTTGCGCCTCGGTGCCGATGATTACCTGACCAAAGACATTAGCCTGCCGCATTTGATGGCGCGTGTAGCAGCCTTGTTTCGCAGGCTCGATGCCATGCAGCGCCCGGATTCGGGCCAGTCACTCGTGCGCCGCGGCGATCTCGAACTGGACCTGGACCGCATGACGGTTCGCTGGCAGGACCAGTCCGTCGGCCTGACGCTGACAGAATTCTGGATGGTACATGCGCTGGCTCGTTACCCGGGTCATGTAAAGAATCGACAGCAATTGATGGACGCGGCCCAGGCGGTTCTCGACGACAACACCATTACCTCGCACGTCAAACGCATCCGCCGAAAGTTTGTCGAAATCGATCATTCTTTCGACGCGATCGAGACGGTCTACGGCATGGGTTACCGCTGGCTCGGCAGTCAGTAAGCACTTGCCTGCCAAGCAATGAATCTTAAACGTCAGTTGTTGCTCGTCAGTCTGCTGACCCTCGTGTTGCCGTGGGCGGGTGTGCAGTTCATCCGCGAGACTGAAACCGCGTTGCGCGATGTGCAACAACAGATGCTCGCCGGCACTGCACAGGCCATTGCTGACTCGCTCGCGCAGTTCCCGGATGAGTTCTTGCAGCCTGCTGCAAGCGCGCGCTTCGGTACCGGCCAAGTTTACGCACATCCGCTGGAGCGTGAACCACTGCTCGACGGCTATTACGATGACTGGTCGACAAGCACTGACAACCTGCAGTCAATGCGCGGTGTCGATGGCCCGATACGTTATGTGCTCGCGACCTGGCGTTCACAACTGTGGTTCTACGTCGAGGTTCCGGATGCCAGCGTCGAGTACGCGAGCGCTGGCGACGATCGCGATGCCGATATGGTTTCCCTGACCAGCGTGAGCCCAAATAGCGAGACGACCGAGTTTCGTTTTGCACCAGAGGCACCTGGCAGGATCGTTGCGTTGCGCGGCGGCGGCACCGTTGAGCAAAGGGTAGCCGCGCATTGGCAGGACACGCCAAATGGTTATCAGCTCGAGGGCCGCATCCCTCTGCAAATGCTGGGCGACAGCCTTGGTCTGACAATATTCAATGCCCGCCCAGGCGACAGCAGGGTGCGCAGCAGCACTTTCAGCAGCGCGCAGCCGGGACGCCTCGTCACGCCCTCGGCATTATTGCAGAGTGTCTTGCGCGGCTATGTGCAGGACGGGCTGCGACTGATCGTAACGGATCGCGATGGTTGGCGCCTCGCTACGTCCGGCGACATTGCGCGTGGCGGGCCGCTGTCTGACCGGGAGCAGGACAACTGGCTGCGGCACGCGTACAACGCCATTCTTGAGCCGGGCGAAGAGGCCGAACTCGCGGAACCCGACGCATCCGGCCGCGAACAGCAGCGCTATATCGAATCCGCGATTAATGGCTCAGCGGAAAGCAGCTGGTTTCGCTCTGCACAAACCGGTCGCGCCGTGGTTGCGGTCGCGCAGCCCGTCTGGTCCGGCAATGTCCAGACCGGTGCGGTGATCCTGCAGCAGGGAACAGAAGCCATACTCAGCCTGCGCAGCGATGCACTCAGCCGCCTGATGAGTTTTACGCTTATCGCGACCTTGGTGGCCGCCGGTGCACTGCTCGGTTACGCCACCTGGTTGTCGCAACGTGTACGTCGGCTAAGTCGTGGCGCGCGCCGGGCCCTGGATGACAACAAGGCACACGCGGCGCTGCCGAGTATTGCCGCCAGCGATGAGATCGGTGACCTTTCACGCAGCTTCGCAAGCGTGCTCAAGCAACTTGGCGACTACAACGAGTACTTGCGGTCGCTCGCGTCCAAGTTGTCGCATGAATTACGCACGCCGCTCACCATTGTGCGTTCCTCACTCGACAACCTCGAGCACGAGAGCCTGACTACCGAGGGCAGGCAATACACAGATCGTGCACGCGACGGCGTTGAGCGACTGAAGAATGTCCTGGGCGCAATGAGTGAAGCGAATCGCGTCGAAGAACTGGTTCAGCACGCTGAGGTCGAAACCTTTGATCTTGATAAAGTCCTGAATTCGGCGGTCGGCTCCTATGCTGCAGCCTGGCCGCAACGAGAGTTCGAGTATCGTTGTGAGCTAAGCGATGCCGGCATGCGCGGCGCACCTGAATTGATAGTACAAATGCTCGATAAACTGGTCGACAACGCGATCGACTTTAGCAGTGACGGTGATGCGATCATTGTCTCGCTATCAGCCGACGAACAGCATTTGCGAATCGCTGTCAGCAACCCCGGGCCGCCGTTGCCGGACAAGATGCGGGGTCAGTTGTTCGATTCCATGATCTCGGTACGCTCGGAAAGCTCCAGCCAGCATCTCGGACTCGGCTTGTTCATCGCCAGGGTTATAGCTGAAGGACACGGCGGTTTTATCCGTGCTGACAACACCGAGGTCGGGGTGACGTTCAGCGTCGCGCTGGCGCGCGGATAAACATGTGCTGGAATTGAGTACACTGTCACGATACTGAACACTGGAGAATACGCGATGGCAAACGAGGGCTACCACGAACCAATAGATGAACTCAGCGACGAGACCCGCGACATGCACCGGGCGATTACATCGCTGATGGAAGAATTGGAAGCAGTCGACTGGTACAACCAAAGGGTCGACGCCTGCAAGGACAAGGAACTTGCGAAAATTCTTGCGCACAATCGCGACGAGGAAAAAGAGCACGCCGCAATGGTGCTGGAATGGATTCGCCGCCGCGACCCGCGCTTCGACAAAGAACTCAAAGACTACTTGTTCACCGAAGGCGAGATCGGCGCCCACCACGAATAAAACCGGTAACTGTCCCCGATTGTTTCGTGCTCAGGCGTTGTTTGCCGCCTGAACACCGAGCCAGTCGGCTATTCCCAGAGCGGCTTCGCGGCCCTCAAAGACGGCGGTGACGACGAGATCGGAGCCGCGCACCATGTCGCCGCCAGCGAAGATCTTCGGGTTGGTGGTCTGGAATGCATGGCGACCGAGTTTGTCGACACGTACACGGCCATTTGGATAGATCTCGATCTCGTGTTCGGCAAACCAGTCCGGCGGGTTCGGCCGGAAACCAAATGCAACCACGACCGCATCGGCGTCAAGGATCTGTTCCGTGCCGGGTACTGGCTCGGGACGGCGACGGCCACCGGCGTCCGGCTCGCCTAGCCGGGTTTCGATTACCTTCACGCCCGTCACCCGGTCGCTGCCGACGATCTCAAGTGGCTGCATGTTGAACAGGAAGTTCACACCTTCCTCGCGACTGTTTTTTACTTCGCGACGCGAACCCGGCATGTTGTCTTCGTCGCGACGATACGCACAGGCGACGGATTCGGCGCCCTGCCGAATCGCAGTGCGATTACAATCCATGCCGGTGTCACCGCCGCCGAGGACAACGACATTTTTGCCGCGGAAGTCGACGTAAGGCACGGACGAGTCGTTTATGCCGAGTTCGCGATTGATATTGGAAATCAGGTACGGCAGCGCTTCGTGCACGCCATCGAGGTCTTCACCCGGGAAGCCGCCGCGTACTGATGTGTAAGTGCCCATGCCAAGAAACACCGCATCATAGTCATCCAGCAACGACTGCAACGGCACGTCTTCGCCGATACGGGTATTCAGCGTAAACGTAACGCCCATACCCTCGAGAATCTCGCGACGTGTCTGCACGACGCTTTTCTCAAGCTTGAACGGCGGTATGCCAAAGGTCAGCAGACCACCGATCTCGGAGTAAGCGTCGTAAACGACGGGGCGAATTCCATTGCGCGCGAGGACATCGGCAGCGGCCAATCCTGCCGGTCCGGCACCCACTATGGCTACCCGCCTGCCGGTGTCGATCACCTGTGACATATCCGGGCGCCAGCCCAGCTTCAGTGCTTCGTCCGTGATGTACTTTTCAATATTGCCGATGCTGACCGCGCCGAGCCCGTCATTCAGTGTGCACGCGCCCTCACACAAGCGATCCTGAGGGCATACGCGGCCGCAGACTTCCGGCAGTGAATTTGTTTGGTGCGATAACTCGGCCGCCTCGAACAGGCGGCCTTCTTCGATCAATCGCAACCAGTCCGGGATGTAGTTGTGCACCGGGCATTTCCATTCACAGTACGGATTGCCACAGGACAAACAACGACCCGCCTGGCTCGCGGCGTCCGCGCCGTCGAACTGGCCGTATATCTCAGAGTAATGCTTGATACGAAATTCGGCCGGCTCTTTTTCCGGATCACGGCGTGGCACTTCAAGAAATTGCAGGGGATGTTTTGCCATATCGCTATGCCGCCTGCCGCAAAGATTGAATTAGCGAGCCGAGTTCCGCAGCCTTCGGCTTGACCACCCAAAACTTCGGTAAATAGGTACGGAAGTCTTCAAGTATTTCCTCGCCCCAGTCGCTACCGGTGTATTTGACGTGTGCGTTGATCAAGGTACGCAGGTGATGCAGGTGGGCTTCCATGCTCTCCGGAGTGATTCGGTGAATGTCGATCAGCTCATGGTTGTATCGATCCACAAAGTCGCGCTCCAGATCGAGGACGTAGGCGAATCCGCCGGTCAGACCCGCGCCAAAGTTAACGCCGGTGCGGCCGAGCACAACCACTACGCCGCCGGTCATGTACTCACAGCAGTGGTCGCCCGTGCCTTCAATGACAGCCAGTGCGCCGGAGTTGCGTACGGCGAAACGCTCACCGGCCGCGCCCGCTGCAAACAGCTGGCCGCCCGTGGCACCGTACAGGCAGGTGTTACCCATGATGCTGGTATGGCGCGGTTCGTAGGCGGCATCGAGTGGCGGACGCAAGACTATGCGGCCCCCGGTCATGCCCTTGCCCACGTAATCATTCGCATCGCCGGTAAGCCGCATGTTCAGCCCGTCAACATTCCAGGCAGCGAAGCTCTGGCCTGCAGTGCCATCGAGAATGATCTCGAGTGGCGCATCCTGCATACCGTGATTGCCATAGCGGCGGGCTATCTCGCCGGACAAACGCGCGCCGATCGAACGATTGAAGTTGCGAATTGTGAAGGAATACTCACCGCCTGATTTACTCTCGATAGCGGGCAGAGCTGCTGCCAGCATCTGCTCAGCAAGCTCGCCGCGGTCAAACGGCGGGTTGCGCTCTTCAGAACAGAATCGCGGTACATCATCAGCGACACCACCCAGTGAAATAATCGGCGTGATATCGAGTTGCTGCTGCCGTGGCGTTTGGCCTGGCAGCGCTTCGAGTAAATCCGCGCGGCCAATAATTTCATCGAGTTGGCGAGCACCGAGGTCGGCCAGGCGCTGCCGCACATCCTCAGCAATGAACGTGAAAAAATTGACTACCATTTCCGGCAGACCAATAAAAAAGTCACTCCGCAATACATTGTTCTGCGTCGCAACGCCGGTCGCGCAGTTGTTGAGATGGCAAATACGCAGATACTTGCAACCGAGTGCCACCATCGGTGCTGTACCAAAGCCGAAGCTCTCAGCGCCGAGCATCGCGGCCTTGATGACATCGAGACCCGTCTTCAGGCCGCCGTCTGTCTGCAGACGAACGCGATGTCGCAGGCCGTTCGCGCGCAACACCTGCTGTGCCTCGGAAAGCCCCAGTTCCCATGGGCTGCCCGCGTACTTCACCGAACTCAGCGGACTGGCACCGGTGCCGCCGTCATAGCCGGAAATGGTAATCAGGTCCGCATAGGCTTTCACCACTCCTGCGGCGATCGTTCCAACCCCTGGCTCCGCAACCAGCTTTACGGACACCAGTGCATCAGGGTTGACCTGCTTCAGGTCAAAAATCAGCTGCGCGAGGTCTTCAATGGAATAAATGTCGTGGTGCGGTGGTGGAGAAATCAGGCCAACCCCCGGCCGCGCGTAGCGCAGCTTCGCGATCATCTCGTTCACCTTATGGCCCGGCAACTGGCCGCCTTCACCCGGCTTCGCACCCTGTGCGATCTTGATCTGGATAACTTCGGCGTTGACCAGGTATTCCGCGGTAACGCCGAAACGTCCGGACGCCACCTGCTTGATCTTGGACATACGTTCGCTGCCATAGCGCGAGCTGTCTTCGCCGCCCTCGCCGGAATTGGAGCGTGCGCCAATCCGGTTCATCGCAATTGCCAGCGCCTCGTGCGCTTCCGGCGATAGCGCGCCGAGTGACATGCCGGCGCTGTCGAAGCGTTTCAGTATGACGTCGATCGGCTCGACGTCCTCCAGCGCCACAGGCGGGCCAACAGGCTTGATCGCCATCAGGTCGCGCAGTGTCGCCACCGGGCGTTCATTCACCAGCTTCGCGTACTCGCTGTAGCGATCACGGTCGCCGGAACGCACAGCCGCCTGCAAGGTGGCAATGACGTCCGGGTTGTAGCAGTGATACTCGCCGCCGTGTACATATTTGAGCAGGCCACCCTGATTCAGGGGCGTACGCGGTTCCCATGCTGTGGCTGCGAGCTTGCGTTGGTCATCATGCAAATCCGCATAGCCCGCGCCCTGCACGCGGCTGACCGTCCCGCGGAAACACTGGCTGACAATCTCGTCGTGCAAGCCGACAATTTCAAACAACTGTGCACCGCGATAACTCGATATCGAGGAGATACCCATCTTCGACATGATCTTGAACAAGCCTTTGCGAACACCGCGACGATAACTGCGCCCGAGCTGCTGTTGCTTATCGACATTACCGCGGCGCGCCAGGTCGTGCAGGCTCTGGTACACAAGGTAGGGGTACACGGCCGTTGCGCCGTAGCCAATGAGGCAAGCGATATGGTGCGGATCCCGAGCGACGCCGGTCTCAACAAGAATATTGACCTTGCAGCGCACTCCTTTGGCAATCAATCGATGATGTACTGCCCCGGTTGCCAGCAACGCGTGTACAGGCAACAGCGCTGGTTTCAGGTAGCGGTCACTCAGCATGATCAGCACGTTGCCGTCTGCAACCGCCTGCTCGGCTTCATCACAGATGCGGGCCAGGGAGTCCTGCAGCGATTCCGTATCCGGTGCATTCAGATCGATGAACGCATGCTCATTCGCAAACATGTCCGGGCCAAGCAACTGGCGCAATTTGCGCTGCGACAGTACCGGCGAATTCATGATGACCTGGCGCGCGCCTTCCGGCCCGATATCGAACAACGATCCCTCGCGGCCAATATTCGTCTGCAAGGACATAACGATGCGCTCGCGCAGCGAATCGATTGGCGGATTGGTTACCTGCGCGAACTGCTGACGAAAATAGTCGAACAAAGGTCGAACATGCTGCGACAACACCGGCATTGGCGTGTCGTCGCCCATCGAGCCCACGGCTTCCTGCTCGGCCTGTGCCAGTACCGCGACAATCTCAACCAGTTCCTCCCGGCTGAGGTTGAACATCTTCTGGTAAGTAGCCAGGGTTTCCGCGTTCATCGGTTCTGCGGCCATATGCCGGTCGACGAGCTCGGAATCCAGGTAACGTACGCCCTGCTTCAACCACTTCTTGTACGGCGCGCGCGCTTTCAGGATGTCGTGGATATCGTCGTTCGACAGCAAGCGACCCTGGCGCAGGTCAACTGCCAGCATCTCGCCGGGACCGAGCCTGCCTTTACTAACGACGTCCTTGTTGTCGTAGTCATAGACGCCGATCTCGGAGGCAATCGTTATATGGCGATCCTTTGTGATGACGTAACGCGCTGGTCGCAGGCCATTGCGATCAAGACAGCAGGCGGCGTAGCGGCCATCCGTCAGGACAATACCGGCGGGCCCGTCCCACGGCTCCATGTGGCAATCGTAATACTCGTAGAACGCACGCACATCCGGATCGATCGTATCAACGGTGTGCCAGGCCGGCGGAATCATGATGCGCATCGCCTGCAGCACATCCATGCCCCCCGCGCGCAGCACCTCGAGCATGTTGTCCAGACTCGACGAATCGGAACCGGTCAGCGAGATAATCGGGTGCAGGTCGGCAACACTGTCCAGCTTGTCGGATACGAAGTTCTCGGCGCGTGCAAGCGCCCAATTGCGGTTGCCTGAGATCGTGTTGATCTCACCGTTGTGGGCAATAAAGCGGAATGGCTGCGCCAGACGCCACTGCGGCATCGTGTTAGTCGAGAATCGTTGGTGAAACAGGCATACCGATGTTTTCAGGCGAGGATCCTGCAGGTCCTTGTAGAACTCGGGCAGTACATCCGGCATTACCATGCCTTTGTAACTGATCGTCGCCGATGACAGGCTTGCGACGTACGCAGTCTCGTCGATTTCCGTCATGCGCATCTCGGCTCGACGGCGCGCGAGAAACAATGAGCGATTCAGCGAACCACGCTGCATGCCCTCAGGAGCATTAACGAACACCTGTTCAATTCGCGGCAACGTGCGTAACGCCAACTCACCGCATACCGATGAGTCGGTCGGCACCACCCGCCATCCGGCTGGTTCCAGACCACTGTCGCGAATGGCGGTATCAATTGCCCGGCGCGTGGCTGCCGCGGTTGCCTCGTCGAGACTGAGAAAGACGGTGCCCGCGGCGAAGCGCTCGCTCACACTGATGCCGGCATCGGTCGCCACCGCGCGCAAAAACGACTCGGGAAACTTGATCAGAATGCCGCAACCATCACCGGTCTTGCCATCTGCAGCAACCGCGCCACGATGCGTCAAGCGCGCAAGTGCTTTGATCGCCGTAGCAACAACCCAGTGACTCGGATGATCGTCAATATTCGCAATCAACCCGAAGCCGCAACTGTCACGGTCAAATTCAGGGTCGTACAGGCCGGTTGCGAATTTGTCAGTCATGTCTTCCCCGGAGAACCAGCAATGCGATTCCCCTGAACGCGAACAGCTAATGAAATGGCGGCCAGCTTGCTCCGAGGTGCCGACTGGGCGGCATCAATACCTGCGATTGTGAATCGAGGTCAGCTTGTCCTGGTGATTCGACCGGCGCCTAACGCGTCTGAGTATATGCCAGCAACTTCGCTTTCGGCCAGCCGAGCTGCTGCCTGCGCCGGAAATTCAAGACGCAGCATGACATTTGCTAATCACGCCGCCGCATCCGGCGCAACACCTGGCAGAGGGCGTTGTGGTTGCGCGCGAAACAACCGTGGCCTACGCCGCATGCTGAGCCTTAACGCACCATAATGGTGCCGTCCTGGGAAAATTGCAGTGGTCGAGTGAATGGAATGGCAACGGCAAGACTGCCGCTCACCGCATACGGAATGGGCCGCGACGTTCCGGAGCGCAACAACGTCACAAGACTCGCCGCTGAACTCATCAGGTCAAGGTCGACGCTGATATCGAACGTGGTATCGCCTTTCGCCGGCACCGTAAACCTCGAACCCGATTCGCCGCTCGCGAACTGTTGGGATTCGAGAAACACTTTGTACTGCATGCTTTTTACCGGCAGCGGAAACGGGTTCGGATTATTGACATCAAAGTACAGTCGAAACGTCTGTCGACGCAGGCTCAGGTCCAGCAGCTCCACGGAGCGCAGCTGTACATCCGGGCTCAAGACTGTCGGACCGCTGCTTGCGCAACCCGCAAGCAAGTACAGAATCGACAACATCGGCAGCGCAAATAGTGTGTTCTTCCCCATATCCCTCTCCAGTTCGACGCCGCAGCTCTGCGGGCCGAGATTGTCAGCGTAACTGGCTACCCAGCTCGCCCCAGCGCGCGCCGATCAGCATCCACTGCTCATCTTCCACGCGCAAATCCAGCTCAAAGCGATAGGCGTCGGCACTAAAACGCAACGCGCTGTTGTTGGTTCCGGCCATGCCTACCCGCAGCACTAATTCCGCCGCGCTGTCTCCCATAATATTGATAGATTCAATATCGATGATCAGGCTAACGTTGTTCTGGCGCAGGAACAGCAGGCGAAAAAGGCGGTCAAGATCCTGCCGGTTGTTGCCCCGCGCATCACTGTAGGCCTCGGAAATCTTGTCCATCAGCGCACTGCGATCTTTCTCTTCCGCTGCTGCCTCCGCGGCATTCAGCCACGCCCGCAGGGCTACTTCGGGCGGCTGGGGCGCATTGCTGCAGGCCAGCAAACAGCTCGCAAGTACAGACATCATGCCTGTTCGTATTGTAGCGCTGCTGGCATTCACGACTGCCGCCCCTGGTCTCGCGATTTGCTAGAGTAGCTATCCATACCCGACTACGCGTGGTGGGTAAAGGCGAGTTCCGTGACCTGGTTCGTAGATCGCGTTACTTTACAAGGCCAGCGGGTCGCAATGACGAGGCCTGGCTTGCACCGGGGAACCGAAATGTCCGTAAAACTGTTAAGCGAAAGCATGGATGCAACCATTACGGATGACGATCAACTACGCATTGATCGCATTCTGTCGTTCTGGTTCAAGCAGAAAGAACTTAGCGCACCACAGATCGATGCGCGTATGGATATCTGGTTTGGCGAAGATCCTGTATTCGATCACGAGATAAAAAAAGAATTTGCTAACGATGTCGAGCGCGCATCCAAAGGTGAGCTGCAGCATTGGGCGGAGCAGCCACGTGGACGGCTCGCGTTGATCCTGTTGCTCGATCAATTTCGGCGCAACATTTACCGCGGCACTGCCAAGGCTTACGCGCTCGACAAGCTGGCGTTAAAGCTGTGTGTTGAAGGTGCGATGGCAAAAGGAGACAAGGGCCTTACGGCAATCGAACGGGTGTTCTATTACATGCCCTTGCAACATGCCGAATCACTGAAAGTGCAACAAAAGTCCATCGACATATACAAAAAGCTGGCAAAAGCTGTTTCTGCTACTAATAAAGAAACCTTTGAGACCGTCGTGCAGTTTGCCGAACTGCATCATGACATCGTCGCTCGCTTCGGTCGTTTCCCGCATCGCAATAAACAACTCGATCGTGAGAACACAGCCGAGGAAGCCGAATACCTCGCCGGCGATGATTCGCCCGACTTCGGCCAGGCTTAGGCGGGCAACAACTCCCGGGACGATACGCGGTTATAGCGCACGCTGAGCAGCACAGCGGCGACTGTCAAGCCGAGCACAAAGCCCGCCCAGATCCATGCCGCTGGCGCCTGTAACGGTATCGCTGCTGTATAGGCAAGCGGAAATGCCAGCACCCAATACGAGAACATGTTGATCAGCATCGGCGTGCGCGTGTCCTTGTAACCACGCAGCGCTCCGGCCGTGCCGATCTGCACGCCGTCCGCTATCTGGAAAATGGCTGCCATAAACAACAGGCTGATAGCGATCGCCTGCACTGCCGGATCATTGGTGTACAGACTAACGACGGCGTCGCGAAAAACCAGCAGAAAACTTGCGGAACCCACCATGAACAGGAAGCACATTGCGATGCCGACCAAACCTGAAAAGCGCGCGGCGGGCGGGTTGGAACTGCCAAGTGCGTGACCAATTCGGATCGTGATTGCCGAACTTAATGCCAGCGGCACCATGAATAGCGTCGATGCAAAGTTAAGGGCTATCTGGTGCCCCGCCGTAATTTCAGCGCCGCGTGTGCCCATCAGGATTGATACGGCCGAAAACAAGCCCGCTTCCGCGGTTATGGAGATTGAGATGGGCCAGCCGAGCGTCACGATCTCGCGAAATACTTTCGGGCGCAGGCGGTAGAAACGGTGAAAGATTTCCATCGACCGGTAGCGCGGATGTACGAACATGTGGGTACCGAGTACCAGCATGATCAACCACATTGTTACGGCACTGGCTACACCTGCGCCTGGTGCGCCCATGGCAGTGACGCCCAGGTGTCCGAACATGAATACCCAGTTCAGAAACACGTTACAAACCAGGGCAAATAACGAGGTGTACATGATCGGTCGGGTGTGGCCGACACCTTCGGTGGTAAAGCGAAACGCCAGGAACGCGCCAATAGCCGGCGCACCCCACATGATCGATAACAAATAGTCCAGGGTGATCGCGCGAAACTCGGTATCAATGCCGAATCCGGTCAGGATCGGCGCTGCGAACTGCTGCGCGAATATGATCAAGGTGCTGCCGAGCAACAGCGCAATCCAGAGGCCATGCCGCGTGTAACGCCCTATCAACGCCGGCTGGCCCGCGCCAAAATGCCGTGCCGCGATCGGTGAAATCGCCATCATCAGGCCCAGCAACAGGGTAAAACCAAGAAACCAGACACTCGCGCCGACAGCTACCGCTGCCAGTGCCTTGGCGCCCAGACGCCCGGCCATCACCGCATCCGCGAACTGCATGCCTGCAATCGACAGGTTATTGACGATCAGTGGCCCGGCCAGTCGCAGGAGCGCTGATGCTTCCGTGCGCCAGTTTTTGCTTGAGGTAAAAATGGTCATAGGTCGTTAGCGCAGCCACCCCATCAAATGGGGCAGCCGCTCGAAAGTTACATATCTGGTCCGGTTGGAAGGGTGATTATGCAGGCAATAAGTGTGCAGGTCAGAGAATTCCATATCCTGGCGAAACAACGATGATGGCCGCCGTCGTTCCATTCGTACGTACAGCGCGGCCGGTCCCAGAATCAGCGAAACGCCGTGAGACGTCAGAAGGACTTTGCAGCAGGGCAAAAGCTACCGCTCCAGACAAAGCAAACGCCGCTGAACACGTCTGCTTACATGGTGTAAAGTGCGCCTGTTTGGGGCTCACGGGAATTACGATGGAGAAGAATGATGCTTCATGATGGAAAGGCAAGGCGAGTGGCTATTATCGGTGGTCTTCGAATCCCGTTTTGTCGCGCGCACACCGCCTACGTCAAGACCTCAAACCAGGACATGATGACCGCGACACTAGCGGCGCTCGTGAAAAAGTACGATCTCAAAGGTCAGAAACTCGGCGACGTTGCGCTGGGCGCCGTCATCAAGCATTCCAAGGACTGGAACCTCGCGCGAGAATGCGTCATCGGCTCCGGCCTGTCGTTGCAAACACCGGGCGTCGATTTACAGCGCGCCTGTGCCACCAGCCTCGAAGCCTGCATACAGATTGGCAACAAGATTGCACTCGGCCAAATTGACGCTGGCATTGCGGGCGGCACCGATTCGATCAGTGATGCACCCATCGTTTACCCGGACGACTACCGCGCGATTCTGATGGACAGTTTTCGGGCGCGTACATTCGGTGATCGCGTCAAGCCGTTTTTCAAACTGCGGCCGAGGCACTTCAAGCCCAGGCTACCCGGCGTGGTCGAGCCACGAACCAAGCTGTCTATGGGCGAGAGCACCGAGATCACCGCAAAGGAGTTCGGCGTCACCCGCGAACACCAGGACCAGCTCGCGCTCGCCAGTCATCTGAAAGCAGCGGCAGCGTATGACGCCGGCTTTTACGATGATCTTGTCATACCGTTTCGCGGCGCCAAAGAAGACAACAACATCCGGCGCGATACAACCTACGAGAAACTGGCGAAACTGAAACCGGTATTTGATCGCTCAGAGAACGGCACCATGACGGCCGGCAACAGCACACCGTTAACGGATGGTGCCGCGGCGGTACTGCTCGCCTCCGAAGATTGGGCGCGCGCAAAAAATCTGCCCGTCAGTGCCTGGCTGACGTTTTGCAAAGTTTCTGCTGTGAATTTTATCAGCGTCGATGGCCTGTTGATGGCGCCGGTTTTCGCCGTGTCCGATATGCTGAAAGAAGCCAACCTGACTTTGCAGGACTTCGATTTCTACGAAATTCACGAAGCCTTTGCAGCCCAGACCATTGCAACGATGAAGGCCTGGCAATCGCCCGAATTTTGTCGCGACCGCCTCGGCCGCAACGAACCAATGGGACCGATCGACCTGACGAAGCTCAATGTGAAAGGCGGCAGCATCGCTATGGGGCATCCGTTCGCCGCGACGGGCGCCCGTATCGTTGGCACCATGGCAAAACTACTGGAAGAAAAGGGCTCGGGGCGCGGCTTGATCTCCGTCTGCACCGCGGGCGGTATGGGCGTAACCGCGATTCTGGAAGCCGCCTGACGCGCACATCGTTACCGGTTTACTGCTCGCAACGCCACTAGAATAACGACAAGCGAGCAACGCTCGGGGGAGCAGCAATGGGTGATCTCAGCCAAATTCTGGCATCGATCAATTCGGTGCTGTGGAATACAACGTGGCTGTTCATCATCGCCGGCACAGGTTTGCTGTTCACCTTGTGGAGCGGATTCAGCCAGTACCGCGCATTAGTCCATGCACCGAAAGTAATTCGCGGCGTTTACGACGACGCAGCAGATCCCGGCGCGATCAATCATTTCCAGGCTTTGTCGGCCGCACTGTCCGGCACGCTCGGCCTCGGTAACATCGGCGGCGTGGCACTGGCCATAGCGCTTGGCGGCCCAGGGGCCATCTTCTGGATGTGGGTGATTGGCTTCTTCGGCATGGCGATCAAGCTGACCGAGGTCACGTTGTCGATGCTCTATCGCAACACGGATGACCCGGACAACCCGCATGGCGGCCCAATGTGGGTTGCCGACAATGCGCTGAAAAAACTGAAACCGGAACTGGCCTGGCTCGGCAAGTTGCTGGCCGTAGTGTTTTCTATTTGCGTCATCATGTCCGCGTCGACAGGCGGCAACATGTTTCAGGCGTGGAATGTGGCGGATGTCACGAACCAGTACTTCGGCGTCAGCGGCTGGATTACTGGCCTCATCCTTACCCTGGTTGTCAGCGCGGTATTGATCGGCGGGATCAAGCGGATTGGCAAGGTAACCGGCGTACTGGTTCCGGTCATGATCTTCTTCTATATCATCGCCGGCTTTTTCGTGCTCTTCACTCATGCGAGTGAAGTACCAGGCATGTTGCTACTGATCATCACCTCGGCTTTTACGCCCACAGAAGCAAGCGGTGCCTTTATCGGTGGCACGGTTGCATCGGCATTCCTGTTCGGAATGAAGCGCGCCATTTTTTCCAACGAAGCCGGTCAAGGCGCCTCTGCGATCGCACACTCGGCAGTCAAGACCGATGAGCCGGTTCGTGAAGGCCTGGTTGCTGCTCTCGAACCATTCATCGATACCATCGTGGTGTGCACGTTTACTGCACTTATCATCCTGTCGACCGGCATCTGGAATCGTGCGCCGGATGTAATGTTCACGTCACCGCCAATGGTCACGGCCGGTGATGGCAAATGGCTGATCGCCGATACCCCGCTGCCTGCGGGCGATTGGCGTGACGGCGAGCCGGTCATGATGGTGATCAGCGCCGACAAAAACACAAGCAACGACCAGAACCTGCACCGCCACCCCGGTACAGTGCGTACGGCAAACGCTGGCTACATCGTCGAATGGAACAGCTATACCGGAGCAACCCGGCCACGCAATCTCGACGGCGGCCTGTATCGAGACTACGTGGGCGCAACCCTGACCGCGAAAGCATTTGATTCCGTCAAACCCGGTCTCGGCAAATGGCTTATTACGATTGGCTCGTGGCTGTTTGCCGTGTCAACAATCATCGCCTGGGGCTATTACGGCGAGCAGGGCGCGGTGCACATGTTCGGGAACCGCGGTGTACTGCCGTTTCGGCTTTTCTACTGCAGCCTCATCTTCATCGCGACGCTGGGGCATATTCAGACGAGCAGCGATCTCGATAACCTGACAGGCATCGGGCTGGGCGTTGTCATTTACGCCAACCTGCCGATTCTGTGGATCTTTGGCTACCAGGCGATGCGCGCATACCGCGAATACATTGTCCGCCTGAAAGCCGGACAAATGGGGCCGGATCATCCGCCACCTTCAATCGATGATCTGATCTCCGGCCGCGACATCGAAAGAAACTAGTCTGGCTACGCGTTGCGGCCCGCCGCCTTTTGCAGGCGCTCTACGGCCCGGTCGAGCTTTTCCTTGGCTTGCTTGCTGATGTGGCCGTGGCGGTATTCGTCGACAACAAAGGTTTCGATGCGACCCACCATCTGATCCAGGTCCGTCTCATCGGCCGAAGCGCCCGCCTCTTCTTCCTGCGCGTCGACCGCGCCAAACAGGTTGATCCAGCGCTCGCTCTGCTTGCCGGCACGCAGGAGGTCGTAAAACTCCTGACCGGGCCGGGAACCGCCGCGCATGAGACCGACAGCGCCTGCAATCAGCGATAGCGGTACCAGGATCAGGTCGCGAAAGCCGTCGACGATCAACTTGACCTGCAACACGCCAATGTCGCGAAGCAACCGCCAGCGCGCGCTTTGGTGTTGCTCTACTGTTGGCTTGTTGTCTGTTGTGGCCATGCTGAATCCCGCGTTCATCGAGCCGCAATGGTAAGCCATCGGTGGCACAGGTGGCAGCATTTTAGTAATGTCCGTCAACGACTTGCGATACAGCTAGGGAAGTACCGATTAACATGCCGAGATTTGCGTCAGCGCCCGCATACGAGCATGGGACCCCTGAGTCGCTAGGCGTCCTGTTGGTTAACCTCGGTACACCCGACGCCGCAACAACGAGCGCTGTCCGTCGCTACCTGGCGCAATTCCTGTCTGATCCGAGGGTTGTGGAACTGCCAAGGCCACTGTGGTGGCTGATACTGCATGGCTACATTTTGCGTGTCCGACCGGCACGCACGGCAGAGGCCTACCAGAAGATCTGGACTGAGCAGGGCTCACCACTGTTACTGCACTGCCGGGATATTGCCTCCGGAATTGCAGAAAAGCTGTCCGCGCGCTTGTCCGGCGCGGTGCATGTCGAACTGGCGATGTCCTACGGTGAGCCATCCATAGAATCCGCTCTGGATCGCCTGCACCAGCAGTCCGTGCGGCGAATACTGGTATTGCCGCTGTACCCGCAGTATGCGAATTCAACCACAGGCTCGGTTTTTGCCGACGTCAGTCGCTTACTCAGCAAACGCCGCTGGGTTCCCGAGCTCAGATTCATCAACCATTACCACGACGCGGCCGGCTACATCGCGGCATTGGCTGCCAGCATTCGTGACTATCGCGATCGTGAAGGCAGCGGGCAAAAGTTGTTGTTCTCTTTCCACGGATTGCCGCAAAAAATGCTGGAGGACGGCGACCCGTACCATTGCCAGTGCCAGAAAACCGCGAGGCTCGCCGCCGCCGCCCTGGAGCTTCAGGATGATGAGTGGGCGATCAGCTTCCAGTCACGCGTCGGCCGCGATCCTTGGTTGCAACCGTATACCGACAAGTTGCTCGAGCAGTGGGGACAAGAAAACGTCGCCGACATCGACGTGGTTTGCCCCGGCTTTTCCGCCGATTGCCTGGAGACACTCGAAGAAATCAAGCTGCAAAATGCCGAATTATTTTCGGCGAGCGGCGGCGGCGTATTGCGCTACATTCCAGCTCTCAACGCGCGTGATGACCACATCTCGTTCCTCAGCAGGCTGATTGAGAAAAATGTTGCAGGCTGGCCGGAGGCCTCTACCGACTGGAGCGTATCAGAGGCTGCGAACCAACTTGATCGCAGCATGCGCCGGGCCCGCGAAATGGGCGCAAAAAACTAGTGTCCTTCCCGACTAATTCGCAGGTATTCAGAGTCGGCAGAATGAGCTGCCACAAGGCGTGGCCCGCCAGAATCCGCGTAGCAACCGCTGCCGGTATGCGAATCAGTCGGACAGGACGCTAGATGCTCGGACGCTGGCTTGAAATCAGTGTGCAGTCGCCCGATCTTCTGCATTCGCTGAGCTTTTATAAAGCATTAGGCTTTAGCGAGTTGCAAGCGAGCGAGGTCTGGCCACATGCCTACGCTGTGGTCAGCGATGGCGATCTCGTCATTGGTTTGCACAATCGTGAGATGGAGTCACCCACCTTGACTTTTGTGCAGCCGGAACTGGGGCGACATGCGCTCGCAATGACGGACCACGGTTTTGAGTTCACCTTTATGCAACTTGACGACGACGTCTTTAACGAGCTGCACTTTGTGGACACCGACGGGCATAACATCGCGCTCATTGAAGCGCGTACGTTTTCGCCACCACCTGAAAACTGCACTGATTCGGTTTGCGGCAGCTTTTTCGAACTGACCTTGCCTACGCGTGACGCATTGCATGCGGGACGCTTCTGGGCACCGCTCGCGCCGCACCTGAAACAACTTCGCGAAGAACCCACGACGCATATTCGGTTTGACGCCGGCGGCATGTCACTGGGTCTGAGCGAAAGCATCGCGCTCGATAGGCCCGCTATCTGTTTCAAGTGCCCGGACCGACGCGCGGTTCAGGAAACCATCGAACGGCATGGATTTCGCGCGCAGAAGTTTCCGGGCTTCGAAGGCGCGTTCACGGTGCTGCTGGCGCCCGAGGGCACACGTTTATATTTGTTTGACGAAGACTTTCTCGGGGAGCCGTACCTCGTTGAGGAAGATGAGCCAGTGTACGGCCCAGCCGGTACGGTTTAGCGCAGATCGGCGACGCGTTCCGCCTGGCGGCGTAGCGCCGTGCCGAAGTTGGCACTGTCAAACAGCGCATTAATCGCACCGAGTTTCGGTGCTTGCGGCCGCAAACCATAGGCCGCGCGCTCAATACTTACGTCACAGGCGATGCCGGTTAGCTGTCGCGCCAGCATGGCGGCCGGTCGATGTAACTCCAGTTTTGCACCGAGGGTCTTGGCGCCACGCACCGTAACATCGCTCACGTCGCCGAGATTAGCGTAAATTTTATCGAGACTGCCGAAATGCTGGAGTAACGCAGCCGCGGTCTTTTTACCGACGCCCGGCACGCCTGGAATGTTGTCCACGGCGTCCCCGGCAAGCGCGAGAAAGTCAGCAATCTGTTCCGGCCATACGCCGAAGACTTCCGGAATTTGTTCGTAGCCGATCTGCCCCCTGCCGGAAAAATCCCAAAAGACATCTGTCTTTGAGACGAGCTGGGCAAGGTCCTTGTCGCGACTGACTATCGTTGAAGGCATGCCATTAGCACGGCCTTCTGTGACAAGGGTGCCAATCAAATCATCTGCTTCATATTGCGGGTGTGCGCATTCCATCAAGCCGAGTGCTCGCACGTACTGGCGGCATAATCCAAACTGGCGTTTGAGCTCGGGTGGCGCGGGATCGCGGTTCGCTTTGTACTCTGGGTATATCTCGCTGCGGAATGATTTACTCAGGCTTTCGTCAAACAAGACAGCAATGTGTTCCGGGCGCACTTGCTCCATGAAGTCGCCGAGAAAGCGGCAAAAACCGTACAAGGCATTGACCGGGTTACCATCGTCGTCCTGCATGTCGTCCGGCATGGAGAACCAGGCGCGAAACACATACACACTGCCATCAATTAAATACTGCATTCGGCATCCGCATATTCCACGTGCTGAGGCTCATCGAAAATGCTCACCCCTTCGGAAAGATGGTCAGTCAGCCTCGCGTGCAGGGGGCTGGACCGCGGAATGTGAGCAAGCAGGTATTGCATCTGGTCGGCCAGTACACGGCGACCTTTAAGATAAATGTACTCGGCGTACGTTGGCGTAAACGGTACCGCAATCAGTTGCATCGCAGCCTGTTCCGGCGTGCGTCCGCCTTTATGATTATTGCAACGGCGGCAAGCGGTGGCGACGTTATTCCAAACGTCGAGGCCGCCCTGCGACAACGGCGTAATGTGATCGCGGGTTAATTCACGGGTCGGAAAACGCAAAGCGCAGTAAAGGCACAAGTTGGCGTCGCGCTTGAACAGTGTGCGATTGTTTAGCGGTGGCGTGTATTTCTCATGCACATACGCATGTCCCTGACTGGTACCGTGCGTCGCAATAATTGAGCTGACATCGATGCGGCTTTGGCGACCGGTTTGGGCACAGCAGCCACCGCAAATCGTATAGAGATGGGTTCCGCAGGCATAGGCAACCTGCTCGGTGTGGTACAACCTGACCGCTTCGCGGTAGTCGATCCACTCGAGTGGCATCCCGGACACATCGGTTCGCAGAACCTGCTGGGATATATCGGAGGCGGCGCCTGACAACATCTTGCAGTACCCCTAACAGCCCGTATGGGCCTTGCCTTAGTTTGCAGTACGGCACGTAAAAATCAATACCGGCCCCAGAGTTTGCGATTACAGCTCGCTATGTCATTATGCGCGCGGGGTTTTATGCGGAGATTACCGCACTTTTCAGCCAGACTTGGGGCGAGACCAGGCAATAAACGTGATCAGACAGCACTATAGACCTCATAGTAAATTCGGATACCTTCCCCTGGAGACAAACGATGGCGCTTACCGTTGGCGTGCTGAAAGAGACGCATGAGGGCGAAACCCGCGTAGCCCTGACACCAGAGATCACAGCCAAACTGCAGAAACTCGGGGTCGCCGTCATTATGGAACGCGGCGCCGGAGATGGCTCACAGCTGCATGACGAAGAATACAAAGATGTGCAGTTCACTGACGCAGCCGGAGTACTTAGCGCGTGCCAGCTGCTTATGACCGTGCAGCCGCCCATTGCGTCCGTCGTCGACCAACTTAAGGACGGCACTGCTGTAGCCGGAGTCATGCACGGGCACAACAACCGCGACCTCGTCAGCTCGCTTACACGAAAGAACCTGACGGGCTTTGCGATGGAACTGATTCCACGGATATCGCGCGCCCAGAGTATGGACGTCTTGTCCTCGCAGGCAGCTGCCGCCGGCTACCAATCGGTGTTGATTGCCGCCATTACGCTCGACAAATTCTTTCCTATGCTGACTACGGCCGCTGGCACGATACGCCCGGCGCAAGTGCTGATCATTGGCGCTGGTGTTGCGGGCCTGCAGGCTATTGCCACTGCCAAGCGGCTCGGCGCAGTGGTCAAGGCGTATGACGTGCGCAGTGCCACCAAAGAGCAGATTCAATCTTTGGGTGCGAAATTTGTAGAGACTGGCGTCTCGGCAGATGGCGAGGGCGGTTACGCCCGCGAACTGACGGCCGAGGAAAAGGCGCAACAGCAGGCCGCGCTCGACAAGGAAATCTCGGTATCGGATGTGGTCATATCAACGGCAGCCATTCCAGGCCGGCCCGCACCGCGAATTATTTCTGCTGAAGCGGTTGCAGCGATGAAGCCGGGCGCCGTCATCGTCGACCTTGCGGCCGAGACCGGCGGCAATTGTGAGTTGACTGTTGCCGGCGAGACCGTGATCAAAAACAGCGTCAAAATTGTCGGCCCGACCAACCTCGCCGCCAAACTCGGCAGGCATGCCAGTGAAATGTACGCGCGCAACCTGTTCAACTTCATTTCGCCCGCCATCAAGGATGGCGAGTTACAGATCGACTGGGACGATGAGGTATTCGCAAAATCCGCGCTGACCCGCGACGGCAAGATCGTGCATGAACCAACTCGTGAACAAATCGAAGGGGGAGCGGCCTGATGATCGATGGATTCGTAGCGCTGTACATATTCATGCTGGCCGCATTTGTTGGTCACGAAATCATAGGTCGCGTGCCCGTTATCCTGCACACGCCACTGATGTCCGGTTCGAATTTCGTGCACGGTATCGTCCTGGTCGGCGCAATGGTCGCACTGGGCAGGGCTGACACGACTCTTGAAATGTCTATCGGCTTTATCGGTGTGGCGCTGGCTGCCGGCAACGCTGTTGGTGGCTATGTGGTGACGGAGCGCATGCTCGAGATGTTCAAGAGCAGCAAGGGAGCGAAGAAATGACAGATTTTATTTCTGTTCGCGGCTTGATCGAAGCCAGCTATTTCCTCGCCGCTATCCTGTTTATCTTCGGCCTGAAACGCATGAGTTCGCCGGTCACGGCGCGCACCGGTATTGTCTGGGCTGGTGCAGGCATGGTGGTCGCAACGTTGATCACGTTCCTGTATCCCGGCATGAGCAATTACGGACTGATGACGGTTGCGATCGCGCTTGGCGGCATCCTCGCCTGGGTCAGCGGCAAGAAAGTCGCTATGACCGACATGCCGCAAATGATCGCGCTGTACAACGGAATGGGCGGTGGCGCAGCAGCGGCCATTGCGGCTGTCGAGTTATTCGGCGGCCAGGATCACGGTCTGACATTCGGCATATTGGCTGTGCTGGGCGGGCTCATTGGTGCCATTTCATTCAGCGGTAGCCTGATTGCATTCGCCAAACTCCAGGGCTTGATGAAATCGACGGTACGTTTTCCGGGCCAGCAAGTATTCAACCTCGTGTTGCTTGTCGTCACCCTGGGCTTTGCGGGTGTGATCGCATTCCAGCACGCGGGCGTCGGCACCGTAACGATATTTTTCGCCCTCGCGCTGATACTGGGTGTAACGATGACCCTGCCAATTGGCGGTGCCGATATGCCGGTTGTCATCTCTCTGTATAACGCCCTTACCGGCCTCGCGGTTGCATTCGAGGGTTTCGTTCTGCAAAACGCAGCGATGATCATCGCCGGCACCGTGGTCGGCGCCGCGGGCACCCTGTTGACGCAATTGATGGCCAAGGCGATGAACCGCTCACTTGGCAACGTACTGTTCTCCGGCTTCGGTGATACGGGTGTGGCAGCCGTAACGAATGACGCCGGCGGCAGCATGAAACCCATTGAAGCATCCGATGTTGGCGTGATGATGGCGTTCGCGAACAAGGTGCTGATCGTTCCTGGTTACGGCATGGCAGTGGCACAGGCGCAGCACAAGGTCTGGGAACTGACTCAGTTACTGATTGATCGCGGTGTGGATGTGAAGTTCGCTATTCACCCCGTCGCCGGACGCATGCCGGGTCACATGAACGTATTGCTCGCTGAAGCCGGCGTACCCTACGACATTATTTACGACGAGACCGAGATCAACGCAGAGTTTGCAACTGCGGATGTGGCCCTGGTTATCGGCGCGAATGACGTTGTGAATCCAGTCGCGCGAACTGACCCGTCCAGCCCGATTTATGGCATGCCGATTCTCAATGCGGATAAAGCGAAAAACGTGATTGTGATCAAGCGTGGCCAGGGCGCCGGTTTCTCCGGCATCGAGAATGCTCTGTTCTTCCTCGATCAGACGCGCATGCTTTACGGTGATGGACAGGCGATGGCATCCGAATTGATTGCAGCGGTGAAATCGCTGTAATCAACTTAACTGGAACTGCATCAATGCAGTTTCTGCAGAGACTGGCTGGCTGGAACAGATTGCCGGATACGTATAATCAATTTCGAATACGTATCCGGCTTCTTACTATCCCGAACAATCACTGCATATGCCGCCAGTCTTCCTGAGGCTTATCACGAGCCTGAGGCAACCGGCTGTTTACCTATGGGCTGGCGCTCACCTGCTCGCGATCATTCTGCTGTCGAGTCCCTGTTTCGATACTTTTTACGCGGCAAGCTGCCCGCAGAACGCCATCACACAGTTGCTGGCGTCGCCCTGGCTGCTGGTAATGCACCTGACGAACTCGTCCGTTTACTGGCTAAACGCAACGACCTTCATCGCCAACAGCATCCTCTGGGGAGCCGCGCTCGCAAAGCTATGCGACACTCTGAAGCGCTAGCCACACGATAAAGGGGTCGAACCGCGATAAAGGGGTCGAACCAGTTTTTTGCTGATCAGTCCGCACGCGAAAAACTGGTTCGACCCCTTTATTGCGACCCCTTTATTGACCCCTTTTTGGAAAAAGTGGTTCGACCCCATTAATGGTTTGTCATTGACTACTGCCGTAGCTGGCGACGATCCCGGGCTTTCTGGCGCTGCATGGCGCGCTGGCGCATGCGGTCGCGAAGTTGATCACGTTGTTCCGGTGACATGTTGCGGAAGCGATCGCGCAATTGCTGACGCTGTTCCGGCGACATGCTGCGGAAGCGTTGAAAATTATTGCGGATACGGGATTGCTCATCGCGCGGCAAGCGCGTGAACTGCTGGTAACGATCACGAATGGCTTCGCGCTGTTCGTCGCTTAGTTGCCGCCACTGTGTGAAGCGCTGGCGCGCTGCATCACGTTGTTCGCCGGACATTTCAGTCCAACGATTTGCGCCTTCTGCAAGGCGCGCGCGGCGCGCGCCATCCAGCGAACTCCAGTTTTCAGCATAGGGTGCCAACACCTCTTGCTGATCGGCGTTCAGATTATTCCAGTCCGGACCATCGTCCTG
Source organism: Woeseia sp. (assembly GCA_037968755.1). Taxonomy (GTDB): domain Bacteria; phylum Pseudomonadota; class Gammaproteobacteria; order Steroidobacterales; family Woeseiaceae; genus Woeseia. The sequence continues at coordinate 44,321 of JBBKWB010000098.1, forward strand.
CGCCAAAGCGGAATTTGTACACACCACGAGCGCAGCGAGAATCACGCCGGCTCGCAGTATTCCAATTCGTCTGTTGTTAGCTTTCATGTTCTGACTCCTGCGACGCTTCGTCATCCGACACGGGATCGCTCCGCTCTTT